>DATKEP010000023.1:0-24393 GCA_035512055.1 Rhizomicrobium sp.
ATGAGAAAACCCTTGGCACTGATGTCTGCGCTGATGCTTTCAGCCTGCGTGGATGCGCCGCCGACCACGCCCCAGGTCGCGAAAGTCGAACAACCGGCGTTGGGTCTGACGGGCGATTCCGCGCCGCGTTATCCGCGGGAGTGGTGGATGGCCTTCAAGGATCCGCAGATCGACCGGCTGGCCGGCCTTGTGATCGCCAACAATCCCACGCTTCAAGGGGCACTCGCGCGCTTGCGTGCGGCCGAAGCTGAACTCGCCGTCAACCGCGCCGAGGACAGGCCGCAAGTGACGCTCGACGGAAGCGAGCAGCGCGTGCTGTTCAGCAAGGATTATGTCATTCCGCCACCTTTCGGCGGGTCGTATCGCTGGTATGGCTCGCTTACCGCCAATCTGAGCTGGGACCTGGACTTCTGGGGCAAGCAGGCCGACCTGATCGCCAAGGCGCGCTCGACCGCGGAGGCTGCGGCGCTTGATACAGAGGCCGCCCATCTGGCGCTGTCGGGCGCATTCGCCCAAGCCTATGTGGATCTGCTGCTCAACTTCCAGAACGGCGACATCGCCGACGCGACGGTGGCCGAACGCAGCGAAATATTGAACATCACTCAGGGCCGCTTCGATGCCGGCCTGGAAAATGCCAGCGCCTTGGAGCAGGCCAAGTCGCTGCTCTCCATCGCCAAGGCCGACCAGCTGCGCTATGCCGCGGCGCGCGAAGTGGATATCCACGCCATCGCCGCGCTGGCGGGGCAGGGGGCGGCGCTTTACGCAACCATCAACCGGCCCACGCCCAATCTCGATGTCGCGCTGCCCTTGCCGGACAAACTGCCCGCTGACCTTCTGGCGCGCCGCCCCGACATACTTGCGGCCAAGGCGCGGGTGGAAGCCGCGATCCAGAATCGCGAGGCGGCGCATGCTGATTTCTATCCCGACATCAATCTGGCGGCCTTGATTGGCTTCCAGTCCATCGGCCTTTCCAACATGTTCACCGGCAATGCCTTCACCATGGGCGTAGGACCTGCCTTGCATCTGCCGATCTTCGATGCGGGCAAGCTCAGGGCGCAATATGCCCACGCCACCGCCGACCTGGATTCCTCGGTCGCCGATTACAATGGCACGGTGGTCAATGCCATCAAGCAAACCGCCGACGCGATGACCGAAGTCAAAAGCCTGGCCGCCCAGCGCACCCACCAGGAAGACGCGGTCAAGAGCGCAAGCAGAGCCTATGAGATCGCCAGGGAACGCTATCGCAGCGGACTTGCCACCCAGATTCCGATGCTGACGGCGGAATCGACACTGCTCCAGGCCCGCCAGGAACTGGCTGGCGTGGTGGCGGAGGGCGCCAAGCAGCGAATCACGCTTCTTCTGACGGTCGGCGGCGGCTTCGAGCCTCCTGCCGGTCCCGAAATTGCCAAACAGGATGTCCGCCATGACTGATACCACTCAGGCCCAATCCAATTCGCAGCGCCGCTTCTGGTTTCTCGTCCTGGGTGTGATCGTGTTGGTTGCCGCCATCGCCTATGGCGTCTACTGGCTGCTCGTTGCCCGCTATTTCGAAAGCACCGACGATGCCTATGTCGGCGGCAATGTCGTGACCATCACTTCGAAGGAAAATGCGACGGTGCTGGCGCTGCATGCCGACAACACCCAGACGGTCCACCAGGGACAGCTGCTGATCGAAATGGATCCAACGGTCGCTACGGTGAACTTGCAGGCGGCCGAAGCCAATCTTGCGCGCACTGTGCGCAATGTGAAGGCGCAATTCTCCAAGTCCGATTCCGGCCAGGCCCAGGTGAACCAGGCGCGCGTGGCGCTGGCGGAAGCCCAGGACGATTATTCCCGCCGCCAGAAGGCATTTGCCACCCAGTCGGTGTCGGGCGAGGAACTGGCCCATGCCCGCGATGCCGTGGCTTCGGCGCAGGCCGCGCTCAACACCGCTGCGGGC
The DNA here is from genome assembly GCA_035512055.1 of Rhizomicrobium sp. GTDB lineage: Bacteria > Pseudomonadota > Alphaproteobacteria > Micropepsales > Micropepsaceae > Rhizomicrobium. The sequence goes on from DATKEP010000023.1 coordinate 1,940, forward strand.
AGCTTGCAGCAGACCGATGCTACCATCGAGGGCACCGACATCGCCCACAATCCCGACGTGCTGTCGGCGGAAGCCCAGCTGCGAACCGCCGCAATCACCTTCGGCCATATGCGTATCGTGGCGCCGCTCGACGGCGTGGTCGCCCAGCGCACGGTGCAGGCCGGCCAGCAGGTTTCCGCCGGAACGCCGCTGATGGCGGTTGTGCCGCTGTCGGAGGTCTGGGTCGATGCCAATTTCAAGGAAGTACAGCTTGCCCGCATGCGTGTCGGCCAACCGGTTACGGTGAAGACCGATATTTATGGCGGCAGCGTCACTTATCACGGCCATATCGAGGGCGTGGGCGCCGGTTCCGGCTCTGCCTTTGCGCTCCTGCCGTCGCAGAATGCCTCCGGCAACTGGATCAAGATCGTGCAGCGCGTTCCGGTTCGCGTTGCCCTTGATCACCAGGAGCTGGCGAAGCATCCCCTGCGCGTGGGCCTGAGTGTCACCGCGGATGTCGATGTGCGCGATGAATCCGGGCCGCTGGTCACCACCAGTGTCGGCCCCGGCATCACGCGCGCCGATACCGGCGAAGATAGCGGCCCGGTCGCCGACCGGCTCATCGCCACAATCCTGCGGGAGAACGGCGCCAATTTCCGCGAGGCGGCGCGTGTCCGCTGAAGCGCCGCTCAAGGGCGGTCAGCTCGCGATCACCGCGCTGATGCTCGCGGCAGGCACCTTCATGCAGGTGCTGGATTCGACCATCGCCAATGTCTCGCTGCCCACCATCGCCGGCAATCTTGGTGTGTCGCCCGACCAAGGCACCTGGGTGATCACCGCCTTCGCGGTCGCCAACGGCATTGGCGTGCCGCTCACCGGCTGGCTGATGGCCCGTTATGGCGTGGTGCGCACCTTCTGCTTTTCGGTGCTGGCATTCACCGCCGCTTCCTTCCTCTGCGGCGTCGCCTGGAGCCTGACATCGCTGATCGTCTTCCGGGTACTTCAGGGCGGGGTTTCCGGCCCGATGATACCGGGCTCCCAGGCGCTGTTGATATCGATCTTCCCACCTGGGAAGCGCGGCACGGCGCTGGGCATCTGGTCCATCACCACGCTGGTCGCGCCGATCTGCGGCCCGATCCTGGGCGGCTATATCTCCGACAATTACCATTGGGGCTGGATTTTCCTAATCAACGTCCCGGTGGGAATCATCGTCACCTTCCTGACCTGGGTGAATCTCAAGGACCGTGAGACGCCGACCCGCAAGCTGCCGATCGACACGGTGGGGCTTGCGCTACTGATCGTTTGGGTGGGCTCGCTGCAGGTGATGCTGGACCAGGGCAAGGACCTGGACTGGTTTTCGTCCACCGAGATCGTAGTTCTATCGCTTGTCACCGCCATCGGCTTCGTCGCCTTCCTGATCTGGGAGCTGACCGAAAAGAATCCGGTGGTGGACCTGTCGCTGTTCAAGCGGCGCAATTTCGCGCTGGGCACGCTCGCCTTCTGCCTGGGCTATGCGGTGTTCTTCGCCTGCAATCTGCTGATGCCGCTGTGGCTGCAAACCCAGGTTGGATACACGGCGACCTGGGCCGGGCTGGTAGCGGCGCCGGCCGGCGTGATCGCCGTGCTTCTGACGCCGACCTCGGCCAAGCTGTTGAGCAAGATCGATGCCCGCCTTGTCGCCACGTTGGCCTTCATCGCCTTTGGCGTCTCCTATCTGATGCGCGCCAACTTCACCAACGATGCGAGCTTTTTGGATTTCACCCTGCCGCTTCTGGTGCAGGGCATCGGCCTTGCAACCTTCTTCCTGGCGATGATCACCATCCTGCTCGACGGCATCCCGCCCGAGCGCATTCCGCTTGCCTCTGGCCTGTCTAATTTTGCCCGCATCACCGCCGGTGGATTTGCGGCTTCCGTCGTCACCACCTTGTGGGACCGGCGCGAGGCGCTGCACCAGTCGCGCATCACAGACCAGACAACTATCTTCTCGCCGGGACTGTCCCAGGCTGTGACGAACCTTCATCGTTTTGGTCTGTCGCCACTGTCGGCCGATGCCGCGCTCGGCCATACCATCACCGGCGAAGCCTACCTGCAGGCAGCCAATGATATCTTCTGGGCATCGGGCTGGATCTGCCTGGTGCTGATCGGAATGGTCTGGCTTTGCAAGCGCGCCGTCTCAGGCGGCGGAACGCATGCGGCGGCGGACTAGGCGCGCCCGTCTCCCGTAACCCTGACTGCTTTCCAAGATTGACAGATTCGCGCCGGATTTGCGGTACTGGGGTCATGGACCTGATTCGGCGGCGTTTGCCCGAAATCGCCTTCGCCGTGCTGTTTAGTGTTGGCGTGATGCTCGGGGGTAATGCGGCCCTGGCGGGCCTGCCCAAATTCCTGGATGCGGCAGTGCCGGCCATGGGAACGGCGGCCGTTGCAAGCGAAGCCCATGGCGTTGCTCAGAGGGTCGTGCTGCCGGATTTTCTGAAGACCGGACTGGCCGAAAGCCGCTTTACGCCCCAGGTGCTCTATCCGGTTCGGCAAGTCGCGCCGCCCGCCTGGCTCTCACAGGGGATGCGGGAGGCTAGAGCCGGTGGACCTTCGGCCGTGCCCGGCAAGGCCAAGCCGGTGATCGCCATCTGCATCGACGATCTGGGCGAGGATATCGCGGGCACCGACAAGGCCATGGCGCTGCCAAAAGAGGTGGCGCTGTCCTTCCTGCCTTTTGCCGACACCACGCTTTTCCTGTCGGAGGCGGCCGCACACGGCGGCCATCTGGTTCTGGCCCATGTGCCAATGCAGGCCCTGGGCGGACAGGATCCCGGACCGATGGCGCTCAAGTCGGGCATGGCGGCCGACGAGATCGCGCGGCGGCTGGGCTGGAATCTCTCGAGGGTAGCGGGGTTGGCCGGCATCAATAATCACGAGGGCAGCGCCTTCACCGCCGACAGCGCGGGTTTGCAGCCGGTGATGGCGACACTTCGCGCACGGCATATTTTCTTTCTCGATTCCCGCACCGGCCCGGACAGCCAGGTGGAAGCCGTCGCACGCGCCGTGGGTGTCATGACGGCGGGCCGCGATGTGTTTCTGGACGACGACCTCAGCCCGGCTGCCGTGAGCAGGCAGCTTGAAATCCTGGCCGCCACAGCCAGACGCAAGGGCGTCGCCATTGCCATCGCCCATCCCCATGACGTGACATTGAAGCTTGTGGCCAAATGGCTGGCCGAAGATCACGGCGTAACGCTGGTGAGGCTGGACGAGGCGATGCGGCTCAGGAACGGGCAGCCTGTCGCGCTGCCGGCGCGGTAAATTCCAGGGATTGGTGTGTTGCGCCGGCCTGCCAATCGTGAATGGCCCTTATAGGGCCCCACTGCGCCGGCGCGATCAGGTTGATCACATTGAGTGTCAGGTTGTCGCGTATCATGCTGGCCGTGAATAACTCGAATGCGATCGCAAGTGCCACGACATAACGGGCGCTGAGGCGCGATGCGATGAAAAAGCCGGTGCACATCATAAGCGTGTCGGACAAGGAGTTGAGGATGCTGTCGCCCACATAGCCGGCCGCCAGCGCCTGCTCGCGATAATGCCGGATGACAGCGGGGCTGTTCTCCACAAGCTCCCAGCCGACCTCCACACTCATGGCGATCAGGATGCGCGAGCCAAGCGAAAACCGCGGAGCCGCGAGCTTGAGCAGTCCGTAAAAGATGAAACCGTGGATGATGTGGGAGAAGCTGTACCAGTCGGCGAGCTGTTGCGAAGTGTCCGGACTGAGAGGGTCATTCACCCAAAGCATTATCCGCCCGCTCGCCGCGAGAAACGGTTGGCCGTAAGCATGCAACACCGCAATTTGCAGGCCCAGCAATGCCGATGCAACGGCCCAGGCCATGCCCCCAGGAATGGCGGTCGCCGGTTTCATTTCGCCCCCATTTGCCCTGCAATGATGCGTGCTATTTAAGGCGGAAAAAAGCCTTCACCTGGGATTTGACGCTATGTCTGGCGTCGCAAATCGTACAGCGCGAATAATATTTTTTCGAACTCGGCTTCATTCTTGAATAAGAGGGGTCATGTCTGTGAGTGAGCAGACATTCAAATCGTGGCACATCCCGCTTTCTATCGAATGCAAAAACGTCAACTCGCGTAGCTTTTCCGAACCAGTGTTTCTCAAAATAAGCTGTCGGACGTCCCTTGCCGTTCAGTGTTCGTCCGATGTACAGACAGTTTTTCTTCTGCCAGATCGCATAAACGCAGTTCTTTGTTGTGATATTTGCCTCGTACCAAGTCTTGAAATGTTGTTTTTTTGCAGCCAATCCCCAACCTTTTCCGCGCTTCGAATGCCACTGTCTTTTATAGTCGAAGTCTTCTCTGAGAATCCGTTTGACCTCTTTGGAACCCAGCAGCGCTTCGCTAACAACATTCTGCAAATTCTCGATTGACCGGCTTACCTTCTTTTTTGTGAATGTTGGCGCCGCTCCACCTTTAGTCCAGATCACAGATTTTATTCCATGGACGCGGGATTGCACCAACTTGCCGATCGCAGAGTCAAACTCGCGCTCTAGCCGCGAAGCCATTGCCGACCCCCAATTCAAATCTCTGCAGAATTAGGACCGGTTCACAATGGTCGTGCAATACCGGCCTACTGGCCCTTTTTTGCTGCAGACGCGAACCGTACGGCTTCCTCGGCTGCGGCCAGCAGTGCGCGGGCCTTGTTGACGGTTTCCTGATACTCCGCCTCTTGCACGCTGTCGGCTACAATGCCGCCGCCCGCTTGCACATACATCGTGCCGTCCTTCACCAGGGCCGTGCGCAGCACGATGCAGGTGTCCATTGAGCCGTCAGCGGCGAAATAGCCCACCGCACCGGCATAGGCGGCGCCGCGCTTTTCCTTTTCGAACTCGTCGATGATCTCCATGGCGCGGATCTTGGGCGCGCCGGTCAAGGTCCCGGCGGGAAGGCCGGCGGCCAGCGCATCCACCGCATCCAGACCCTCGCGGATGTCGCCTTCGACATTCGAGACCAGGTGCATCACATGGCTGTAGCGCTCGATGAAGAAGCTGTCGGTCACCGTCACCGCGCCCGTCTTGGCCACCCGTCCCACATCGTTCCTGCCCAGGTCGACCAGCATTAGATGTTCGGCACGCTCCTTGGGATCTGCCATCAGGTCCTGCGCCAGCGCCTTGTCTTCCTCCGGGGTCTTGCCGCGCGGACGCGTGCCGGCGATGGGACGGATGGTGACCTTGCCGCCGCGCAGGCGCACCAGCACTTCGGGACTTGAGCCAACGATCTGAAAGCCCGGCATCGCCAAGTAATAGAGATAAGGCGAGGGGTTCAGCCGCCTCAGCGCGCGATAGAGCGAGAATGGCGGCAGCGCGAAGGGCCGGCGGAAACGCTGGCTGGGCACCACCTGAAACACATCGCCCGCGATGATGTATTCCTTTGCCCGCGCCACCACGTCGAAATACTCGGCCTTGGTCATGTTGGACTCGACCGCAACTCCGGTGGGCAGATCGGCCGGCACTTCGGCGCTTGGCGGGGCAGGACGCTCGAGCTCCAACACCGCCTCATTCAGGCGTTCGGTGGCACGCCCGTAGGCGGCTTTCGCATCCACATTTCCGTCCGGCCAGACCGGCGTGACGACGATGATCTCGTCCCTCACGCTGTCGAATATGGCGGTGATCGTGGGCCGCAGCAGAATGGCGTCAGGCAGGCCCAGCGTGTCGGGCGGGGCGTTGGGCAGCTTCTCGACCTGGCGGGCCATGTCATAGCCCAGATAGCCGAACAGGCCGGTTGCCATCGGCGGCAATCCGACCGGCACCTGGGCGCGGGTCGCCAGAAACAGCGCGCGCAGCGACGCCAGCGGCTTGACGCGTTCTGGCGTGAAATTGCCCGTGTCAAGGAGCGCATTGCGATTGATCTCGGCGATATCGCCGTGGCAGCGCCAGATCAGGTCGGGCTTGATGCCGATGATGGAATACCGCCCGCGCATTTCGCCGCCCTGCACGCTCTCCAGCAGGAAGGCATTGTCGCGGCTACGTCCGTCCTTTTCCTGGCCCAGCTTGAGGAAGGCGGAGACCGGCGTCTCCATGTCGGCGACCAGACGCGTATAGACCAGCTGGGCACGGCCGGAGGCATAGCCGGCAGCGAAGACGTCGAAGTCGGGCTCGATCATTTAGGGCTGATCACTGGCTGCCTGTCACCGAGGCGAGCAGCTTTTGGTTGACCTTCACGCCCTGGCTTACGCGTGCGGCATTGGCCAGATCGAGGGCGAAATCTTCCGCCACCGCTTGCGACAGGCGCGTTGTACCGTTCTGGAAGCCGGGATCGCGCGGATCGAGCTTGGGATGGCTGATGCCCGTGACCCGGGCAAGAATGTAATTGCCAGAAGATCCCTGTTCTCCCGAAACCACGCCACCCGCCGCGGTCAGGAACAGGCGCTGCACGAAAGTGGCGCTGAAGGTGGCATCATTGGTCTGGCGGTTGAGCGCTGGACTGTGCTGGATCGTGACCTTCAATTCCTTGGCGACATTGTCCAGCGACTTGTCCTTCTCGGCCTGTTCGGTCAGCGACAGCGCCTTTGTGGCAAGAAGCCGGCCGCTCTGCTCATTGGTCCAGTCGGCAATGGCCTGGGCGCGCACCTGGTCCAGCGGCTTGAGCTTGGGCGCTGTGACGCCGTTCACATGCAACACGAAATAGTCGCCGGCCTTGGTGGAGGATGGTTCGCTGTCCTCGCCCATTTCGGTCTTGAACAACGCGGGCAGGAATTCCGGATCGGAGGGCACGTCCGCCTTGCTGCCATCGGGCTTGACGCCGCTTGCGTCCACCGCGGTCAGGCGGCCCAGCTTCAGCCCGGCCTTCCTGGCGGCTTCCTTGAGATCGCTGCCGCCGGAACGCGCATCGGTATAGGCGTTGACCGCATCCACCAGCTTGTTCGCGGCCAGTTCGCCCAACAGCGTCTTCTTGATGTCGTCCTTCACGTCGGCCAGCGTCTTGTTGGAGCCGGGCGTGATCTTGGTGACGCGGGCCAGCACATAACCGCCCAGCGCCGTCTTGAGCGGCTGGCTCACCTGGTTTTCAGGCAGCGCGAAGACCGCCTTGGCGCGGTCGGGATCAGGCAGATCGGCTTGCGTCAGCGTGCCAAGTGACATCTGGTCCGGTTTCAGCCCGCGGCGCGAGGCGAGTTCGTCAAAGCTCATGCCCTTGTCGATCTGGGCACGTGCGTCGGCCGCCTCTTTCTCGGTCTTGAATTCGATCTGCTGGATATCGCGCTTTTCGGGAACGACATAGTTCGCCTTATGCGCGTCATATTCCTGCTGGACCTGCGCATCGGTGACGGTGATCTGGCCTATCACGTCGGCAGGCGCGATGGTTGCATAATCGGCGTCGCGATATTCCGGTGTGGAATAGCGCCCGGCATGATCCTTCACATAGGCCTGGAGCGCGGCATCGGTGGGCGGCGCCACATTGCCCGCCTGGTCCGGTGACAGGATCACATAATCGGCGGCGCGTCTTTCATTGAGGAACTGGAAGAGCGCCTGGGCATATGTGACCGGCACGAGGAAATTTGCCTCAACAGCCTGGTTGAGCTGGTCGCGAGTCATGTCTTGGCGCACTTCGGCCAGGAACTGGTCTTCGCTATAGCCCGCGGTCTGCAACACCTGAATGAAGGTGGGGCGATCGAAGGTGCCCAGCGCGCCGCGGAACGCGGCCATGGAGCGCACATTCTGGACAAGCTCCGCATCGGGCGTGGTGAGTCCCAGCCTCTCGGCTTCGTTGCTCAGCGCTGCGCGGCTGATCAACTGCTGCAGGGCGACCTGCGGTAGTCCCATTTTCTGGGCCATGTCGGGCGTGATCTCCGTACCCGTCTGCTGGCTCTGGTTGCGCAGGAAGTTGCGATAAAGGCGCTGGAATTCCTGTTGGCCAATGTCGGTCGAACCAACCTGGGCCACGCCGGCGCTGGAAACGCCTGTAAAGACGTCGGCGATTCCCCAAACCACAAAGCTCAAGGTCAGGCCACCCATCAGCAGCGTGGCCATCCAGGATTTGGAAAGGGCGTGCATCCATTGAATCATGACGTCAATTCCGTGACTTAGAGCCTTGGCGCGGGAGGGCGCCGAATGATAGGGAGGGGGACCCCGGCCGGCAAGCTATGCGACGCTGGCGGTTTTGCCGCTGAGTTGGGGTAATTACAAGGTTTATCATGGGGATGGCGATGCGGCCGTTGGTGGCGGGAAATTGGAAGATGAACGGGCTGGCCGCCAGCCTGGCCGAGTTGGATGCTCTCAGGGCGGCGCTCACGGACCAGGCCCCCGCGGCCGAGGTGCTAGTCTGCCCGCCTTTCACGCTGATGGCGCAAGCCGCCTGGCGCCTGAAAGGCGCATTCGCGCTCGGCGGTCAGGACTGTCATGCCAAACCATCGGGCGCGCATACTGGCGACATTGCGGCGGAGATGCTGAAGGACGCCGGCGCCTCTTACGTGATCGTGGGACATTCCGAGCGGCGACAAAATCATGGCGAGCGCGATGGGGATGTCGCGGCAAAGGCCGAGGCCGCCTGGCGGGCGGGCCTCACCGCCATCATCTGCATTGGCGAGACGGAAGACCAGCGTTGCGCCGGTGACGCGCACCATGTCTGCACGCACCAGATCGATGGCAGCGTGCCCCTGACCGCCACCGCGGCCAATACGGTGGTCGCCTATGAGCCGGTATGGGCCATCGGCACCGGCAGGACGCCGACCGCGGATGAAATCGCGCAAATGCACGCCCACATCCGCCAATCGCTGGTCAGGCGGCTGGGCGCCGGCGCCACGCAGATGCGCATTCTCTACGGCGGATCGGTCAAACCCGACAATGCGCGGGAAATTCTTAATCTGCCGGAAGTGAATGGCGCCCTCGTTGGCGGCGCAAGCATCAAGAGCGATGATTTTCTTCGTATAATCCGTGCGGTTTAAGGCGGCTTAACCAACTCGCCTGACCGTTTCTTAACAGGCGCGTGCGCATTCTTGAGCCCATAGAACAAGAATGCGTTCGGTGGGTAATGAGCAAACTGTCTTTCGACAGTGTGGAAGTGCTGATTTACGATCCGGTGCCGGCAAACCGCACCGCGACTCGCGCCGCCATGTACGCGCTCGGCTTCCGGCGCACGGAAACGGTTTCCACCCTCGAAGCCTTTGTGGAGGCCATGCAGAAGGCGCCGCCGGATATTGCGCTGTGCGAAGCGCAAGGCGCGGCCGAAGATCTCTGCGCCACCATCCAGCAGTTGCGCCAAGGCGGTGCAGGCCACAATCCCTTTGTCGTGATCATCGTCACGGCCTGGGACAAGAGCACGACGATGATCAATCGTGTCGTGTCCAGTGGCGCCGATGATCTCCTGCTCAGGCCCTTTTCCACCGCCCTGCTGGGCAGCCGGATCGAGGCTCATGTCGAGCGCCGCAAGAACTTCGTAATTACCACCGATTATGTGGGGCCGGACCGCCGCAAGGATACGGGACGGGCCAGCGACGGGGAATTGTTCGAGCCGCCGAATTCGCTGAAGATGAAGGCCAAGGACAAGCTGCCCAGCGACGTGATTGCCCGACGGCTGGATAGCGAGCTGAAGTCCGCGCGCGAGAAGCTTTCGTCGGAAAAGCTGCGCCGCGACGCATTCCAGGTCTGCATCCTCTGGCGCCTGGCCCAGGAGGCTCCGCTGGCGGCGGGTCAGACGTCACCGGATCTCCTCAAGCTGCAGGGATTGGCCAAGTCCATCGAAGCGCGGATCATCGACACGGAATACCAGCCTGCCGTGGAATGGTGCCAGTCAGTTCTGGCCGCGACCGAAGGGTTGGCGCTGGGTGTGGACCGCAACGCTTCCATGCACCTTCTGGGTCATGCAGCGCTCAGCTTGCATAATGCCTTCCATCCCGAGAAAACGGCGGCCGACCAGCTTTCTGAAATCGACGCGACTGTCGCCTTGATCCGTGCGCGCAACCAGGCCGAAAAACTCGCATCTTGATCCGCTTCTGATCTTCGGCGGACGGCGCATTTCCAGTGCAAGCTTCGCCGGAAATGACGGTTGCTGCTCATCGAGCCGGCACACGGCACATCGCAACGACACATATTTGTGGCATTGCAATACCGTTCTGTTGCGGTGCGCGTAACTGCGCATCGCAAAAATTTGCATCGCTTGAACCGGAGTTTGCAAATGGCACAGGCCGGCGAGTAAGTAGTTTGGATGGCTGGTCTATTTAAGAAGGCCACCATAATTTTGAGACCACAAATTATGTTTGGAGATTATTGTGTTTCGTATGTTTGCAGTTGCAGCAATGCTGGCCCTGGGCGTTTCCACGGCCCAGGCCGACGATTTCGCGGACTTCCTGGCTTCCCGCATCCATGATGCCGCCGTGAAGGCCTAAGCCGCCAAAATCGGCGACAGACGACGGATGTCATTCTATGGCGCCGTCTTCGACCATTGCGTGGAAGGTGTCACCGCCGACGCTCTACCAAAATTGCGCGCCAAGGACGGTACCAAGGACAAGACCTGCGCCTCAACCGCCGCGAACTGACCTCTGTCGGCAACTGGGGGCGTCGTTCTCTTGCGCAGCAGGCCAGGAACCTATCCGCCAATAGAGGTTGCCGTGGCCATGATCGGTGCCGTGGCTGTCTTTCTCGCTGAAGGTGCGGCCGAACTCACTGACCCCGATGACCAGCTTGCCGTTCTCGTGAATGCGACGACACCGTTACCCAGCTCGGTAGTTCGGTGTCATTTGCGTGCCGCAATTCTGTAAAGTCTGATCACGCTTTGAGCATGCGTCCTGCGCGACACTGACGCTTGTGCCCAACAATCCCGCCTTCCGCCTTTTCTGCTCAAACGCTGCACGTCGTGCACACGAATTGGTCAGCACTTGTGACCATATTGCTGCATCGCAAAAATATTATTGCAGTGCGACATAAGCGCCTGTCACAAGAATTTGAATTGAGCCGGAGCACTTCCCGCGAGAGACTTCGAGCCAGGGTAACCGATTTGTTTCAAGCATATTTCTGGCTCTTCTACCCACGGCGCCGGGCCTACAGGGCGAAACACTCCAGGACGGATCACCCAACCCAAGGAGATCGCCATGTTTCGTGCATTCGCAATTGCAGCAATACTTACGAGCACTCTGACGACCGCTGTTCAGGCCGAAGACAGCCTTACCGCCCGCGTCCATGATGCCGCGGAGAAGGCCTGCGCCGCAAAAGTCGGCGCCAGACTTCCCATAACATTCTATCGCGCCGTCACTGCGCGTTGCGTGGACCGTGTCAGCGCCGAGGCGCTGGCCAGCATCCGCGCCAGGCAGGTGGCCAAAGCTGAAGCATCGACCGCGGCGAACTGACCTCTGTCGGCAACCGGTGGCGCCGTTTTCTGGCCGCAGCGGCGCCATCGCTGTCAGGGGAGTTGCAGTTCGGAAAGCTCGGCTTATCCGTGATTTTCCGGGCTTTTTGCAATGAAATGCTGGCAACAGTGGCGGGAACTTCCCAAAAGGCAAAGAATGGCCTAAAAGCCCGCGCGCCCGGGAGCGTGGGCCAAAGCCCTGAGCGACCTTGAAGCTGACTAGGTTTGTGGCTGGGCCGTTTTACGAGGTTGGAAGATGCAGACCCTGTTGCTCGTCGCCGAGTTGATCATTGCGATCGCGCTCATCGGCTTTGTGCTGCTGCAACGCTCCGAAGGCGGGGCGTTGGGCATGGGCGGCGGCTCGTCGATGGGTGGCCTCTTCACCCCGCGCGGCGCAGCCGACACGCTGACCCGCACCACGGCGATCCTGGCCGTCCTGTTCTTCGCCACCTGCATAGGGCTCAATCTGCTGGCGCTGCATGGCCGCAACGAGACCTCGATCCTTGATTCGGTCCAGGCTCCGACGCCTGCCAAGACCACGCCGGCACCGGCGCCGCTACCTATCGGTCCCTCGGTGCCAAAACCGCAGTAGGTTCTGCGTTCTACGCAGACCTGTTAGCGCCAGAAAAATTTTCCATTTTAGCGCTTGAGGCGCCCATGTCTTTTCGCCATGTTGGCCTCCCATGGCCCGGTTAATCTTCATCACCGGCGGCGTGGTCTCTTCCCTAGGAAAAGGTCTGGCGTCCGCCGCCCTTGGCGCGCTCCTTCAGGCGCGCGGTTACAAGGTTCGCCTTCGCAAGCTTGATCCCTATCTCAATGTCGATCCTGGGACCATGTCGCCGTTTCAGCATGGCGAGGTCTATGTCACGGACGATGGCGCCGAGACCGATCTCGATCTGGGACATTATGAGCGCTTCACCGGCGTGTCGGCGCGCAAGTCCGACAATGTTACCTCAGGCCGCATCTATAGCCAGGTGATCGAGAAGGAGCGCAAGGGCGGTTATCTGGGCCGCACCGTGCAGGTGATCCCGCATGTCACCGACATGATCAAGGAATTCGTGCTGGCCGACACCGACGGGTTGGATTTCCTGCTGGTCGAGATCGGCGGCACCGTGGGTGACATCGAGGGCCTGCCTTTCTTCGAGGCCATCCGCCAGCTGCACAACGACCTGGGCCGCGGCCAGACCGCTTTCATCCATCTGACGCTGGTGCCCTTCATCGAGGCGGCGGGCGAACTCAAGACCAAGCCCACCCAGCACTCCGTGAAAGAGCTGCGCGCCATCGGCATCCAGCCCGATATCCTGTTGTGCCGCGCGTCCCATCCCATTCCGGAGGAGGACCGGCGCAAGATCGGCCTGTTCTGCAACCTGGCGGCGGAGCGGGTGATCCCGGCAATGGACCTCGACACCATTTATCGCGTGCCGCTGGCCTATCACGAAGTGGGGCTCGACACCCAGCTGCTGAAGGTCTTCGGCATCGAGAATGCCCCGCTGCCTGACCTGTCGCGCTGGCAAAGGGTGGTGGAGCGCGTGAAAAATCCCGAAGGCGATGTGCGCATCGCCGTGGTGGGCAAGTACATGCAGGTCAAGGACAGCTACAAATCGCTGTCGGAAGCGCTGACCCATGGCGGCCTTGCCAACAATGTGAAGGTGCATCTGGACTGGATCGACAGCGAAGTTTTCGAGCGGGAGGATGCCGCCGTCTTCCTCGAGAATGTGCATGGCATATTGGTGCCTGGCGGTTTTGGCGAGCGCGGCACCGAAGGCAAGATCGGCGCGGTGAAGTTCGCGCGCGAGCGCAAGGTGCCGTTCTTCGGCATCTGCTACGGCCTGCACATGGCGGTGATCGAAGCGGCCCGCGACCTGGCCGGCCTGGAAGGCGCGGGTACGACCGAGATCGGCAGGCCTGCGCATCCTGTCATCGGCTTGATGACCGAATGGGTGAAGGGCAACCAGGTGGAAACCCGCGTGGCGGATGGCGACATGGGCGGCACCATGCGGCTGGGCGCCTATCCGGCGGTTCTGACGCCGGGCTCACGCGTGGCCGACGTCTATGGCGCAACCGAGATCAGCGAGCGCCACCGCCATCGCTACGAAGTGAACACCAATTATGCCAAAGACCTGGCCAGGCACGGCATGATGGTGTCGGGCTGGTCGCCGGACGGGCGGCTGCCGGAGATCATGGAGATTCCTGAGCATCCCTGGTTCATCGGGGTACAGTTCCATCCCGAGCTGAAATCCCGCCCACTGGAACCGCATCCGCTGTTCACATCCTTCATCGCGGCGGCGGTGCAGAAGAGCCGGTTGGTGTAATCCCCCTGCCAGCGAGGTTAACGCTTCGCTAACCCTGACCATGCCAGGCGATAGCAAATCGGTAAGACGCGCGGGCTTAACCTCGTGCGATGGGCCGGAGCCTTCCCATATTCCTGATGCGCGCGGCGGGCATTTTTATCGCCGGAATGCTGCTGTTCTCCGTCTTCGCGCACGCGCACGCCCAAACTGTCGCCACTCCGGCTGGTGACAATTACGGCCTCAAGCGTTTTTCCGGCGACAATTACGACACGCTTCCGCCCGGTGCCGGCATTCCGGCTCCGCCATCGCCGCAAGGCTATGCGCCGGTGCCGGGCGCGGGCGTGTCGGCGAACGGCTACTATTCGACACTCAACGGCGGCACCGCCCAGGCGGCGCAGCCGCAATCGCCTGTGGAGAATTATCGCTTCACGCCGCCGCAAGCGACTGAAGGTTATGGCTACAAGCCGCTGTCCCCGGCGGCCCCGGCCACGCCGCAATATCCGCAAAGCGCTATCGCTGCGGCCAGTCCCAATGCCTATTACCAGCCCGCTTATGCCGCGCGCCCAGGCTACGACTATGTGCTGGGTGCGGGTGACAAGCTGCGCCTGACCGTGTTCGGTGAAAGCGATCTCTCGGGCGAGTTCACGATCGACGGCTCGGGTTTCGCGCGCCTGCCGCTGGTCGGCCAACTGCGCGCCGCCGGTTATACCAGCCAGCAGCTGGAAGCGGTGATCGGCAGCGCGCTGGTGCAAGGCTATCTGAAATCGCCGCGCGTGTCGGTGGAAGTCACCACCTATAGGCCCTTCTATATCATCGGCGCGGTCAACCGGCCCGGCCAGTACGCCTATGTGGACCATATGAGCGCGCTGAACGCCATCGCGATGGCCGGCGGCTTCACCAGCGGGGCGGTCGAAAGCGTGGTCTTTGTGCGTCGGGAAGGCAGCAACCGCGAGGTGGAAGTGCCCGCCGACAGCACCACGCAGATTTATCCGGGCGACGTGGTCAAGGTGCACAACACAATCTTCACCGACGCGATGAACCTGTTTTCGCCCTTCTCCGGCGTGGCGGCATCCGCGGCTACGGCCGCGGTTATCCAGTAGGTCTGCGACAGCAGCCGTCATTCAATAGGCCAATTTGCCCGCAAGCCGCCGTGGGTCTAAAAAGGCCCCATGAACACCCACCACGCCGTCAAGCCCGATGCGGTCGTCAAGCTCGGCTCCGTAGAAGTCGGCAATGCCAAGAAGCTTGCGATCATTGCCGGTCCCTGCCAGCTGGAAGGCCGCGCCCATGCCTTCGAGATGGCGGGCGCGCTGAAAGAGGCGTGCGACAAGCACGGCGTGGGGTTGATCTACAAGACAAGTTTCGACAAGGCCAACCGCACCAGCGCGACGTCGGCGCGCGGCGTGGGGCTGGAGGTGGCGCTGCCCATCTTTGCCGACATCCGCAAGCAGTTCGGCATTCCAGTCCTGACTGACGTGCATGAGCGCGACCAGTGCGCGGCAGTGGCCCAGGCTGTGGACGTGCTGCAGATCCCCGCCTTTCTGTCGCGCCAGACCGATCTGCTGGTGGCCGCCGCCCATACCGGCAAATGCGTGAATGTGAAGAAGGGCCAGTTTCTGTCACCCTGGGACATGAAGAACGTGATCGCCAAGATCACCGGTGCCGGCAATAGTCATGTGCTGTTGACCGAGCGTGGTGTCTCCTTCGGCTACAACACCCTGGTCAGCGACATGCGCGCCCTGCCGATCATGGCCGGCTTCGGCGCGCCGGTGGTGTTCGATGCCACCCATTCGGTGCAGCAGCCCGGCGGACAGGGCGACCGTTCGGGCGGCGACCGCTCCATGGTGCCCTATCTGGCGCGTGCCGCGGTAGGGGCCGGCGTGGCCGCGGTGTTCATGGAAGTGCACCAGGACCCCGACCATGCCCCCAGCGACGGTCCGAACATGGTCAAGCTGAAGGACTTCCCGGCATTGCTGGCGCAGCTTGTGGAAATCGACGCGATCGTGAAGCGCTAGGCGTCAGCCCGCCGCGATCCAGGCCCGCGCTATGCCGATCCCCGCCAGCACGATCAGCGCCAGGGTGGAAAGCATGCCGATGATGAAGCCGGGTTCGCGTGCGCCCGGTTTGGCCGGGCGGTAGCCGATGGCGTAAAGGACGCGGCCGACGCACCAGACCAATCCGATCACCGGCGGTATCCAGCCCTGAAAATAGAGCGCTGCAAGCCACAGGGCCGGCAGGAAGATGATGATCTGCTCCACCGTATTGGCCTGCACGCGAAGCGCGCATTCCAGTTCGGGCGAGCCTGTCATGAAGGGCGGAAAGATCTTCACCCGGGTGCGGGTGCGTGCCACCAGGATTGCGGTCCCCAGCGCGATGAGTACCGCCAGCAGGGTGGCAATGGCGCTCAGAAGTGTGGCAGGAGCTGAAAGCGTCATGGTTTTCCCCCGATATCGGCTGCGGCTCATCCGATGCCTTGAAGCAGACGGTAACCGCCTCTAGAACCACGGCCAAGCATACGGAGTTCCCGCCATGACCGCCATCGTCGACATCACCGGCCGCGAGATTCTGGACAGTCGGGGCAATCCCACTGTGGAAGTCGATGTCCGGCTTGAGGATGGCAGTTTCGGCCGCGCCGCGGTGCCGTCAGGCGCTTCGACCGGCGCCCATGAGGCCGTCGAATTGCGCGATGGTGGAAAGCGTTATGGCGGCAAGGGCGTGGAGAATGCGGTCGCCGCCGTCAATGGCGAAATCTTCGATGCGCTGGCGGGCCTGGATGCTGAGGAGCAGATCAAGATCGACCGCGCCATGATTGCGCTCGACGGCACACCCAACAAGGCCCGGCTGGGTGCCAACGCGATATTGGGCGTGTCGCTGGCGGTGGCCAAGGCGGCGGCGAATGCCGCGAACCTACCGCTCTATCGCTATGTCGGCGGCCCCAAGGCCAACATCCTGCCGGTGCCCATGATGAACATCATCAATGGCGGCGTGCATGCCGACAATCCGATCGACTTTCAGGAATTCATGATCATGCCGGTGGGCGCGCCCACCTTCCGCGAAGGCCTGCGCATGGGGGCGGAGATCTTCCACACCCTCAAGAAGCAGCTTGCCGGCGACGGCCACAATACCAATGTGGGCGACGAGGGCGGCTTTGCGCCCAACCTGAAATCGCCTGACGAGGCGCTGACTTATATCTCGAAGTCCGTGGAGAAGGCCGGTTACAAGCTCGGCGAGGAGGTGTTCTTCGCGCTCGATCCGGCTTCGACCGAATTCTTCAAGAATGGCAAATATGTGCTGGAAGGCGAGGGCAAGACACTTTCGCCGGACGAGATGGTCAAGGTCTATGCCGACCTCTGTAAGCGCTATCCGATCGTTTCAATCGAGGATGGCATGGCGGAAGACGATTGGGCCGGCTGGAAGGCGCTCACCGATGCGGTGGGCAAGACGGTCAACCTGGTGGGCGATGATCTTTTCGTTACCAATGTGAAGCGCCTTGCCCAAGGCATCGCAAAGCACACCGCCAATGCTATCCTGATCAAGGTCAACCAGATCGGTTCGCTGACCGAAACGCTGGAGACGGTGGAGATGGCCCACAAGGCTGCTTACAAGGCGGTGATGAGCCACCGCTCGGGCGAGACGGAGGACTCCACGATCGCTGATCTCGCCGTCGCCACCAACTGCGGACAGATCAAGACGGGATCGCTGGCGCGGTCCGACCGCTTGGCCAAGTACAATCAGCTTCTGCGAATCGAAGAGCAGCTTGGCGATGCGGCGACTTACGCGGGGCGCTCGATACTTAGAAGCTAGCCCCTGTCCATGCCCGCCGGGGCCATGCGGTAGTGACCCGGTTTGGCCGGCGCCTGCTGCACCTTGCGGCAGCGCTCGGCCTTGATGCAGCGGTCCAGCACGTTTGTCCCGGTGATCTGCTGCACGATGGCTTCAAGCACCGGATTGGGCGCGACCGCCAGGTAGATCGCCGCTCCGGTCACGAACGAGATCAGGAACCAGATCAGGATGGCGAACCACTTCATGCGCCCAGTGTAATGGGCGGGGCGGAAAATAGCTCCAGGTCTTAACAAGTGCCGTGCCAAGTTCCTGGAATCTTTAACGGAATCACTGTTGACACCGCGAATCAGTGTGTGATTCGTTAGCCGGATGCGAATCAAGCTTTCGGTCACGCGCATTTTCGGCACACTGGTCGTTCCGGCCATCACCGCGGCCGTGGTCGCATACTTCGGTACCTATGCCATCTGGGGCAATCGCGGGGTCCTGGCGCTGGAGGACACACAGGCCCAGTTGGGCATCCAGCAGCAGCAACTGGCCCAGCTTCAGGACAATCGTGCGCGCCTCGAGCATCGCATCGCCCTGATGGAAAATAACGTCGATCCAGACTTGGTCGAGGAGCTGGCCCGCGGTCAGCTCATGGATGGCGCGCCCAATCAGGTCGCCGTGCCCCGCAGCGGCCATTGAGGCTGTCGCGGTAACTCAAAATTGCTCGGTTAGCCTATTGGCTAGCATCAAGATTGCCCACACTCCGAACAGTGTTCGCGCGTGCAGCGCAATAAAATAACAATGTTCTTGCCAAGTCGCGTTGGGCTTGCAACAACGCTGGCTCCAAGCTTTCCCCGAACCGAAAAACGGCCCCCCGAACCCATGCCAGAAGCCGCGAAAAGCAACTCGGAATCCCTGAAAAAACTCTACCACGACATGCTTCTGATCCGCCGTTTCGAAGAGCGGGCCGGCCAACTTTACGGCATGGGCCTGATCGGCGGCTTCTGCCATCTCTATATCGGCCAGGAAGCCGTGGTCGTCGGCCTGATGGGCGCGGCCAAGCAGGGCGACCAGCAGATCACCTCCTATCGCGATCACGGCCACATGCTGGCCCAGGGCATCGACCCCAAGGCGGTGATGGCCGAGTTGACCGGCCGCTCCACCGGCTTGTCGCGAGGCAAGGGGGGATCGATGCACATGTTCTCAAGCGAAAAGAAATTCTATGGCGGCCACGGCATCGTCGCCGCCCAGGTGCCGATCGGCACGGGATTGGCCTTCGCCAACAAATATCGCGGCAACCAGGCCGTGACGCTCACCTATCTGGGCGACGGCGCCGCCAACCAGGGCCAGGTCTATGAAAGCTTCAACATGGCCGAGTTGTGGAAGCTTCCGGTCATCTATGTGATCGAGAACAACAAGTACGCCATGGGCACGTCAGTGGCCCGTTCCAGCGCGGTGTCGGATTTCTCCAAGCGCGGCGCCTCCTTCGGCATCCCAGGCGTCAATGTGGACGGCATGGATGTGGAAGCAGTGCAGACTGCCGGCCTCGAGGCGATGGAATATTGCCGCGCCGGCAAGGGCCCCATCATCCTTTCCATCAATACCTACCGCTATCGCGGCCATTCCATGTCGGACCCTGCCAAGTACCGCACCAAGGAAGAGCTGACCGAAATGCGCGAGAAGCACGATCCGATTGAGAATTACGGCAAGAAGCTGATCGATCGCGGCATGGTCAATGAGCAGGACCTGAAGCAGATGGACGCCGAAGTGAAGCGCATCGTGGTGGAAGCCGCCGAATTCGCTACCGAAAGCCCCGAGCCTGCGCTGACTGAACTCTATACGGACATATACGCCTGATGAGCACCGAGATCCTGATGCCTGCGCTCTCTCCAACCATGGAGGAAGGCAAACTCGCCAAGTGGCTGGTCAAGGAAGGCGATGCCGTAAAATCCGGCACCATCCTGGCCGAGATCGAGACCGATAAGGCCACGATGGAATTCGAGGCGGTGGACGAGGGCAAGATCGGTCAGATCCTGGTGCCGGAAGGCACCGAAGGGGTAAAGGTCAATTCTCCCATCGCCACGCTTCTGGCCGATGGCGAAGCGCCGGGCGCCGCCCCGGCCAGGAAAGCTGAAGCGCCCAAGGCTGAAGCAAGAGCAGAGGCGCCGAAATCCGAAGCGCATGCCGCGCCCAAGATCGAAGTGGCAGCCGAGCCTGAAGTCCCCGAGGGCGCCGAATTCATCAACCAGACCGTGCGCGACGCGCTGCGCGACGCCATGGCCGAAGAGATGCGCCGCGACCCCGACGTGTTCCTGATGGGCGAGGAAGTCGCCGAATATCAAGGCGCCTACAAGATCAGCCAGGGGCTGCTCCAGGAATTCGGGCCCAACCGCGTGATCGACACGCCCATCACCGAGCATGGCTTCACTGGGCTTGGCGTGGGCGCCGCCTTTGACGGCCTCAAGCCCATCGTCGAATTCATGACCTGGAATTTCGCTATGCAGGCTATGGACCAGATTATCAATTCCGCCGCCAAGACCCGCTACATGTCGGGCGGCCAGATGAGCTGCCCCATCGTGTTCCGCGGCCCCAATGGCGCGGCCGCCCGCGTCGCCGCCCAGCACAGCCAGGACTACAGCGCCTGGTATGCCAGTGTGCCCGGCGTGAAGGTAATCGCGCCTTACTTCGCTGCCGATGCCAAGGGCCTGCTCAAGGCCGCGATCCGCGATCCCAATCCTGTGATCTTCCTGGAGAATGAAATCATCTATGGCCGCAGCTTCCCGGTACCCAAGCTCGATGACTTCGTCCTGCCCATCGGCAAGGCGCGCATCGTGCGGCCGGGCAAGGATGTGACCATCGTGGCCTACTCGATCACGGTGGGGCAGGCGCTGGAAGCGGCCGAAAAGCTGGCGGCTGACGGCATCGATGCCGAAGTGATCGACCTGCGCAGCTTGCGCCCACTTGACATGGACACGGTGCTGGAGTCGGTGAAGAAGACCAACCGTATCGTCACCATCGAACAGGCCTGGCCAGTCTGCTCCATCGGTTCGGAAGTCTGCGCCCGCGTGGCGCTGGAAGCATTCGACTATCTGGATGCGCCACCCACCAAGGTCTCGGGCAAGGACGTGCCCATGCCCTATGCCGCCAACCTGGAAAAGCTGGCGCTGCCCACGGTCGACGACCTGATCGAGGCGGTGAAGGCCGTCAGCTACAAGGCTTAAGCACCATGGCCACCAACATTCTCATGCCCGCTCTCTCTCCCACCATGGAGGAAGGCAAGCTCGCCAAGTGGCTGGTGAAGGAAGGCGATACCGTCAAGTCCGGCACCATCCTGGCCGAGATCGAAACCGACAAGGCCACAATGGAATTCGAGGCCGTGGACGAAGGCAAGATCGGCAAGATCCTGGTGCCGGAAGGCAGCGAAGGCGTGAAGGTCAATGCGCCCATCGCCGTGCTGCTGGACGAAGGCGAGATGTTGGGCGACGTTTCTGCCGCTGCGCCGTCCAGCAACGACATTGCCGGAGCGATGAAGGACATCAAGGCCGCGGTGAAGGCGGAAGCTGCCGCGCCGAAAGCAGCTCCGGCGCCAGCCGCCCCGCAGGCGAAGACCGATGGCGCACGCATCTTCGCTTCGCCCCTGGCCAGGCGCATCGCCAGCCAGAAGGGCCTGGATCTGTCGGCCATCGCCGGCACCGGCCCGCGCGGACGCATCGTCAAGTCGGATGTGGAAAGCGCAAAGCCTGGCGCGGCGAAGCCCGTGGCTGCGGCAGCGCCAACCGCCACAGGTGGGGCCGGCATTCCCGGTGTGGCGCCTTTGCCGGATGCGCGGCTGCTCTATCCGGCGGGCTCCTATGAAGAGACCCCGCATGACTCCATGCGCAAGGCCATTGCCAAGCGCCTGACCTCGGCCAAGACGCTCATCCCGCATTACTATCTGACCATCGACTGCAATCTCGATCAGCTGATGGCGGTGCGCGAAAAGATGAATGCCGCCGCGCCGAAGGGCAAAGACAAAGTCCCGGCCTACAAGCTGTCGGTCAACGACTTCATCATGAAGGCCTCGGCCATGGCCTTGATGAAGCATCCGGACGTGAACGCGTCCTGGACCGACACTGCGATCCTGCGCCACAAGGATGCCGATGTCGGGGTCGCCGTGGCGCTGGACTTCGGCCTGATCACGCCGATCATCTTCAAGGCACAGACCAAAGGGCTGGTCGAGATCAGCAACGAGGTCAAGACGCTGGCCGCCTTGGCCAAGGAAAAGAAGCTCAAGCCAAACCAGTATGAGGGCGGCGGCTTCTCGGTTTCCAACCTGGGCATGTATGGCATCAAGAGCTTCACCTCCATCATCAACCCGCCGCAAAGCTGCATCATCGCGGTGGGCGCGGGCGAGGAGCGTGCGGTGGTGCGTGATGGCAAGGTCGAAATATCAACCGTGATGACCGTGACAATGTCGGCCGATCACCGGGTGGTGGATGGCGGCACCGGCGCGAAATTCTTAGGCACGCTGAAGCAGTTCATCGAAGAACCTGCTTCGATGCTGCTCTAGAGGTCATCCATGGCTGAATCCTTTGACGTGATTGTCGTTGGCGGTGGGCCGGGCGGCTATGTCTGTGCCATCCGCTGCGCCCAGCTGGGCATGAAGACCGCGGTGGTCGAGCGCGACCGCATGGGCGGCATCTGCCTGAACTGGGGCTGCATCCCGACCAAGGCGCTGCTGCGTTCCAGCGAAATCTGGCACCTGATGCACCGGCTGGGCGAGTTCGGTTTCTCAGCCGAGAATTTCAAGTTCGACATCGAGAAGATCGTGGCCCGGAGCCGCGCAGTGTCCAAGCAGCTGTCCGACGGCGTCAGCTTCCTGATGAAGAAGCACAAGATCACTGTCATCCCGGGCGAGGCAAAGCTGACAGGCAAGGGCAAGCTGACCGTGACCAAGGACGGCAAGATCACCGACGTCACCGCCAACAACATCGTGCTGGCGACCGGCGCGCGGGCCCGCACGCTTCCGGGGCTGGAGCCCGACGGCAAACTGATCTGGACCTATCGCGAGGCGATGATCCCGCCTTCCTTCCCCAAATCGCTGCTGGT
>DATKEP010000024.1:0-2383 GCA_035512055.1 Rhizomicrobium sp.
ACGATCGTGCCATCTGGAAACTTTACCGTGCGCGGTGCAGGCTTCGCTGCCGCGTCAGTGCCAATATCCTGCGCGTTTGCATGGACTGAAATCATTGCACTTGAGGCAGGAAACGATAGACCGAGCGCCGCACAACGCGCACCAAATTGACGTCGGTTAGGCAAATGCTTATTCATATTGTCCATCTCCTTCCGGCCAGACAATTGTAATGGAGATCACCTATGGTAGCGCCCCTCCCAAGATCGTCCTGAGCCGGTCTCCTGACCCTCGGTTTCTTCGGCCATGCCGCCCCCAGGGAGCTGATTTGAGGCATTGGGGCATAGGTGATTCCGACTGGCAATACTGAGATTTTTCAAGCGCAAGCCCCCAAATAAGATGGAAAAAAGTCTCGCCCCATCCCCAATCTGTTGACCGCCAGCCAATTCCACCTTTACTAATCATGATGCGGGATCCCCCGTCGCTCACTTGTCCGCATCCGACCGATTCTGTTGAAAAACTCCGAAGTAATCGTGTGGCATTGAGGCTGCCTTTCGAGGGCACGACGCCTGGTCGGCTTAGATTGCCATTGCTGTCTGGGGCACCGGGATCAGCTTCGCCAACTTTCTGAGGTTTTGGGCTGTGGCGGCTAGTAGGAACTCGTCGCGGGCGCCGCATGGGCCTCGTAATCGCAACCGGTCGAGGCGCAAGATGCGCTTGAGGTGTGCGAACAGCATCTCGACCTTCTTTCGCTGTCGGCGGGACACGGTGTAAGCCTCAGTCTTGGCAATATCGCGCGCCATGTCGCGGGCGCCTTCATAAATGCTGCGCGGAACTCTGCGCGACGGCGTGTTCGGACAGCAGTGGGTCTTCAGCGAGCAGGTGCCACAATCATATTTGCTGGCCCGATACATCAGCGTGTCGCCATCGTTCACCAGCGTGTCCTTGCAGGTGAGTATCTTGCCGCCTGGGCAGAGATACGCATCGCCTTCATGGTCGTAGGTAAAGTCGCTGCGGGAGAAGGTGTCGTCGGTGTGCTTGGATTTGTCGAACACGGGGATATGAGGTTCGATCCCGCGTTCGTGCACCAGCCAATCGAGCATCTCGCCCGATCCGTAGGCGGTATCGGCAGCAAGCCGTTCCGGGTACAGGCTGAAGCGTTTGTCTACCCGCTCTATCATGGTCTTGGCCGCCGTCACTTCAGCCTGGCGGATCGCGGTTGAGGCTTCGACATCCACAATGATCGCGTTGTCGAGATCGATCAGATAATTGGTAGAATAGGCGAAGAACGCCAAGCCACCCTGCGCAGCGGTCCAACGGGCGGCAGGATCGGCAGGCGATATAAACTTCGGTGTCACCTCGGTCGCAGCGCCGAACGCGGCATCGTCGAGGACAGTGAGATACTCATCGATGGCCCGGCTGGTCATCTCCGGTGCCAGGCCTTTTGTTCCCTCCACTCCCCTCTGACGGTTCGCGTCGGCCTTGATCAGACTGGCGTCGACGGCGAAGCCCTCGCCACCGACCATCCCCTCCGCCACACAGCGGCGCAGCACCGTCTCGAACAACTGACGCATCAGATCGCTGTCGCGGAATCGACCGTGCCGGTTCTTTGAGAAGGTCGAATGATCGGGAACCTCGCCATCCAGACCAAGCCGGCAAAACCACCGATAGGCCAGGTTCAGATGGACCTCCTCGCACAGCCGCCGCTCAGAACGGATCCCATGGCAATACCCAACCAGTAGCATCCGGATCAGCAGCTCGGGGTCGACTGATGGCCGTCCCGTCTCACTATAAAAGGGTGCCAGACGCGCCCGTAGATCGCTCAGATCAACGAACCGGTCAATTGCCCTCAGCAGATGGCCCACCGGAACATGCCGTTCCAGGGAAAACCCAAAGAACAAAGCCTCTTGATCCACATGCCGCTCGCCCATCATCGATCGCACTCCTGCTTCGATAACGGCAGTGAATCAGCACTATTACTTCCTGACAACTGAAGAGTTTTTCAACAGAATCGGTCAAAAGCAGTCGCACGCTTACGCCCCCGACCGCAGGAAAGGAAGCTCGTCAAAAAATAGACGGCGGCAATTTTGCCGTATCGGGCCATGTCGAAAAAGCCATGGGTCTTCCGCTATTGTCCGAGTCTTGCTGGCAGATCAACGTTTCACCATCGCAATGCGGTACGTCCGATCAATGCCCCAAGCATGACTGACAAGCCGATGCCCGTGCTGTACCACAGCGCAACAAAGGGCGCGGCGCTCTCGGTGCAATAGAAGGCATAGACAAAGGCGCCCGCGCTGCCCGCGAATAACCCGACCGCCGCGCCCGCCTCAGTCAGGCGGGTGGGGGCCATGCGGCGCAGGCTCCAGAACGCGCCCGCTAGCACTGGCAGCGACACCGCCACAATGGC
>DATKEP010000025.1:0-86677 GCA_035512055.1 Rhizomicrobium sp.
GTAGCCAAACTTCATGCTTCGCAACCGCAGCACGCATCTCTGGGAGATAATCGTACCGGTTAAAGATTCGGTCCATCCCGGAATGAACGCCGGAAATGTGGTTGATGTACTTCTCTGCAACTTCCCTGCTGATGCCGAGCCGCGCCCAGTTCGAGCGGATGGTGCGGCGGAGATCGTGCAGGGTCCAGTTCGCCACCCCGCGGGTTCTTTCTTTTCGACGTGAACCATTCGCGATGATCAGCACGCTTGAATTGACCGTTGAGGAGCGCGATACCGGGCATGCACAAGAAATACGTCACCGGTTGGCTGCAACCCTGTTCCGCCAGATCTGATTTCGGTCTAATGTCGGCTTCGATATTAACCTTTCAGCAAGGCTCTGTTTCACTTTGGGACTGCGGATTCCTAAGCTTCCGGACATGCGCAATGCTTTGCCCATACCCCGGAGTGTCGCTCAGCTGACCGGCGTACTGGTGACGGCCATCGTCGCCTTCGGCACCGATGTCGATGTTTATTACGCCGTGCCTTTGGGCGTGTTTGCGGGCGCGCTTGCCATGTTCTTCGTCGCGCTGTCGGAAGCGCAGGAGTCGTTCCGGGCCCGCTGGGCCGGATATGAAACGCTGCGGGCCCGGTTGCAGCGGCTGAGATAGCCCAGCCCGGGCAGCTCGCTTCGGCTCACGCCTACGCTGTTATTTGATTGTCGCTTCGGCTCGCGCCTACGCTCTCAGGCCGTATCAGGCGGAATGGTATTGAGCGCGTATTCCAGTTGCTGGAAGCTCGGCTGATATTCGCTGGGCACGCTGCCGCGGCCGATTTCGACCGACACTTGTGCCGCATTGCCGTGCAGATGAGCGACCAGGATGTCGCGGATCACGTGATAGAATAGAGCATCCTCGTCGACCACCGCTTTCAGCCGCGTGCCCATCGGACCGACGATGCCATAGGCCAGGAATACGCCCAGGAAGGTGCCGACCAGCGCCGAGCCGATCATGCCGCCCAGCACTTCGGGTGGTTCGCTGATCGCGCCCATGGTCTTGATCACGCCCAGCACGGCGGCAACGATACCCAGCGCCGGAAGGCCATCGGCCATGGTCTGAAGCGCATTGGCGCCGACCAACGCCTCGTGATGATGCTTTTCGAGCTGTTTTTCCATCGCGGCTTCCACCTGATGGGGGTCTTCCAGGCTCATGGTCATCATGCGCAACGTGTCGCAGATGAAATCCAGCGCGAAATGATCCTTCATGATCTTGGGATAGCGCTTGAAGATCGAGGATTCCCCGGGTTTTTCGATATGGGCTTCCAGCGCGATCAGCCCCTTGGACTTCATCGTCTTGGTCAAAAGGAACAGAAGGCACAGAAGGTCGGAATAGTCCTTGGGTTTCCAGCCGGGGCCTGAGATCACCTTACCCAGTGAGCCCAGAATCTTTTTCAGGTTGTACATCGAGCCCGCGATCAGCATGGCGGCGATGGCGGCGCCGAAAATCGTGAGTATCTCGTGCGGCAAGGCTTCGAAAATGACGCCGAGCGAGCCGCCGGTCATCAGATAGCCGCCGAAAACGCAGGCGAACAGGACAACAATACCGCCAAGTTGCAGCATGAAGAAAAAGCCCGACAAATTGAGCGGCCAGTATTAATGGCAGGACTTAAAGAGGGATGAATTGGCCGGGGGCCGCCGGGCTTCGAAGGTTAACGCTTTGTGACTGACAAGGGGTTAACTGGCAAAGGGTTAGGTGGGCTTTAGCCTGCGTCGCTAAGGCGCCGGGCCACCAGCATCGCCAGTTCCGCGGCAACCACATCACCCATGGCTGCGTCGATGTCCTCGGTGCGCGCGGCGCGGCCGATGGCCGAAATGTTCAGCGCCACAAGCGTCGTATCAAGGGGCTTTTTGATCCGCTCCATGTCGTCCATGTAGCGGCACAGTATGTCGGCTATCCGGCCCGTGGTGACCAGGCCGGCGGTTTCGGCAAAGCCCCGGATCTCATGCGCCCTCTCAAAAACCAGCGTCATGTCGTCCTGGGACCTTTCCAGTTCCTCGACATAGCCGAGAATGGCCGCGCGCAGCGCCGGAACCTGGGCATCCATCGCGACTTGCGCCTTTTCCGCGGTTTGCGGCGAACGCAGGGTCCTTGTGGCGCGCGCCGCATTGGGCTTGCTCAACATCTGCGGATAGGCGTCAGGAGCGATGAACTGAGACGGTTTTTTGGAGGCGGTCTTCATCAGCGCACATCCACTTCCTGCTGAAAATCGTCCGTGCGGCGCCAGGGACCGGCATAGTCGTCAAGCTGGTGACGGCGGCGGTCGGGTCCGAAATAATTGTCACAGCGCACAAAGGCGCGCGGACGCTCAACGATTTCGCCGATGCGGGCGAACAGATTGTGCGCAGTGATGGGCTTGGCCAGGAATTCGGTGACGCCGGCATCGCGCGCCGCTTCCACCCGGTACTTCTCGGTGTGGCCGGTGATCATGATGATGGGCACAAAGGGATTGGGGCTCTGCTCGTCATTGCGCACGCGGCGAGTGAATTCCAGTCCGTCCATCGGCTTCATCGCCAGGTCGGTGAGCACCAGGTCGGACTTGCGTTCGCGCAACAGGACCAGTCCGCTCTGGCCGTTGCCGGCCTCCACGACCTCCTTGATGCCGATGGAGTTCAGGAGCGCGCGCAGAAGGGAGCGCATGTGCGCATTGTCCTCGACGATCAGCGCCTTGAGCGTTTCGAACCCGGCTCCTGTCATTGGCGTATTCAGACCTCTCACGCGCGCCCGCGTGCTCGTACGACACACAGCCGCCCGACGCGCGTAAAATGTTGCACAGCAGGTTAAGGTCCAGGAGTTATGGAACAGTTACGTCTTTGTGGCTTCAGGGAGGCGCGAGTTTGTTAAGAAATGCGGCGTTCCACCTCTATATGACGGTAAGGGCGATCTGGGCCCCCACCGTCATGGGCGTGTCGGCATTTGTGCTGAATGCGGAGGGCCGCGTGCTTCTGGTGCGTCATGGCTACAATCCCGGCTGGCGGCTGCCCGGTGGCGGGGTAGGGCGTGGTGAACTGCCGGTCGATGCGGTGCTTCGCGAACTTCGAGAAGAGGTGGGCCTGACTGGGGGCAGCGCCAGCTTTGTCTCGCTCCATTCCCGCAAAGCCGGTTGGGCGACAATGGTGGTGGCGCTTTATCGCGTCGCGGGAGGCACGCTTGATTTCCGGCCCAATTTGGAAATCCGCGAGATCTGCTTCGCCGATCCACGCCATCCGCCGGAAGGGGCGACACCGGCTACCTTGCGCCGCTTGTCGGAGTTTCTCGGGCACGCCCTGCTTTCGCCTTATTGGTAAACTTGCCTTTTGCCGCCAGGGCCGTTAGCCAGACCGGCATGAATGTGATGGCCACGGCCTGGCAGATCCGCCTGGAAACGCCGCAAGACGCTGCAGGCGTCGAAACGCTGAATGCGGAATGCTTTGGTCCCGGCCGTTTCGTCAAATCCGCCTATCGCCTGCGCGAAGGCGTGCACCCGGTTTCCGAACTCTCCTTTGTCGCCATCGAGCAGGGCGTGCTGCGGGGCTCGGTGCGCTTCTGGCCCATCACGGTCGGCGGTCACCAGGAATTGCTCTTGGGCCCGCTGGCGGTGCAAGGCGACCAGCGTGGCCGCGGCATCGGCATCGCCCTGATGCAGAAAGGGATCGAGGCGGCACGGAAGGGGCCATGGCGCGCCATACTGTTGGTGGGTGATGAACCTTATTATGCCCGCGTGGGTTTTGCCCGCCTGCCACCGGGACGGGTGAAATTTCCCGGGCCCGTGGACCAGAACCGCATCCTGGGGCTTTCGCTCAAGGCCGGCGAGCTGCTGACGCTTTCCGGTGAGGTTCGCCGCGCCTGCATAGACGAGCCGGTTTGTGCGGTGGGAGCGGGACTGGGGTGAGGCGCGGTTCGCCGACAGGCGGATGAGCGCCCTTAGCGTCCTTCCAGCCGCCACGCAAGAAGCAGCGCCCCCACGATAATCAGCAGCGCCGCCCATTGCGGCAGCAGCTTCTGCTGCTCGAGCGCGGTGACACGATAGGCGCCATTGCTGCGCAATCCGATCCAGCGATCGCCGCTGGCGGTGTCACCCACGCCGACGCGGCGTATTTCGGGCAAGCCATCCTCCAGCCAATGCACGCTGCCGCCCGTGGCCGAGGCCACGGGTGTGAGAATCTCGTCGGTGGCGCGCATGTCGGCCACTTCCTTGGGATTGAGGGGGCCCGCAGCCGTGACCGTGGACAGGATGCCGTCGGTGGCGCGGTAAAGTCCCATCTCGCCGGCTTTGACGTCGGCGCGCCAGATGCCGGGCTCGACGCGCGCAAGCGTGATCGTATCGGTCTTGCCCGATGGTGTGGTCAGGGTCACGGCCGGGGTCTGGGCCGCCATGGTGTGGCGGGTGATGCGGATGTGATCGCCGATCATCTCGGCCTGGAGCGACTCCGCTTCCAGTTCCGGTTCCTTCATCAGCCAGTGTGCCAGCCGGCGCAGAAGTTCAGCCTGCGGGCCGCCGCCTTCGAAGCCCCGTGCCCACAGCCAAGTCTGGTCGCTCATCAACTCCGCCACGCGCCCCTTGCCGACGCGGTCCAGCACCAGAAGCGGGCGTCCCGAGCCGTCCGCCATCACGGTCTGGCCGGCGATCTTGTTGCCTCCGACGATGCGGAACCAGCGGCCCCAGCTCGGTTGTGTCTTGTCCTGGTTACGGCCGGACAGTTCGCGGGTCACCGGATGGGCCATGCCGTCGTCGGTCACCAAGGGTTTGAACGGCCCGGAATAGATTTGTCCGGTCGGCTGCACCGGCAGCACCTGGCTCAGCGGCGTGCGATAGACGCTTTCTCCACCCGCGAATTCCGGACCCGAAGACACCAGCAGCGCGCCGCCATCCTGGACGTAGGACGCCAGGTTCTGGAAATAGGAAAGCGGCAAAATTCCGCGCTCGCTGTAACGGTCGAACACGACCAGATCGAAAGAGGAAAGCTTTTCCTGGAACAGTTCGCGCGAGGGAAAGGCGATCAGCGACAGTTCGTTGATCGGCGTGTTGTCCTGCTTGTCCGGCGGCCTGAGAATGGTGAAGTGCACCAGGTCCACCGAGGGATCGGCCTTGAGCAGGTTGCGCCACACCCGCTCACCCGCATGAGGCTCGCCCGACACCAGAAGCACGCGCAGCCGGTCGCGCACGCCGGACACGGTGACCACGGCGCGGTTGTTCGCCAGCGTCAGTTCGGCCGGTCCGGACGCCGCCGAAAGCTCCACCAGATTTTCACCTTCATGGGTGACGGGTACCTTGATGTCGGTATCCTTGCCCACCGGCACCATGCGGGTTCCGAAAGGCCTGCCGTCGATGCGGATTTCCAACACCGCATTGGTTTCGCCACCGCCGCCCAGATCGTCCACCCGAAGCCGCATCGGCGCCCATTGTCCGACAATGGCGAATCGCGCGGCACTCGCGACCGAAAGCTTGCGGTCGCGTTCGCCACGTTTGCCCGCCACCAGAACCTGCAACGGCGCATGGAGGTTCATGGCTTCCGGCGATGGCGCATCATGCACTTCGCCATCGGTGATCAGGATGGCGCCCGCAACCCGGCTCTCGGGCACGTCGGCCAGCGCCGCGTTCACGGCGGCGAAAGCCTGGGTGCCGTTATTCTCGCCCGTCGCGGTGGTGGTGATGCTGGTCTCGCGCACAATCAGGCCCGGCTGCGCCGCCAGAAGTTTCTTGACTTGCTGGCGGGCGCTTTCGGCCTGGGCCGCGCGGCTGCCGATCGACATGCTCTGGGAACGGTCGGTGACGATGACCGCCACATCGGTGAGAGGTGCATGCTTCTCGCGCACCAAGAGCGGTCCCGACAGGGCGAAAAGCAGCACGGCAAAGGCCAGGCCGCGCGCCAGGCTGCCGCGGGCACGCGTGAATAGTGCATAGACCGTGATCAGGACCGCGACGGCGGCCAATGCCGTGAGCAGCGGCATGGGGATCACGGGCGCGAAAGCCAGCCGGGTCATTGTCCCGTCCCCAGCCGTTCCAGCAGGGCCGGTGCATGCACCACATCGGTCTTATAATTGCCGGTGAGCGCATACATCACCAGATTGATGCCGAAGCGGAAGGCCATTTCGCGCTGGATTTCCCCGCCGGGCGAAGGTGTCGAAAGGAAATGGCCGGAATTGTCCACGGCCCAGGCCGATGCCCAGTCATTGTTGCCGATGATCACCGGCGACACGCCATCGCCGCCACGCGCCGGCGGCGCGCCATTCTTGGGCGCGGGCGGGAGCGCCTCGACCCAGAGCTGGCCGCCGGCCCAGCGGCCCGGAAAGTCGCGTAGGATGTAGAAGGTCTTGGTCAGTACATGATCGCCGGGCAACTGCTCCAGTGGCGGAAAATCCAGCCCGCCGGTCAGGCGGCGCAGGGTCTGCTCGCCGGGCGAAGAGGGTCCATGCACCGCGCTCAGCGTCAGGTCGCGGGTGTCAAAGAAGATCGTGCCGCCATTGCGCATATAGTCGGCCAGCCGCGACAGCGCCCTTGGCGAAAGATTTTTTTCACGCGGATCCATCGGCCAGTAGAGCAGCGGATAGAGCGAGAGATCGTCGGTCTCCGGATCCACGCCCACCGGCTCGGGCGGTTCATAGGAAGAGCGTGCCTTCAGTGCCAGGCCAAGGCCTGTCAGTCCTTCCTCACTGACAGCGTCCACGTCGGCAAGACCTGTCTTCACATAGGCGAGACGGGTGTCCAGCGCCGCCTTCATGCTCGTGGCGTCGTCGGCCCGGGCCCCGGTAACGGATGCAACAGGCAGGAACAGCAGCACAGCCACGGCCGCGCCCAGCCAGTTCAGCTTCCTGGGCGTGAAGCCGCGAAGCCATAGTGACAGAAGGCTATCGAACAGCAGCAGGATCATCGCGACTGCCAGCAGCCAGGGCTCTAGCGCCGTGGCGTGGGTGTTGCCATAGGCCTGAATCCCGGAGCCGCCGAGCGCCACCAGCCGGTCATCGGCGCGCATGACATTGAGCGCGCTTTCCACCTCATGAGCGCCATAAAGGCCCGGCGGATGTTGTTGCGATACTCGCGTGCGGGAAAAATCCCGTGCCGCGATAGGCGACACGTCTCCGGGCGTGGGCTCGGGATGACCAAAGCCGTCCAGCAGCGACACCGGCGGCAGGCTTGTCAGCCCCGCCAGGTCGCGCGCGGGCGTGCCGGCCGACAAAGCCAGCAGCCGCTTGAGCATGTCCACAAAGAGGCCGGACAAGGGCAGTGACGACCAGCTGGGGCTGGCGGTGGTGTGAAACAGTACGATCCACCCCTGGCCGACAGCCTGGGCCGTGATCAACGGCGTGCCATCGGCGAGCTGCGCCCAGCTGCGGCCCTGCAATTCGGCCGAGGGCTCGGCAAGGACCTGGCGTGTCACCGTCACTTCGGACGGCGCGTCCAGTCCGTTGAAGGGACTGGAGGGCCCGAATGGCGCCAGATGCTGGGGCGTGGACCAGGCCATGGCGCTGCCCAGATAGCGGCCGCCGGCCCGCAAGTGCACCGGCACGAGATCGTCGGAGCCACCGGTCATATGGTCGCCGGCGAAGCGGATCAGCATGCCGCCATTGCCGACAAAGTCCTTCACCTTGGCGAGGTCGTCGCCCGGAATCCTGGCGACATCGGCCAGGACCAGCACCGAAACATGCTTGTTCAGCAGTTGGGAGATGTTGCCCTTAGCGATTTCGGCATAAGGCGACAGCGCCCGTTCCAGGTAATAGATGTCGGTAAGAAGCGGCTGGCCTTCGGAGGAAGCATTCTCCGACACGATGCCGGCACTGCGCTGAGCCGCGCCACGGTCCAGCAGCTGCACGGCGCCGGCACTGTCCTCGCCCGCGATGGCAAGCCTTGTCGTGGCATTGCGCACCTCCATCGGCAAGGCGATATGGCCGGTCGCCTTGATCTCGCCGCGCTTGAAGCGGATTCGCGTCGCGGCCAGCGTTTCGCCGCGCACGCCGATGGCGCCGGCTTCGATCTCAAGCGGCGCACCCCCTTGCGCGCGGGTGGCGGTGAGAACGAAACCACTGGCGTCGCGTGTCACCGGCAAAAGGCCCAGCGCCGTGCGTTTGGGCGCGAACAGGCTTGCCCCGCCGTAACGATGAAAGGCGTCGCGCAGGACCTTGCTTTGTCCGTCTTCCAGGCCGTCGGTGAGCCAGTAAAGCGCAGGCGCCGCGGCGAATTTGAAACGCCCGAGTGCGGCCACGGCCGCCCTCCGGTCGCCGGGCCAGGGCATGGGTTTCAACTCCTTGGCGATGCGCGAGGCTTCGCCTTCGTTCAACAGACCCTGGGGAGCCGGTCCGGCCGTGGGGATGATGGCGACGGGGCGGCCCTGGGCGCTGTGCAGCAGATCCGCCATCAATTCCTGGCGCGCATCCCAGTCCTTGGCCGCGGTCCAGCCATTGTCCACGACCAGGATCAATGGACCGGCTGTGGCAAGCTTGGGTTCGCGTCCCAAAAGCGGGTCTGCCAAGGCGACAATCAGAAGCGCAGCCGCCAACAGCCTGAGCAGCAGCAGCCACCAGGGTGTGGCAGCCGGTGTCTGCTCCTCGTCCTCAAGTCCGCGCAACAGCCGCAGGGGCGGAAAGAGCGTGCGCCGGGGAAGCGGCGGGGTGACCCTGAGCAGCCACCACAAGACCGGCAGCCCTGCGAGCGCCGCCAGGATCAGCGGCGTGCCGAAACTCAAGGGAAGACCGAGCAGGTCGAGCGGCAGTCCGAACAGATTATTCATGACCGTTCGTCCATGCGCGTCGCGGCCATTGCGGCGCGTCCCACATCAGACCCCGCCGATGGCGGCATGCAGCGCGATCAGCGATCCTTGCGGCGCATGATCGGTGCGATGGGAGGTTGCAGTCCAGCCCAATTTGGCGGTGGCTTCGGCGATGCGCTCGCCATGAGCGATGAAGCGGGCTCGATAGGGCGCACGTATCCGTTCTGCCCGGCCGAAGATTTCATCTTCCTGCCCCACCGGCGATTCAAAACGGGTGCGGCCGGTATAGGGGAAATCCTCTTCCGCGGGATCGATGATCCTGACGAGATGACCTGCCACGCCTGCATGCGACAGCCCTTTCATCGTCTCGAAAACGCCCTCATCCAGGAAGTCGCTGAACCAGACCAGCTGGTTGCCGCGCTTGAGCGGGGCAGGCGGCGGCAACGCCGCATCGCCGGGTGCAAACATGGCACGGCCTATGCGGGTAAGCGCCAACCGCGAGGCGCCGGCTCCGCCTTCCATGCCGAGGAAGCCCACACGCTCGCCGCCACGTACCAGCAGGGAGGCAAGCGCCAGCAGCAACAGATCGGCACGGGCGCGCTTGGAGACTGCTCCCGATTTGAAACCCATATTGGCCGAGGCATCGCGCCAGAACCACACGGTCTGGGCCGCCTCCCATTCGCGCTCGCGCACAAAGATGTGTTGCGATTTGGCGGACTGGCGCCAGTCGATGGCGGAGGAGGAATCGTTGCTGGCGTAGCGGCGGAATTGCCAGAAGCTTTCCCCCATGCCGGCGCGGCGGCGGCCGTGCACGCCCAGGCTGACGGAAGCGGCCAGATGGTCGGCTTCCACCATCAGGGGCGGCAGGCCGGCGGACAGGCCGTCGGCTTCATGCTGCAGCGTCGAGAATTGGGTCAAACCGGCCTCAAATAGCGAAGCGGTAGGCCATCAACAAAATCCCCTTGTTAAAAGAGGTCATGGCAGAGCCGCTCGATCACGCTGGCGGTGGTTGCCCCTTCGGCCCGGGCGGCGAAATTCAGCGCCATGCGATGGCGCAGCACGGGGCCGGCCAGCGCCACCACATCGTCGGTGGAAGGCGCGAGCCTGCCATCCAGCAGGGCGCGGGCGCGCACGGCCAGCATCATCGCCTGGCTGGCGCGCGGACCGGGGCCCCAGGCAATCTGGCCGCGCACGCCCCTGTCATGATCGGAATCCGGGCGCGCCGCCCGCACCAGGGTCAGGATGGCCTCCATCACCTGTTCGCCTACGGGAATGCGGCGGACCAGCGCCTGCGCTTGCACAAGATCATCGGGCCCGCAGACCCTAGCAGCGCTCTTTTCATCGCCCATGGTGGTTGCGAGCAGCATGCGTCGCTCGGCATCGAGATCGGGATAGCCCACATCGATCTGGAGCAGGAAGCGGTCGAGCTGCGCTTCGGGCAAAGGATAGGTGCCTTCCTGCTCCAGCGGGTTCTGTGTCGCCAGCACATGAAACAGGCGCGGCAGGTCGTGGCGCGCGCCCGCCACCGTGACATGCTTTTCCTGCATCGCCTGCAGCAGCGCGGACTGGGTACGCGGACTGGCGCGGTTGATTTCGTCCGCCATCAGAAGCTGGGTGAAGACAGGTCCGCGGATGAAACGGAATGCACGCTCGCCGCTCATGGACTCTTCCATCACTTCTGAGCCGGTGATGTCGGCGGGCATCAGGTCGGGGGTGAACTGCACC
Source organism: Rhizomicrobium sp. (assembly GCA_035512055.1). GTDB lineage: Bacteria > Pseudomonadota > Alphaproteobacteria > Micropepsales > Micropepsaceae > Rhizomicrobium. Next base: position 10,442 of record DATKEP010000025.1, read on the forward strand.
CGGCTGGTATCCAGGCCGATGACAATGCCGAGGCTGTCCACCAGCTTGGTCTTGGCCAGGCCCGGCACGCCGATCAGAAGGCCATGGCCGCCCGCCAGCAAAGTCACCAGTGTCTGCTCGATCACCTCGTCCTGGCCGAAGATCACCGCCTTCAACCCGTCGCGCACCCGTCCAAAGGTGGCGGCTGCGGTTTCAAGCCGCTTGGGCGCTTCGTCCAGTATGTCCACCTTGTTCATGCGGGGGCGCTTTCAGAACTTGCCGGATAGGCTTTATGTTGCACCGTTGAGCGTTGGCGGTGCAACCCCGGAAATGGCCTTAATTTTCAGTAGAAAACCGTCAATTGTGGCGCCATGACGGCAAGCAAAATCTGCTCAGCCCCAAGCCCGATGGAACTGGTGTGAGCCTGTTGGAAGCATTTCGCGGCCGGTTGCTGCAGGAACCGCCGGAGCTCGGCGCCCATGATGACTATAACCACTTTCCGGAGCTTCAATCCGCTTCATTCCAGGGCATCCGGGCGGCGGTGCTTTTGCCCATCTTGGCGCGGCCAGAGCCGGTGCTGCTGCTGACCTTGCGCACCGAAAGTCTGGCGCGGCATAGCGGCCAGATCAGCTTTCCCGGTGGACGCAGCGAGGCAGGCGACCTGTCGCTGGTTGAGACCGCGCTGCGCGAGACACAGGAAGAGACAGGCATCGCGCCAGGCTTCATCACGGTTGCGGGTTATCTGGAACGCTATCTCACCGGTACCGGCTTCGACATCCAGCCGGTGGTGGGCTTGCTTGCGGAGGGCTTTGTCCTGGCGCCCGACCCGCGCGAGGTGGCGAGCATTTTCGAGGTGCCGCTGGCCTACCTGCTTGATCCGGCCAACCGGCGGCGCGAGACGCGTCACATCGGCGGCCGCGAACGCCGCTTCCATGCCATCACTTATCAACAGCATGAAATCTGGGGCGCGACCGCGGCGATCATCGTCGATTTGGCCACCCGTTTAGATGGTATAAGCCTCGCCCATGAGGATTGATCCCGCGCAGCATGGTTGGATGACCGCACCGGAAACGGTTGCGGTCATGGCTGCATTGGGCGAAGCACGCTTTGTCGGTGGTGCCGTACGCAATGCGCTGCTGGGCGCCAGTGTCGTGGACATCGACATTGCCGTGCCCATGCCGCCCTCCGAGGCGCTGGTACGGCTCACCGCCAGGAACATCAAGGTTGTTGAAACGGGGATCGACCACGGCACCGTCACGGCGGTCGCGGGCCACCATGCCTTCGAAATTACCTCCTTGCGCCGCGATGTGGAGACCGACGGCCGCCACGCCAAGGTCGTCTTCACCGACGATTGGGCGGAGGATGCGGCGCGGCGCGATTTCACCATCAATGCGCTCTACGCCTCGGCGGATGGCGAAATCTTCGACTACGCCACCGGCGTGGAAGACTTGATCGCCGGCAGGGTGCGTTTCATGGGCGAAGCGCGCACGCGCATCGCGGAAGATTATCTGCGCGTGCTGCGCCTGTTCCGCTTCCATGCCTGGTACGGCCGGGGCGAAATCGATGCCGAGGGCCTGCGCGCCGCAGCCGAGGCCCGGGACAAGCTCAAGACCTTGTCGGCGGAACGCGTGGCCAAGGAACTGCTGCGTCTTCTGGAAGCGGGCAACCCTGCGCCTGTGCTGCGGGTTATGGCAGCAGCGGGCATCCTGCCGGAGATCCTGCCAGGAGCGCTGCAACTGCCGCGGCTGGAGCGGCTGGCGGAGATCGAAGCCGAAAATTCTTTCTCCCGCGAGCCGGTTTTGCGGCTGGCGGCGCTGCTCCCGGACAATGGCGAGGCGGCGCATTCGACGAGCGACCGGCTCCGCTTGTCCAATGCCGATCGCCTACGGCTGGAACAGGTGCTTTCGGGAGAGCACATTGCCGCCGGCCTTTCGGCCCGCGATGCGAGACAGCTGCTTTATCGCTTCGGCACGGCCTGTTTTCGCGACAAGGTGCTGCTGCAATGGGCATCGGCACCCCGGGCCACCGGCGCGCTGGCCTGGCGCATGTTGCTGAAGATGGCGGAAAGCTGGCAGCGCCCGCGCTTTCCGCTCACCGGCCGCGATGTCATCGAGGCGGGTGTGCCGGAAGGGCCGGAGGTGGGACGAATCCTTGGCCTGGTGGAGGATTGGTGGATCCAGACCGATTTCGCGGCCGATGAAGGCGCCTGCCGCGACCAGCTCAATCAGGTGATGGCGCGGGCGCGCGGATGAGATTGCTGCTGCTGGATCAGCTGTCGCTGCCCGGCGACTCCGGCAAGCCTAATGAGGATTTCCTGGCGGTGGGCGAATTCGCCGGGCTGGTCATGGACGGCGCCACGCCGCTCGGTGACAGCCTCATGCCGGGACCCAGCGACGCGGCCTGGATCGCGCAGTTCGGCGCGCGCCGGCTGATGGCGCATTTGGGTGACGGGGATGGCGCGCGCAAGGCGCTGCGCGGCGCGCTGGGCGATGCTGAAAAGAGCTTCAAAGCCTTGCGCCGCCAGCCTCCGGGAGAGATGTGGCAGACACCTTGCGCCTCGATGATGCTGGCGGTGCCCGCCGATGGTGGCGTGGAATGCCTGTGGTACGGGGACTGTGCCGCGCTGGTCATTCAAGGCGATGCGGCCGTGACCGTGGTCGGCGAGACCTTCGACAAGCGCGCCGCCGAAGCGAAGCGGGCGCGGCTGGTGGCGAAGGAAAAGAACCTTTCGCCTGCTTCCGGTATCAACCGACCCGAATTCATTGGCTTCCTGCGCGCAACGCGCAACCACATCAATAGCGGCAATAGCTGGCTGTTCAGTCCGGATGCGCGGGCGGCGTCGCATGTGTCGGGCCGGATGATCAAGGTTGGCCCCGGCACCGTGCTGCTGTTGGCCACAGACGGGTTCCTGGCCCTGGCCAGTGATTATGGCCTCTACAACGCCGACAGCCTGATGGAGGCGGCGCTGTCGAAGGGTCTTGCCGCGATGGGCGAGGAGCTGCGCGCCATCGAGGCCCGCGACAGCGGCGGCGAACAATTTCCGCGCTTCAAAAAATCGGATGATGCTACCGCGCTTCTGGTGAGACTGAATTGAGCTCAGACGCACTCATCATGTCTGTTCCAGCGGCAGCGTCAGAACGGACATGATGAGGTGCGGTAGGCGCTACTCGTACGGCTCGATTAGTCGCGAGGAACGTCGTCTAGCCGATTGCCTTCAGAACATCATGCCCGCCACTCCAGATCATGGACAGGGCGACATAGAGCACAATGACAAGGCCCAGATAGCTGATCCAGCGGAAGCGCTCGAGCAGGCGGGCGATGAGGTTGGCGGCCGCGCCCATCAGACCCACCGAAAGCAGAAGTCCGATCACCAGCACGTCCAGGTGATTGCGGGCGGCCCCCGCCACGGCCAGCACATTGTCCAGTGACATAGACACATCGGCCAGCACGATCTGGGTGATGGCGCGGGTAAGCGATGCATCGGCCACGAGCGGCTGGGCCTGGTAAGGCCCGGCACAGGAAATGTCGCGCCAGAAACGCCAGCAAACCCACAGCAGGACGATGCCGCCTGCCAGCGTCAGGCCAATGATCTTCATCAGGGACACGGCGATCACCGCCAGGACCACCCGCAGGGCCACGGCCGCGACAAGACCCCAAAGAATGACCTTGTTGCGCAAGCCGGACGGCACGCGCGCCGCCGCCATGCCGATCACCACGGCATTGTCGCCCGCCAGCACGATGTCGATCATCAGGACCTGAAGGAGCGCAATCAGTCCGCCGGGCTGCAATAAGGTCAATTCCAGGTTCATGCCGTGTCCGGGAATCCCCCTGTCTGGCGCAAGGCTTCTCCCAACACCATCGCGGCGGCCTGGGCGACATTCAAGGACCGCAAGCCCGGCAGCAAAGGAATCACCAGCCGGGCGTCGGCCGAGGCATGCACGACATCCGGCACGCCTGCGCTTTCGCGCCCCACCATCAGCGTGTCATCGGCCGAAAAGGCGAAACCGGTGTAGGCGGTGCTGCCACGGGTGGTGAGCAGGACCAGCCTTCCATGCGAGCTGGCCGAGAAATTGTCACGAAACCGGGACCAGGACTCATGGCGGCGGAAATCGGCATGCTGCAGATAATCCATGCCGGCGCGCCGGAAATTGCGGTCCGACAGCAGAAATCCGCAGGGCTCGATGATATCGACTCCCACGCCAAGGCAGGCTCCCAGCCGCATCAGGCTGCCCGCATTCTGCGGGATATCGGGCTCATAAAGCGCCAGCCGCACCTCAAACCTCCATTTTCCCGCTGCCAGGCATTAAGTCGCGGCAGAACAAGGCATTTTCTGCGTCATCGTGCCGCAAGACCCTCGAAATTCGACTCTCTATTTTACCGACCCAATGAACAAGCGGGTGGGGGGCGGCGTGTCAGCGCGTCAGTACCGCTGTTGTGCTTGCTTGTGGCAAGAGTTCGAGCACAATCCTTTCCGTTTTCCTTAAGGGTGGACCCAGTGGCAGCTACGACGATTGAGGCGGGCACGCGACGCGATTTTCTTTATGTGGCGTCGGGCGCGATTGGCGGGGTGGGCCTGGCCGCGATGGCATGGCCCTTCATCGACCAGATGAACCCATCGTCGGCCGCTCTGGCGCTGGCCTCGATCGAAGTGGATCTGACGCCCATCCAAGTCGGCCAGCAAGTCGTCGTTAAGTGGCGCGGCCATCCATTGTTCGTGCGCCGCCGCACCCCGGCCGAGATCGCCGAAGCCCAGGCCGTGGACGCAAATTCTCTGCCCGATCCATTGGCCTACAATGACAATCTGCCCGACAGCGCCCTGGCCACCGATACCAACCGCGCCACCAAGCCGGAATGGCTGATCCTGATTGGCGTATGCACCCATCTGGGCTGCACGCCCCAGGTTTCCACGCCGCAGATGCCGCAGGGCGAATACGGCGGCTGGCTGTGCCATTGCCACGGCTCGCAATACGACACCGCTGGCCGCATCCGCAAAGGCCCGGCGCCGCGCAATCTGGAAGTGCCCCCCTACACCTTCCTGTCCGCCACCCGCGTCAAGGTCGGCTAACGGAGAACACCATGTCAGGCCCCTCGACCTACAAGCCCAATTCCGGTTTCGAGCGCTGGATCGATACACGCCTGCCGTTGCCGCGGCTGCTGCACGACACGATCCGCACATTCCCCACGCCGCGTAACCTGAACATCTGGTACACCTTCGGCGGCATCCTCACTTTCTGCCTTGGCGTGCAGATCGTCACCGGCGTCGTGTTGGCGATGCATTATGTCGCCAATGCTGGCATGGCTTTCGACAGCGTCGAAAGCATCATGCGCGACGTCAATTACGGCTGGCTGATCCGTTACATGCATTCCAACGGCGCTTCCATGTTCTTCCTCGCCGTCTACATCCACATGTTCCGCGGCCTTTATTACGGTTCCTACAAGGCGCCGCGCGAATTGATCTGGATCATCGGCGTGCTCATATATCTGCTGATGATGGCCACCGCATTCTTCGGCTATGTGCTGCCCTGGGGCCAGATGTCCTTCTGGGGCGCCACCGTCATCACCAGCCTGTTCACCGCCATCCCGGTGGTGGGACACAGCATTGCCACCTGGCTGTGGGGCGACTTTGCGATTGGTGACGCGACGCTCAACCGCTTTTTCTCGCTCCATTATTTGCTGCCCTTCATCATCGCCGCCGTGGTCGGCCTGCATATCTGGGCGCTGCATGTGCCGGGCAACAACAATCCGCTGGGCATCGATGTGAAGAGCCCGCAGGACACGGTGCCTTTCCATCCCTATTACACGGTCAAGGATGCCTTCTACCTGACCCTGTTCGTCATCCTGTTCGCGATGTTCGTCTTCTTTGCCCCGGACTTCTTCGGAAACCCGGACAATTACCAGCCGGCCAACCCGCTGGTGACCCCGCCCGACATTGTGCCCGAATGGTATCTGCTGCCCTATTACGCGATGCTGCGTTCCATCCCGAACAAGCTGATGGGCGTGATCGTGATGGCCGGCGCTCTCGTGACACTGGTCTTCATTCCCTGGCTCGACACCAGCCGGGTGCGCTCCTGCCGCTTTCGCCCTCTGATGAAGCAGTTCTTCTGGGCCTTTGCTGTGGCCTGCGTGTTGCTTGGCTTTTGCGGCTCCCAGAGCGTGGATGCGGCGCGTTTCGGCATTCCGCTGGTGTGGGTGGCACGTGTAGCATCGTTCTACTATTACGCTTTCTTCTGGCTGATCCTGCCGATCGTGGGCCTGGTGGAAACGCCCAAGAAGATTCCCGCGTCCATCGCGCAATCCGTCCTCGGCGACACCGCCGCGGCCCCTGCCGAGTGAGAACCAACATGCGTCTGACGACAGTTTCGCTTGGTACCTCCCTGGCTCTGGCCTTCGGGCTGATGGCCTCCACCTCGGCCATGGCGCTGGACACCGCGCGCCTTTCGCCCAAGGACGTGTCCTTCTCCTTTGAAGGCCCGTTCGGCACCTATGACCGCGGCGCGCTTCAGCGCGGCTATCAGGTCTATAAGGAAGTCTGCTCGGCCTGCCATTCCGCCGAGCATCTGGCCTTCCACAATCTGGACGAGCCGGGCGGCCCGGAATTCACCGAGGCCCAGGCCCGCGCGCTGGCCGCCGCCGTAAAGATTCCTGCCGATCCCAACGACAAGGGCGAGACCGTCGACGACAAGGGCGCACCGATGATGCGTTCGGCGACGCTGGCCGATCACTTCCCGTCGCCCTTCCCGAATGAACAGGCGGCCCGTGCCAGCAATGGCGGGTCGCTGCCGCCGGACCTTTCGATGGTGCTCAAGGCACGCGAAGGAGGCCCGCAATATGTCTATTCGATCGTGACAGGGTTCGACGGCCACGTGCCTGCCGGGTTCAAGGTGACGGACGGCAAGTATTACAATCCCTATTTCGAGGGCTGGAACATCTCCATGCCGCCGCCACTCAAGGACGGCACCGTCACTTATTCCGACGGCACCAAGGCGACAGTCGATCAGGAAGCCCATGACGTAGTGACCTTCCTCGCCTGGGCCAGCGAACCCAAGATGGAAGAGCGCAAGCGCTTCGGCTTTGGCGTGATGGTGTTCCTGATCCTGCTGGCGGGCGTGCTGTATGCGGCCTACCGAAAAGTTTGGAAGGATGCGCACTAGTCATCCATGAACTGTCGCAGAAAAGGGCGTTGGATAATTTCCAACGCCCCTTGCCGCTCGCCCAAGCTCGCGGCGCTCGCTGCTCTCGCAGGACCACTGGACCTGCTCACGCGCTACGCGCGGCGAAGCTCGCTACTGGGGACAGTCGCTGGGTTGCTTGCAGCTTGTTGACGCCACCGGCCCTTCGCCGATCTCCACCATCACGCCGGGCTCGTCCTTGGCGCCATCGAAATGCGCTTTACCAGGAAAATGGGTGACAAAGGTGCCCGCCCGCATTGGCCAGGTCCTGGCCGGGTCGTAAGTGTTGCTGGAGCCGACCCACCAGGTACCGGAGGCGACATAGAAATAGCGGATGGTGGAATGATAATGCGGCCGGCTCATATTGCCGGGCAGCCATTCCGCCAGCCTTACATAAAGACCAGGCTTGGCAGGGTCGCCCACCAGGTTCACATGGCGCTGGCCGCCGGTGCCTTCCCATTTCATGTCCTTGGGCGCGACAAAGACCACATGGTTGGGATCGGGCGGAGGCGGACCGACCTCGGCCGAGCCGCGCAGGGACAACAGGCCCAACCAGATTAGGCTGAGCCAAAAGGATTTTCCCAGATGGTTCATCTTGTCCTCCCTCTTTGGCGGGGATGTTAGGCTCAAGGCACCCGCCGGGGAACGCCGCTTGTCCGTTACGGTCCATGTGCTAAAAGGCCCCGCAATTCCCGCGCTTTTCCAGGCTTTTCATGACAAAAACGGTTCTGGGCATCATCGGAGGGTCCGGCGTCTATCAGATCGACGGGCTGGAAAATGCGCGCTGGCAGGCGGTCAAAAGCCCGTGGGGGCTGCCGTCGGACCAGCTTCTCATCGGCACCTTTGCGGGCGTGGACATGGTGTTTCTGCCGCGCCACGGCCGTGGCCATGTCCAAACCCCGACCAGCATCAATTATCGCGCCAATATCGACGTCCTGAAGCGCATCGGCGTCACCGATGTCATCAGTGTTTCGGCCTGCGGCTCGCTCAAAGAGGAACTGCCACCCGGCACTTTCGTGATGGCGGACCAGTTCATCGATCGTACCTTCGCTCGCGAAAAGAGCTTCTTTGGACCCGGTTTCGTCGCCCATGTTCCCATGGCCCATCCGGTCTGCCCGAGATTGTCCGGCGCGCTGACGCTGGCCGCACGCGAACAGAAGATCGACCATAGCGAAGGCGGCACCTATCTCTGCATGGAGGGGCCGCAATTCTCTACCCGCGCCGAAAGCTTTCTTTATCGCAGCTGGGATTGCAGCGTGATCGGCATGACCGCCATGCCGGAAGCCAAGCTCGCCCGCGAGGCAGAACTTCCTTACGCCATCGTCGGCATGGTGACCGACTATGACTGCTGGCACGACGATCACGAGCATGTGACGGTGGATGCGGTGATCACGGTGATGCAGCAGAATGCGGCCAATGCCAGGCGGCTGATCCAGGCCGTGGCGCCCAAGCTGGGGCCCCAGCGTCAGCTCTGTCCGCTAGGCGTGGAGACCATGCTGGATTTCGCGCTGATCACCGCGCCCGAAAAGCGCGATCCGGCCATGGTGGCAAAACTGGATGCAGTCGCGGGACGGGTTTTGGCGAGAGGTTGAGGCGATGAACTACAAGGACGTTATCCGCACCATTCCCGACTATCCCAAGCCGGGCATCATGTTTCGCGACATCACCACGCTGCTTGGCAATCCGCGCGCCTTCCGCCGCGCCATCGACGAGATGGTGCAGCCCTACGCCGGCCTGAAGATCGATAAGGTGGCGGGGCTCGAAGCGCGCGGCTTCATCCTGGGCGGTGCGGTGGCGCATCAGCTTTGCGTCGGCTTCATCCCGGTGCGAAAGAAAGGCAAGCTGCCACATCATGTGATCGGCGAGGATTATGAGCTCGAATATGGCAAGGACCGGATCGAGATCCATATCGACGCGCTTGAAAAGGGCGAGCGCGTGCTTTTGGTCGATGACCTGATTGCTACGGGCGGCACGGCCTTTGCCGGCATCAAGCTGCTGGAGCGCGCCGGCGCCGTTGTCGTGGGTTGTTCGTTCGTGATCGATCTGCCAGAACTGGGTGGCGCCGACAAGCTGCGGGCCATTGGCAAGCCGGTGGCGGCACTGGTGGCGTTCGAGGGTCACTAAGCGATGCGCCCGCATCGCGTTAACAAAGAACCGGCGATGCGCCCGCATCGCGTTAACAAAGAGCCGGCGATGCGCCCGAATCGCGCTGGAGAAACGCATTGAAACTCTATTCCCATCCCGTGTCGCCCTTCGCCCGCAAATGCCGGGTGATCGCGCACGAGCTGGGCATTAAGCTCGAAATCGTCAATGTGGAGGCACGCAAGGACGAAAGTCTGCGCCGCCTCAATCCGCTCAAGCAGATTCCGATCCTGGTCCTGGACGATGGATCTTCGTTGTTCGATTCGGCGGTGATCTGCGAATATCTGAACAATATCGGTGGCGGCAAATTCTATCCCGGCATGAGCCTGTTTCGGCATACCAGCGGGCGCTGGAAGGCGTTGAGCCTGCAGGCCCTGGGCGACGGTATTGCCGACGCCGCCGTTGCTTGGCGTTACGAATTGACCGAGCCGCCAGAGAGGCACAACCCCGACCGCATCGCCCGCTGCAAAGCCACCACCGCTGCGGGAACCGATGCGCTGGAACGGGTGAAGTTCGCCAAGGACCCCACCATCGGAGAGATCGCGGTGGGTTGTGCGCTGGGCTATATCGACTTCCGCCTGCCCGATCTTGATTGGCGTTCCGCGCACCCCAATCTGTCCGCCTGGCATGCGCGGTTTTCAGATTATGCGTCCATGAAGGCCACGGCGCCGGTGTGATCGGGACTTGGGATGAAGATCAACGGCAAGCATTACCGCTCTATCTGGCCGATTGGCGAGGACGCCTTTGGCATCATCGACCAGGCCAAGCTGCCGCATGTGTTCGAGACGCTGGCCCTGCGTTCCGCCGATGACGCAGCCCGCGTGATCAAATCCATGCAGACGCGCGGCGCGCCCTTGATCGGCGTGGTGGGCGCTTACGGTCTGGCGCTGGAGATGCGCCGTGATGCTTCCGACGAACATCTCGCCCACGTCCACGACATGTTGGTCGAAACCCGGCCCACGGCCATCAACCTGCGCTGGGCCCTGGCGCGGATGCGCGATGCTTTGCTCAACCAGCCGCACGACCGTCGCGCGTCCATCGCCTGGAAGGAAGCGGGCGCTATCGCCGACGAGGATGTGGCGATGAACCAGGCCATCGGCCAGAATGGCCTCAAGATCATTCGCGAGTTGGCCGAAAAGAAGAAGGACAAGCGGCTCAACATTCTCACCCATTGCAATGCCGGCTGGCTGGCGACGGTGGATTACGGCACCGCGCTGGCGCCGATTTATCTCGCCAAGGACGAGGGTATTGACCTGCATGTATGGGTGGATGAGACGCGGCCGCGCAATCAGGGCGCCTCGCTTACGGCGTTCGAGCTGGGTAGCCACGGCGTGCCCCACACCATCCTGGCCGACAATGCGGGCGGTCATTACATGCAGGCAGGCCAGGTGGACATGGTGATCGTGGGGACCGACCGTGTCACGGCCAATGGCGATGTCGCCAACAAGATCGGCACCTATCTCAAGGCGCTGGCGGCCAAGGACAATGGTGTGCCCTTTTACGTGGCCCTGCCCAGCGCCACCATCGATTGGGCGCTTCAGTCCGGGCGCGACATTCCCATCGAGGAACGCAGCCAGGACGAAGTGCTGAGGATGCAGGGGCGTCTTCCTGACGGTTCCGTGACAATGGTGGACATCGCCGCTCCCGGTTCGGGCGCCGCCAATCCCGGCTTCGACGTCACCCCGGCACGGCTGGTCACCGGCTTCATCACCGAACGCGGCACTTGCGCCGCCACGCTCGAAGGCTTACGCAGCCTTTTTCCGAAGACGTAAAGGTTTTGCCCGATGCAGTCGAACTGGTCTGACGCCGACGCAAAGGATTTCGTTTCCCGCTACGCGATCAAGGGCGTCAACGAAGACCTGGCGCTGCGTACCTATACGACCCGTCTGTTGGGCAGCGATCCGCGGTTGGTGCTGCATGGCGGCGGCAATACCTCGGTCAAGACGACTGTCAAGGACATGCTAGGCGAAGATTTGCAAGTGATCTGCATCAAGGGCTCGGGCTGGGATATGGGCAATATCGAGCCGCAGGGATTGCCCGCGGTGAAGCTGGAGCCCCTCCGCAAACTGCGCAAGCTGGACAGGCTGTCCGACGAGGACATGGTCAACTACCAGCGCATCAACCTGCTGGATTCCAGTTCGCCCAACCCGTCGGTCGAGACGCTGCTGCACGCCTTCCTGCCGCACAAATTCATCGACCATGTCCATTCCACCGCGGTTCTGGCGCTGGTGGACCAGCCTGATGGCGAGGCGGTGGCGCGCGAGGTCTTTGGCGACAAAGTGGCTTACGTGCCCTACACAATTCCCGGTTTTGCGCTGGCCAAGTCGGTAGCCGAAGTGTTCGACAAGAATCCTGGCGTGGAGGGGCTGGTGCTGCTCCAGCATGGCATCTTCACCGTGGGTGACAGCGCCAGGCAGGCCTATGACCGCATGATCCACTTTGTCACCCTAGCCGAGGAACGGCTGGGGCGGCAAAGAAAGCAGCGCGTGCAAGCAATGCTTCCCGCCAACATCGCCACGCTGCCAGAAATCGCGCCCATCCTGCGCGGTGCGGTGGCGCTGAACAAAAATCCGATGGCCGGCACCGCCAAGCGGCAGATCCTGAATTTCCGCACGGGTCCCGCGATCCTCTCTTACGTGAATGGCGCGGAACTGGCGCGTTACAGCCAGCAGGGCGTGGTGACGCCCGACCATACGATCCGCACCAAGAACTGGCCGGTGCTGGTGCCTGCGCCGGAAGTGGGCAAGCTGGAGGAATGGTCGAAGGCGGTACATGCGGCGGTAGAGACTTACGTCGCGCACTATCACAAGTATTTTGCCCGCAACAATGAGAAGAGCCCGCAGAAGAAGACCGAGCTCGATCCCCTGCCGCGTGTGATCCTGGTGCCGGGTGTCGGCATGTTCGGTGTGGGCGCTTCCGCAAAGGATGCCGCCATTGCCGCCGATATCGCCGAGAATACGGTGGCGGTGATCACCGATGCCGAAGCCATTGGCGAATTCAAGCCCATCACCGAATACGACATGTTCGAGGTGGAATACTGGTCGCTGGAACAGGCCAAGCTGGGCAAGTCCAGCGAGAAATCACTGGCCCGCCAGGTCGCGGTGATCACCGGCGGCGGCTCAGGCATCGGCGCGGCCACGGCACGCGCGATGGCCAAGGAAGGCGCGGAAGTCGCCATCCTCGACCGCGACTTGGAAGCAGCCAGGGCGGTGGCCAAGAAAATCGGCGGCAAGGCGCTGGCCGTGGAATGCGATGTCACCAGTCCCGGGAGCGTGCGCGCGGCCTTCGATGCCGTGGTCTCGGCCTTCGGCGGCGTGGATATCGTGGTGTCGAATGCGGGCGCGGCCTGGCAGGGCACCATCGGCAAGGTCGATGACGAGACCCTGCGCAAGTCGTTCGAGCTGAACTTCTGGGCACACCAGGCGGTGGCGCAACAGGCGACCCGCATCATGCAGGCACAAGGCACCTTCGGTTGCCTGCTGTTCAATACCTCCAAGCAGGCGGTCAATCCGGGCAAGGATTTCGGACCATACGGCCTGCCCAAGGCCGCGACCCTGTTCCTCGTCAAGCAGTATGCGCTGGACCATGGCAAGGACGGCATCCGCGCCAATGCGGTCAATGCCGATCGCATCCGCTCCGGCCTTCTAACCGACGAAATGGTGGCGGCGCGGTCAAAGGCGCGCGGGGTGTCGGAGGCCGACTATATGGCCGGCAACCTGCTCAAGCGCGAAGTGACGGCGGAAGACGTGGCCGATGCCTTCGTCTATCTCGCCACCGCCTCCAAGACCACGGCGGCGGTCGTCACCGTTGACGGCGGCAATATCGAAGCCAGCTTGCGCTGAGCATAACGAGGGCGCGTGTCTTTTGCGTCCATACGCTGCCGCTATGGACGGGTTGGTCGCGCGTGCTCACGTACTTTCGTACGCTCCGTGCGTTGCTACGCTGCCGCTAGCAACCCTGGCCAGATCGCAACATCCATCGCGCCATGGGCCCGCTTGCGTTGGACCGGCGCTGCGCTAGGCTCTCCCCAAAATAACATTAGGGGAGGGTCCATGCGCGCCGGATTTCTCATTCCCTTGCTGGCCATGACCGCGGCGGCTTGGGCGCAGGCCCCGGCCATGCCGCCGCCGCACGATCCCAATGACTATCCCAATCCGTACCATGTCGAGGAAGGCTGGGCGAAGCTGGGCCGGACGTTTGGCGGCATCTCGGCGGTGGATATGGACCCCGACGGCAAGAGCGTGTGGGTGTTCGAGCGTTGCGCCAAAGCCGATGACGGTTGCGCCCATGACAAGACGCTCAATCCCGTGCTGAAGTTCGACGCTTCGGGCAAGCTGGTGAAAAGCTGGGGCGCGGGCGCGTTTCTCTATCCCCATGGCATATTCGTCACCCGCGACCGTCACATCTGGACGGTGGAGGGCGTGTCCCAAAGCGGCGTTGTGGCCAATGTGGTCCATGAATTCACGCAGGACGGCAAGCTGCTGCGAACCATGGGCAAGAGCGGCACCACGGGTTATGCGACAGATCGCTTCGATGGCGCCTCCGATGTGCTGGTGGCGCCCGACGGCAGCATCTTTGTCGCCGATGGCCATAGCGACAAGACCAACAACCGGATTCTCAAATACGACCCCAAGGGCAATTTCCTGCTGAGTTGGGGCAAGCTGGGTTCAGGGCCGGGCGAATTCAGCGCCCCGCATGGCCTGGCGATGGACCGTGAAGGCCGGCTCTACGTCGCCGACCGCAACAACAACCGCATCCAGATCTTCGACCAGCAGGGCAAGTTCCTGGGTGAATGGCGCCAGTTCGGCCGGCCGAGCGGTGTGTTCATCACCAGGGACGACATGATCTATGTCGCCGACTCGCTTTCGAGTGAGAAGAACAACCCCGGCTTCAAAAATGGCATCCGTTGGGGCCATATCGGCGACGGCAAGGTGATCGGGTTCATTCCCTGGGGCGAATACAATGCCATCGAGGCCGTGGCGGTGGACAAGGACGGCAATATCTTCGCCGGATTTACGAACGTGCCGAATTTCAGGAAGTTTGCGAAGAACTGACTTTATTTTGTCATGCCCGCGCAAGCGGGCATCCAACTTTTTCTGATCAAAGAGCGTAGTCGGATTGCCCGCTTTCGCGGGCATAACAAATGGGTCAATTGTTAAAGCGGAAATGCATCACGTCGCCGTCCTGGACGACGTAATCCTTGCCCTCCAGCCGGAACTTGCCCGCCTCGCGCGCGCCGGCTTCGCCATTGCCCGTCACATAGTCCGGATAGGCAATGGTTTCGGCGCGGATGAACCCCTGCTCGAAATCGGTATGGATCGCGCCGGCGGCCTGGGGCGCGCGTGAGCCTTTGGTCACGGTCCAGGCGCGCGCTTCCTTCGGTCCGGCGGTGAAGAATGTCAGCAAGCCCAAAAGTTCGTAACCGGCGCGGATCAGGCGATTGAGGCCAGGCTCTTCCAGGCCCAGCGAGTCCAGGAAATCGGGTCGGTCGTCGGTCGGCATCTGCGCAATCTCTTCCTCGATCTTGGCCGAGATCACCACGCTCTTGGCGCCCTGCTTCTTCGCCATTTCCTCGGCTCTCGCGGAAATCGCATTGCCGGCAGCGGCCGAAGCCTCCTCGACATTGAGCACATACAAAACCGGCTTGGCCGTCATCAGGCCCAGCTGGCCGTAAGGCCCGCGCTCCTCGGGCGTCAACTCGGCCAGCCGCGCCGGCTTGCCGTCGCGCAGCAGGGTGATGGCCTTCGTCACCAGTGCGAGCGCTTCCTTGGCTTCCTTCTCACCGCCTTTGGCCTTTTTTTCCATCGCCGGAAGGCGCTTTTCCAGACTGTCCAGATCGGCCAGCATCAATTCGGTATCCACCGTCTCGGCATCGCCGATGGGGTCGATGCGGCCTTCGACATGGGTGATGTCGCCATCCTCGAAACAGCGCAGAACATGGGCCACCGCATCCACTTCGCGGATATTGGCCAGGAACTGGTTGCCCAGCCCTTCGCCCTTGGAGGCTCCGCGTACCAGTCCGGCAATGTCAACGAAAGTGATGCGAGTGGGAATGATCTCGGCCGAGCCCGCGATTTTGGCGAGCGTGTCCAGACGCGGATCGGGCACCGCCACGTCACCGACATTGGGCTCGATGGTGCAGAAGGGATAATTGGCCGCCTGTGCCGCCGCGGTCTGCGTCAGGGCGTTGAACAGGGTGGACTTGCCGACATTGGGCAGGCCCACGATTCCGCATTTGAATCCCATTATTCCGATTCTTTCTTTTTCGCGGTTGACGGCGCCTTGAGCAGCAGCGCCACCTTGCTCATGAAACCCGCGTCATCGTCTTTCGCAATAAGCGGCGCGGCCTCGACCATCGCCATGACCAGCGGCTTCAGCCAAACGACGTCGTCCTTGCTGAAATTTTGGAGCACATGGCCGGAAACCATGTCCTTCTCGCCGGGATGGCCGATGCCCAACCGCACCCGGCGATAATCGGAGCCCAGCGTCGCGGTGATGGAGCGCAGGCCATTCTGTCCGGCGTCGCCGCCGCCGGTTTTCACTTTCAGCTTGCCGGCGGCCAGATCGATGTCGTCATGGATCACCACCAGGGCATCCAGCGGCAGCTTGAAGAAGCGCAGCGCCGGGCCGACCGAGTCGCCCGACAGATTCATGTAGGTCTGGGGCTTGAGCAGATAGGTCTTTCTGCCGCCAAGCTTGCCCTCGGATAACAGGCCTTCGAACCGCTCTTTCCATGGGCCGAACATGTAGTGTTCGTGAAGCATGTCCAGGACTATGAAGCCGGCATTGTGCCGGTTCCTGGCATACTGACTGCCGGGATTACCCAGGCCAGCGATTAGCAAAGGCGTTCCGGATAGGTCTTTTGCCCCCCGGCTGTGTCGCTCGTCGCTCATGGACTTCTTGTCCACATCGCTCCTCGCTCCTGGCCGGATGGCCAAAATCCCTTATCCGGAGGGACGACTTACTTCTTTGCCGGAGCAGCAGCCGGCTTGGCACCGGCGGCAGGCGGGGCGGCAGCGCCAGCGCCAGCGCCAGCGGCAGGCGCGGCACCAGGAGCGGCGGGCGCGGCGACGGCACCTTCGATGGGCGCGACCTCGGTGACCGGTCCTGCGGCTGCGGCAGCGGCGGCTGCGGCAGCGGCAGCGCGCTGCTCTTCGATCACGCTGGTCGGCGCGACGATGGAGCAGACAGTGAAGTCACGGCCACGGATCACCGGCTTGACGCCATCGGGCAGGGTCAGTGCGCGGATATGGATGGATTCGTTGATGTCGAGCCCGGAGACATCCACCTCGATGGTGTTGGGAATCTTTTCGGCGGGGCAGATCAGGCCGATGGTGTGGCGCACGATATTGAGCACGCCGCCCTTCTTGAGGCCCGGCGAGGTTTCCTGGCCGTTGAAATGCACCGGAATTTCCAGGCGCACGGTTGCGCCTTCGGCCAGGCGCATGAAATCCACATGTACGGGCCGGTCGCTGACTGGATCGAGCTGCACTTCGCGCGGGATCACGCGGGTCTTCTTGCCGCCCAGCTCCAGCATGAACAGGGTGGTGAGGAAGTGACCGGCCTCGACCGCGCGCTCCAGGGTGCGGCCGTCGATCGCCACATTCTCCGTCTCGCCCTTGCCGCCATAAACGACGCCCGGGATCAGGCCCTTGTTGCGCGCCTGGAAGGCCGGGCCCTTGCCCGTGCCGGCACGCGCTTCCACTTTAAGCTCTTGAACCTGCGCCATTTTCCTGATCCTTCGTCGCCCGGCGAGCCTGAAAAGGCCCCGGAAAGGCGAGGCTTGTAGCGGAAGGCGGCTTTTCGCGCAACCGGCCGCTTTTGGGGGCCTTGAGCCGTGGTAGCTTCCTCCAAAATAGGGGGGAGAAAGCCATGCACAATCCTATCGTCGCGATCATTGCGGCTGCGGTGGCCGGGTGGGTCTTTGGCGCCATCTGGTACGGCGTCCTGGGCAAGGCCTGGCAGCGGGCACGGGGCCTGGACCCTCAAAGCTGCAAAGACCAGAAGATGCCGCTGGCACCAATGGTGGTTTCCTTCCTGGCGGCGGTCGTGATGTCGGCGGTGCTTTACCAGCTTCTCGCCAATCTGGGCGTGTTGGGGGTCGGACCGTCGGCGCTGGCGGGGCTGACCATCGGCGTGGGCTTCCTGCTCACCTCGACGCTGGTCAACAATATGTTCCAGCAGAAATCCTTTGCCTTGACCGTCATCGATGGCGGCCACTGGGTTCTGGCCGTGGTGGTGGAAGCGGTGGTGCTGTCGCTGATCGCCTGAGCCGGAAGGCCTCAATCGAAAAGACTGGAGACCGACGCCTCGTTGTTGATCCGCCGCATCGCCTCGCCCAGCAGCGGCGCGACGGTGATGGCGCGCAGATTGGCGCAATTTTTCATTTCCGGTGTTGCCTCGATGGAATCAGTCACCACCATGGATTTGAGCTTAGAGTTGCTGATGCGCTCCACCGCCTTGCCCGACAGGACGCCATGGGTGGCATAGGCATAGACTTCGGTGGCGCCATTGTTGATCAGCGCGTCAGCGGCGTTGCATAGCGTGCCGCCGGAATCCACGATGTCATCGATCAGGATGCAGGCGCGCCCCTCGACCTCGCCGATGATGTTCATCACTTCAGAGACCCCGGCCTTTTCGCGGCGCTTGTCGACGATGGCGAGATCGGTGTTGAGCCGGCTGGCCAGCGCGCGCGCCCTGACGACGCCGCCCACATCGGGCGAAACCACCATCGGCTGCTTGCCTTTCAGATTGTCGGCGATGTCCTTTACGATCACCGGCATGGCGAAGAGGTTGTCTGTCGGAATGTCGAAAAAACCCTGAATCTGGCCGGCGTGCAGGTCCACCGTCAGCACCCGGTTTGCGCCCGCCTGGGTGATCAGGTTGGCCACCAGCTTGGCGGAAATGGGCGTGCGCGGTCCCACTTTGCGGTCCTGGCGCGCATAGCCGAAATAGGGAATCACCGCGGTGATGCGGCGCGCGCTGGCGCGGCGCAGCGCATCGATCATGATCAGCAGTTCCATCAGATTGTCGTTGGCCGGCGCGCTGGTGGACTGGATCAGGAACATGTCCTCGCCGCGGACATTCTCGCGCACCTCGACGAAGATTTCGTCATCGGAAAAGCGGCGGACATCCGCCTTGACCGGTGTCAGGCCCAGATAGGCGCTGATGTCGGCGACCAGGGTCTTGTTGGAATTGCCCGTGATGAGGCGCATGCCCCGCGATCCGTTCAGATCCGTCATCGCATGCCCCCCAAAGACCCCGTGAAACTTTGATGACGGGCTTTTAGCGGCTGGGCTCGGTCAGCACAATCGCTGAAACTTGGCGACCATAATCCGGCTCGCCGGCGTGGGTGGTGCGGCGGAAGCTGAAATAGCCATTTTCCGCGGGATAGGTGCAGATACCCGACATTTCCACCCGGCCGGCCCCCGCCGCCGTGAGGCGGTGTGCCACATAACCGGGCAGATCGAAGCGGTAGTGGCCCTCCTTGTCGGAGGGCACGAAAAAGCTTCGGTTCCTCATTTCCAGTTCCAGAAAGCGGTCGCGGAAGTCCCAGCCCACCTCGTAATTGGCCTGGGAAATACAGGGACCGATGAACGCGCTGATCCGCGCCTTTCGGGCGCCCAGCTTTTCCATGGCGTCCAGGGTCGCTTCCAGAACGCCGCGCCCGCCCTCGCCCAATGCGCCTTTCCAGCCGGCATGGGCTGCGCCGATCACGGTTGCCTCGGGATCGGCCAAAAGCACGGGCGCGCAGTCGGCGGTGAGGATACCCAGAGCCAGGTTCGGCGTGACGGTAACCATGGCATCGCCCTGAAGTCTTGCCCCGCCTTCGCTGCCAACGGGTGGCAAGGTATGCACGATGGGGCTGTGGATTTGGTACAGGCTGATAAGTTGCGTAGCGGGCGCCAGTGCGCAGGCGACGCGGCGTCGGTTTTCGGCCACCGCTTCGGGCGCATCCTTCGAGCCCGGGCCGCAATTGAGCGAGCTGTAAATTCCGGTCGAGACGCCGCCATCGCGGTTGAAGAAACCGTGCGCGATGCCAGGCGACTTGAGGCTGTCGGATTCCCGTCTGCGCAATTCTGTCATGGCGGAAATCCTGCCATGCAGCTGATGGATGGTGGCGCGTAGGCCAGAGCCTTGAACAGCTTGCCCATCTGGTCGTTGCCGATCAGCCTTTCGATGGCAGCGAGCAGTTTTTCGGCTTCGCCGGGGTTGGCTTTCATCAACTGTTCGGCGCGTTCCACTATGCCAATATTGGCCAGGAACATGCCTTGCGTCATGGGCCCGAAGACGCAAGCACCGCCGCGACGGCCTGCCTGTGCGAGCGCGGCAAAATCCACATGGGCGGAAATATCGTCCTGCCCAGGCTCGGCCAGGGCATCCGCAAACCGATGGCCGCTCACAGCCTGCAAGGTTTCCGAAAATCCGCTGGCCTCCGCATAGCCATAATCGATCATCAAGGCCGCGCCGCCGCGCGAGGCAATAGTGCGGGCGATATCTTGGGCGAGCGCGCTGGCAGCGGGTGACGTTTCGTAGACGCCGCCGTCGGGCGCGCCGGCACGGTCGGCTGGGATCGCGGAGGAGGGAATCGGAACCGGCGCCAGCGCGAAAGCCAGTCCGCCGTTCGAAACCGTCACCATACGCTCGCACCAGCCGCGCTCGGTCTTCACATATTGGCGCAGCGGCAGGGCGTCGAAGAATTCATTGGCGACCAGGAACAGCGGCCTGTCGGCCAGGCTGTCGTCGAATTGATGTTGCCAGCTGATGTCGGCTCCCGAACCGCGCAGTTTTTCGGCTTGGACTTTTTGCAAAGCGGGGCTGGCTTCCACCAGCACCACCTCCAGGTCGGCGGTGAATTCCGGCGCAACCTTCGCCACGCGCAGGATATCGGCCATCAATGTGCCGCGGCCCGGGCCCAGCTCCACCAGCCGCGGGTTTTTGGGCGAGCCCTGATCGGCCCAGGCCTGCACCAGCCAAAGCCCCACCATCTCGCCGAACATCTGGCTGATTTCCGGCGCGGTGGTGAAATCGCCACCCGCGCCGAGCGGATCACGCGTGGCGTAATAGCCGCACCCAGGATCCAGCAGCGCCAAGCTCATGAACTGCGCCACCGACACCGGCCCCTGGGCCTCGATGAGGTCGGCGATGCGCGACTTGAGGCTCATGCAGCTTTCGGCTTGCGGCAGGCGATCCAGAATAGCACACCTGCGCCCAGCCAGACAGGAATGGACAAGGCCATGCCCATTGAGACAGGGCCGATGAACTGCGTGTCGGGTTCGCGGAAGAATTCGCAAATGAAGCGAAACGAGCCGTAGCCCAGGAAGAAAAGCGCTGACAGCAGGCCGGGCCGTTCATTCGCGCGAAAGAGGCGCAACGCTATCTGCATGATCACGAACAGAACCACGCCTTCCAGGGCGGCTT
The DNA here is from genome assembly GCA_035512055.1 of Rhizomicrobium sp. Taxonomy (GTDB): domain Bacteria; phylum Pseudomonadota; class Alphaproteobacteria; order Micropepsales; family Micropepsaceae; genus Rhizomicrobium. The sequence continues at coordinate 31,153 of DATKEP010000025.1, forward strand.
CGTAAAGCTGGCTGGGATGGCGCGGTAGGTGATCGGGATCGCGCGGAAAGATCATCGCCCAGGGGACGTCGGCGACGCGTCCCCACAATTCATCATTCACGAAATTGGCCAGCCGGCCGAAGAACAGGCCGATGGGCGCAAAGGCGCAGGTCAGATCGGCAATCGGCATCATTTTGAGCTTGCGCCGCCGGCAGAACAACCACACCGCAATCACCACACCCAACAATCCGCCATGGAAGGACATGCCGCCCTCCCAGGCGGCGACGATGCGCACCGGATCGCTCAGGAATCCGGCCGGCAGCCCGTCGCAGAAGGCGGCATAATCCGGGGTGACGCTGCACAGGATGGTGCCGTAGAGCAGTACCCATCCCAGCCGGCCTCCGATGATCACGCCCAGCGTGGCCCAAACCACCAGGTCGCCGATATCATCTTCGCTGGCAGGTGGCCGGCCATTGAAGGGCGGATGGGCCCAAAGCTGCTTGTTCCGGAGGACGCGCAGCACGCCCCACCAGCCCAGCACGATGCCCGCAATATAGGCCAGCGCATACCAGCGGATCGCGAATGGACCCAGGCTGAGCAGGACAGGATTTATATGGGGGAAGGGCAGGAGCGCCTGAATCATGAAGGGCTAAACGCCGGTGCTTCGCGGCTTGTGTCAAGGGAGCGCCGCGGCCATATAGACGGACAAAGTGGAGGTTTTGATGGCACAGACCGACAATCCGTTCCTGGACGGCATGGCAAAGGCCTTCACCGACGCAGCCGGCATGGCCCAAAGCGTGCGGGCGGAAATCGATACCTTCGTCCGCCAGCGGCTGGAGCGGTTGGTGGCCGACATGGATTTCGTGCCGCGCGAAGAATTCGAGGCGGTCAAGGCGATGGCCGCCAAGGCTCGCGCCGAGAATGAGGCACTTGCGGCCCGCGTGGCTGCTTTGGAATCCAAATCAGGCACTTAGAAGGCCGGGGCGAGTTCCTAACAGACGGTTTGCGGCACCTCGCCAAAGCTGTGGAATCTTTCTCCTCGCGGGGGATGAGGACTCCCGGACTCTTGTTTTCTCAAAATCTTGTGCCAGTTTGGACTTCAGCTGCTTCGTTTAGTGGCAAGAAGCGCGTTGGAGTTGTTGCCCATGACCATTACCCACCTGGACGACGAGCCGCTGGACGACCTTCACCCCCTGGATCTGCTGGAGCGCACGGTCGAGGCCAATGGCTGGGCCTTCGAGCGTGCAGGCCGCGATGAGCTCAACCTGTCGGTGGCAGGCAAGTGGAGCGACCATCATTTTAACTTCTCTTGGCGGGAGGACCTGCAATCGCTGCATCTTTCCAGCGCCTTCGACATGCGCATCAGTGAGGGCGTCCGCCGGCAGAATGTCGCGGACCTGTTAATGCTGGTGAATGCCAAATTGTGGATCGGCCATTTTGACCTGTGGCCGCAGGACGGCACCATCATCTTCCGGCATGCCATGATCTTTCCCGATGCCGAAGCCAGCGCCGCCCAATGCGAGGCGCTGCTAAACCTGGCGCTTGAGGCCTGCGAGCATTATTACCCGGCCTTTCAATTCGTGCTGTGGGGCGGCAAAACGGCGGAAGAGGCGATCGCGGCCGCGGTGCTGGAGTGCGCCGGCCAGGCCTGAAGGAAGAGGCCGTGAGCATTCTTCTGATCGGTGCAGGGCGCATGGGGTCGGCTCTTTTGAAAGGCTGGCTCAAACAGGGCGTCAGCCCCATCACGGTCGTCGAGCCCAAGCCGTCGGCGGAACTGCGCAAGCTGGCGCGGGCCAAAAAAATAACACTGTTCGCCGCCCCATCTGAGGTCGGTCGCAAGCCTTCAGTCTGCCTGGTGGCAATCAAGCCGCAGGTACTCAAAGGCGAGGTCCGGTCACTGGCAGAAGTCGCGCGATCGGGCGCTTTGATGATCTCCATCGCCGCGGGCACGACGGTTACGGCGATGACCGCAGCCTGGGGTCCAAGAGTACGCATCGTCCGCGCCATGCCCAACATCCCGGGAGCGATCGGCCATGGCATCACCGGCCTTTATGCCGCCAAGGGCACGACTGCGGCCGATAAAAAGCGCGCCGCATCGCTGCTGTCGGCACTGGGCGAGACCGTATGGGTGGCCAGGGAAGAACTGATCGACAGCGTCACGGCGGTGTCGGGGTCCGGCCCTGCCTATCTTTTCTTGATGGCGGAGGCCCTGACGGAGGCCGGCATGGCAGAAGGTCTGCCGCGCGCCCAGGCCGAGAAATTCGCCCGCGCAACGGTGGCGGGCGCCGGTGCATTGCTGGCGGCCGACAAGTCGCCGGCTGGCGCTTTGCGCGAAGCCGTTACCAGTCCCGGCGGCACCACCGCCGCGGCGCTCGCGGTGCTGATGGCCGATGACGGGCTGGCGCAGTTGATGAAGCGCGCGGTGCGGGCAGCGCGCAAGCGGGCGGAAGCGTTGCGGTAGCCATTCCACCAACCTCTTTGTCATGCCCGCGAAAGCGGGCAGCCAACTTCAGGTCTTGTATTCAGGCCAAAGTTGGATTGCCTGCTTACGCGGGAATGACAGCTGGTTTGGGTCAAACTGGCAGCCTGACCCTCGCCTTCAGACCGCCCATGGCGCTTGTGTCGAGCACAATGTCGCCGCCATGAGCGCGGGTGATGTCGCGGGCGATGGACAGGCCCAGGCCCGAGCCGCCGCTTTGCAGGTTGCGTCCCTGATCCAGGCGATGGAAAGGCCGGAAGGCTTCTTCCCGCCGGCTTTCGGGAATGCCGGGGCCATTATCTTCCACGGCGATCTCCACCAGCCTGTCATCCTGGGTCAATGTCACGGCCACCCGCGCGCCGTGCTTGAGGGCATTGTCGATCAGGTTGGCCAGCACGCGCCGCAGGCCGGCCCGCTTGACGCTGACCATCACATGCGCCGGAGCATCGATCCGGATGCCGTCGCGCTGGCGCGCCTTGGCAGCGGCATTGGCGGCGTCGCGCACCAGCTCGCCCAGATCAGTGACTTCCGATTCCTCGCCGCCTTCGCCGCGCGCGAAGGCGAGATATTCATCCAGCATATGCTCCATCTCGGCGACGTCGGCACGCATGGGCGCGATGTCGGCATTATCGGACAGCATCGCCAGCGCCAGCTTGAGGCGCGTCAGCGGCGTCTTTATGTCGTGGCTCACTCCGGCCAGCATCTCGGTGCGCTGGGTGATGTGACGCTCAATGCGCTCGCGCATGGTGATGAAGGCCTGGGCGGCGCGGCGCACCTCTGTGGCGCCATAAGGCTTGAAGTCGGGCACGGCGCGACCCTTGCCGAAACTGTCGGCGGCGCGCGCCAGCCGCTCGATGGGACGGACCTGGTTTCTCAGGAAGGTGATGGCGATGCCCATCAGGATCAGCGCCGAACCTACCATCCAGAGGATGAAGATGTCCGGCTTCGATACCGTGATGCGGTCGCGCGGTACCAGCACGGCAAGCACGCCGTCATGCACATCCACCTTGATCTCGAAATCGTCGCCCATTCGTGTGGCGCTGAAATCGCGGGCGGGTCCGATGCGCTGTTCCAGAATGTCGTCCAGCGCGACGTCGATATTGCTGGTCAAGGCGCCGTGATGGGGCGGCAGGTTCTGGCCGGGCAGAAACCGGATGCGGTAGTTGAGCTGGCGGGCGGCCAGCGCGCGCAACCGCTCCCGGTCGGGCCCCTGGCTGGTGTCTTCCAGCGCCACCAGCATCGCCATGTCGGCGGCGACGTCGCGCGCCAGCCTTCTGGTCGTGGTGTCGAGATCGCGCTCGAAAAAGACATAGGCGATGATGGCCTGCAAAAGCACGATCGGCGCGACGATGATGATCAGGGAGCGCCCGAACAGACCGCGTGGCAGAAAACGCTTGAGGGACAGTCCCTCACCCACGATCAGGAACCAGCATGTATCCCACTCCGCGTACCGTCTGCAGATAGAGCGGCAGCTTGGGGTCTTCCTCGATCTTGCGGCGCAGCCGTGTCACCTGCACGTCGATGGAACGTTCCAGTGCCACATTGAGGCGCTTGCAAAGTTCGCCGCGGGAGAAGGGCCGGCCCGCATGGGTGGCGAAAAGCTGCAGCAGGGCGGCCTCCGCGCCGGTCAGTTTCACCGGTTTGCCCGCACGCGTCAGCCGCGAATTCGAAGGATCGAACAATGCCTCGCCCATGCGCACCGGTCCGGCGACCGGGCTTTCCGACGGCGCGGCGCGGCGCAGGAGCGAATTGACCCTGAGCAGCAATTCGCGTGGCTCGAAGGGCTTGGGCAGATAGTCATCGGCGCCGAGTTCCAGGCCGGCGATACGGTCTGCCGGATCGCCCCGGGCCGTCAGCATCAATATTGGCACCGCCGATTCCTTGCGTACGCTCTGCGTCAGTTCCAGTCCCGACTCGCCGGGCATCATCACGTCCACGATCAAAAGGTCGAATTCCATGCTTTTCATCAAGGCACGGGCTTCAGCGGCGCCTGGTGCCACGCTCACCCGGTAGCCGTTGCCGGACAGGTAGCGCTGCAGAAGGGCGCGCAGCCGCTCATCGTCGTCGACCACCAGCATGTGCGGTTCGCCCGCCAAACTCATGGCTGCCATGCCAGGCTGGGGGGCGAAAGAGCCCATGCCGCCCTTGCGGTTTTCGCGTCGGCCATGTTGCAATACATGGCAGAAAAACTAGGCCCTCCCAGTTGGGCGGGCAAGCCCGGCAGGCCGGCGACCTTAGGACAGAAACGATGGCAGACGTGATCCCTTTCGACCAGCGCGACGGCTCGCTCTGGTATGACGGCAGGCTGGTGCCCTGGAAAGAGGCCAGGACCCATGTGCTGACCCATGGGCTGCATTATGGCTCCTGCGTGTTCGAGGGCCAGCGAATCTATGGCGGCAAGATCTACAAGCTCAAGGAACATACCGATCGTTTGTTCCGCTCGGCCGAAACCTTGGGAATGAAGATCGCCTTCACCAAGGACGAGATAAACCAGGCCTGCATCGAGGCGGCAGCGGCACAGAACATCAAGGACGGCTATCTGCGTCCGGTGGCATTCCGTGGCAGCGAGATGATGGCGGTGTCGGCGCAGAACACCACCATCCATGTCGCGGTCGCCTGCTGGCCCTGGCCCTCCTATTTCAGCCCCGCGGAAAAGCTCAAAGGCATCCGGCTGGATATCTCACGCTATCGCCGGCCTGCACCGGACACCGCGCCGGTCCATGCCAAGGCCGCCGGCCTTTACATGATCTGCACCGTCTCAAAGCACGAAGCCGAGGCAAAAGGCTATGGCGATGCGCTGATGTTCGACTATCGCGGCTATGTCGCGGAAGCCACCGGCGCCAATGTATTTTTCGTGCAGGATGGCGTGCTGCACACGCCCACGCCCGATTGCTTCCTCAACGGCATCACCCGTCAGTCGGTCATTGCCATTGCCAAGGCGCGCGGCGTCAAAGTGGTGGAACGGCATATCGAGCCCGGCGAAATGGCGCGGTTCAGCGAATGCTTCCTCACCGGCTCGGCGGCGGAAGTGACGCCCGTTTCGGAGATTGGGGCTTATCGCTTCAAGCCGGGCGCGCTGACCGAAATCCTGATGCACGCCTATGCAGACGAAGTGCGCGGCGTGGCGGCGGTGAACGCCTAGTCTACGCCGTCTCGCGCAGCCGCGTGGCGTCCGACGATGGGCCGGGGCGCAAATGCGCCACGCCATTCTTGAAATAGATCACGCCGGTATAGACGGTCAGCGCGGCCGCCACCCACAACAGCAGATAGGCGATGGTGGTGTAGGTCAGCGATGGGATTCCCGGCACCAGCACATCGGCGAGCGGAGTCAGGATCATCGCGCCGATGGCGATCATCTGCACCGCGGTCTTGAACTTGGCCACGGCGGTGACCGGCACGCTGACCCGGGTGCCAGCCAGGAATTCCCGCATGCCCGACACCAGGATCTCGCGCGACAGGATGATCAGCGCCGGCACCAGCCTGAGCAGGCTCAGCATGCCGTTGGGCTTGATCTGGGTGAAGGTGCCTTCGGCCACCAGCATCATCAGCGCCACGCCGACGAGCACCTTGTCGGCGATGGGGTCAAGCATGCGGCCGAATTCCGAACCCGCCTTCAGCTTGCGGGCGGCAAAACCGTCAAGCCAGTCGCTGATGCCCGCCAGGGCGAAAACCACAAAGGCCACCAGCCGCGCCACTTCGCCGGGAATGACATAGGCGACGACAAAGACCGGCACCAAAAGGATGCGCAGGATGGTGAGGGCATTGGGCAGGGCGAACATGACCCCAGTTTAGAACCCCTCTACCGGCAGGTCATCCGCCCGGATGGAAGAAATCGAAAATTTTCTTGGCGAGTGTTGCGCTTACGCCATCGACAGCGGACAGGTCGGCCAGGCTCGCCCCCGCAACGGCGCGGGCGGAACCGAAATGCTGCAAAAGGGCGCGCTTACGGCCGGCGCCCACGCCTGCGATCTCGTCCAGCGGATTGGTGCCGATGGCACGCTCGCGCTTCTTGCGATGGCCGCCGATCACAAAGCGGTGCGCCTCGTCGCGCAACCGTTGCAAATAATAGAGCACCGGGCTTTTGGGATCGAGGCGGAACGGCTCCTTGCCCGGCAGATGGAAATGCTCCCGGCCGGCATCACGGTCGGGTCCCTTGGAAATGGCGACCAGCGCCACGTCTTCGACCCCCAGATCGGCGAACACCTGGCAGGCAACCGAGAGCTGGCCCGGCCCGCCGTCGATCAGCACCAGCTCGGGCCGTTTCCATTTGCCGTTCTCCGATTCTTCCGCTTCCTCCTTCATCATCCGGGCAAAGCGGCGGGTGATCACTTCGCGCATCATGGCGTAGTCGTCGCCGGGCGCGAGCTCTTCGGTCTTGATGTTGAACTTGCGATATTGGGTCTTCTCGAAACCTTCCGGCCCCGCCACGACGAAGGCGCCCAGCGCATGTGCGCCCTGGATGTGGGAATTGTCATAGACCTCGATGCGGCGGGGCGGCTGCTCCAGCCCGAACACGTCGGCGACACCTTCGAGCAATTGCGTCTGGGCGCTGTTTTCGGCCAGACGCCGGCCAAGCTGTTCGCGCGCATTGGCAAGGGCGCGCTCCATGATCTCGCGCTTCTCGCCGCGCTGGGGGGTTGAGATTTCCACCTTGTGTAAGGCGCCCAATCCCAGCGCCTTGGCCAACAGACCGCGACCGGGCAGGTCTTCGCTGGTCAGGATCAGCTTGGGCGCGGTACGTTCGTCATAGAACTGGCCGACAAAGCTCTCCAGTATTTCCGCCAGCGGCAGGTCGCCCGCGTGGCGCGGAAAGTAGGGCCTGTTGCCCCAATTCTGGCCGGCGCGGAAGAAAAATACCTGGATGCAGGTTTGTCCCCCTTCGCTGTAGGCAGCGAACAGATCGGCTTCCTCGAAGGTGGAGGGATTGACGCCCTGTGACGCCTGTATGTGGCTCATGGCGCGCAACCGGTCGCGCAATTTGGCCGCGGCCTCGAAATCCATCGCCTCGGAGGCCGATGTCATTTCGGTTTTCAGCATGTCCTGCACTGCCTGGCTCTTGCCGCGCAGGAATTGCTCGGCCTCCTCGACCAGCGCATTGTAACCGGCCAGGTCGATGCGGTTCACGCAAGGGGCGCAGCAGCGCTTGATCTGGTACAGGAGACAGGGGCGGGTGCGGCTTTCGAAAACCGAATCTGAACAGGAGCGCAGCAGGAAGGCCCGCTGCAGCGTGTTGAGTGTGCGGTTGACCGCGCCGGCCGAGGCGAAGGGTCCGAAATAGACGCCCTTTGTCGTCTTGGCGCCGCGATGCTTGAGCAGTTGCGGAAAGGGGTGATCCTCGCGCAACAGGATATTGGGAAAGCTCTTGTCGTCGCGATAGCTGACATTGTAGCGGGGCTTCAGCCGCTTGATCAGGTTTGATTCCAGCAGCAGCGCTTCGGTCTCGCTGGCAGTGGTGACGAAGAGCATCTCCGCCGTCTCCGCCACCATGCGGGTGAGGCGGTCGGCATGCACCCCGCCACGCGCGTAGGAGGTGACGCGCTTTTTCAGGCTCTTGGCCTTGCCGACATAGAGCACATCGCCGGCCGCATTGAGCATGCGATAGACGCCGGGCGCGTCGGGCAGGGTCTTGAGATAGGCGGCGATGCGATCCGCGCCCTTCAGGGGCGTCTCGGGGGAGTCCATGGGCCCAATATATTAGCGGGTGCGCTCAATCTCTATCCCCACGCTCTCCGCGTGTCTCAGGGCCTCCAGTTTCTCGACCCGGATGCGGACGGTTCGGACCCGCGCATCCTCGAAACAGGCGGCGGCGATGCGCTCGGCCAGGGTTTCCGCCAGCCGGACATGGCCTTCCGCGATAATGGCGCGGATGCGCCTTTCGATCACATGATAGTCGACCACATTCTCCAGCATGTCCTGGGCATCGGCGATGTCGTCGGTGGCCAGGTCCACATTAATGCGGACCGGCTGGGTGCGGCCCTCTTCCTGGCGGTAGACCCCGATATGGGCCGGCAATTCCAGGTTACGGATGAAGACATGGCGAGCGCCGGCGCCGGCAAAGCGCGGTGTCTCTTTCTTGCTCATTCATCCACCTGCACGTCAGGGGTCTGCCAGATCAGATGCTGGCCGCCATCGACCGCCAGCATCTGGCCGGTCACAGCCGGTGCCTTCAGCAGATAGCGCACCGCGGCGCAGATGTCGGCGGGGTCTGCACCGCGCTTCAGGATGGTGGCGTCTCGCTGGCGGGAAAAATCCTCTTCCGACTGGCGCGGATTGCGCAAGGTGGGACCTGGGCCGACCGCATTGACGCGGATGCGCGGCCCCATACCCTGCGCCAGTGTCGTGGTGAGCCAGTAAAGCCCGGCCTTGCTGACGCTGTAGGAGAGAAATTGCGGCGTGGGCTTGAGCACGCGCTGGTCGACGATGTTGACGATATTGCCATGTTCGCCTTCCGGAAGCTGCTTGGCAAACATCTGTGACAACAGCAGCGGCGCGCGCAAATTCGTCTCGATATGGTCGTCCCAGGTCTTGCGGGTGGCGCTCTGCCAATTGTCATTCTCGAACAGCGAGGCCGAGTTGATCAAAGCCGTCAATGGACCCAGTTCCTTTGCGGCGCGGTCCACCAGCGTGGCGGTTTCGGCTTCCCTGGACAGGTCGCATTTCAACGCTGTGGCCTCGGCGCCGAAAGCGCGCACCGCTTGGGCGACGTAGTCGGCGTCCTCCTCAGAGCCATGATAGTGGACCGCCACGTTCCAGCCATCTGCTGCCAGGTCCAAAGCGATGGCGCGTCCCAGCCTTTTGGCTGCACCAGTGACGAGAACAGTCTTGGTCATATTGCTCAATGATATCTGGTGTCGGCGCGCACCTTGCCCCGGAACACCCAATAAGACCAGCCGGTATAGACGAAGATCACCGGCAGCAGGAACAGGGTGCCGACGCCCAGGAATATCTGCGTATCGATCGAGGACGCCGCCTGCCAAAGCGAATAATGATGCGGCACGATCATGGGAAACAGGCTGATGGCAATGCCGAGATAGGACAGGGTGAAGAGCAGCACGGCATAGATAAAGGGCCTGAGTTCCGCCTTGGGATTGCCGATCGCCCGCCATTCCAGGAAGGCGAACAGAGCTGTCAGCAGCGGCACGGGTGACAAGAATGCAATATTGGGCCAGGAAAACCAACGCTGCGCGATGTCATGGTCCACCAGCGGCGTCCACAGGCTGACAATGCCGACAGCCACAAGCGTCCCCAAAAAGCAGAATCGCGCCTGCCGCCGCGCGGTCTCTTGCAATGGGCCTTCCGTTTTCAGGATCAGCCAGCCCGCACCCAGCAGGCCATAACCGGACAGAAGCGCCAGCCCAGTGAACGCCGAAAAGGGCGTGAAGCAATCAAAACTGCCGCCGCTGAAATGCCGTCCCTGCACCTGGAAGCCTTGGATGAAGGCACCCAGCACCACGCCTTGCGCAAAGGTCGCGATGGCGGAGCCATAGCCGAAAGCATGATCCCAGAATGTGCGGTGCTCCGCGTCGCGGAAGCGGAATTCGAATGCCACGCCACGAAAGATCAGCGCCAACAGCATCACCAGGATCGGGAAATAGACCGCCGGCAGGATGATGGCGAAGGCAAGCGGGAAGGCAGCCAGAAGTCCCAGGCCGCCCAACACCAGCCAGGTCTCGTTGCCGTCCCAGATGGGGGCGATGGAATTCATCAGCAGATTGCGGTCCGCGGTTGTTCTGGCGAAGTTGTATAGGATGCCCACGCCCAGATCGAAGCCGTCGAGCAGTACATAGAAGAAGACCGCCAGCCCCAGGATCAGCGTCCACATCGGCACGAAATCGAAAATGATCATGGCGCCGCTCCCGGCACCGGCTTGACCGGCGCGCCAGGGCGGCCTGCCTTCACCGGTGTGTCCTCTTCCGCGGAGACACCGCCCCGGACTATGCGAAGCACAAATAAGAGGCCGGCCGGAAACATGATGCAATAGACGGCCACATAACCCGCGAGCGACAGGAGCACATCGACACCGGTCAGCGACGGCGTCACCGATTGAGCGGTGCGCATCACACCATAGACCGTCCAGGGCTGGCGTCCGGTTTCGGTGGTAGTCCAGCCGGCCACCACGGCAATGAAGCCCAGCGGCGTCGCCCATTTCAGGGCCTTGAGGAACCAGATCGTTTGATAGAGCTTGCCTCGAATGCGCAGCCACCACCCCGCCGCGACCAGCGCCAGCATCAACAGGCCGATGCCCACCATGACGCGAAAAGCGAAGAAGGGAAGGATGACCGGCGCCCGGTCTTCGCGCGGAAAGTCCTTCAAACCTGGCACTACACCGTTGACGTCGTGTGTCAGGATCAGACTGCCCAACAGCGGCACCTCGATGACATTGCGGTTGGTCTCGGCCTGCTGGTCGGGAATGGCGAACAGAGTGAGCGGTGCGCGCGCTTCCTGGTTCCAATGGGCTTCGATCGCGGCAAGCTTGGCGGGCTGATGGTGCAGGGTGTTGAGACCCTGGAGGTCGCCCAGGAATATCTGCAACGGCACCAGCACGGTCAGGAGCCACAGTGTCATGGACAGCATCAGCCGGGCCTCGTCGCGCGACTTCCCTTTCCACAGCAGGCTTGCCGCCACGCCCAGCACGACAAAGCCGGTCGTGGCGTAGAAGCCGACGACGGTGTGCATGAAGCGATAGGGGAACGAGGCATTGAAGACAATGTCCATCCAGCTGGTGGGATAGAAAATGCCATTCTCAAGCCGGTAGCCGGCGGGGGTCTGCATCCAGCTGTTGGTCACCAGAATCCAGAAGGTCGAGAACAGCGTGCCCAGCGCCACCAGCACGGCGGAAGCAACGTGCGCCCAGCGCGGCACAAGGTTGCGGCCAAAAAGCATTACGCCCAGGAAACCCGCTTCCAGCGTGAAGGCCGTGAGGCCCTCATAGGCCAACATGGGCGAGATGATATTGGCGGTGGCGTCAGAGAAGCGGCTCCAGTTGGTGCCAAACTGGAATGGCATCACCACACCCGATACCACGCCCATGCCGAAAGCGACGGCGAAGATGCGGGTCCAGAAGCCGGAGATGCGGAACCAGATTTCCTTGCCGGTGACGAACCAGATGCCTTCGAGAAGCGCGATATAGGAGGCCAGCCCGACAGTCAGCGCCGGCAGAAGAATGTGCCAGGCAACCACCCAGGCGAACTGCAAACGCGACAGGACAAGAGGGTCCAGCGTCATGGCCGGACCATACAGTGGTTCAGGTAACGAAGCCCACGCGACGCTTCACCTCATCCATAATGGGAGTCGCGATGCTGCGCGCGCGCAATGCGCCCTGTCTCAGGATGCGGTCGATTTCCGCCGGATCCGCCAGCAGGCGGCGCATCTCCCGGTTGATGGGTTCGAGCTTCGCCACTGTCAGATCGGCCAGCCGCGCCTTGAAGGTTGAGAATTGCTGGCCGGCAAATTCCGCTATCACCGCCTCGCGGGTCTGGTCGGCCAGAGCGGCATAGATGTTGATCAGATTCTCGGCTTCCGGCCGGTCTTTCAACTCATCTTTTGATGCAGGCAGGGGGTGGGGATCGGTCTTGGCCCGCTTGATCTTGTTGGCGATGGCCTCGGCATCGTCGGTGAGGTTGATGCGGCTCATGTCGCTTTCATCCGACTTGGACATCTTCTTGCTGCCGTCGCGCAGGCTCATCACCCGCGTCGCCGGACCGGTGATGACCGGCTCGGGCAGGGGGAAGAAATCGGGCAGGCCGAAGTCGTTGTTGAACTTCTGGGCGATGTCGCGCGCCAGCTCCAGATGCTGCTTCTGGTCTTCGCCCACCGGTACGTGCGTGGCCTTGTAGACCAGGATGTCGGCCGCCATCAGCACGGGATAGGTGTAAAGCCCGACGCTGGCACGTTCCTTGTGCTTGCCCGACTTCTCCTTGAACTGGGTCATGCGGTCGAGCCAGCCCAGCCGCGCCACGCAGTTCAAGACCCAGGCCAGTTCGCCATGCTCTGGCACTTGGCCCTGGTTGAAGATCGGCGTCTGCCCGGGGTCCACGCCCGCGGCAATATAGGCGGCGGTGACTTCCCGCGTCGCCCGGGTCAGTTCGTCGGGCTTGGCATAGCCCGCATCCTGGGTGATGGCATGCATGTCCACCACGCAAAACAGGCAGGGCATCTCCCGCTGCATGCGCACCCAGTTTTTCAGCGCACCCAGGTAATTGCCCAGATGCAGCGTATTGGTGGGCTGCATGCCCGAAAGAACGAGAGGTTTGTGCACCATTCCCGGCCTTATGCCTTGGCGGGCGTGGCGGCTTCAAGAGCCGTTTTCAGCCGCTGCTCCACCGCCTGAAGACGGGTGGGGTGAACGATCTTGTGGCCGAAACCGTCGCGCACATAGAAGACGTCCACCGCCCGTTCACCATAGGTCGCCACCATGGAGGTGGAGATGGAAAGCCCCGCCTCGAAAATGGCCTGGGTGATGTCGTAAAGCAGGCCGGGGCGGTCCAGGCATTCCACCTCGATCACGGTGGCGATGCGCGAGGCCTCGTTGTCGAAATGGACCGCGGGGCGGATCGAGAAGGCGCTGGCCCGGTTGCGGACGGCCTTGCGGGCCAGTTCGCGCCGGGGCCGGAGTTCGCCGCGCAGGGTCTTTTCGATGGTTTGACGCAGGCGCCCCAGCCGCTCGGGGTCGCTGAAGGGCTCGCCCTCGGCGTCCTGCACCGAAAACACATCGACCGCAAAACCGTCGCAAGTGGTGAATGCCTTGGCGTCGACGATGGAGCCCCCGGCCATGGCGATGGCGCCGGCGAATTGCGAGAACAGGCCGGCATTGTCGGGCGTGTAGAGAATGATCTCGGTGATGGCGCGGAAGGCATTGGTGGTAGTGTCCAGCACTAGAAGCTGGTTCTCGGCATCGGCCTTGGTGGTCAGCCGCGCATGGCGTTCCAGCTCGTCGGTGTCGAAGGCCAGCCAGTAATTGTCGTAATGGCGGTTCAGCACCCGCTCGCGCTGTGCCGGCGTGAAGTCGGCAAGCCGTTCTTCCAGCGCAGCCTTGGCGGCGGCCACGCGGCTGGAGCGCGACGGCACCTGGTCGCCGCCCATCATCATATTCTCGGCCGCGTAATAAAGCTCGCGCAGGAGCTGGCCTTTCCAGCCGTTCCACACGCCCGGGCCCACGGCGCGGATGTCGGCGACGGTGAGGATCAACAGCAGGCGCAGCATCTCCGGAGACTGCACCATGTCGACGAAATCGCGCACCGTCTTGGGATCGGAGATATCGCGGCGCTGGGCGGTGTCGCTCATCACCAGATGGTTCTTGACCAGCCAGGCCACCGCGGTGGTGTCGTTGGCGGAAAGACCCAGTCTTGGGGACAGGCTCTGGGCGATGGCCGCGCCGACTTCGCTATGGTCTCCGGGCAGGCCCTTGGCCACGTCATGCAGCAGGATGGCGCAGAACAGCACATTGCGCGACTGGATGCGCTTGACGATGTCGCTGGAGACCGGACTTTCCTGTTTCAGGTCACCGCGCTCGATCGCCGCGACATTGCCCACCGCGCGGATCAGGTGCTCGTCGACCGTATAGTGGTGGTACATGTTGAACTGCATCAGCCCCACGGCATGGCCGAATTCGGGAATGAAGCGGCCCAGCACCCCGGCCTCATTCATCAGGCGCAGCGCCCGCTCGGGATCGTGGCGCGAGGTCAACACTTCCAGGAAGGCCTGGTTGGCGGCCGGATTGTCGCGCACCTCATTGTTGATCAAGTCGAGCGAGCGGGTGACGGTGCGCAGCGCATGGGGATGAATGTCCACCCCTTTGCTGTCGGCGATCTGGAACAGGCGCAGGATATTGGCGGGATCGTTGCGGAAGATCACCGGATTGGCATTGAGCCGGCCATTCTCGACATAGAAATCGTCATTGGGGCTGCGCGGCTTCAGGAACCCCGGCAGCATGCGCGTCAGCGAGGGGCGCGGTTTCCTGTGCTGTTCCTCGAGCGCGGCGCAGAAGATGCGGGTCAGGTCGCCTACATCCTTGGCCACCAGGAAGTAGGCGCGCATGAAGGCTTCCACCGCCCGGCGCGGTTTTTCGGCATTCACATAGCCGAGCTCGGCGGCAAGCACCGGCTGCACGTCGAAGGAAAGCCGCTCCTCGGCCCGGCCCAGCAGGTAATGCAGGTGCGCGCGCACATTCCAGAGGAAGGCTTCCGCCTTCTGGAAGGTCTTGAATTCGTCCTTGGTGAAGACGCCATGCTCGACCAGGTCGGCCGCATCGTCCACGTGATAGAGATACTTGCCGATCCAGTAGAGGGTCTGCAGGTCGCGAAGCCCGCCCTTGCCCTCCTTGATGTTGGGTTCGACCAGATAGCGGCTTTCGCCCTGGCGCTGGTGGCGCACGCTGCGTTCGGCCAGCTTGGCTTCGACAAAGTCGCGGCCATTACCGGTTGCGACCTCGTTCCAGAATTTCTTGCGCAGGTCTTCGTAAAGCCCTTGATCGCCCCAGACGTAACGCGTTTCCAGGATGGCGGTGCGGATGGTGATGTCGAGCTTGGCCAGCCGCACGCTCTCGGCAAGGCTGCGGGTGGCGTGGCCAACCTTCAGGCCAAGGTCCCATAGCATATAGAGGATGAACTCGATGACGCTTTCGCCCCAGGCGGTCTGCTTGAAGGGACGCAGGAACAGAAGATCTATGTCGGAGCCCGGCGCCAGCTCGCCGCGGCCATAGCCGCCGGTGGCCACGATGGCGATGCGCTCTGCGCTGGAGGGGTTCTGGGCGTAATAGACATGCTTGACCGCGAAGTCGTAGATGACCTGGATCACGCCGTCCTGCAGCAGCGACAGGGCGCGGGCGGCGGCCAGTCCGGGCAGGCCCTCTTTCTGGACCGCGTATTTCACCTTCTCGCGGCCATTGATGAAGGCGGTCTTGATCAGGTTCAGCCCCGCCTTGCGCAGGGTTCCAGGATCGCCCGTTTCATGCGCCAACGCCGTCAGGTCGCGGCGCAGGGTATCCGCGTCGAGCAGGTCGCGCAGGGCAAGCGATTGCGGCTTTTCGAGTCCCATATGGGCGCGAATATGTCATGGCGTCCGGGGTGTTACCACCCGCCTGGGAACCCGTTTCAGTGGCCCTTTTTGCGCCTGGCCTTGGGCCCCCGCGGTGGATGACCGCGCCGCAGGCGATGCGGTCCCCGGCATTGCCGAGTGGCTGGGTACGATAATCATCGGCCCTGGAATCGACGATAATGGCGATGCCGACGCGGTCGAAAATCGAGCGCTTGCCGTTGCGCAAGCTGAAGCCCGAGGCGACCAAGCTGGCATGCAGGCGGCCATCGGCGCCAGCAAACTGGTTGGGCAGGTCGCCGGCTTGCGGGCCGCCTTCGGCCAGATAGCCATGCAGTTTGCCGGGGACAAGCGTCAGAATGGGACCGGCGGCGGTGAAACCCGTCTTGGCTTCACAATTGCCAGAGGTGTGCAGATGGATGCCGTGTGCGCCGGGCGGCAGGTCATGCAGGTCGAAGGTGATCAGCGTGCCGCGATTGACGGCGGCGAAATCCACCGTGCCGACCGGCTTTCCGTCGCAGGTTCTCAGATCGCGATGGCGTGCGCCTTTTGCGCGGCCTGCGCAGGCGCGGCGGCGACCAGCAGCGCAAGCGCCGCTGCGATGCAGTGATACTTGGTCATGGATCCCCCAAACGATTTGAGCCTCCATGGAACCCCTCCACGGAACTTGGGGGAACCGAAAGCAGGTTCGTGCGCTTTTTGGGCATGGGGTGCGTAGAGGAGATTTCGATGCGACTTAACCCGCTCGCCACCCTGAGCCTGTTTTCCCTGGCGCTGACCGGCGGCAGCGCACTGGCAGTTCAGGACACGCCCACCGACATCAATGGCGTGGAAACCGTGTGCACCGGCGTGGGCTCGGCCAAGGACGATCCGCGCTGGAAGGATTATTCCGTCAAGATCGTGCTGGCCACGACCGGTGGCGCCGATCTGGCCAATGCCCATGTCGCCCTGGCCAAGGGCGGCCACACCCTGGCCGAGACCGATTGCGACGCGCCCTGGATTTTGTTCAAGGCGCCGGCCGGCCAATACACCGCCACCGCCACGCTGATCGGCGGCAGCGGGCAGAGCCACAGCGCCAGCTTTACGACCGGCGGTTCGGGCCAGAAGGAAGTGAACATCCTGTTCAACCTGCCTTCGGGACCGCCGTCTGCGCCGCCGACGCAGTAGGGGGCGCAAAATGAACAAGGGCCGGAAGATTTCTCCACCGGCCCTTTTTCAATCGCGAAACTCCCAAACCGTCAGACGGCTTTGAGGTTCGAGGCCTTGGCGCCACGGGCGTCCGGCACGATGTCGAACGAGACCTTCTGGCCTTCGTTCAGGGTGCGCAGGCCCGCTGCTTCCACAGCGGTGGCGTGGACGAACACGTCCTTGCCGCCGCCTTCCGGCGCGATGAAGCCAAAGCCCTTGGAGGTGTTGAAGAATTTCACGGTTCCGATCGTCATTGAAGAGTTCCTGCAAAGATTTCCGCCACGGCGGGATGCCGATGCGGAACGGGGGTTTCGGGGTTGCAGGGAAGGAAGTTCAACCGTCGTCCAGGCGCGCACTCTATGCGGGCAGGGATAGTCTAGGTGCGCTTCTCTGTAACGGGCCGTAACTCCACGTGACCGCGACAATACGCCTGGGAGCGCAGAATGGCAACATAGTGAGCCGCGACCCGAAGCGGGAAAAATGGTCCAGTGGACCATTTTTAGCGGCAGACGCCGCAGCGGCGCGTGCCCAAACGCGCCGCGAGGCTGGGAATCGTACCAATCCGGAGCGGGTCGGAGGCGGCTTGCTCCTGCGCAATGTGGGCATCCGCGCGCTCCAGCATGATATCGCAATGTGCGGAGCGTATACTTGGTCCGGGAGGACGCGCCATGAAAGTAACCATCTATCATAATCCCAGCTGCTCGAGCTCGCGCAAGGCGCTGGAAATCATCCGCGCCCACGGCATCGAGCCGCACATCGTCGAATATTTGAAGACGCCGCTGCGTCCGAACGAGCTGCGCCACCTGATCCACGACGAGATGAAGGCGAAGATTGCGGACGTGATCCGCGCCAAGGAGCCGGTCTATGAAGAGATGGAGCTGGAAGGCCGCGACGACGATTGCCTGCTGGCTGCCATGTCAGCCCATCCGATCCTGATGAATCGGCCGATCGTCGTGACGCCCAAGGGCGCGATGCTGTGCCGGCCGGGGGAGATGGTGGAGGGGCTCCTTTGATGAAGTGACTATTTTGCAGTGACGATTTCTATTTCGCCGAGCGGCTCGGGCGCTTCGATCACTTCGCCCGGCCTGGCGCCGACGATGGCTTGGGCCAGCGGTGATCTGAAGCTGATCAGGCCGTGGGCCACGTCGGCTTCGTCGACTCCGACAATGCGGAAGGTCTGCGTGCGGCCTTTGCGTTGAATCGTGACGGTCGAGCCGAAGGCCACGCTGCCGTCGGTTGAGGAATGCACGACTTCGGCGGTGCCCTTGCGGATTTCCCAATAGCGCAGGTCGCGCGCAAGCGTCTCGCGCAGCAGCACATTGGTTTCGGATTTCATGCTCCCTTCGATGCGGGCGATGTGGCCTTCGATCTGCGCCAGGCCCTCGGGCGTGACCAAGTTGGGGCCGTCGTCAACCATGCGCTCGGGTGGGGGAGCGGATTCGGCGGTTTCTTTGACGAAGGCGCGAGACATTGGAGTACCTGGATCCCCTTCCCTCGCCACTGATCGCGGTTCGCCGGGGATGCCACGGGGATTTTAGCGCGCGGTCAGGGAGCTGTCTTTACCCCCTCACCCGACGCTGCGCGACGTCCCCCCACGGAGGGGAGAGGGCTCGTCATTTTCCTTCTCCGCTTGTGGGAGAAGGTGGCGAGCGGCGAAGTCGCGAGCCGGATGAAGGGAGCTGTTACTATCCCGCTTCGCTGGGCGGGTCGCGGCGCTTGGTGTGGGAGACCGCCGACATGACGCCAATACCCAGCATCACCAGGGCACTGACCAAGACCCAGGTCTGCGGTACGTGCAACAGATGCTCGGCGTAAAGCACGCCGCCCACGAAGACGACAAAGCCGATGACGTATAGGGCGAACGCGGACATGGGGCCTGCTCCACAAAGCTCGTATGCGGAAACGGGCGGGACGGGCCTTTTGTTCCCTTAGCCCGGCTGTAGAGCGCCGGCGTCATGGAGCCTGCCGGTCAGATAGTCGTCGATATCGCCCAGCGCCCGGTTGATGTCGCCGCCGCTGATGCCATGGGCGCGCGCGTCGCTCGTCAGGCAGGCCGCCAGCCGGTCCACTTCCTGCGGCAGGCTGACATGGCGCGGCATGACGCGCACATTGTGCGCCACCCAATTGTTCACGAAAATTTCAATGTCGGTGATGGTCTGCATGGTGCCTGAATGGTCGGTGAAAGCTGGATCAGCTGTTGCGCTTGGAGCGCTTCTTGGCCGGTGCGGGCGGGGCGTTCTCCGCTGCGATGCGCGCGGCCTCAGCGTCTTCGGCCTCCTTGGCCAGGCGCAGGGCGCGCAGCCGCGCGGTCTTGGCATCAGTGGCGGCGCTGGCCGCCGCCAATTCATTCTTCACCAGCTGGCTACGGCGCTCCCAGACTTGGAACACGCCTTCGGCCGTGCGGGTCGCGGCATTCTTGGATTTGGAATTGGAAATGATGCTCTCCTTCAAAAAGGACAGAGGCGGTGCGGGTTGCGCACCGCCTCCACCGTTCGTCAGACGGCCGAAAGATTGGCGGCCTTGGAACCGCGCGCATCCGGCTGGATGTCGAAATTCACCTTCTGGCCCTCGCTCAGAGTGCGCAGGCCTGCCGCTTCGACGGCGGAGACATGCACGAACACGTCCTTGCCGCCGCCTTCCGGCGAGATGAAACCAAAACCTTTGGAGGCATTGAAAAACTTCACGGTGCCGATGGTCATTGAATAATCCTTTAGTCATCGGGGTTCCATCCACGCAACATGCGGGAATGGCCGTGGGACAAGAACATCGGGTCGGGTGGGAAGTTTTTCGGTTCGTCCGGCGCGCCTTTTCAGAAAAAGGGCAGGTCAGAAAGACAGAAGCGCTTCGTCTGACTTGGGACGCAAGAACCACGTCGCGGTGATATAGCCCTTCCGGCCTTAAGATACAATGGATGGGCTTTTATCGCATGCGAACAGCCGCTTACCGTGCTCTCGATCCAAATGTCTTGGGCCGGCCGGGACGGGAGAGTCGCTTGCCTTTCTTGGGAGACGGTATCGGCCGCGACGGGCCTTCCTCGCTCGAATAGGTGATCTCGGCATCGAAGCTGGCCCGTGCCACATCCGACTGGCGGGCGAAAGGATCGTCGGCAATCGCCAGCGCCGTGGTCTGCAGGCGCTTGAGTTCATCGCGCAGCCGCGCGGCTTCCTCGAATTCCAGGTCGGCGGCGGCGGCGCGCATCTTCTTCTCGATCTCCGCGATCACAGCCTTGATATTGTGGCCGACGAAGGTGCGCTCTTCTTCCGCAAGGCCCGCATCCACCGTCACATGGTCCTTCTCATACATCGAGCCCATGATGTCGGCGATGTTGCGCTTTACGCTGGCCGGCGTGATGCCGTGCTCCTTGTTATAGGCCTCCTGCTTGGCGCGGCGGCGCGTGGTCTCCGCCATAGCCCGCTCTATCGAACCGGTGATCCTGTCGGCATAAAGTATCACCTTGCCGTCCACATTGCGCGCCGCGCGCCCGATGGTCTGGATCAGAGAAGTCTCGGACCGCAAAAAACCTTCCTTGTCGGCATCGAGAATCGCAACCAGCCCGCATTCGGGAATATCCAACCCCTCGCGCAACAGGTTGATGCCGATCAAGACGTCGAAGGCGCCGAGCCGCAGGTCGCGGATGATCTCGATGCGCTCCAGCGTCTCGATATCCGAATGCATGTAGCGCACGCGGATGCCCTGCTCGTGCATATATTCGGTCAGGTCCTCCGCCATTTTCTTGGTCAAGGTGGTGACCAAAGCGCGATAGCCGCATTTGGCGATGTCGCGGCATTCCGCGATCAGGTCGTCGACCTGGCTTTCCACGGGGCGCACTTCCACCGGCGGGTCGATCAGCCCGGTCGGCCGGATCACCTGTTCGGTGAAGATGCCGCCGGTGCGTTCCATCTCCCATGGCCCCGGCGTCGCGCTGACATAGACGCTCTGGGGCCGCATCGCGTCCCATTCCTCGAATTTCAGCGGCCGGTTGTCGATGCAGCTGGGCAGGCGGAAACCATATTCGGCCAGCGTGGCCTTGCGGCGATAGTCGCCGCGATACATGCCGCCGATCTGGGGCACGCTGACATGGCTTTCGTCGCAAAAGACCAAGGCATTGTCGGGCAGATATTCGAACAGCGTGGGCGGCGGCTCGCCAGCTTTCCTGCCCGTCAGCCAGCGCGAATAATTCTCAATGCCGGCGCAACTGCCCGTGGCCTCGATCATCTCCAAGTCGAAATTGGTGCGCTGTTCCAAGCGCTGGGCTTCCAGCAGTTTTCCATTGGCGCGGAATTCCGCCAGGCGGTGGATCAGCTCGGCCTTGATGCCCTTCATCGCCTGCTGCAACGTGGGCCTCGGCGTCACATAATGCGAATTGGCATAGACCTTGATCGCGTCCAGTTCACCCGCCTTATGTCCGGTCAGGGGATCGAATTCGGTGACCTGGTCCACCACATCGCCGAACAGTTCCACCCGCCAGGCGCGGTCTTCGTAATGGGCCGGGAAGATGTCGATGACGTCGCCGCGCACGCGAAATGAGCCACGCACGAAATTGTCGTCATTGCGCTTGTATTGCAGCGCTACCAGATTCTGGATGGCGGCATTGCGGTCAATCCTGTCACCCCGGGCGACGCTGACGGCTGTGCCGGAATAGGTCTCAACCGACCCGATGCCATAGATGCACGATACCGACGCCACGATGATCACGTCATCGCGCTCCAAAATCGCCCGCGTCGCCGAATGGCGCATGCGGTCGATCTCCTCGTTGATGGAGGAATCCTTCTCGATATAGGTGTCGGTGCGCGGGATATAGGCTTCCGGTTGGTAATAGTCGTAATAGCTGACGAAATACTCCACCGCATTGTCGGGAAAGAAGGTCTTGAACTCGCTGTAGAGCTGGGCGGCCAGGGTCTTGTTGGGGGCGAGGATCAAGGCGGGCCGCTGGGTGGCCTCGATCACCTTGGCCATTGTGAAGGTCTTGCCCGAACCTGTGACGCCCAGCAGCACCTGGTCGCGTTCCCGCTCCCTCACGCCCGCCACCAGTTCGGCGATGGCGGTAGGCTGGTCGCCGGCGGGCTCGTATTCGCTGACCAGTTCGAACCTTTTGCCGCCTTCCGACTTCTCGGGGCGCGCCGGGCGGTGGGGCACGAATTGGCTGATCGGCACCGCCTGATAGGCGGGATCGATGTCCGGATTGGCTTCGGGCTTGAGGGCGATGGCGTCAACGGCGGCCGGGAATTTGGCCGAGTTTTCACTCATGCCTTTGGGCACACGCGCCTTCCTCGAGCGGGGAACCATGCCGTTATTGTGGGCCATGGCGGCAATATAGGATGCGGCAGGACTTTATGCATCCGCGCCTGACGCATTCGTCATCTTCTCCGGATTGACAGCTGCCCGGGCTTCTGCCAATTTTTTGGCATGGCAAAAAAGCCGCCGCCCAAGGAGAAATTCAGCCGCCGCGAGCGCGAAATCATGGAAGCGCTCTACAAGCTGGGCGAGGCCACTGCCGCGCAGATCCTGGAGGAAACCCCCGATCCTCCCACCTACACCGCCATCCGCACCCACCTGACCATCCTGGAGCGCAAGGGCCATGTCCGCCACCGCAATGATGGCACGCGCTATGTCTACCAACCGCTGGTGGCGCGCGAGCAGATGGGACGGCGCGCGGTCGAAAACCTGCTCAAGACTTTCTACGGCAACTCCATCGAGAAAGTGGTGGCCGCGCTCCTGGCGCGCGAGGACGTGACCCAGGAGGAACTCGACCGTCTGGCAAAGCTGATCGACAAGGCAAGGGAGGAAGGACGATGACCGACATGCTGCTGATCGCTGGCTGGTGTTTTGCGGCTTCGCTGCTCCTGCCTCTGTTCGCCTGGGCGCTGATGCCGCTTCTGCCCCGCTGCGCCGCCACGCGCCATCTGGTCTGGCTTGCCGTGTTCACGGTGCTGTTGGTGTTGCCGCTGCTGGCCAGTGTTGTTCCGCCACAAGTCGTGCTGCGTCAGACTGTTGAGGCGGCATCTTTCGCGCCAGCGGCAGTACCAGCATCTCTGGGCTCGAGCCGCATGGATGCCATTCCATTCCTGACCCTGGCCTGGCTGTTGGGCGTGGGCTTTCAATTGGCGCGGTTGGCGCTGGGCCTGTTCGGGCTTTATCGGCTGCGCCGTAACAGCCTGCCTTTTGGCGGCGCCTCGGATGTGCGGCTTGCCGATGATGGCCCGCTCGCCTTCGGTGTCTTTCACCCGCTGATCCTGTTGCCACACGATGCGGCCCACTGGCCGCAAGCCAGGCTGGACGCGGTCCTGGCGCATGAGCATGCCCATCTCGACCGCCACGACTGTCTCGGCCAATTGCTGGCGCAGCTGACCTGCGCCTTTTACTGGCCCAGTCCGCTGTTGTGGCTGGCCGCGCGCAGCATGCGGCGCGAAGCCGAGATTGCCGCCGATAATGCCGTGCTGGCGCGCGGCATGCGGCCTTCCGACTATGCGGCGGAGCTGTTGCAGCTGGCCGGACAAAATCTGCGCCTGCCCGCCGTCGCCATGGCTGCGCCGTCGCTGGAAGCGCGGGTGAAATCGGTTCTGTCTCCCGTGCCTGCGCGCAATGGCGTGCGCGCAATGGACGCCTTCAAGATCATCTGGCTGGGGTCGGCGGCTGCCGTTGCGCTGGCCTTTGTGCGTCCCGCGATTGCAGAAGTGCAAATTGCTCCTCCCGCACCGGCGGCGCCGGCCAGGCCGGCCGCGCCAGTCCAAGCTGCCCCGGCGCCCGAGGCGCCGCCACCTGATGCGCGTCCGGTGGCCACGCACAAGCCCAAACACCAACATCATCACATCGTCGTCGCTATCGATGACCAAGTTGACGGCGAAAAGCTCTCGGATGCCGACAAGGCCAAGATCGATGCCGCGGTGGCCAACGCAAACGCCAGCATGGCGGCTATCGGGCCTGAGATCGAACGCGCCATACACCAGGCTCATGTCGACCAGGCGGCCGCGCAATCGGTCCAGCAGGCGATGCCGCAGGTCCATGCCGCCATCGCGCAGGCCATTGCCCAGATCCAGCCGGCGATCCATCAAGCTCTGGCGAATGCCAAGATCGACGTCCAAGTGTCGGTCGCGCTCAACCGGGCGCAGGTCAAGATCGATGCGGCTCTGGCCCGGGCAGCGCGCGCGCATCGGCACATATCTGTGGATGTGAAGGGGCCGCCGGAGCCCCTCGATCCTCCCGATCCGGCCAATCCCTGAAAACAAAAGGGCCGCCCAAAAAGGCGGCCCTTTTCACGCGATCACCCTCCCCCCGCGCGCGCCAGCGCGCTTGCATTGGGGGAAGTGGCCGTAGCATCGCTTGCGATGCGCAGGCCGGAGGGCGATTATTTCGCGGCGGCAATCGCGGCGGCGGTGTCCTTGGCGGTCTTCGTCACGGTAGCCAAGTCACTGCTGCCCACAGCTTGTTTGGCCGTGGCCGCGATCGTGGTCAACTTGGCCTTCTGTGCGGCGTCGGTGGAATCAGGAATGGCGCCATTGCCCGCCTTGCCGCAAGGATTGCCCGCAGCGGCGTCAAAGCCTGTGCCGTTCGGGCCGACCAGGCAGTTTACGACATGCTGCAGATGCTTTTGCGCCATGGCGATGTCGGTCTGGGTTGACGACATGCCGGCATGGGTCTGTGCGGTGGAAAGTTCGCCGGCAAGATCGGCGAAGGCCGGAGTTGCCAGCAGCGCAGCGGCGCCGGCCAAGAACAGGATCTTCTTCATTGGGGATTTCCTCTTTGCCTATGGAAATGGGGCGCCCGGTTGCTTCCGGACGCCCCAAGCCTACTACTCAACTCAAACCTGTCAAAGACGTCCAAGATCAAACACCTCAGAGGCTGGCCAGGTTCTTACGCAGCGCCTCGGCTTCCTTTCTGGGGGCCGGGGCGGCATTCTCATCCGTATCCGCCTTGATCACCGAGCCGTTGAAGGTCAGCCCGCCATAGGCGCCGGTGGCCGAGGTCCAGACCACGATGTCGCCGCCCCGGGGGGTAGTGGCGCCTTCCGCGCCGCCCGACAGGGTGACCACCGTGATGCCGGCATTGGCGCCAAGCTTGAAGTTGCCGCCTTCTATGCCGCGCAGGGCGCGATCACTGTTGATGATGAAGACCAATTCCGCCTGCTCCAGGCCGATCTGCAGGCCAAAACTGGCTGAACCCATGCCGTAGAACTTGGGGCTGGACCAGCCATGCTCGGTGCGGCGCAGCAAGACACCATCGCCGCCTTCCGCGCCGAAGATGAAGCCGCCCTTGACCAGCTTGGGCACGATATAGACCGCACGCGCCCCGTCCAGCATGGTTCGGGCCTGGCTGAAGGCCGGGTCATGCCGCATGTGAGTGACGACACGGTTGGCGTCATGCAGCAGTTCGGCCCGGTCGGATTCGGCCTGGGCGGGAAGGGCAACGACTATCGCCGCAACCGCGGTGGCGGAGGCGAGTTTGGCGAAATTCTTCAGCATCTTGGGTATCCTTTTTCGAGGAAATACAATCAAACAAGAGAAACGACGCGCTCGCGGAAAAGTTCCCGCCTGAGCCAGCGTCACATTATCGGAAAATGCCAAGCCGGGAAGAGTTCAGGCAGCCGTCGTATCGATCACGACCGCCTTCTTGATCAGGGAGCTTTCCCCCTTGATCTTCTCGTCGAAGCGGTTGGAAAAAGGTTGGGGGCGGGACACCCCATCTCCTGAGGCTTGTGATGTCCCGGGGTTCGGGCGGCTTATCTCTATTGGAAACGCATGAATTTCGACCGATCGCTCGATGTGGCCGCAGGCCAAGTGGTGCAGTTGTCGCCGCTGGTGTCGCGGCTGCTTGCGCCCAATCCGGGACCTTTCACTTTCAGGGGCACCGGCGTCCATATCGTGGGTGCGGGGCATCAGATTGCCGTCATCGATCCCGGTCCGGATATGCCCGAGCATATTGCGGCGCTGAAGCAAGCTCTTGGATCGCGGCGGGTGGGCCACATACTCATCACCCACACCCATCGCGATCATTCTCCCGCGGCGGCGGCGCTGAAAGCATGGCGGGGAGCCGCAACCTATGGACTGCCGGCTGCGAACGCGGTGACTGCCGGCGAAGGGACTGTGGACGAGGCCCATGATCATCAATTCGTGCCCGATGTGCGCGTGCATGACGGAATGCAGATCAAAGGCGAAGACTATGTGCTGACATGTATCGCCACGCCGGGCCATGCTGCCAATCATGTCTGTTACGCCCTGGAGGAGGAACGGGCGCTGTTCAGCGGCGATCATGTGATGGGCTGGTCTACTAGCGTGATCGCGCCGCCCGACGGCGACATGGGGCAGTATCTCGCCAGCCTGGATAAACTGATGGCGCGGGATGACCGCATTGTCTATCCCACGCACGGCTCACCCATCGCCAATCCGAGCGACTGGCTCGGGCAGTTGATCGCGCACCGTCGCAAGCGCGAGGCGCAGATCGTCGATGCCCTGCGCGGAAACGCGAATACGATCCTTGTCATTGTGGAAAAGCTTTATCCAGACATCTTGCCGGGCTTGGCGAGCGC
The DNA here is from genome assembly GCA_035512055.1 of Rhizomicrobium sp. GTDB lineage: Bacteria > Pseudomonadota > Alphaproteobacteria > Micropepsales > Micropepsaceae > Rhizomicrobium. Next base: position 57,354 of record DATKEP010000025.1, read on the forward strand.
CGCGGCCCAGCAGGTCAAGGCGCATCTGGATCATTTGATCGCGCGGGGCCTGGCCGCGCGGGACGGCGATAGCTACAGCTTGAAATAGTTGAAGAAGGTCTTGAGCCGCGCAACGTTGCGGCCGTGATCGTCGCCGCCCTCGCGGCTTTCGGAACGGACATCGACCCAGCTTCCGATGGCACCCGCCTGACGCACGCGGATCACGATATCGGAAACGCGCCCGAACCAGAAGCTTGTCGACGTCGCCTCGATGCGCAGGTCTTTTTCGCTCGCATCCACGATGGTCCAGCCCAGCTTTTCGACCACACCATAGGCCCGCCAATAGGCTTTGCCGGGGAGCACCAGCAGGCCCTTATGTGGCTTGGTCAATACCGGGTATTTGTCATGCAGGGCATAGGCGATTGTGACATCCTGGCCCTTGTAGCGGATGTGGCGTTCTCCATCGAAGACGCGTGCGTTGGCCGAGGGGACCTTTGCCAGCGCCACGAACTGAGGCGGGTCCTCCGGATCGGTGGTGGCATCATGAATCGGAAGCGATGCAAAGCCCGCATAGACATAGGACAAAGGCTGATAGAGAAAGACCAGGGCGCCGATCAGGGCAGCGAGCCCTGGCCGCTTGCCCGCACCCAGGTTGCTTGCCAGCGCCGCGCGCAGCCAGACCAGGGCCGCCAGCAGCGACAGGCCACCCAGGATCGTGGCGGGGATCATCAGCGTGCCGGCATTTGCATCCGACAAAATCCCCAATCGTACACCACCAACCGCGGCCGCAGCCGTCAGGACGGCCAGGACCAGGACCGCGAAGGCCAGCCGCGCGGCGGTGAGTTGAAAACGCATGGGTGAAATCCGGCTTTGGACATTTTATGGAGCGCGCACCATAGGCTAAGTTCCTGAGTCCCGCGATAGAGAGAGCCAGATGTCTCCGTCCCAAACAAAGTCCGCCAGTGCCAGCTTGTCCAACACGCAGGCCCGCGACATGGCGAGCCTGCTGCATCCTTTCACCAATCTGACAGTGCTGCGCCAGACCGGTCCGCTGGTGGTGGAGCGCGGCAAGGGCGTGTTCATCTATGGCGCCGACGGACGGGACTATCTGGAGGCCATGGGCGGGCTTTGGTGCGCGGCCCTGGGCTGGGGAGAGGAAGAGCTGGTCGAAGTGGCGGCCGAACAGATGCGCAACCTGTCCTTCGCGCATATCTTCGGCGGCAAAAGCCACGAGCCTGCGATAGCGCTGGCGGAGAAGCTGAAGGAAATTGCCCCATTCCCGGTCGGCAAGGTGTTCTTCGCCAATTCCGGCTCTGAAGCCAATGACAGCCAGATCAAGCTGATGTGGTATGCCGCCAACGCGCGCGGGCAGAAGGGCCGCAAGAAGATCATCGCGCGCGACCGCGCCTATCACGGTGTGACGCTCGCAAGCGCCAGCCTGACGGGTCTGGAAGCCTTCCACAAAAGTTTCGACCTGCCGTTCAATTTCACGGTACGGGCGGCGCGCGCGCACTATTACCGGGGCGGGCGCGACGGAGAGAGCGAAGAGCAATATTCCGCCCGTCTGGCCGCCGAACTGGAAGATGCGATCCTGCGCGAAGGCCCCGACACCATCGCCGCCATGTTCGTGGAGGCGGTGATGGGCGCCGGCGGCGCCATGGTGCCGCCAAAGGGCTATTTCGAGGCGATTGCGCCGGTGCTGGACAAATACGGCATCCAACTGGTTGATGACGAAGTGATTTGCGGCTTTGGCCGCACCGGCAATGCCTTTGGCTGCCAGACCTACAATTACCAGCCGGACTCCATGTCCATCGCCAAAGCCTTGTCATCGGCTTATCTGCCGATCTCGGCCGTCCTGCTGTCGCCGGAGCTGGTGGAGATCATCGAGGAGGAGGCGGTGCGCATCGGTGGGTTGTGGCATGCCTTCACCTACAGCGCCCACCCTGTTTCCGCAGCCGTCGCGCTCAAGACGCTGGAGCTTTACGAACGTCGCGATACTTTCGGCCATGTGCGCAAGGTGGCGCCATATTTCCTCAAACGGCTAAGGGCGCTGGGCGACCACCCGCTGGTGGGCGAAGCTGACGGCGTGGGCTTGATCGGCGCGGTCGAGCTCTCGCCCAACAAAAAGATCAAGGCGAATTTCGAAGCCGCCAAAGGCGTCGGCGCCAAGTGCAACCAATTCTGTCAGGAAGAGGGCATCATCGTGCGCGCCCTGCTTTCTGATCGCATTGCGCTCTGTCCGCCGCTGGTGATCCAGGAAAGCGAGATCGACGAACTGTTCGTCCGTTTCACCCGCGGCCTGGACAGGACATTGGACTGGGTAAGCGCGGAAGGTCTGTTCTAACCGTCAACCCCTGTCAGGAAGCGTGCAGCAAGTGGTGCTCCAGCAAGATGCTGGGGCGTGTATAGATCAGAGTCTCGCCGCTCCACACTTCCAGCTTCCTGGCGCTGGGCAGCTTCATGGCGTGCGCCAGAATCTTGGCGCGCCGGTCATCATCGCAATTGGCGAAAAATTTGTAAGTGAGGTCGCCGGCCTCATCGAGATAGCAGATTTCATATGCTGGCATGATCGCCTCCGGACAGCTCTGGTAATCAATATCCCAGCTTGTTGCCTTTTTGCGCGACGCGGGCGCGAATGTCGAATGACAATTGGGTTACAGACATCACGATTTGCACGAATATTCGCGCCCGCACAGTCACAATTGCACTGTCACAAATGCACGCGCGGAAGAATTTCCGCCCGCCTATTGGTGCGGAGCTTTTCCACGCCATATGCGTTAACGGGACACCGCGGTGGTTTCATTAATGGAGTTGCCATGTCCGCCCCGTTCAAGCTTGCGCCATTGCCTTGGGATGAGGATGCCCTCGCCCCCACAATCTCGGCCAATACCATCGCGTTCCACTACCACAAGCACCACCAGGCCTATGTGGACACGCTTAACAAGCTGGTTGCGGGAACAAAATATGCCGATCTGAAGCTGGAGGAGATCGTGCAGAAAACCCACGGCGCGAGCGAGGCCAAGGACAAGCAGATTTTCAACAATGCCGCGCAGGTATGGAATCATGATTTCTACTGGCGCAGCATCACCCCCTCCAAGACCGAGCCCGACGGCAAGCTCGATAGCGCCATCGCCGCCGCTTTTGGCAGCAAGCAGAAGTTGATTGCCCAGCTGGCGGAAGCGGGCGAGACCCAGTTCGGTTCCGGTTGGGCCTGGCTGGTCGGCAGGAACGGTAGGCTCGCAATAGAAAAGACAGCGAATGCCGATACCCCCATGGCCAAGGGCACCAATTGCCTGCTGACCGTGGATGTCTGGGAACATGCCTATTACCTGGATTACCAGAACGCGCGGCCCAAATATCTGGAAGCCGTGCTGGGTAAGATCCTGAATTGGGAATTTGCCGCCGAAAACCTGACCAAGGAAGATCACGCAGTTCGAGCGGCCGCGGAGTAGCGGCTAGAGCCCGCGTGGGCCGCCGCCATTGCCGGGATTCTGATCCGGGATTGGCCCGCTGGGGACAGTGCCTGGCAGCGCGCCGCCGCTATAGCCGGTGCTGCGGCAGGCATTGAGGCCTCTGTCCCAACCCATGCGATAGGCCTTGTTGTCCTTATATTGCCGGTCGTCACGCACAATCGTGTCGTCGTGGCGCTTATTGGCATCCGGCGACCATGCGCTGTTGCAGCCGTCCTGATAGCCGGCACGATAATCGGGCAACCGGCGCAGAGTGCGTTCCTGCTTGCTGGGGAACAGCGCGCAGGCCGAGAGCGGCAGCAGGAGAAGAAGAATAACGGTCTGGCGCATGCTGGGCTGATATCATATTCAAGGCTTGCTCGGCATTGATATCAGGGTCGAGGCGAATTCCGAAACCGCAGTTCCATGGCCATGGTCGCAGACCTGGTGCCTGGTCGTTCGATGAAGCTTTTGAGAGGCTGGCTATATCGCCTTTGTGCCCGGGCGCCGTGCCCGCCGGTCAGCCTCGATCTGGGCCTTCACATCGGCCAGGCCGCTGATCACCGCGGCATTGAGATGGAGGGACGTGAATGATCCCAGGCTGCCGGCACATTCGAAACCGCAATCCTGGCCTGTCCGCAAATGGCCGGCAGCGGCCGATTCTATCGAGGCTGGGGAGGGTTCCAATGTGCCGGCGCCCGGGTGTCCCAGGCCGAGATCCGGTTCGTGCGGTGCCAGCAATGACACAAGACCGATCCAGAACAGGGCCCGGAAAATCATGACATGCCCATCTGTGCTTCCATGCGAGCGAAGATGGCGCGCTCCCCGTTGTCGGGTGCTTAGCTATTTCTTTAAATTTGAAACTAGTTTCATCTTCCAGCCGCGATCATCAACGCCGTGTTGATGCGACCGGCCAGTTTTGATTCAAAAGCGCGGCATATCTGATTAAATTTTTTTGGAAACGGTTGCGAATCGCGGCGTTCCGGTCGGTGATCGTGGGCGGTATGTGGATCGAGGAAATGTCTATTGCCTCAGGATGAGGCGGCAGACTGTGCCTGGGGCAGCATCAAGGTCGCGCGGAAGCCCTTCCCCGGCTTGCTTTCCAGTTCCAGCCAGCCGCCATGCAATTCGGCAAAGGCCTTCACCAGCGTCAGGCCCAGGCCAGCGCCCTTGGAATGTTGGGCGGCTTCACTTCTTCCCGCATGTTCGAACGGTTCCTGGATGCGCATCAAATCCTCCGTCACCACGCCCTTGCCGTTATCTTCCACGGAAACCGCGATGCCGTCATCGCTGAGGGTCGCCGACAGCTTGATGCGGTCGCCCGTGGTAAAGGCGACGGCATTGTCCAGAAGGCTGTGCACCATGCCTGTCAGCACGGTTTCGTCGGCATCCACCATCAGGCCGATGGGACAATGATCGGCGTCGATCACGATACCGCGCTGCGCTGCTCGTGCGTGGAATGCTTCGCGGGCAAGCCACAGCACGCCACCCGCATCGACCCCGCTGCGGCGCAGGTCGTAGCGCCCGGCTGAGATCTTTGTCAGATCCATGATCTGGTTGATGATCTTGAGCAGATTGCTGCCGCCGTGATGGATCAGTCCAGCATAGTCACGGATCTGGCTCGCGTTCATCGTATCTGCCAGGGTCATCATCAGGTCTGAAAAGCCCAGAATTGCATTGAGCGGCGTCTTGAGCTCATGGCCCATCGTGCGCAACAAGGTCGTCTTGGCGCTGGCCACGCTGGCGCTGGCAGCATCAAGCCGCGATCCCAGGTCCGCGAGATAGGATTTCTGTTGTTCGGCATGGGCATTGGCATTGGCCAGCGCATGCTGCTGTTCGGCGAGTGCGGATTCGGCACGGAATTTATCGGTGATGTCGGTGAACACCATCACGCGGCCGCCATCGGCGGAAGCGCGGTCGCGCACGAGATACGCCTCGCCAGAATTGGTGCGGATGGTCACCGCGCCGGTCGGATCGCGATGGCCCTTCAGCCGCCGTTCCAACCACTGCTCCGGGGTTTCATCCAGCAGGATGCGGCCGCTATAGGCCACCTGGGCGGCGATTTCGGGAAAGGTCCTGCCGATCAGTGCGTTGAGATTCTTGACGCCGCAGAGATGGGCGTAAAGCTCGTTGGCAAGAATCAGGCGATCCGCGGAATCGAAAAAAGCAAAGGCTTCCGCCGAAAGCGCCACGGCTTCTTCCAGCCGCGTAAGCTGGGCGCGCGCGGCGGTGACGTCTGTCCATAGCAGGATCGTGCGGCCGTCCCCGGTGCGGCGCGCCTTGATCTCCACCACCCGGCGGCCAGCCAGGGTTACGTCAAGGGGACTGTATTCTTCCGGCTTGAGCTGGGACAGGCGCCCGGCGATGAAACTCTTGATCCCGCCTGCCAGCGCCTCCGGCGCGATCTCGCCGCCTTCGATCTCCAGCCGGATCAGTTCCTGATAGGTCTTGCCGACCAGCGTGTGGTGTGGCGGAAAGGAAGGGAAGAGATGGTTGAGATGGGCGTTGGCGTAAGTCAGCCGGCCATTGGCATCGTAGATGGTGATGACCGAACGCAACGCATCAAGCGACTCCTGCAGCGCGCCCGTGTCGTCAATATCTTCAACGCGCGATTTGATCGCCTGATGGCCCACGTCTTTCACTGTTCTTGTGCCTGATCTGATTGGGATAATGACAAGTTTGCGTTGCCTATTGGTTAGGGATGTGCCCGGCGGATTGTGGGGTCGATTGCCTAATCTGGGGATATTCGGCCTTCTCTCCCGGAATAATGCGAACGGCCTTCGCCACAATCCTTGCGGAAAACTGAACGGCTTGGGACGGGCTTCAGATTTCGTTAAGCTTGACCGATGAGACTTGCCTTGGTGCGGCGCGGATATTTCTGATGATGACAAGCGGTTCCTCGCAGGCGACGACCCGTCCGGGCGCGCAGCGCCGCGCCTTCGTGTTGATCCAGACGGCCAAGGCCCTGGTGGGGGGTGCGCTCGGTCTATGCTTTTTCGGGATGGTGGGCCGGCCCGACATGCTGGAACTGGTTGCCATGGCCGGGCTCTTGATGCCGGGCGCGCTGGCGCTTCTGGGTTTCACCGAAATCGGGCTGCCGGCCCTGGAACAGATCGGGCTGGCCTCTTTCGCGCTGCTGATCGGCTATCTCGCAATCCTGACCGGCGGGGTGACATCGCCACTGGTGGTGTGGCTCGCGTTGGTGCCGGCGGAAGCCGCCCTTGTCGGCGGGCGCCCCGCCGTGATGCGGGCGGGGTTTGCGGCCGGCGGTGCGCTCCTGGCTGTCGCCGTCGTGCAGGCGCTTGGCCTTTTGCCGGCATCGCGGCTGACTTTGCCGGTCTGGGAGATTTACGTCTGCTCGGTGCTGGCCGCGCTTGTCCAGGCGGTTCTGATCGCGGCCGCGGCGCAGGATCGCCAGCGCGCCGCCGATGCCGCCGCTGCCGAAGGCGCCGCCATGTACCGATTTCTCGCCGACAATGCGATGGACCTGATCACGCGGCATTCTCCGGATGGCTGCGTCCGTTTTGCGAGCCCGGCATCGCTCGCACTGATCGGACGGCTGCCGGACGAGATAACCGGCATGGCGCTGGCCTCGCTGGCGCATCCCGAGCAGGTGGATGCGGTGCAGGCGGCACTGATGGAGGCCAGCTATTATGGCCGTGCCGGAACCGCCGAGGCCCGTCTCAAGCACAAGGATGGCCATTATGTGTGGACGGAAATCCGCTGCCGGCCCGCGCGCGCCCTAGAAGGAGAGCCCGCCGACATCGTCGCGGTGACCCGCGACATCTCGCTGGCCAAACAGCAGGAACAGGCACTTGTGGAGGCGCGCGACGAAGCGCTTGCCGCCTCGCGCGCCAAGAGCCGCTTCCTCGCCAATATGAGTCATGAGCTGCGTACGCCGCTGAACGCCATCATCGGCTTTTCGGAAATGACCATGCGCGAGATGTTCGGGCCGGTCGGCCCGCGTTACCAGGAATATGCCAGGCTGATCCATGAGTCCGGCAACCATCTCCTGGACCTGATCAACAGCGTGCTGGACATGTCCAAGATCGAGGCCGGCAAGTTCGAGCTCAGCGAGGAACTGTTCGATCTGGATCAGGCGGCGCAGAGCGCGGTCCGCTTCCTGAGAATCCCGGCCGAGCGCGCCGGGGTGGCGCTTAAGCTCGACGTCACGCCCGAAGCCCGGCAGGTGTTCGCCGACCGCCGCGCCATCAAGCAGATCCTGGTCAATCTTCTGTCCAATGGCGTGAAATACACGCCTCCCGGCGGTGAAGTACGGGTGAGCGCGCGCGTGCGTCATGGCATCGAAATCCAGGTGCGCGATACCGGCACGGGCATTGCCAAGGCCGATCTGGAGCGGCTGGGCCGGCCCTTCGAGCAGGTGGAAAATTCAGAGGTCCGCGCCAAGGAAGGGACGGGCCTCGGCCTGGCGCTGGTCAAGTCGCTGGCACAAATGCATGGCGGCGAAGCTGTGTTGAACTCAGCGCTTGGCGAAGGCACGACCGTGACAGTGCGCCTGCCTTACGCGGCAGTGGACGCCAAGGGCGAGCGTCTCGCGAACGCCAAGGTCTTGCCCTTCCGCGCGGCTTAAGCGCGCTACACGCTTTTATCCATCCCGCAAAATCCCTCGCCTCCGGGAAAAGGAATTGTTCTACTAAGACATGGAAGCCACGCCCCGACTCAAAGCTGGCATTTTCGTGCGCGCCCTGATCCGGAGGGTCCAGGTTGAGGGCGCATCGGTCTTTGTGATTCGCAGTGGGGCGGAGGAGGCCGGCACCATCATCCTGAAAGTCGCCAAACTGGATGGTTCGGTGTTGGTGCTGAACCAGGCGCGCAATGCCAGGGGCGAACTGGTCTGGGCACAAGCGCTCGGAGGCTGGGTGACTGAGACGCGCGCCACGGAATGGTGTGACAAGCAAGTGAAATTTGATCCCGATGTGTGGATTGTCGAAATCGAGGACCGCGAAGGCCGCGCTTTCGTCGACGAGCAGATCGTGTAAATCTCCCGCCCGCGGTTCAGACGGCGAACGGGATACATGACCCAGCATCAATTTCTTCAGATTTTCCTACCCGTCCTGATCATCCTGCCGCTGCTCTATTTCCGCATGCGCAAGCTGACAAAGGCCCGGCCGCTGAAGCTGGACCGGTTGTGGATCAGACCTGCGCTGCTTCTAGCGATCACATTAATGGTACTGCTCGTGCCGCCGCCCGCAGGACTGCCGATCCGGGTGCTGATGCCGCTGGACTGGGCCTGGCTGGGCCTTGCAGGGGCGCTGGGCGCTGCGGCGGGCTGGCAATGGGGCCGCACCATGGCGATCGAGGTCCACCCCGAGGACGGCACCCTGATGGTGCGCGGCGGGCAGGCCGCCATCCTGGTGCTGGCAGCGCTGATCCTGTTCCGCATGGGCCTCAGAACGGGGCTCGCGGCGGAGGCCAGGGCCGGAAATATCAACATGCTGCTGGTCTCCGACCTTTCCATCGTCTTCACTGCGCTGCTGTTCACCCTGCGCAGTGTAGAGATGTACCTGCGGGCGAAACGGGTGATGGCGCTCAAAAGCGCTTCATAAGTTCCGGTTGCTGACGAGGGCGGGGTTTGCTACCCCCGGGTCACCATGAACCGTACCCCCGCCAGCGAAGCGGCAAGACGCCGGACTTTTGCCATCATCTCCCATCCCGACGCCGGCAAGACCACCTTGACCGAGCATCTCTTGCTGCTGGGCGGGGCGATCCATGCCGCCGGGCGGGTCAAGGCCCGGGGCGAGGTGCGCCGCGCCAAGTCCGACTGGATGAAGATCGAGCAGGAGCGCGGCATTTCGGTCACCTCTGCGGTGATGACCTTCGAATATCGGGATGCGGTGTTCAACCTGCTGGACACGCCGGGCCATGAGGACTTTTCCGAGGACACCTACCGCACGCTGACGGCGGCCGATTCCGCCGTGATGGTGATCGACGCCGCCAAGGGTATCGAATCCCAGACCCGCAAGCTGTTCGAGGTCTGCCGGCTGCGCGATATCCCCATCATGACCTTCATCAACAAGATGGACCGGGAAGCGCGCGATCCGTTCGAACTGCTGGACGAGATTTCCGATCAGCTCCAGATCGAGACCGCACCGATGATGTGGCCGGTGGGCATGGGGCTGAACTTCAAGGGCGTGCAGGATCTTTCTACCAACGAGTTCGTGCCCTTCGGCGGCGCGGATCGCATGGGGCACAATGCCATCGCGGCCTGGCTGGGCCCCGACCTCAATGACAAGCTGGATGAAGACGTGATGCTGGCGCGCGATGGCTTGCCCAGGTTCGACCTTGCCGCCTATCGCGAAGGCCATCTCTCGCCGGTCTATTTCGGCTCGGCCCTCAAGAATTTCGGCGTGGCCGAGCTTTTGAACGCGCTGGCGGAGGACGCGCCAAGTCCGCGCGCGCAAGCTGCCGTGGGCCGCGACGCCCAGCCGGGCGACAAGGAAGTCGCCGGTTTCGTCTTCAAGGTGCAGGCGAATATGGATCCCAACCACCGCGACCGGGTAGCGTTCCTGAGGCTGGCCTCGGGCGAATTCCGGCGCAACATGAAGCTGAAACAGTCCGGCACCGGCAAAACAATCGGCGTGCACAATCCGATCCTGTTCTTTGCTTCCGAACGCGAGACGGTGGACGAAGCCTGGCCAGGCGACATCATCGGCATTCCCAATCATGGTACCCTGCGCGTGGGCGACACGCTGTCGGAATCGGGCAATGTTGTGTTCACCGGAATTCCGAATTTCGCGCCGGAAATCCTGCGCCGCGTCCGCCTCGCTGATCCGATGAAGCAAAAGCACCTGGCGCGCGCCCTGGAGAGCCTGGCGGAAGAAGGCGTGACCCAGGTATTCAAGCCGGTCATCGGCAGCCAGTGGATCGTGGGCGTGGTGGGCGCCCTCCAGCTCGACGTGCTCAAATCACGCCTGGTGGCCGAATATGACCTGGATGCCGATCTGGAGGCCTCGCCTTACGACAGTGCCCGCTGGCTGCAAGGCTCCGAAGCCGAGATCGAGAAATTCATGAATGCCAACAAGGGCGGCATGGCGACGGACCGTGATGGCGCGCCGGTGTTCCTGTCAAAAAGCGCCTGGGAAGTCGGTTATGTCGCGGAACGCTTTCCGCAAGTGAAGCTGCTCAAGACCAGGGAGCGGCACGAGATTCATGCGGAGAGTTGATACCAGGCACGATACGCCTCGCGGCTAAGCCGCTGCGCTCACCTGACGTTCGAGCCAACCACTTAGCATGCGGGAGGCTTCGCTGGCGGGCACATTTTCAAACGCATCCAGCGCCGCATAGGCGCGGCTGCGCTCGCGTCCCGGACGTGTCAGAAGCGCAAGTGCGGAAAAGATGGCGCGATCCATGTTCGCGGCCTTGCAGGCCACCGCGAGCGCGACGCCGCTTTCATCGCCCAGGATTTGCGCGGCCAACTTTTCGTCCACGCCCAGCCGTGCGGCCAGCGGCACGGCAAGATTGCCACCCTGTCGCGCCGTTTCGATCAATTCCTGGTCGCTGGATTCGCGCGGCAGCACGCGCCCCGCGAGTTCCGGCTGGGAGCAAAGCTGCACTCTCAGCCGCGCGCGCGTGCCGCTGTCCAAATCGTGCGCTGCCTTTGCGAGCAGCGCTTCACAGGCACCGCGCATGGTCTGGGGATAGTCGGACGGCCAGTTGGCGAGAAGTTCCGCCACTTCTTCCGCCAGCGCCGCGCGCAAGGCCGGACCTTGGTCGGCCAATTGCAGAAGATGGGAGAGTTTTTGCGAAGCGGCCATGCGCATGTCTCTTGCCGGCCAGACATGCTCGTGCAAACGGCTTAAAGTTTCGTTGGCATTAAAATCGGGCGGAAATCGGGCCTTGAAACTTAACGGAGCGTAAATTATGCCGGCCGCGCGGCAGTGTCAGCCAATTATCGCCCAACTATCCGGATAATATCCATTGAACGGCGAGCGGGACGAAACGGTATAGGCGCCCATCGCGTCGAACAGGACATAATCGCCATTGCCGATGCCGTTGGGCAGCAGAAGCGGCCGCGGCAGGACATCGGCGGAATCGCAAGTCGGACCGTAGGCGCGGAAGGGTCGCTTTTCGCCGTTCAGCGTCTTCGCGCGCCCCTTGCCATCCACCGTAATGCCGGTTGGCGGGTAATCCTCGTCGAAACCTGCAAAGCGCTGCTCGTCGAAGCTGCCATAGATGCCGTCATTGAGATAAAGCCGGTCGCCACGCCGCATCACCACTTGCGTCACCAGCGAAATCCCCGGCGCACACAAGGCGCGGCCCGGCTCGCACATCACATTCAGATCGGTGCGGTTCATTGCATTGAGCGCCTCCCGGATCATGTCAAAATACCAGTGATAGGGCGGCGGCTCTTGTCCCGAATAGACGGCGGGAAAGCCGCCGCCAATGTCCAGCGCGGCTATCTCGACACCCGACATATTGATCGTGCGCTGTGCGATCTCGATCGCCTGGGCGTAGGAAAAGGGTGAAAGGCATTGGGAGCCGACATGGAAGGTCAGGCAGGGTTGGGCGCCGGCGAGCCGCACCCGCTTCAGCAGCTTGGCAGCTTCCTCCGGCCGGCAGCCATATTTGCTCGACATCTCCAGGAGCGCGCCGCCCAGCTGTGCCACCAACCGCACGAAAACGCGTAGCTTTTTGGGCTGCCCGGTTTCAGCCAGCAGCTTGTCCAGCTCGGCATCGCTGTCCACCACATAGTCGGTGACGCCATGCTTCTCGAATGCAGCCTTGGCCTGGCCTGGCAGACGCACCGGCGCCATGAAGTGACAGATGGCGTCCGGAAACAGTCCCTTCACGATCTCGATCTCCCCAAGGCTGGCGGTGTCGAAATGACGGATGCCGGCATTCCAGAGATTGGCGAGGGCGATGGCGTGCGGATTGGCCTTGACCGCATAAAGCACGTCGCCCGGAAAGCTGTCGAGGAACTGCCGCGCCGCCGCCGCGAATTTGTCGGGATGCACCAGATAAAGCGGCTCGGACGGCTTCAGGCTCTCGATCGCCTTCAAGGGGCTTGCGAAGCGCGGCAGGGCATCGGTACCGGGGCCAAAGCTGGTCGGTGCGTTCATGTCCGAGGTTGTGCGGCTTTGCCGAGGCGACTGCAACAAAAAACCGGGCAAGGATAAAGGGCGCCTCGCAAGAAGCGCCCTATTTTGATGACAGTTTCGTGGCGAAGTGAACTACTGCGCCGGCGGCGGTGGCGGAGCATCACCCAGCGGCCCTGGTCCCATTTGTCCTGGCCCCATCGGTCCAGGTCCCATTGGGCCCGCAGGACCACCCATCGGCCCACGGCGCATGCGGCCTCCCATTCCGGAATGCGGCTCGCCCATCATGCCCATCATCATGTGCATGCGTCCTTCCATGGGATGCATGGCGCGGCCGAATTCCTGCTTCTGCTGCTGGCTCAGGGAGTCGTAAAAGGCCGTCAGGGACGGTTTCTCGGCGTCGATATTGGCCAGGCGTTTTTTCAGCATGGTTTCTTCCATGTTCAGGCGGTCCACGACGCTGGCCCTCTCGCCGGGCTTGCGGTGCTCACGGCTGGTGCATTCCTCCTGATGTTGCTTGGCGACGTCCAGGCTCGCCTGCCTCCAGTGTTCGAACAGCGGTTGCTGGCTGCCGCTCAGCGACAGCTTGGCCTCCAGAAAGGCCAACTCGCCCACCTTCTGGGCATACATGTCTTTGCAGAATTGAGCGCGGCGCTCGCCGCGATCCTGCATCATGTCCGGCGGCATACCGGGGGCAGATCCGGCAGTGTCGGCCCCCGGCGCGCCATCCTCGGCAAGCAGCGCGAGCATCATGGGCTTGCGGCCGCTCTGATCGGCGCGGGCATTGGTGGCGATCAGTGCGGCCGTTGCCGCGCCGCAAAGCGCCAATGAGGCAATCATGGGCAGAAGGGCTTTACGCATGGGAAAATCCCTTTCTAAAAATCGGGGTCAAATCGGGGCGGAGCCTAGCGGGAGCCGCAACCGCGCAGCACTGAATAAGGCGTAACCTAGATGAACCGGCGATGAACAGGGAAGCGTTACCGCTCCGCGCGAAGCTGCCGGATGGTCTTCTTGCCGTCGGTCGAGGGTTGGTAGACGTTGGTCATTTCCGTCAGCGCCCGGTGAAACATTTCGATGGTGAAGTTGTCGGGCACTTCCCAGGCATCGAAACCAACCCGATGCTGGTAATTCACCTGGTCATATAGAAAATCGCCCACCGCGCGGATCTCGCCGGTAAAGACCAGCCTTGTCCGCAGCATCCGCGCCCAGGAAAAGGCGCGCCCGTCGCGGAACTTTGGGAATTCCAGGGCAATCAGGGAAAAGTGATGGACATCCGCGCCCAGGCTTTCCGGATTTTCGCTGGCCTGCAGCCGGATGCCGACCGGTGTGTTGCGCGCCAGAAGCGCGTCGCGATCCTTCTGAAACCGGGCCAGGGATACGATCACGGCGCCATCCGGCAAGGCCGCGTCATCCGCCACGCGCGCATAGACATCCTCGGCATAGGCGCCGTCCTTAATAAGGCGGGTCACGCTGCCAGCGCCTCCCGATAGGCGGCGGCCTTGAACTTCTCCATGCCGATGCGGCGATAGGTGTCCAGGAAGCGTTCGCCCGGCGCGCGTTCCTCGAGATACACGTTGATCACCCGCTCTACCGCGTCGGCAATTTCATGTTCGCCGAAGCCCGGCCCCATGATGGTGCCGATCGAAGCGTCTTCTGCGCCCGATCCGCCCAGCAAGAGCTGGTAGAATTCCACGCCCTTCTTGTCGACGCCCAGGATGCCGATATGGCCGGCATGATGATGGCCGCAGGCATTGATGCAGCCGGAAATCTTGATTTTGAGCTCGCCGATTTCGTGCTGACGGTCGAGGTCGGCGAATTTCTTCGCGATCTTCTGTGCGATCGGAATCGAGCGCGCATTAGCAAGGTCGCAATAGTCCAGTCCCGGGCAGGCGATGATGTCGGTGATCAGGCCGGAATTGGGCGAGGCGAAGTCCAGCTCTTTCAACTTGGCGTAGATCGCAGGCAGGTCCTGCTTGCGAACATGCGGCAGGACCAGGTTCTGCTCGTGGGTGACACGCACTTCGCCCAGGCTGTACTGGTCCATCAGCTCGGCGATGGCTTCCATCTGCTCCGCGCCGCAGTCGCCCGGCACCTGACCCGGCGTCTTCAGCGTGATGGTGGCAATGGCATAGCCCGGCGCCTTGTGCTTGTGGACATTGGTCTTGGTCCAATCCGCGAAACCCGGACCGGCATCGGGCATCGTGTCCGGCAGGCCCGGTTCAAAATTGGGCGGCGCAAAATAGGCGGTGATGCGGTCCAGCTCCTCGCGCGGCAGCTGCAGCGTGCCCATGCGCTTGAGCTCATCGAATTCACGCGCCACGCGGCGGCGCATTTCTTCTGGGCCAATGGCGTTGATGAGAATTTTGATGCGCTGCTTGTGGATGTTGTCGCGGCGGCTGTCCTGGTTGTAGACGCGCAGCACAGCTTCCAGATAGGCGAGGATATCCTCGCGCTCCACGAATTCGCTCATCACATGCGCGATATACGGTGTGCGGCCCATGCCGCCACCGGCCATTACCAGGTAACCGGTTCGGCCTTCCTTGTTCTTCACGACCTGCACGGCCATGTCGTGCCATTGCAAGGCAGCGCGGTCTTTTTCCGTCGCGCCCACCGCAATCTTGAACTTGCGCGCCAGGAAGACGAATTCCGGATGCAAGGACGACCATTGGCGGATGATTTCCGCCAGCGGCCGCGGATCCTCGATCTCCTCGTCGGTGGCGCCGGCAAACTGATCGGCGGTGATGTTGCGCACGCAATTGCCGGACGTCTGAATGCAATGCATCTCCACATCGGCCAGCTCGCGCAAGATCTTTGGCACGTCCACAAGCTTGATCCAGTGAAGCTGAAGGTTGGTGCGTGTGGTGAAATGCCCAAAGCCCTTGTCATAGGTGCGGGCGATATGGGCCAGTTTGCGCATCTGTTTGGAGGAGAGCGTCCCGTAGGGCACAGCAATGCGCAGCATGTAGGCGTGCAGCTGCAAATAAAGACCGTTCATCAGCCTGAGCGGCTTGAACTGGTCTTCCGTCAGTTCGCCCGACAGACGACGCGCCACCTGACCGGCGAATTGCTCCACCCGCTCGCCGACGAATTGGGCGTCGAATTCGTCATAGCGGTACATGTTCGGCTGGGGCGGCTTGACGAGGGTGTTAAGCATGGAACTGGCCCGCTTGTTTACCGGTATGCAGATGCACCGTGGGGCCGGCGGCGCGGATGACCTCGCGCTCCTTCACGGGCACGATCTTGCCGCCTTCCTCGCGGACTTCGAACAGATAGGGAGCAACAAACTCATTGCGGACCAGTTCCGCATTGGCGGCGGCCAGTGCCGCCTCGGCACTGGGCTGGTCACGATAGACGTCCCCATCGGGCAGCATGAGCACCCAGCCGTCCCCCTTGCGGTACAGCACATCGCCGTCCCGCAGGCGGTTTGCAGTCAACATCTGAAGACCCTGATTTTGGTGTGCCATCAAGGCGGGAAAGACCACGGTCGGACGACGAAATCAAGACTTCAACAGGTAGCAGCTGTAGTTTTTCAAAAATAACACAAAACTATTGTATTATCTGGCCCACGGAAGTCGGCATAGTTCCTGGAAAAACCGGGGATTTTGTGAGCGCGACGCCCAAACCACTAAGCCTGCCGCAACTGGGCGCCGTGGTAGCCGGCAACGCCCTGGAATTTTACGATTTCCTGACCTTCAGCTTCTTTGCCACCCAGATTGGCTCGGTTTTCTTCCCCGGCAAGGACACGACCAGCAGCCTGCTTTTCACGCTGGCCACCTTCGGCGTCGGCTTCGCCACCAGGCCATTGGGCGGGATGGTGATCGGAACGCTGGGCGACACCTGGGGCCGCAAGCCCGCAATGCTGTTTTCCTTCGGCCTGATGGGAGCCTCGGTGGTGGGACTGGCCTTGACGCCGTCTTACGCCACCATCGGCTGGTATGCGCCGCTTTTCGCGGTCTTGTTCCGCCTGCTGCAGGGCTTTGCGCTGGGCGGCGAAGTGGGACCGACCACAGCCTTCTTGCTGGAATGCGCGCCGGCGCACCGGCGCGGATTTTATGTGTCGCTGCAGAATGCGACCCAATACCTGGCCACGCTGGGCGCCGGACTTGTGGGCTTTGTGCTGGCGAGCCTTCTTTCTCCTGCCGCGTTGAACCAATGGGGCTGGCGCATCGCGATGTTGTTGGGCGCTGCCGTCGTACCGTTTGCGCTCAGCATTCGCAGACGCTTGCCCGAGACCTTGCATGAAAGCCGCGCACGGCCGGGACGGTATCACGGACCGATGGGCGGCCTGCTGTGGATCGCATTGCTTGGGCTCGCCATGCTGGCAAGCGCCACGGTCGGCACCTACACGATGAACTACATGACCACTTTCGCCATTCACAGCCTTGGTTTTCCCCCTGCCAGAGCTTTTGCCGCAACCATCGTGGCAGGCAGCGCGGCCACGCTGGGCGCCCTGTTGGCAGGGTATTTGAGCGATCGCATTGGACGCAAACCGGTCGCGTTGGGCGCAAGTCTGTTGCTGCTGCTTCTGGTAGAGCCAAGTTTCGCGGCGATGGTCCGCTTCCACACCATTGCCACACTCCTTGGAGGGACAGCGGCAATGGCGCTCTGTGTCGGGCTTCTCGCCGCGTCGGTTGTCACCAGCCTTGCGGAAAGCATGCCCGTCTCCTTGCGGGCGGGCGGGCTTGGCATCGTCTATGCGCTGGCGATTTCCGGTTTTGGCGGCACGGCCCAGTTCGTGGTCACCTGGCTGATCGCAGAGACGGGATCACCGCTTGCGCCTGCCTGGTACATGACGGCGGCGGTGCTGCTGGGACTTTTGGGCGTGGTGGCGATGCCGGAAAGCGCGCCGGTCAGGACGCGACAGCGCTCTCGTGCCAGCGCCTGAGTAATAGCCATTCCAGGAGCGAAAGCGCGGCAAAGATCGCGACACCGAGAATGGCCAACAACACCAGTGCCGCGAAGGTGGTGGCAATTTCCAGCCGGTTGCTGCTTTCGGTGATCCGCCAGGCGAGCCCGGTCGCGGTTCCCGATCCGGCGGCGAATTCCGCGGTGACTTCGCCGATTAGCGCGATCACCCCGCCGGTCTTCATGCCGCTTAGCACATAGGGCAGCGACGATGGCAGTTGCACTTTGCAAAGCATCTGTCGGCGCGAGGCGCCATAGAGCCGCGCCAGGTCCAGCAGATTGAAATCGACGGACCTCAGTCCCAGCATGGTGCTGGTCAGGATGGGAAAGAAGGCGATCGACCCCGCCAGCAGCGCCAGCGCCACATTGATGCGCTCGAAACCGATCCAGATCAGGATCAGAGGCGCAATGGCCACCACCGGTGTCACTTGCAAAATCACGGCGTAGGGATAAAGCGAACGCTCGATCAGCCGGCTCTGGCTGAAAAGGATGGCCAGGGCCAGAGCCGCCACAACCGCGCCCAGAAATCCCGCGATGGTGATCAGGAAGGTCGCGGTCAGGGCCGCCATCAGCGAATCGAAATTGCCAACGAATGCCTTCACGATGGCGGAAGGCGCGGGCAGCACATAAGCCGGCACCTGCCAGTGGGCCACTGCCCATTCCCAGGCGCCCAGCACCAAAAGCGCGACTGCCAGTGGCAGGGTGATGTCCAGAATGCGCCTCATGCCGCCATCGCGTTATTGAGGGCATCACTGATTGCGCGTTGCGCCTCGACGGTGCCAGGCGACAGCCGGGTGTCGCGCCCCGAAGGCAAGCCGATATCGGCGGCTATGTGGCCCGGACGCGGTGTCATCACCAGCACGCGCTGCGACAGATAACTGCTTTCGCTCACGCTATGGGTGACGAACAGCACGGTCAGCCCGTCCTCGCGCCAGAGACGGAGCAGGTCGTCGCCCAATGCGTTGCGGGTGATCTCGTCGAGCGCCGCGAAAGGTTCATCCAGCAGCAGCAATTGCGGCCTCGCCGCCAAAGCACGGGCAATGGAAACCCGCATCTTCATTCCGCCGGAAAGTTCGCGCGGATAGGCATGCTCGAAACCCTTGAGGCCCACACGCGCCAGGGTTTCGGCGGCGCGCGCCTGCGCTTCGACACGCGGCACCCCGCCCAGGTCCAGCGGCAGGCGCGCATTGGTCAAGGCATCGGCCCAGGGCATCAGCGTAGGCTCTTGGAACACGAAGCCGATCTCGGGCTTGCCTTGCGGATAGTCGATACGGCCGGCATCGGGCGCGAGCAGGCCCGCCGCCAGCCTCAGGGCGGTGGATTTGCCGCAGCCGCTGGGTCCCAGCAGCGAAACGAACTGTTTCCCGGGCACCGTGAAGGACAGATCGCGCAGCGCCTGAACGCCATTGGGGAAACGCTTGGTAATGCCGTTCAGACGGATCATTGAAACTTCTGCAGCGTGTTGCGCGCGAAGCTGAGATCATAGGCCTTCCGATAATCCAGGCCTTTGGGATAAAGCCCCTCCGACGCCATCGTGTCGTAGAACAGCTTCCATTGCGCGTCGGTCATGCTGCCAAGGCCGAAGGCGCGTCCGTCGCCGCTGATCACCAGTTCGTACCGCTTCATCTTGTCGAGTGCCTGCGACAGGATCGCATCGGTGATATCGGGATTGTCGCGCTTGATCAGCGCATTGCCCTTGGCCGGATTGTCCAGGTACTTGAGCCAGCCGTCGCGGCTGGCATTTACAAATAGCTGCACCGCCTGGCGGTTGGTATCGATCCATTTCTGCGGCACCAGCACCATGTTGGCATAGCCGGGATAGCCGAAATCGGAGAGCAGGAAGATCTTTGGCGCGAAATGTGCCTGCCGCTCGACGGTGAAGGGTTCGCTGGTGAGATAGCCTTCCTGGATGGCATTGGGGTCCACGATGAAGGGCGCGAGATTGTAGGTATAGCGGCGGATCTGAGTGTCCTTGAAACCGAACTTGGCGCGCAACCAGGGCCAGAATGCGGTGAGCGTCGCGGCCGAGATCAGCACAGGGCGACCACGCATGTCGGCCAGCGAATTGATATCGCGGCGCGGATGAGTGATCAGGACTTGCGGGTCTTTCTGGAAGACCGCCATCACCGCCCGGATGGGGATGTTCGCCTTGACCAGATTCAGTGGGATGAAACTGTTGGAACCGATGCCGAAATCCGCGGCGCCCCCTGCCAGAAGTTGCGGAACATTCACATCCGGCCCGCCCTGGATGATCTTCACATTCAGGCCACGCTTGGCATAGAGCCCTTCGGCCAGCGCCTGATAGAAGCCGCCATGTTCGGCCTGCGCCTTCCAGTCGGTGACGAAGCGGATGGCGGTTGCGGCTTTAGCGGGGCGCACCAACATCGAAGACAGCGCTGAAACCAGGAAGCCGCGGCGGATCATGCCAGCCTTATACAGTATTTGGGCGTTACCGCCCCGTTTCCCCGCGCGGCGGGGGCGGCGGGGCATCATCATCGTCGTCACTGTCGCCGAACAGCCAGCCCAGCAGGCCGCCGCGATGACGGCGCTCGGGCTGCCGCTGCTGTTCGTCAGCCGGCAGGTCAGGTGTGCGGCCCAGGCGTTCGTCGTCGTTGCCATTCCAGCTTGCTCCAGATGCCAGCATTTCCTGCTCCTCCGGCGACGGCTGCTCGGACTTGTTCAGTGCGCGGTAAGGCTTGCCCTGTTCGGCCACCAGCATCGTGTCGCGCCAGATATAGGCGGGCAGCGTGCCGCCGGTGATGCCGCGCGTGGGGGAGGAATCGTCATTGCCTACCCAGGCGGCGCCGACATAGTCGGTGGTGAAGCCCACGAACCAGGCATCATGGCTGTCCTGCGTCGTTCCGGTCTTGCCCGCGGCTTCGCGGCCATGCAGTGAAGCATAGCCGCCGGTGCCGCCGGCAACCACGCCATACAGCATCGCGGTCAGGTCGCGATCCACGCTTGCGGCGATGATGCGCTCAGGCAGCGCTGGGTTGCGGACATAGACGGGCCTGTTGCCGATATCCACCTCCGTGACCATGTAGGGATGAACACGCGAGCCGCCATTGGCGAAAGCGGCATAGGCCGCAGTCAATTCCAGCGGCGTCACTTCGCTGGTGCCCAGCGCCAGCGAGGCATTGGCTTCGAGTGGCGAGGTGATGCCAACTCTTTTCGCTGCGGCCACGACCTTGGCCATGCCGACTTCCTGTCCCAGGTTCACGGTGATGGTGTTGACGCTGTGCGCCAGCGCCTCGGCCAGAGTCAGTGTGCCATAGCTCTTGCCGCCGAAATTGACAGGCCGGTAGCCGTTGATATCCACCGCCACATCATCGCGGGTCTCCCACGGGCTGAGCCCGGACTCCAGCGCCGCCAGATAGACGAAGGGCTTGAAGGCCGAACCCGGCTGGCGATGCGCCTGGGTGGCGCGGTTGAACACGGAATCCCGGTAATCCACGCCGCCAATCATGGCGCTGACGGCGCCATCCAGTTTCATCATTACGACCGCGGCTTCCCCGACACGATCCTTCTTGCCGTATTTGTCGATCGTGTGAAGCGCCGCCAGCCGCGCGGCTTCCTGCACCTTGGGTTCGAGCGTGGTATGCACCACCATGTCGGCGCTGGGGGCCACGCCGTTTACGGTGGTGACTTTCGTGGCTTCGTCGGCGGCGGCATCCAAGAAATAATTGCGCGCATCGGTCGAAGCGCGGTCGGTGATCACGGCGGGATGGGCGCGGGCCTCATCGGCCTGTCCATCCGAAATCACGCCGTCATCCACCATGGAATCCAGAACCAGGCTGGCGCGCTGCTGGGCGCGCAAAAGGTCGCGTCTGGGCGAAAAGACTGAAGGCGCGCGCGTGAGTGTCGCCAGCATCGCGGCCTGAGCCAAACTCAGCTGGCGCGCGCCGGTGCCGAAATAGACGCGCGCTGCGCCATCCACGCCATAGGCGCCGCTGCCCAGATAGATGCGGTTGAGATAGAGCTGCAGGATCTGCTGCTTGGTGAGTGATTTCTCCAGACCCGCCGCATCCATCAGTTCGGCCAGCTTGCGCGACATGGTGCGCTGCTGGTTGGTGTAGACGATCTTGGCGGTCTGCTGGCTGATAGTGGAACCGCCCGCCACCCAGCGCCGCGCCCGGAGGTCGAGCAGCAAGGCGCGCACAAGCCCCAACGGGTCAATGCCATTGTGCGAATAGAAGCGCCGGTCCTCCATGGCGATGAAGGCGGCGGGCAGATAGCGCGGCATCTGATCCAGCGCCAGCCTTTCACCGACAATGGCGCCGCGATGTCCCACATCGTTGCCGTCTGCATCCAGGAAGGTGAAGGCAAGCGGACGATTGACGGCATAAAGGTCGATCTTGGGATCAAGCCTGGGCGCAAACAGGCCCAGCACCAGCGGCGTGAGATAGAGCAGCGCCAGGGGCACGGCCATGATAGCCATGGCGCAGGCGAAGGCGGGTGCAAAACGATCTGCAGTTTGCGCCAGCTCTCGCCAGTTGACGCCATCCAGGGGGTTTCGCGGGGCGGGCATTGGGTGCGATTGCTGACCCAACTTTGCGGCGGATTCAAGGTGCGCCCCTCGGTGCGGCATGGCAATGTCGACGCATGTGGGAAGGCATGACCCTGATCCCGGACCGTGACTGCGGCGGCTGCACCGTCTGCTGCGTCTGGCCCACGATTAACAAGCCGGAAATCCAGAAAGTTTCGGGCGCCGCGTGCCGTCATTGCACGGGTGGTGGCTGCGCCATTTACCAAAGCAGGCCGCCGGTCTGCCGCAGCTATTACTGCGCCTGGCGGACGGTGGACATTTTCGATGACGACTGGCGTCCGGACAAATCGGGCGTGCTGCCTTATGTGGAGACAGAAGGCATCGCCGAGGGTTTCGACCTTTCGACCGGCATCGGTTTGATGCTGGTGGGTCATCCGCTCAAGATCGTGCGCCAGAAATGGTTTCAGGATTTCGTCGTGACCGGCGTGATGAATTCCGTGCCGCTGTTCCTGTCACTGCCCGGACCCCGTGGACACCAGGCGGCCACAGCCTCGCTCAACACCGAGGAGATGCTGGAGGCGATCAGGCGCGGTGCGGTGAAGGACGCGCTGGAACAGGTGGTACAGCTGTTGCGCGGCTGGGATTTCCAGCCGGCGAAGATTACCTATACGGGCAATGACGTCAGCATTCCCCCGCCCGAGAATTAGAAGCCCGCGCCTTTCGGCGCGGGCTTCACTTGTTGCTTGGGGCCCTGTGGGGAGGGGCACAACCACGGGCCTTACGCTCCAAGATCGGATCGGGCTGGTTTCTCTCCGGCAGCGCCTTGGGGAAGCATGCCCTCCATGGGGCGTAAGTTAACGATTGGAAACTGAACCGGGTCTGGCTGCCATGTTCATTGGGGGTTCATGTGCTAAGACGTACAAAAAACCCATGCGCGCCCGTAGTTTCCTCGCATTCCTGTTGGGTTTCCTGGCCCTGTTGGCAGCAGCCCCGATCGGGGTTGCCCAGGCCCAGCCCTTTGGGCCGCCGCCGCCATACTATCGCGACCCCCGCGACGGCGTGCAGCCGCTTGACCATCTTCTGCCCGGCATCCGCCGCGGCCATCCCGGCGATTTCTACGATGCCGAAGGTCCCACTTATGGGCCAGAGGGCGATCCGCACTATCACCTGAAATGGATGACGCCGGATGGGCGCATCATCTGGTACGACACCGACGCGCGCAGTGGCCGCGTGCTGCGCGCCTCTCCAGGCCGCGACAGTTTCGATTCTCATCAGGGGCCCCCGCCGCCGGGATATGGGCGGCCTTTTGCTCCGGGCGGATTTGCGCCCGGTTATTCCTATGGTCCGCGCTTCACCCCCCGCTACTCCAGGCCGTATGGCGGCATGGGCAACGGCGGGCGCTGGCGGCATTGAGAGGACACCATGCGCATTCTACTCGTTGAAGACGATAAAGACCTGCAGCGGTTATTGCGGAAGGCGCTGGCCGACGCCGGCTATGTGGTGGACGCAGCCCTTGACGGCGAGGAGGGCCATTTCCTGGGCGACACTGAACCGTATGACGCGGTTGTGCTGGATCTGGGGCTGCCAAAGATGGACGGCGTCACGGTGCTGGAGAAATGGCGCGCCGCCGGCAGGACCATGCCTGTCCTGATCCTGACCGCGCGCGACCGCTGGAGCGACAAGGTGGCCGGCTTCGATGCCGGCGCCGACGATTATCTCGCCAAGCCATTTTATACCGAGGAACTGCTGGCCCGCTTGCGCGCCCTTCTGCGCCGGGCAGCGGGGCTGGCCACCGCCGATATCGAGATCGGCAAGCTCCGCATCGACACCCGCGCCAGCCGCGTGACCTTTGACGGCAACCCGGTCAAGCTCACCAGCCAGGAATACCGTCTGTTGTCCTATCTCGCCCATCATCGCGGCAAAGTGGTATCGCGCACGGAATTGGTGGAACATCTGTACGATCAGGACTTCGACCGTGATTCCAACACGATCGAGGTCTTTATCGGGCGCCTGCGCAAGAAGCTGGACGCAGGCCTAATCCAGACGGTGCGCGGGCTTGGCTATTCGCTTGAAGATCCCAAACTGGGCGGCACGGCGGCTGAGGCTTGAGTCCCTTGCCGCCCGCCTGATTGCGGCGGCCGCGATATGGACCTTGCTGGGGCTTTTTCTGGGCGGGGCCGTCCTGTCCAATGCCTTCCGCATGGCGGCGCAGAACAATTTCGATTCCGCGCTTCAAGCCGACATGGACGGACTGATCGCCGCCGCCGAGCCCGATCCCAATGGCGGGGTAATGCTGAATGACCGCGTTCTCAATGCCAAGTTCGCCCGCGTCTATTCCGGTCTCTACTATCAGATCAGACAGGGCAATGGCGCCGGACAGATTTCGCGCTCGCTATTCGACAAGGAGATCAATCCGTTCAATCAGATCACAAAAGGGCCGTTGACCTGGGGCAGCGCGGTTGGGCCCGAAAACCAGCGCCTTCGGGTGGTGTCGCGCAAGGTGGACCTCACGCCCGACGACAATACTCCGGACAGCTATACCTTCCTGGTCGCGGGCGACATGGCGGATGTGGATCGCCAGACCTCGGAATTCGACGGCACCCTGTTCTGGTCGTTCCTGCTTCTGGGCGTGGGACTGATCAGCGCCATTCTTGTGCAGGTAAGGATTGGTCTTTTGCCGCTCAGGCAGGTCAGCGAAGCCCTCACCCGCATCCGCGACGGTAAGGCGCGGCGGCTTGATGGGCGCTTTCCCACCGAGATCGCACCCTTGGCCGGCGAGCTCAATTCGCTGATCCAGCATAGCGAGGAAGTTGTGGGCCGCGCCCGCACCCATGTGTCCAATCTTGCGCACTTCCTCAAGACGCCGCTCTCGGTGTTGGCAGCCGAGGCCGACGCGCATGAAAAAGATCCAGGCGCGACGGTGCTGGCGGAAATGGTCAAGCGCCAGGTGTTTTCCATGCGCCGCCAGGTCGATCATTATCTGTCGCGCGCCCGCGCCGCGGGTTCGCTGGATGTGCTGGGCAACCGCACGCAGGTTTCTGCCGTGCTGGAAGATCTCGCGCGCGTGATCGCGCGCATCCATTCCGCGCGGGGCATCGCGGTGGATGCGTTTTGCGCGGACGAACTTTATTTCCGCGGCGAGCGCCAGGACCTGGAAGAGATGCTGGGCAATCTGATCGATAATGCCTGCAAATGGGCAAGAAGCACCGTGCGGGTCCGGTGTGAAAGAAATGGGGCCCGGCTGGTCTTCCGGATCGAGGATGATGGGACGGGCCTGTCGGCCGAACAGCGCGGCCAGGTTGGCGAGCGGGGCGAGAGGTTGGACGAGAGTGTACCCGGATCGGGGCTGGGACTGGCCATCGTCCGGGACATTTCCAAGCTTTACGGTGGTTTTTTCGAGCTGGGGGAAAGCTCCATGGGCGGTCTTCTTGCCCAACTTGAGCTCCCAAGCATCCAATGAAACGTTACCAGAAACAAGCCGTTAACGATAGGAGCGCTAATGTAGTCACCCGCAGCAGGGAGGCTGCACTTTTGTTATGATGCCTGACCACAAGACAGGATTGCTGAAAGCGTTTCTCGGCGGTTTGCCCGGACCGGTGGCGGCACGTCTGGCCATGGCGGTGGAAGTCGACCGCCTGATGGACGGGCGTGGCCTGCCCCACGAGGTGATTCTGGAGGGCCTGCGTCCGACACTGAGGCGCGAGCAAAATGATCGCCGGCCCACGCCGCTGCGGCTTTTCTGCCGGCCGTTCCAGGATCTGCTCACCTGCCAGCCGCGAAAGGTCAAACAAAAGGCCGCGATTGCCCGCGGCTCGCTCGTGCCGGTGTGGAATTGGGTCTCGCTGACCCTGATTCCCGATGCCGCACAAGACTATGTCACTGACACAAAGTTGGAAGTCCTGAAAGATCGGTTCGACGGTGCGATTGCGCGTGCCGCGCAATTCTGGCCGGTCGCCGCCGAAGCGATCTGCCGGGCGCTATCGACCGAGGCCGGCCGTCAAGCGGCGCAGAAATGCCTGGGCGACGCCTTTGCCGTGGCAGACGCCGCCGAAATGGCGCTGTTGCTTTCGGCGGGCGAGGTCATCGAGCGATTGAGCGCGCTGTTGCCCGCGCCCGTCGCCAATTTCAACGAACAACTGGTCTGGGAAGTTCGCGAAATCTACAATCAGCTTGCGCAAACCTATCCCGATGCGGCGCCCTATGTTGCCGTGATCACAATGAACCGGTTGAGCCGGCCTTGGGAGGCGCTGCGCCTGCCCATGCTGGTGACACGTCATACGGATGAAACGCTGATCTCCAAGACTGATATGGGGCTGGTCGGCGAGATCCTGTTTGCGCGCATGGAGGCGCTCAAGGAATCCATCCAGGTGACGCGCCATCCAATTTTCAACGCCGATAAACTGATGGAAGAGGTCAAGGCCTTCGCCGATCTTTCCAGCAACATCGTCAAGGAGATCGAGCTCAAGCGCCAGGGCGAGTGGGGCAAGCGCCTGCTGACCGAGCGCGTGGAGATCGGCAAGGTCATGGAAAGTTTCATGGACCGTGCCCCGCGCGAGGTCGGCGCGGCATTGCCCATGCACAAGGCCACCGGCGCCGATTTCAGCAAGCCTCTGGCTCCCGAAAAGCGCGAAATGGCGTTGCGCTATGCACGCCTTGTCACGGGCAGCCGCAACTTTGCCGCTGCCGCATCCTTTGCCGCCAAGCAGCACGCCACCTCGGAGGAACTGTGCAGTCTGCTCAAGCGGTACAATGAGGATCTGGTGAAGGCACTCAAGGCCGAGCCCCAGAACGAATCCGCCACCGCCCAGTTCAAATTCTGTATGGAAATGACCGCCATCCTGTTCAGCGAGGAAGAGGCGGAACTTTTGGGCCGGCGCGGGCGCGCTGCGCAATCGGCCGCAGCCTAAACGTCCCTTAACCACGCAAGCCAGCTAAAGCGTTTCAATTCCTTCCTGAATGCCGCATGAACGGCTCTGCCGGGAAGCGCGAAATTACCTTTATCTTAGCTTTGACATTGAACCGGCATCGGCGTTTCCTACGTACAACGCCGGAAGGGGCGAATATGGAGACATTGCCGATGTTCCGCACACCGATCATTGTCGGCTTGATGGCCGCCCTGCTGGGCGGAACCGCGCTGGCGCAGCCGGCGAATGCGCCGCCCGCAAATATGCCCAACAGCGCTCGCAGCGCACCAGACTATGACGATGAAAATAATGCGCCGCCTCCTGGCTATGCGCCGCCGCCTGGTTATCAGGGCGGACCCCAGCAAGGGCCCGCGCCGTCGGCCCAGCAGGCGCAAGCCGAGCGCGACATGTTCTGCCGCCGCGATGCCGCGGCGCGCACCGGTTACACCACGCCGGACCAAGCCGCGAGCCACGAACAGGCCAATGGCACGATCGGCGGCACGCTGGGTGGCGCCGCGCTTGGTGCCGTTCTGGGCGCGGCCGCGGGTAATGCCGGTCTTGGCGCCGCAGCCGGCGCGGGCGCGGGCCTGATCGCCGGAACCGCGGTTGGCGCTGACAATGCTCGCCATGCCGCCAATGATGTGCGGGCGGCTTATGCCGATGCCTATTATGCCTGCATGCACGAAGACGGACAGCAGGCTGCTTATGGTCCTTACGGGCCGCCGCCTCCGGGCTATGGCTATCCCTATCCGCCGCCGCCGCCCTATTACTATGGCTATGGCGCCTATCCCTATTATCCGTACTACTACGGTCCGAGCGTGACCTTCGGTTTCGGATTTGGGCGAGGCTTCCATGGCGGGTTTCGCCACCGCTGACGCGGGTCTTTTGGCCTCCAAGTTCGTCGCGCGATCGCTCATGGGCTAGGTGCCCACGTCGCTCCGCGCTCCTGCTTGGAAGGCCAAAATCCCTCGCGTCAAAGAACTCTTGGCTAGGCAGCGGCCGGGACTGTATGGTCCCGGCCGTTTTCTTTGACCGATCCCGTTCATGGCCCAATCCAAACCCAATCCCTCCAAGCTCAATCCGCTGCAACTGCGCACGTTGACCCTGTTGCAGGCGATCGCGAAAATTCCCGGCGCCTCCAATCCGACACCGGAAGGCGATACTGCCATCACCCAGTTCCCCCATGCCCATGGCGATCATTTCCATCTGGGCGAAGCCGTGGTCAGGGCCAGCGATGCAACCGGACTGGAAAACCAGAATGTGTGGAACGCGCTGGCCCGCAAGGGCCTGATCAAATGCGAATGGCCGCATAATATCGCGCTTACACCGGACGGCATGGCCTATGATACTGGCATCGCCGATCAGATCCTGCATATGGCCAGCCACCACTAGATGAACGCCAAGAAAAAGCGTCGCCTTGCCTTTGCCGCCGCCCTATTGGCAGCGGGGTGCGTGCTCGCAGGCGTGATCGTTTATGGCTTGGGCCAGAACACCATGTACTTCCGCAGCCCCACGGATGTGGCTGACAAGCAGGTGAGCGAGGGCGTCGCCTTCCGCCTTGGCGGACTGGTGGAAAAGGGCAGTGTGCGTCACGGTGCCGGCGCGGATGTGCGTTTTCGCGTCACCGACGGCAAGAGCACTATCGCCGCCGATTACAATGGCGTGCTGCCGGCCCTCTTCCGCGAAGGCCAGGGCGTGGTCGCCACGGGGTCGATGGATGCACGCGGCACTTTTGTTGCCACCGAGGTGCTCGCCAAGCATGACGAGAAATATATGCCTCCGGAGGTCGTGGCGGCTCTCAAGCGCAGCGGCCGCTGGCAGGAAGGCTCCCAGTGACAGGCGAACTGGGCCAGCTGTCGCTTTGCTTTGCCCTGGCGCTGGCGCTGGTGATGGCAGTTTCCGGTCTCATGGGTACCCGCCCCGCCGATTTCGCTGCGCGGCGGATCGCGGCAGGTTCGGCGATGGGGCTTCTGGTGTTCGTGGCGCTGGCCTTTGGCACGCTCACTTATGCCTTCATCGTTTCGGACTTTTCGATTTTCGATGTGGCCAGCAACAGCCACACGCTGAAGCCCCTGGTCTACAAGATCAGCGGTGTGTGGGCGAACCATGAAGGCTCGATGCTTTTGTGGGTTCTGGTGCTGTCGATCTATGCCGCTATCGTGGCTGGATTGCAGCGCGGCGGCGAGCGGCTGACCAGTGGCGCACTGGGCGTGCAGGGCCTGGTGGCAGCAGCATTTCTTCTGTTTATAATATTTACCTCCAATCCGTTCCTGAGGCTCGACCCGGCGCCGTTCGAAGGCGCGGGCATGAACCCGCTATTGCAGGATCCCGGTTTGGCCATGCATCCCCCAATGCTCTATGCAGGCTATGTCGGCCTGTCAGCATCATTTGCGTATGCGGCGGCCGCGCTACTTGTGGGTGAGGAAGGATGGGCAAGGGCCGCGCGGCCCTTCATGCTGACCGCCTGGATTGCGCTCACCTGCGGCATCGCGCTGGGTAGCTGGTGGGCCTATTACGAACTGGGCTGGGGCGGATGGTGGTTCTG
>DATKEP010000026.1:0-58787 GCA_035512055.1 Rhizomicrobium sp.
TGCCATTCAATTCGCCGTCGTTCGCATCAATCAGCCCTTTATGCCGCCGTAACGCAGCAAAAAGACCGCCTCCGTGGTTTGGCTCGGTCGCTGGAGTATTGTTGGCTGCATTGGTCATTTTGGTAGATTGCTCGGGCATTCCCAGGAAGCGGAATCACTTGCCAGTGACTGTCGCGCCTAGGAGACCTGCACAAAGTCAGGTGTCTTGCGGTAGATTGGCAACGTCGGCAGCTACCAGACCAATTAAATACGAAGGCGGCCGGGCCGGGCAATAGAAAGCGGCGGCCGAGCATCCGTCGGTTCCCGCCATCGCCCACGCGATTGGAACTTCGTTCCGTGTTAAGCCGCATTGGCGACAGGACATCAAGCAGGGCTGGCGGCGTCGATCCGCACCTGCATTGCCATGATGCTCGTTCGGTTACCTTCCGATTTTCATTGCGCAGGTCATTCATGCGGGTTGGGCGCGCGAACGCCCGGGTCGCGCAGTTCCACTTCAATTGCGAAAGGGCTGGGCGCCTTCGAACCGTCCAGCTTTCTCTCAAGGATCGCCTAAAATCCCGCCCCAACGGAAAGTGTGGCGCTCACTCTGAAATCCGGGCACCACAACCAGAGCGAGTGTGCTATAACGGCTATGACTGAGTAGATCCGGACCAATACCCGGAGGTTTACCCCCATTTCCCTGGGTCTTTTCCTTTGCGGCACCTCCTCCTCTCACAGTCACCTGCTGGAACCAGTGTGCGGTTTGAGCATTAGGAGGGCTCAGGTCTACCGGGCCGTCCGAACATGACCATTGCGGAGCGTTACGACCAATATCTGGCCAAGGCAGAAGAAGCCAAACGGCAGGCCGAAAAGGCCGAGGATGACTTCGCCAAGTCCACCTGGCTTCGGGTGGCGGCTGGCTATCGTGATCTTGCCAAAATGTATGATCCCCGGCGTCCCGATATCGGCTGGTGGAACTAGCGTCCCGCCGGGCCTGTGGGTACACTTTGCTCCGCGAAGCGTGGAGCTCCCGCAATGATCGTTCACAAGACAGCGACGCGAAATCGCGAAATTTTTGCTGCCTACCAGCGTGGCGAATCTGCCCGTGACTTGGCCAACCGCTTTCAGCTTTCCAAGATAACGATTGACCAAATCATCAGGGTCGAAAGGCACAAAATCGCCGTGAGCGTCGACGACTTCTACGCAGTGATGCGCTCGCAAGAGCCCCATCCGCAATCGTAGGTCAAATTGCACCGGGGCTTGGCGGGGGCGCAATCATGATCGATCCTGGCAAGGTCAGGGAAATTACCGAGGCCTATACAGCCGCTTGGAACTCCGGATCGCCGCAGGCCGTGGCGGAGTTCTACGCGACGGATGGGTGGATCGCCATCAATCGTGGCGAGCCTTGGCTGGGGCACGCTGGCATTGCCGAAATGGCCGCCGGCTTCTTCTCCGACGTGCCGGACTTGACCCTGGTTTGCGACAAGGTCCGCTGCGCCGGCAATCATATTGCCTATCTCTGGACGTTCACCGGGACCCATTCCAAGACGAAACAGCCCCTGGCCATCAGCGGATGGGAAGAATGGGATCTCGATGCGGAATTGAAGGTGAAGGCCTCGCGCGGTTGGTACGACGCGGATGAATACGCGCATCAGGCTGCCGGAAAAACCCTGTAAGGCCAGACCAACGGAGATCAGTCTTTCTCTCTCTGGCCTTCCGGCAAAATCTGTTCCAGATCGTGAAGTTCGCTGAATTCATCGTAGATCAATTGGGCACGGCGCGTCTTGAGATTGATCAACACATAACCGTTACCGGCCGCCTTGATCTGGAAGTCCTCCAGCTTGGCGTTCCTATCCCAAGCCTTTGCGGCCAGGACGCGCGCCAGAATTTCTTCGTCGATGTCCATCACACTCGCCCGTTGTAAAAACGTGTGCTGGCTGAAGTTGATCCAATGTGAGAGATGCACTGATAAGGAGCAAAAGTCCGCTGAAACTCGAACAATGCCAACGCCCATCCCGTCACGATTGATCCGAGCGACTCCAGCCGCTTCGATCATAACACGGAAAGCGGCCTGTCGAGCACCGCGTGGCATGCTTCAAGACGGCGTCGAAAAAGCAAGCTTTGCAAATGGGTTGGCGGGCCAGCGTAACCGTTGCCACCGGCGGACTGAGCCCTGTCGACGGCCTTTGGCCATCAGCACCCGGGATTGAGGGGCCGCGCATATCTGCTAGTGTTTGGTGCGGATCGATCCCTGTGTGAAGTTGCCGATGCTCACCAGACAACAAAAGGCGGAACAACTTCGCGCGGAGCTTGTCGCCTTTATCGAGAACAAGGGTGTCGAGCAGCAAGTTGAATGCGCTGACGGTACCAAGCGCAGGTACAGAGAAGCACGCCTGGGCGGATTCCTGCTTCATTACGAAACGCCATTCCACCACAACCCCAAACCGATAGCGTCTTGCTGGGATGAAGCGCTGTATTTGCAGGCGAATCCGATCGAGGACTATGTTCTGACCATCCTGTTTTGCGACAGGCCAAACGATCCGGCACATGGCAAACGCACCACGATGTTCAGCGCCTGCTGGCACGGCAAAGGTGAGGCGATCCGTATCTTATCTTTCGCGGGCAATGAATCGCGCTGGTATGACATATTGCTCGTCGCCGTGGAGCTGTCGGCGAAAGCAGCACAATTGGAGGCGGCGCAAGACGATCAACCGCCGAAACACCAGCCCGTGCAGGTCGCCCCTGCGGCGGCCGGAATGGACAAAGGCCACACCCGCCCTGCCACACTCCGCCACTGACCCGGTCATACCTTCAGGGCCAAACGTGGCGGCTCGTCCCTTCCTTTTCCTCGACGCTCACCGATGCAGTTATTCCGCTGCGAATATCCTGCTCCGCACGCGCCATCGCCAATCCGATCGCTGTGTTCACATCATCGGCAAGTGAGCCCGTCGCCTTACCGTCGCATTCAACATTCCAGCGCTCGCCACGAGGCACGACGCGATACTCTCTCTTGCGCGATTTGGACGCGCGGCGGTCGTTACTCCGGGCAGGATTCTTGCGCCTGTCAGCCGGCGACGAAGGTTTTCGACCTGGCATTCCGGGAACCTCTTGATTCAACCGCTCCCACAATAAGCCGCATTCAGGTCACTCGGCTACCCGCATCGCGCCGGCAATCTCAAAGGTCCTTGAAGCCGTTCGGTTCATTGCGGCAGGTTGCATTTGGGTGCGTTTGTGTAACCATTCAAGTCTGCGATGCGCGCCTGAACCATTTCTTCGCGCGTACAGTCCTTGATGCCCGGTGTGGCGGATAAGTCGGCAGCCGACCGCCTCCGATCCGGTGCAGTTAAACCAGGTCCGGCGGTTTTTGGAAAGTCGGGCCCAATGAAATAGGCAATGACCGCCCAGCGATCGCCTTCCCTGTCCAGCCAGACTGTTTCGCCTGCTGCATCCTTGTTGGCAAAGCGGGACCTGAATTGCACAGCGGCATACGTTCCTTCCGGCAGACCCGGCGCAGTATTCGAAAACGTCACATGGAAAAGTGTGCGTTGCATAATCGCGCCGAGCGGCTCGCGCACGGGTGCGATCTTGCTTTGCAGGACGAATGCTGTGATCTGGGTCTTGAACGGCTCGCCTGCGCGTTCCCAGCCCGTCGCGTAGTCACCGCCATCGACAATCAACAGCCACCGCTTTGCCGCATCATCAGGTGTTGCGGGGGGCAGCGCGAACGCGCTAGGTGAAAATAAACCGGCGGCCGCAATAACGAAAGAAACGGCAGCCGGGCATTTGCAGATCACGGCATGCTCCTGTTTCAGCGTCCTGCTGTCATGCTTGGCCCCCGCGTGGCCGCAGGAAGGTCAACACTTTTTCGCCCTTGTAATGCGCTTCCTGCGCGCGGCGATAACCAAAGCGTTCGGCAATTTTTTGCGATGCGATATTCTTGGGTCCGATCATACACCAAGTTTCCCGTGCAGCGATATTGGCGTCAGCCCAGGCAAACGCGGCTCCCATCGCCTCGGTGGCAAGGCCCCTGCCATGCAGGTCGGGCGCAATCAGCCAGCCGGCTTCCGGCGTGTCACGGTAGAAAACGTCCATGGCGCGTTTGGCCTGAAAGAAGCCCACGGACCCTATGTAGTGTCCTGTGACCTTGTCCTCCAAGCCCCACCATCCGTAGCCGAACAGTTGCCATTGTCCGAAAGCGCGCAGGAAGCGAAGCCAACAAAGCTCCTCGTCAAATGCTTCAAAGGTGTCGCCGAAATCGCGTGTCGTGCGCGGGTCGGCCCATATGGCGGCGTGGAAGCGAAAATCTTCCAATCGGTACGCGCGCAGCATCAGCCGCTCAGTTTCCAAAACCGGAATCATGTGTTGCGCGTACGCTCCATTCCGCAGCCAAGATGATGTGTTCGCCTTTTATAGTCATGCGACACCGCGTGCGCGGCTCAGGGACATCGAAACGGGCCTCCGTGTCCATGTTATCACTGGCACCATAAAGGGAATCGCGCGTTTTCAATGGCTTGCCTTATCCCGAAAGGGACAAAATCGTGCCCGCTTTTCGCCCGGAACCGGGTCCAGACTGTCTGGGTGGCGAGAGTGCGATGGCCCATCATGAACAGCCTGCACGAATATCAGGTCAGTTTTTTGGACGTAGAGGGCATCTTGCTGGAGGACGTAGCCGTCCTGGCCGAGTCCTTGTCCATCGCCTCTGATCGCGCACGGGCGATTGGCGCCGAACTCGGCGCGGCCAAGTTCTATCTTACGTCGGTGCCTGACGAACAGACCTATAATTGACTAGGCCCTCCGAAGCCTTGGCGAAGAGGGGTGGATTTGCAGACAAGGCGGCACTAGGCTCAGGTGGCGGTTTGGCTGCGGGCATGTGGGGCGGATATGACAACAGCAAAATACGTCAAGGGCGTTCTGCCCTGGTTGGCGCTCGGCCCGCTGACAGGCCCGTTGGCTGAGGGCATTCTGCGCAATTGGCGCGCCGGCGAAGTGTCCCTGGCTTGGTTGTACGGGATGGCCCTCTGGCTGACCACATGGGACCTTTACTTGTGTGGAGGCCGGCTCGTGACCGCAGCAATCGGGCTCCGCCAATTGCTTTAGCAATAGCGCGCAAGCATGGCGCGTTCATTATCCCCATGCCATCGCTCGAGATACCCCGCCGCTCGCAATCGGGTAGGAGGAGCTCTCGCGCGCCCCACCTCCCACACCACCTGGCCCCAGCTTGGGGGGATCGAATACAGGGATCACGGCGCCACACGCAACGGCATCATTTGGCAGGCGCAGCCGAAATGAACAGCCGCTTTTCGCCGTAGCCGATGGTGAAGTGAATTTGCCGCAGAACATCCATCCCCAACACCAGGTCGCCGGCCTTTTCCGGGATGAAGCCATCGCTGACAACCGCGATGCGCGGATTTTTCACCGCGACGCCGCGAAAATCCAGCGAATGAAAGGGGTAGGAATAGATCTGATACCGGCCGGTGTCGCGCATCAGGGCCAAACCTGGTGAGTTGGGATAGACCCCCAGCGCGACAGCACCCTTCATGCTGACAAAGGATATGGCAGAACCGGTATCCAAGGTCGCCACGATGGTGTTGCCGTCGATCTTGACGGGAAAGCGCACATGCCCATGCGGGCCAACGTCCATCGCGACCATGGCGGTGCCGGTCTGGTTGCAATAGTCCGGCGAAATCAGGCTTACCCCGCCGCCCGCAACGTCAATCTCGACGTCATAATCCTGCAGAATATCGGATGCCAGCGTGCCATCGGCATAAGGAAGGTTCCGCGACTCTATGAATATCGGCCGGTTCTCGACGCGCACATCTCCGACCAAAAAATTTTCTGCTGTGACATAGAAGTTCAACGAGCTTCCGCCAACGCCCATCAGCGGGACCTCGCTTTGCCTGACCGGCAACCCCATCTCTTTGGCATATTGCCATTTGATGGTGGTGCTGACTCCACCCGTGTCAAGCAGGAAAGACAGTTTGCGGCCTTCGACTGTAACAGGAATTCGGATGCGGCCGTCCGGCAAGAATTCGAATTTGACGGTGGACCGTGAACATTGCGATCCGTCCGCGGCCAGCGGACCGCAGGGACACAGAAACAGCGCCAGTACCAGCAACAAGAGTTTAATTTCGTTCCTCCCGTCACGGAAGCTGACAATCATGAGCTTCTTCGCGTGCTTCCCGTTCGTCAATCGCAATCACGAACTCGCGCATGTGCCCAAGGCGGGACAGTAGCGGGAGCCATGGCAGGCGAGCAGGAACGTCCCGGCAGCTGGGCCCCAGCGTCCCTTGTCGGCATCCCGGTCACCTTAATAGCGGCCTGCGACACCCACTTTGCGGGCCAAAGAACGGTTAACCGCCCCCGGCACGGCTTATGCACGTGATCCCGGGACAGGTTAATTCCGTCCGCAGGTGGGACAGATGCACTCGAACGATGCGATATCACGATCAGACCGCGTGTTGGTCGTTGCCATGGCCATTGTCTTGGCCACTGCAAGCGCTGCTCTTGGGTCCGCCCTGGGCTATCGTCCGAATAGCCCCGTCACGGCGAAACCCATGGTCGTGCGGGCGCCGAAAAACGACCCCGACCTGGTGCTGACCCAGTTGATCGCCGAGCATCGCTGCCTGGCGCAGGTCCTATATTACGAGGCGCGCGGCGAGGGCCGTATTGGCGAGCAGGCTGTCGCCGAAGTCGTATTCCACCGCATGAACGCCGGCAATTTCGGTCATTCCATCTGTGCGGTAGTCTATGAAGGCTCCGGCCATCCGGGTTGCCAGTTCTCGTTCACCTGTAACGGCGATCTCGATCGTCCCCGCGAAGAATCGGCCTGGAAGAAGTCTGAAGAACTCGCGGCACAAATACTCACCGGCGAGGTTTCGCTGCATAACACAACCGGCGGCGCCACCCATTATCACGCGACCTGGGTGAGCCCGTTCTGGGCTCCGACATTGAAGAAGACTGCCCAGATAGGTAATCACATCTTCTATCGCAGCAGCAGCGGTCACGTTCGAGCCAGCTGAGATTCTGCTTGCCGGCGGAGCACATGTCGGTCCGCCCCCGATCAATCAAGCCTTGATGACTTGGTGTGAGTCGCCGCATAGGCGCGATGAATCAAACGATTTGGGATTGTTGGCTCCTCCATGGGATGGAACAATCGCGTACGGCCCCGCGTTGATTCGTGGTGAACCATGGCAAGCAAGTATTTCAAAGCCATTATGCCTTGGCTGCTTCTGGGACCGCTGACAGGTCCGCTGGCCGAGGGCGTCGTGCGTAACTGGCGTTCAGGCGAAGTCTTGCTGAGTTGCCTGTATGGCATTGCCTTTTCACTGACGACATTTGACCTTTACGCGTTGGGAGTGCAGCTGGTCGTTTCGACGCCAGGCTTCGGCCTCTTCGGATAAAGCCTGCGGTTCCCTTTCGGGCCGTGATACCGGTTTGATTTGGTTCAAAGGCGACCAATTTCCTTAAACCGCCGGCGCGGGACAAAAGCGTATAATTCAAGCGCCCCAAACACCAGGCGTGATGTCATGTCCAAATTGAACTTCGACCATGGTTTGTCTCACAGCCGCGACCTGGGAGGAGTATCCAGCATAACTGTGTTGGCATTTGCCCTGGTCATATGCCTGGAATGGAGCCTGCTGATTCATATGGGTTCATAGCTTAGCGACCCTAACGTTGCAGCCGCTCCACCAATAACCGCCGCAATTGACGCGCTTCAAAGCTTGAGGCATCCGCCAACGGGATCAACCGCAGCGTCTTGAGCGCCATCTCCCGCCCATTGCGCCGGACGCATTGCACCTCATAGCCAATCTGGTCCTTCACGTTGATCAGCTGGAACCTGGTGGGAATGAGCGCGCCTGCGCGAACGTCTATTCTCGCGCCGGAATCCGAAAGATCCCTGATCGAACAATCGAATGTCGAATGGGACTTTGGAACGTATATGACCCCCGACAACAGCACGCGCCGCCGCATTGCGTTTCGGTTCTCAACAGCGGGCTTTGGCTCGCAACACTCACTCACGCAAACATTCCAAATGACTGGCTGATAACCAATGAGGCTTGACGGGGGGTAGTGCCGCCAAGCCGTGCTTAGACCCCAGGCTTCGAAGGCAAAAAGGCCTCAGCGGGTTCACTATGCCGGCATAGTTACCAATGACAACAATTTCGCCCGGTCATGGCTAAAATTCCGTCAGCGCGATGTTTTGCCGTGCATGACGGGCACCCGGCCCGCGGCGCCTTTTTTGCCTTCGTGATATTCAATCGTATCACACGAAACTGCTCAAAGGCCTTTGAACCCCTGCCTCTTCAGCCGCGTTCGCATCGGACCGATTCTTGATTAGCCTGATTTGTCTTTGGGCAGGGGCTTGGGGTGACCGATATTCCGAACGGGCTAAGGGCGCGCGTTGATCTGAGCGTGCTCTGGATATTTGGCGGCTCGCTTGCATTTTGGGTAGTCCTCGCGGTTCTGGTCTCCGCATTGCTCTAATTGAGTGACACAAGCCACGAGCAAGTCAGGGTCAGATTGAATCACTGCGCCGGGCCTTTCCATGATTGCCAACCGACGAAACGCTAGACCAGCTCGCACACTTTCTTTTGAAAGAGCAGGCCGCGCTTCATCCTGATCGCATCGGGCGCATTTTGTCTCCACCGGTTGGCGACTTCGGAATGCTTGCTCTCCAGGATTGCGAGAGCCGGCCCGATCTCGACGGCGAATCCCTTGGTCACCTAAAATGCTGCAGCGCAGTCGGATCAACCCTTCCGACTGTCGCAGATGTATGCCACTTGCCGCACGCCCCCGGCAGCACTGCCAATGGCTTCGGACAACGCCATATACCGCGTGAAGTTTTGGACAGGTTTTGCTAGCTTGTTTGGACGACAGGCGATTTGCGCGAGGGAGTGCACAATAACAAATAGTGGGAGGGAAAAATGAATGAGATCTCTGCGGCGGCAAGAGCGCTGGCCGTCATTCTGGCAATCGTATCCGCCTTTGTCTCTGCTCCATTGATACCGCCATTGCTTCTTATTTTCGGCGGCATTGCAGCGATCAAGAACAATTCGGAGAAGAACGTCAGAAACTTCCTGATAACGATTGTTCTGGTCCTTGGCGCCAAATCGCTTGAGGCCATACCGGTCATCGGCTCATACTTGGCAACGATGTTTGCGTCACTGGGCATCGCCTTTATCGGCGCTTCTATTGTCGCCATCGTCGTCACCCTTGCCTACCGCATCAAGCGGGACTGGGTGAAATAGCCTTTCCACAAGTTTGACAGCCATAAGCGTGACGGCTTTGCAGCACCCGGCTGCAGGCCGTCGCGGCCGGCGAAGGCCACGAACGCTCCTGGCAAAGCCATCACTGTCCGATCGCTCTATCGGGGACGCAGTACCGTACGCCAGGCCGGACCGTACCCAGCGAAGTCCCTTCCGGGCAATCGCGCATGGGAGGCGGTGGCTGGGAGGGCATCGTCGAGAACGGGGCGTTGCAATCCCCGCCCGCACTGTTCATGCATCGCGGAGGAGCGATCGGCATTTCGATCCGCCGATCACGGACAGGCGGTCCTGCGGCAACAAAGCCGGCAATAAGCACGATGGAAAACACTTGTTATGTCCCGGCGCTCCAGCACCATACGCTAATCTGCCAATATGAGCCCGCTCTGGCCATACCGTTAATTCTGCGTCATGAGGCCACGCAGTGCGCCTCGGCCAGGCTCCGGAACTGTTCGGCCCTGAAACCGTAGATTGTGGATTTTGCCCAGCGCTTCTCCAGTACCGGTACATTGGCTTGCAGCAGCTGGACCGCTTCGTCGTTCCGGCCCCTGCCCAGCAGGTAGCCAGCGCAAATGACCTGTACCCAGGCGGATCGCCAGGGGACGTCGGCATAGGTCTTGGCCATGACCGGTGCCGTTTCATCGAGTATGGAAAGGCCCGATTGGAGATCTCCGCGGCTGCAAGCCATGTCGGCAAGATCAACCAGGATCGGTGCCAGATTGCGGTGTTTGTGCTCGCGCGCCACCACCAGCGCCTTCTCGAACAGCGCCCGAGCTTCAGGCAGGTGGCTGAGGCCGTGCTCGGTCCGCCCATAATTTTCATACTCAAAGGCAAGGTCGTCGAAGTCCCCATTGCGCTGGCTTTCAATGACGAAGACGGCATGTTTCAGCAGTGGTTCGGCGTCGGCGAAATCGCAGCGTTCCAGCTTCGGCAGCGCCACATTGTTCATGGTGGTTGCGACTTCCGGATGGTCCTCTCCCAATACGACGCGATATGAGGTCAAGGCGCGCTGGTAATAGTCCTCCGCCGATGCCGCATCGGTCTGGAAGTAGGCGATGGTGCCAAGAGAATTCAGATCCTCCGCCACGCGGGGATGTGAAGCCCCTTGCATCTTCATGCGCACGGCAAGTGCCTGTTTGTAGGAGGCGCGCACCCCATCCAGGTCGCCATGGTCGGCCTGGGATTCGGCCAGCGTCTCCAGGTCGCGCGCCACGTCGTTGCTGTTGGCGCCAGCCGTCTTGGTGTCCAGGTCGAGAGCTTCCCGGATATTGCGCTGTCCGGGATGGAAATCGCCTTTCTCCGACTGGACCTGGCCGAGCCCCACCAGGATATGGGACACCAGGTCGGGGCGATAGGAGTCCGGTATACGGGCCAGCGTCAGCGCCTGCTGATATGCCTTGATGGCATCGTCATAATGGCCCTGGCGCGATTGGGCGTCGCCCAGGGCCGCATATTGCCGCGCCTGGGTGCCGGCCTCGACGCCTCTCAGCTTCAGATCGCGGCGGACCAATGTCTCGCCCTGGCGGCCGGCTTACGTCACTGGCGCAGAAGCGATCAGCTATCTGGTCTGGGGCGAATTTCGCAGGCCTGACGAGATGGCCGTCGCGGCCGGGACAAGCGCGCAGTCAAAACTTTTCGCCGCCCATCTGCGCGGCAACGCCCAATACCCGCCAGGGCGAGTGGGGCAACATCCTTGTCTTGCGCAGCGAGGTGATCACCCTGGCCTATGGGCGGCCCAAGCCAAAGCCGCGAAAATCCCGCAGCCCCTACGCCGTCACGGATGCGCGTCTTTATCCACGGATGGAGCTGCTTATTCAAAGTGGAAAGGCGGCCAGCAGCTACGCCGTGGCGAAGGCCGTCGCCCATCGGGCTGAGGGTACCGAAATGGGCGACCATAAAGTGCGCCGGCTTCAGCCCGGTTTCGACAAGGCGCGAAACCGGCGACGACGGGAGCTAAGCGCAAATGGATGCGGGATCTGTGTTGGGTTGGATTGGTTTTGCGGCTGTCTTGGCTACCGGTATTGCGGCGGCATCGGGCAGCTGCTCTGCCACGTTCGATACAATGGGCGCGTCGACAGGTACGTCCTAGAGCAAGTAAGGGCAAGCCTACAAAATCCAGTTGTGCCGGGTCCCGCGCGGCGCTTGCGGACCGGGTTCTCGGAATTCGGGCCAGTCGGGCAGCCCGGCCAATAGCGCTCGTTTTGGCCGCACCGTCATTTCCTTCTGCCCAGACCTGACCCGGAATTCCCCTTTCGCGCTCCTTACAATGAAATGATTTGCGTTCAGCGGATGCGCGCCGAAGCTGCCGATCAGTTCGAAATTATCCGCGGTGAAGAATTCAAATGCCTCCGCGACCGTCTCGCGAGCCTGAGCGTAGGTCTTGGCGCACTGGCGCAGAACCGTGCGAGCCTGAACGAGGGTTTCGTCATTGGGTTCATACGTCTGCAGCCATTCGCGGGCCTGTTCGTCCATGCCCCGGTTTATGGCGCAAAGCATCTGCGCGAGAATGCGCAACTGGCGCGAACAGCGCATCCGACCACGCAGCAGACCCCTGCCCTGCAGTGTCCCCAGGTAGATGGGAATATTTGTTTCCCGGTAGATCAGCAACTGGCCATCATTCCACCTGGTGCGCTCATACAGATCCTTGCGGACTGCCGGAACGCGTCCAAGTTGGTGCCCAAGCCGCTCGATTTCCATTGCCGCGAGCAGGAGCTTTTCCACACAGGCGATCATTTGCGGTACAAGACCCAGATTGTCGTAGGCGAACTGGATGTCCGCCGCGTACTGCCGCGCAGCCTCGTGATCCTTGCGAGCAAGCCGGGCCTGAAAGATGCCGACGTGCTGGCCGGCGCAATCGCGCCCGATGCAGCGATAAACCCTCTCGACCGGAAACCAGGCCAGCGAGCCGCGAAAATATTTCGGAGTGTCGCGCGAGCATGCGGGGCAAGGGGCCATCCGCCCGCCCGGCCGGTTGACGGGCGACAGCCAGAAGTCCTGGATGATCACATAATCCTTGTTAGGCGGCGGCGGCGTCCAGCACAGGCCGGCCAAGGTCTCAGGCGAATTCGTCTTGCGCAGGTGCAGAACCGCGCGGCGCTCGAATCCCAAATCCCGGCCCGAAAGGGCCTTTGCCAGCACCATGAACGACCACTCTGGATGGAATGGAATCGAATCGGCAACCGTTCAGGTCTGATCCAGTTCGGGCTCCAACGCAAGGCCAGGGCCTGCGGGATGCATTGGCGCGACTCAAGGCAGCGGTCGATTGCAAACAAAAAGCCCCGCCGGTGACAGCGGGGCAGTTGGCAATACAGAGGGAGAACCTTCGAAACCCCGTTAGCATGCGGCCCTGGCTGCGGAATTGCCAGAACGAATCGCGTTAATGGTGAATTTCGGCCAGGCAACCCGCACGCCGGTGGCCATGGGGGAGAAACTTTTCCTGTCGGGGCCGCCCGGCATTGGCCAATAGCTGAGCTTGTCATGGCACGGCCGCGCAACCGCCCGTACCCTGCCCGCCGGTTCGGGGTCACCATGTCGAATTTGTATATCCGTTTCTTAAGAGACTGCTCCGGCAGTGCCGGGGAAGAGCCCATTATGATATTCGCTATACTCGCGCTGGGTGCAGCGCTCGCCTTTAGCAACCTGCATAGTGCCATCACTTCGGCGATCAACAACGCCGCCGACGCCATCCGGCGCATGAGCGCAATGGGCATTATCGACTATTAACCAGGCTCCCGCGTCCCAAGAACACATTGCATGCGCTTGTGCCGGCCAGTCGCTCCGCTATTGATACCATGGATTGTTAAAGCCTTCCCCCGTCATATCCGGGCATGAGTGCATTGGCGGCCGACAGCTTTTCTGTTTTCAGGACCAGAGTTGAATCTTCCGCCCTCCAGGCCATTGCGGATCACTGGAGGCAAGCTTGCCGGGACAGGCCGATGCCGTCCTGGTCCGACCTGTCGCCCAGCGATCTGGCGCCTCACTTCAAGAGGCTTTGGGCATTCAAATACGATTCCGTTTCGGGCGACTTCACCGCGCGGCTGGCCGGCAATCGCGCGATGGTAGGATTCGGAAAGAGTTTCCGCGGCACGCCGCTCAAGGATCTCCACCCTCCGCACATATTCGACCTGGCGCAGGCGCACATGACCAGGGTCGTCATGGAGCGCACGGCCTATTACTGCAGCGGCAAACTCTTCAAGGCCGGCAATCAGGTCTTCCAGGGAGAGCGCATCATGCTTCCCCTGGCGTCAGACGGCGAACGTGGGGACGGCATTCTGGGAGCAACGGATTTCGATTCCCGCCTGATGGCCGGCCCGGTGGAACTGCTTCTGGGCAATATAGAATGGTTTTCGATCGAATAGGCGGCCGGCGCCGGCCACTTTTGCCGCCGGCGCATCCGAATCGATTGCTCGCCTGCTTACGAAGTCGTGCCCGTCGTAGACGTTGTCGTTGTGGATGAAGACGTGCCAGCAGTGCTGGTCGTGGGACCGCCGGCATTATTGGCGGAAAGCGCAAGGGCGATGCCCAATCCTGCCAGGCCAAGCGTGGCGATTATCATCGTGGTGTTCCTGTCCCAATTCTGCGCCTGGTGCACGCCGGCGGGCCTGCCGGGCGACAGAGCGGACGAATTCGCGAATGCACTCGACGTAGACAGTGCCAGCGACAATGCGAAACAAACGGCATTTTTCATATCGTATTCCCCATGGACGAAATGTCGAAACGCTAGATCAGACATCGAGTTCCCGCAACGAACAAAAAGTTCCCCAACAACTGAGCGCGTCGGGAACTCTAGCCGTGGGAATGCGCAGTGACGCAAGGCGTGCAGTGATGCAAGGCGTAATGTAGACCTGTTGCCATGGATCGCCACCGGCCCACCCGCGTTTTCTCATCGAACAGGTGTCATGGACATCGACGAAGAGATAAAATCGCGCATTCGGGCAGCAAAGGTCTGGGACAAAGACGCCAAGCTCGAGGATTTCCAGATCAAGGCTGGTGAGAACGGCTATGTACTGATCAATCTCAGGACTGGCCGCGTCCAGTTGATCTACGACGAATTCAGCGAACTGCATGATCTGGAGCAGCTCTATCCCGACCGACGGGACGGAAAAGGATGTCTGCGCCTGTTCGGACCGCGCCAGCATCGGCTCCTGCAGCGTTGAAGTCGCCGGCGGGCGCATCTGGTAGGCACAGCGTTCTCCACCGCCGGCCGCATCTCGAAGAAGACCTGGGCGATTGAAGGGTGAAGGACCGGCACTTGCTGTGGGCTGGGATATGCCGGCCTTCACCCGAAGGCTGGAGGGATGGCCAGCCCATGCGTTTTAAAGCAACCGCCGTGCCGTCCCGAATTATTCAACAAACTCGGCGCATTCGAGCGTTGAGAATATTCACACTGTAAATTCGAATTACAGATTCGACCCGCTCGTCCGCCCACTGAGCATCATTTGTTGTCCTCTTTGGCAGTCGGCTGGATGCATATCCATACAACCGCGCATTGCATTCGCGCGTCTTGCCGAGCGCGATATCACGGCATGAGAAGACTTGATGCTGCGCGCCTTCGATCAAACTGATCAAATGTTAATCGCGCTGCCCGTCACACTTTTGACAGATGCGTGATCCCGGCTTGCGTCATCCTGCGTGATGACCGGCCGGGAACGGCCATGGCGCCTGCGCGTTGTGCGGGTGAGACAGCCGTAGTTCCGAATTTTGGGGGGATGAATGGATGCATTGATAGATTTCCAGGCCGCCTTCCTGGATGCGGAGGGCGCGCTCATTCGGACCACGCCCATACTGGCCCAAACGCTGACAATCGCCACATCCCGTGCCGGCGAAATCG
Organism: Rhizomicrobium sp.; assembly: GCA_035512055.1. Lineage (GTDB taxonomy): Bacteria > Pseudomonadota > Alphaproteobacteria > Micropepsales > Micropepsaceae > Rhizomicrobium. The sequence continues at coordinate 15,073 of DATKEP010000026.1, forward strand.
CAAACGAGATCGACGCCGCCGATTTCTATATCACCTCGAATCCCGACTATCCGCGGCGCAGCCGCCCTTCGCCCCACTGACTGCCATGCGGCCGGACCCCAAGGCGAGGAACCACGCGAACCCATGACCAACCGCCTCGATTATCAGGTCCGGTTTCTGGCTGCCGATGGAAGTCCGATGGAGGACGTCGCTCTCCAGGCAAAATCCCTGCCCATTGCCGTGGATTGCGCAGCCGCGGTCGGTTTGGAAATCGGCGCGGCCACATTCTATATATCGCCGAAGCCGGAAGACAGAAGCGCGCGGCCCAATGCGCCGGGCCGGTGCAAGCCGGCCGAATACCGTCAATCCGGCCTGGAGCCTGCCGCGGGCTCGGTAAATCATTAGTTCGCGGCACCCCCATGGTTGCCCCGGCATCGTCAGGCAAACCCTGTCTTTCGCCGCCATTCGGCCCTGGATGTTGAATAAAAGGCTAAGATTTCCTGTAACGCGACCGACCGGTGGAAGGGCGTATAGTGCACACGCCCTAATGGAAGAGTACCTTGTCATGTCCAAGCTGAATTTTGCGCAGACCATGCCTGCCAGTCGCGATATCGGTGGCATATCTTCGAAAGTGGTGTTGATAGCCGCCATCTGCATTGCCGTGGCTTGGTCGATCTTGATGTACGCCCGGTCGTAACTGCCGGTGATTTTCGATCGAGGCTGCGCCGCTATGGCGTCCGGCGAGATTAAACCGTCGAGCGCCCTCGCGCGTTATCCGCCCAATGAAGATTCGCTCTTCCGGCGCAATAGTCCTCCTGATCTTGCTCGGCCTGGCAGGCTGCACCACACAGGCGCCACTACCTCCGCTCCAGCCGCAACAGCTGCCCCAGGTGCCGGCGCCACAATCCTCGGCGCAACAGCCATTTTTCACCGAGGCCGGCCTCGCGTCCTTCTATGGCGCCACCCAGGACGGCAAGATGACGGCGAGCGGCGACACCTTCCATCAGTTCCATTTCACCGCGGCGCACCGCAAGCTTGCCTTCGGCACGGTCGTGCGCGTTACCAACATGAACAATGGCCGCACGGTGAAGGTGTCGATCAACGACCGCGGACCCCATGTCAAAGACCGGATTATTGACCTGTCTTATGCGGCGGCGCGCGCGCTGGGCATGAGAAAGGACGGGGTCGTGGCCGTGAAGCTGGAAGCTTTCATGGCCGATCAGTCGCCGGATTGATTCACAAGGGCCGGTTGAACCCATGGACTCTCCCGGCATAGCCTCTGGCGGTCCAGGGAGGAGACGATGAATCCAAAAACCGCCAAATACGCGACAATCGCCACGGCCTTGACGATTGGCTGGCTGGCCGGCATGGCCTCGAATTCGCTGACCAAGGCCGATGCGCCCCGCTTTGCCGAGCTGACGCCGGCGCAACTCGACGACCAGCAGCGGCCGATCGCGGACCGAATCCTGAAATTCTCCAGAATCGGCATTGGCGGGCCTTATCACATCATGCTGCGTTCTCCGAAAGCCGCCGAACAGGTGATCAACCTGATGGACTATCTGCGTTTCCAGTCCAGCGTGCCGAACCGGCTCAAGGAATTCTCGATCCTGATCCAGGGCCGGCTATGGCGCAGCCAGGTGGAATGGGCGACCCATTACCAGCCGGCGCTCAAGGCCGGCGTATCTGAAGAGACTCTGGCCCAGCTCAAGTCCAACATGCGTCCGACAAGCATGCAGCCCGACGAAGCGGCGGTCTATGACTTCTGCACCGAGCTCTATACCAAGCATGCGGTGTCCGACGCGACTTATGGCCGGCTGCATCAGTTCCTGAACGATCAGCAGATCGTGGACCTGACGCTGCTGCAAGGTCTCTACGTGACAGCGGCCTCGGTAATGGCGATGGCGAACCAGGGCCTGCCACCGGGATGGGACATTGCGTTCAAGCCGGGCGAGCCGTGACGGGCCCCCGAACAAGTCAGCGTCACCGCTTCGGCGCCACCATCTCGGTCACGCGCGGTACCGTCGTGTCGCCGGTATAGAGATTTCCGCTCGCGTCCATGGCCATGAAGTTGGTTTCCATGAACTGGCCCTCGTCCCGCCCGCGACCCTTGCCGATCGCCGCCAGTACATTTCCGTCCTGGTCGATCTTTATCAGCTGGCCGTCATTGCCGGTCGCCACCCAAAGACCGCCATGCGGATCGAAATAGACCGCACAGGTGAGGTTCTTCATGGCAAGCGTCTTCAAGAACTTGCCCTCGCCTGTGTAGACGACCAGGCGGTACTGCTCGCGGTCGCCGATCCAGACATTGCCTGTCTTGGGTTCAACCGCGATGCCATGGACCATGGAGAATTTTCCCGGACCCCAGCTGTTGCCATACCACTGGCCAATGAACTTGCCGGTCCGGTCCAGGTGCAGCACGCGTGCCACGCCGACCTCATTGGTGGCATCGCCGGAGTTCACGTCATTGGGACTCTCGTCGGCATGGCCTTCGCCGATATAGATGTCGCCATTCTTCCCGAAGGCGATGTCCAGCGGCTGCCATAACAGTCTTTGACCTTTGTTCTCGTCCCAGTCCCCGCGCTTCTCCCGCGTGCCCAGCGTCATCAGCAGCTTGCCTTCGGGAGAAAGCTTCATAACCGTCGAACCGTCGGCGTCGCAGATCCAGACATTGTCCTGGGCATCCACCTTGATGCCATGCGCCTTGTAAATGTAACCGATCACGTCCGGACCGACGGTGCGGATCAGCTTGTGGTGCCCATCGAACTCGAACAGCTGCGGCTGGCCGGGCGCATTGCGCTCGAACACCCAGAAATTGTCCTTGGAGTCGACCGCCACGCCAGACACGCCGCCCTTCGCCGCCGTGGGCAGCGCAAAGGGATAGGCAAAGCTGTAGCCCGCCGTCTGGTTCCAAAGCACCCGCTCGACGGTTGGCTTGCCGCCGCCGCGGTTGGTGGAGCAGAGCGGAGAATGGGCGCAGCGAGGCACGGGATTCATGACCTGGGGCGCCGGCGTCGGTGCCGCCAGCGCGCTCTTGCACTGACCCGACAGCTTGTCCGCAATGGTGGAAAGGCAGGCGCGCGCGCCGCCTTCCTTGCCAATGCAGTATTTTCCGATCTCATCGGTGCAGGCTTCAAGCTGGCCGCCGCGCTCGCCGCCAAGCTCCGAGATGTTCGCGGACTGCGACTGAGGCTTCAGAACAAATCCCGGCGACGACTGCGCCACGGCAGGTACGACGGCAAGTCCCAGTGCCATGAAGGCTGCCGCAATGGATCTCGATCCAGTCATCCCGCTCTCCCGAAGTTTATTGTTTTCACGCCTGGCGGCCGGAACATTAGCGCCGGCGGCTTGGCCGCGGAAGCGACCGTGTCAACGTCGGGATTTGACTTTGCCTTGTTATTTCAATATTACATGAATTATGGATATGACAAATGCCGTAGCGGCGCTTTCAGCGCTGGCGCATGAGGGGCGGCTTGCCATCTTCCGCCTGCTGGTAAAACAGGGACCGGCCGGCATGGCAGCCGGCGACATCGCACGCAAGCTCGGCACCGCGCCCAATACCATGTCGGCGCAATTGCTCGTTCTCTCGAATGCGGGTCTCACCCATGCCAGGCGCGACGGCCGCTTCATCATCCATGCGGTGGACTTCGATCGCATGGGCGAACTGCTGTTGTTCCTGACGAAAGATTGTTGCGGCGGGCGCGCGGATATCTGTGCCCCGCTGGCAAGCGCCGTAAACAGCTGCGGGCCAGCCCGGAAACACCACGCATGACCTTCAACGTTCTTTTTCTATGCACCGGCAATTCGGCGCGCTCCATCCTGGCGGAGGCCATTCTCAATCGCATTGGCGCCGGACGTTTTCACGCCTATTCCGCCGGCTCACATCCCAAGGGCGAGATCAATCCTCACGTATCGGATCTGCTGAAGCGGCTGGACTATGACGTCAGCCGGTTCCGCTCCAAATCCTGGGAAGAGTTTGCAACGCCGGGCGCGCCGAAACTCGATTTCGTGATCACCGTCTGCGACGACGCGGCGCGCGAGGTCTGCCCTGTCTGGCCGGGACAGCCCGCGACAGCCCATTGGGGCATGCCCGATCCTGCGGCGGCCAAAGGCACGCCAACGCAAATCGCGCTCGCCTTTGCCGACACCTACCGCATGCTGGACAACCGTCTCAGCCTGTTCGCCAATCTGAAAATGGCCGGCCTTGACCGCCTGTCCTTGCAGAGAAACATCGCGCAGATCGCCCACCCCCCATGACCCGCCCCCTTGCCGCAGAATTCCTGGGCACGCTTGTGTTGCTGGCCACGGTGGTGGGCTCGGGCATCATGGGCGAGCAGCTTGCGGGCGGCAATGTCGCACTGGTGCTGCTGGCCAATTCGCTGGCGACCGGTGCCATGCTCGTCGTGCTGATCGCCCTTTTCGCACCGATTTCGGGCGCGCATTTTAATCCCGCAGTCACGCTCTACTTTGCCTTGCAAGGCGGGATCGGCGGGCGGCTCGCGCTGGCCTATGTGGTGGTTCAGCTGGCTGCGGCCCTGGCCGGTGTCTGGCTGGCCCATGCCATGTTCGCCCTGCCGATCCTGCAGGTCTCCATCCACTTGCGCGACGGCCCGGCCCAATGGTTGTCCGAGTTCACCGCCACATTCGGCCTGATCCTCACCATCGCGGGCGGCGTCCGTTTCGCGCCGGCCGCGACTGCGATGCTGGTCGGACTCTACATTACTGGCGCCTACTGGTTCACGGCATCGACCTCTTTCGCCAATCCCGCTGTCACCTTGGCCCGCGCGCTCACGAGCAGCTTTGCCGGAATCGCGCCACGATCCGCACCCGGCTTCATCGCCGCGCAACTGCTGGCGGCGCTGATATCGGCCTTGATCCTGCCCTGGCTATTGGCAGGCAAGCGCTAATCCGCGGCTTCAATTCACGTCGTCGCCGGGCGCCCTGCTCTGCATCTCCACGATCAGCCGCGCGATGCGCTTCCAGCGATTGAAACTGTCGACATCGCCGCCATCGATCGCCACATCGGCCCGCTTCAGCGCCTCGGCCTCTGCCGTCGCGCCATGCGAGCTCAACAGCTCCGCCGCCGCGCGCCACGTCTGAACATCGTTCATCGCGGCCGCTCCGGATCGGATTTTTTTGAAAGCGCGCGCGTCCAGGCGCGCCCAAGGCATGGCTCCGCCACGATGCTACACTCCACACGCATCGAATCCTCCCCCAAAGGATGCGATGATTTCAGCACAAGCATGAGGTGGCTTACAGTTACAACATTGTCGGAATGTAACTGCGGAACGGCCAAGCATGCCGTTCAGCAAACAGACTCAAAACTGACCGTCGAAACGGAAGGCGTAGCCCAACCCCAGATAGGACTTCGGCGACTTCTGGTTGAATCCGAAGCCGGCATGGAAATCGATCTGCTGCGTGTGCGTGAAGCGCCACGCACCGCCGAAGTTGAAAACCTGGCTCGCCTTTTCGCCTTTGGGACAGTCGCCGACATATTCCACAAACATATCCGCCGCCTCGTCCAGCTCGCGCTCCAGCGAAAGCGTCTCCTCGAACAGGCCGCCGTTGGTTGCGCACGGAATCCACGTTTCGGCTGTTGGTACCGTCCAGCCGGGTGCCGGTACGGTCTGGCTGGAATTGGTCGTGTCGGGGCGGTCGGTATCGATGTCGCTGGCCGCCCTGGGACAGGTTTCAGCTTTCGCGGGTGCGCCATGCGCCGGCACCGCGCCGCACACAAGCAGTGCGGCGAGTATTTTACCTTTCCTGGAAATGATGAAATTCCCTGCCTGGTCAAAAGCCTAGCGTTCAGGATGCCGTGGTACAGCGAGCCCTGAAGGGCGTGGGCGGGCCAGCCCCGCCATGCTATGAGAGCGGTCCCAAGACAAAACCACAAAACGGGGGGAACATGAAAGCTTCGACCATCGCCGCCGCAATGCTGCTGACAGCCGCGGGCCCGGCTCAGCTTCAGGCCCAGACGCTGGCCTCGCGCATCACCCATTACGACCTTGCCAAGACTGCCAATATCAAGGCGGTGCATGACGGCGCCGGCTCTATGAATTTCGGTCCCCTGATGACCGATAAGACGCTGTCCACCGACTTGATCTTCCTGCACCGGGGCGTGCTGCACGCCCATTCCGGCATCGGTCAGCATTTCCACAATCACTGCGAAGAGATGTTCGTTGTCTTCGACGGCGAGGCCGAGTTCACCATCAATGGCCGCACCTCGCTGCTGACGGGCACAGTAGGCGCGCCCGACCGCATGGGTTCCAGCCACGCCATCTACAACCCTACCGACCATGACGTGGAGTGGATGAACATCAATGTGGGCACGTCGAAAGTCTATGACGCCTTCAATCTGGGCGACGACCGGGTGGGCGCGGCCAAGGACAAGATCCCGCAATTTGTCACCATGCATCTGGACAAGGCGCTGCTGAAGCCCACTGCCACGCAGGGCGTGGCGCGGCGCCGGGCGTTGGGACCCAGCGTCTTCTACACGCCCTGGTCGTATGTCGATCATGTGCTGGTACAACCGGGCGCCAGCCTGCCCCAGACGCGCTACGCCGATATGAGCGAGGCCTATTATGTGATCTCGGGCGATGGCAGCGTCACCGTGAACGGCGAAACCGCCGCCATCAAGAAGGGTGATGCCATTCCGGTGGACCTGAACTTGGCCAAGAGCTTCAAGGGCGGAAGCGCCCCGCTGGAATTGATGATCATCGGCGTGGCCAAGAACATGGTGGCCAAGAACGCCTTTGCCGCGAATCCGGATAATGAGAATCCCGAGCGGCTGTTGGCCGTGATCAACAGGGGACGATAACAACATGAACATCCGTCTTGCCGCAATCGCCGCCTGCCTTCTCTCCACCACAGCCCTCGCCCAAACGGCACCCGCGCCGCAAAGCGATGCGCCCACCGTGCCCAACAATCCTGACTATTCCGCAGTGGTGGAAGGAAAGCCTATTGACAGCCGCCTGAACGAGAACAAGCGCGATCATCCCGCCTTCCCCGAACAGACACGCGCGCCCTATCACAAGACCGCACCCTACAAGACCACCGAGATCACGGGCGCCCTGCATGCGCCTTGGGCGGTGGCCTTCCTGCCCGACGGCAAATACCTGGTCACCGAAAGGCTGCCCGGCGCGCTGCGGGTGATCGATTCAGGCGGCAACATGGCGCCACCCGTGTCCGGGCTCGAAATGCTGACGCCGGGCTGGCCGGAGACCGGACTGCTCGACCTGGCGCTCGATCCCGACTTCGCCCGCAATCACCAGATCTTCCTCACCGCCTTCGGTTTCGATCACGGCATGATCAGCGGGCTCATGGTGGTGCGCGCTACCTTCAACGAGGCCGGCAATTCGGTCAGCGATGCGAAAGTCGTCTTCCAGTGCCGTCCCGTAACGCCCAACGACGCCCGTTCCGGCGTCGGCAGCCGCAGTGGCGGGCGCATCGCCATCGGCAAGGACGGCTATATTTATATGACCGTCGGCGATCGCGACGCCGGCACGTCTTTCCCATGGCGGGTGGCGCAGACGCTGGACACAGACTTGGGAAAAATCATCCGCATCACCAAGGACGGCCGGCCCGCGCCGGGCAATCCTTTCACCGGCCAGGAAGGCGCCCTGCCGGAAATCTGGGCCACCGGCGGGCGCAGCCAGGAAGGGCTTGCCTTCGACACATCCGGCCAGCTTTGGGAAGTCGAACATGGCCCGCGCGGCGGCGACGAACTCAACCTGATCAAGAAGGGCGGCAATTATGGCTGGCCCATCATCAGCCATGGCATCGATTATCCCGGCCCGCCCATGGGCGACGGCGCGGTCTCGAAGCCCGGCATTGAAGAGCCCGCCTATTACTGGGCCCCTTCGACCGCGCCATCGGGACTGGCCTGGTATGACGCGAACCTGTTCCCGGAATGGAAGGGCAGCATGCTGGTCGGCATGCTGCGTGGCAATTCGCTGGAGCGGGTGAAGATGGTGAACGGCAAGGTGGTGAACGAGGAGCCGCTGTTGACGGAAGTGCATATGCGCATCCGCGATGTGCGGGTGGGCCCGGACGGCGCGGTCTATGTGCTGGCCGATGGCGGGCTTCCCTATATCACCGACGACACGCCGGCCAATTCCAAACTGCTGAAGCTGACGCCGCGGTAGGTGAGACGCGATCGGCGGCAATGGCGGCAATGACGCGGCTCACGGGACTGACGCTTCTTGCGCTACTGATGCTGCCGGCGGCTGCGCACGCGCTCGACCTCGCGGGCATCTGGCAGGCTGACGGCAAGCCACAGCGGGTTCTCAAGGTACGCAAGACCGCGCATGGCTTTAGCGGCGACTTCTACAATCTGGGCGATGAAGCACCGGGGGCGCCGCGCAACAACAGTGTTTCCACTATCGTCCTGACGGGCGCCGCCGTCGGTTTCTCGCTGGACAAGGCGCAAGGCGATTTTCTTGGCCAACTGTCGGATGACGGAAAGACGCTCACCGGCACATGGAAGGCGCTTTATAGCGGCGTGCAACCCTTGACCTTCGCCCGCGCCGCCAAAAAGGACGAATGGGTGATCGACCCATCGCCCCACAAGGTGCAGTTCGTCACTGTGCAGCCGGGCGTGAAGCTGGAAGTGCTGGATTGGGGTGGCAACGGCACGCCATTGATCTTCCTGTCGGGCCTGGGCGGCACGGGGCACAGCTTCGACGGGTTTGCGGATAGATTCACCGGCAGGCACCATGTCTATGCCGTCACGCGGCGCGGATTCAGCCTGTCGTCATCGCCACCGGACAGTGACGCGAATTACGACGCCGACAGGCTCGGCGACGATGTCCTGGCGGTCATCGATGCCCTGCATATCCAAAAGCCCGTGGTCGCGGGTCATTCCATAGCCGGCGAGGAGTTGAGTTCGATCGGTACCCGCCATCCGGAAAAACTGGCCGGGCTGATCTATCTCGATGCAGTCTATCAATATTCCTTTTACGATCCGACCGTGGCCGATCTGAGCGTGGAAACCGCAACGATCAAGCGCGATCTGGGCCGAATGTTCGACTTACAGACTGACGCCGCCGCCATGCGCGCCCTGATCGCGGACGTGCAGGGCGCGCTGCCTAACCTGCAGAAGGCACTTGACGATGCGGCGGAGGCCACCGCCTCCATGCCGCGCACCTCGGGTCAGGCACAGAAGCCGGAGGACCTGGCAGGCAACCGCATCTTCGACAATACCCGCAAATACGGGCCAGCAAAGGTGCCGGTGTTGGCGATACTGGCGGAGCCGCGCCAATGCGGGAAGAATTGCGACAAGCCATTCATGCAAAAGATATTGGCAGGGGACGCAGCGCGCTCCGCCAATTTCGAAAGGGCGAGCCCCAATGCCCGCGTCGTGCGCATCGCCCAGGCCAGTCACTATATCTGGCGCTCCAACGAGGCGCAGGTGGAACAGGAGATGAATGCATTCATGGACGGGCTGCACTGAATACAGCCCCGCCAGAGGGTGCTTGACGCTGGCTTCGAAGGGCGACACCGTCCACGCGGGAAATCCGAATCGCCGCCCGCATGCCACGGCTCACCGCCCTTATTGCCCTCCTGCTTCTGCCGCTGGCGACAGCAGCCTTTGCGCTCGACATTGCCGGCACCTGGCAGATGGCCAAGCCGCGTTATGTCTTCACCATCGCAAAGACCAGGTCAGGTTATAGCGGCGAATGGCACAATCTCGGCGAGATCGACGGCACGCTCAACGGCAATCCGCTGATCGTCAGCCTCGACGGCAGCACGCTCAAGCTTACGCCGGTACGCTCGGCAGGCGTCTTCACCGGCACGGTGTCAGCCGACGGCAAGACCATTGGCGGCGACTGGGGCACGCACGATCCCACGCCGCTGGTATTCGAGCGCGCCACGGCCAAGACCGCGCAAACTGTCGATCCCTCGCCGCACAAGGGGCAGTTCGTCACCGTCGCGCCCGGCGTGAAGCTCGAAGTGCTCGATTGGGGCGGCAGCGGACCGCCGCTGGTCTTCCTGGCCGGGCTGGGCTTCACCGCCCATTGCTTCGATGAATTCGCGCTGAAGTTTACCGCCCATCACCACGTCTATGCCATCACGCGGCGCGGCTATGGCGTGTCGAGCTGGCCCGAGCCCACTGACGCCAATTACGATTCCGACCGGTTGGCCGACGACGTGCTGGCCGTGCTGGACGTGCTGCATATCGAAAAGCCGGTGCTGGCCGGCCATTCCATCGCCGGCCAAGAACTCAGCTCCATCGGCACCCGCCATCCCGAACGTGTCGCGGGCCTGGTCTATCTGGATGCGGCCTATGGCTATGCCTTTTACGATCCCGACAATCTTCTGGCCATCAACAATGTCGTCGAGGACATCGTCCGCCGCGACCTTCGGGAATTGCGCAGCGCCCCGCCATCGCGCGCCCGCGTACTGATCTCGGAAATCCAGGCCACCATGCCGCTGCTTGAAAAGGAACTGGCCGCCAAAAACGGCCAGCTTACCGCCGCCAAGGATCCGCCGGCGGGAGCGCCCGTGCCCCGCGCCCAGGTCGCCGACGCCATTGTCGGCAATGCCCATGCCTATGCAGGGATCAAGGCGCCCATGCTGCTTCTGCCCGCCTATCCGACCAAATGCGCGCCCGATTGCGACACGCCATTCAACAAGATTCTGTTCGCCGCGGTTCAGCAGCAGGTCGCCTTCCTGGCCGCCCAATACCCGGATGCCAGGATCGCTAAGCTGCCTTACGCCGATCATTTCGTCTGGCGTTCCAACCCCGACGAAGTCGAACATGAGATGAACGCCTTCATGGCCGGGCTGCACTGAACAAGAAGGGGGATCAAACTATGGCAGGCGACAAAATCTGGAAGAAAAGCCCGGAACCCCATGACTATCCGGCTGCGCATGATTATCTGAGCCTGGTGCTGGAAGAACCTGCCGTCCGCAAGATCGTCGCGGCGCTCCGGCGTGCGCCGACGGTGGACCTCAAGGCCAAGGATCTCTTGCGCGCCAGTCAGCTCTTACTTTTGCCGCGCGACAATCCCCATGTCGCGAGCGATCTCAAGAAAATAAAGAAGGGCAAGGCGCTGTCGCCGGTGCTTCTGGTGCGCGGCAATGCCGCCACCGGCGCGCCCATGACCGTGGCCGACGGCTATCACCGCATCTGCGCCAGCTGGTACCGGGACGAGAACATCCCCATCGCCTGCCGCATCGTCAGCATGCCGCGTTAGGCAACAGCCACCATGTCACGGCCAGCCACAAAGCCGGCCATCCATCTCGCAAGCGGGCGAAGCCGTTCCGGTTTCGCACCCGCAGGAAGACCGCCAGTTCGATGGTTAGCTGGCGGTAAAAACACCGCCCGGATTTCGATGCAAATCCAAACGAGACGTTAGAAGCGCAGCTGATAGAAATGTCAGACCGCGTGGAGTCCTCAATGGAATTCATGGATTTCTACCACGTCAACGACCGGCGCACGCATCGCCGGTTCGCCGTCGTCCTGCCCGCAAGGCTTTATCATCCCGACGGCCGCTTCTCCCTGTGCTGGACCGCCGACCTTTCGCTGGCTGGCACGGCGATACAACTGACCAGTGCCAGCGCGGACCCGATTTCCGCCTTTGGCTGCGACGAGACCGGCAAGATTACGGTTGTCCGCGCCGAATTCTCCGGTTCCATTGCGCGGCTGGTGTTCAAAGACTCGAACGAGACGCATGCGGTGATCAAGCACGCCTTGCGCTCGCTCAACGACCGCCAGCTGATCCGGCCCTTGCCTGTGCGCCGCGCCCACCGGCTTTCCACGCGGAATGTGACTGTGACCCGCACCGATGGCTCGCACCTGGCTTGCGACATTCTCGATATGTCGCCGGAAGGAATGCTGCTGGCCTCCCGCATCCGTCCAGCCCTGGGCGAGCGCGTCAGCCTGGAAAAACTCGCCGGTGTGGTGGTGCGCCATCTCGAGCACGGATTTGCCATTCGCCTGCAACAACCGGCGCCTGCGAACAATGTGGTGCGCTTTCCGGCGAACTATGGCCGGGTCGCTCTCGCCCGCTCACCCAGCGTCAACGATATCGCCTGACACGCAAATCCCACGCCCGGCGTGACAGGCCGCATCCGGTGTGCTAGCGCCACACTGTCATGGAAGTCTTCCTGATCGCATTTTCCACCATCGCCATCGCCGAGATGGGCGACCGCACCCAGCTTTTGTCGCTGTTCCTTTCCGCCCATTTCCGCAAGCCGTGGCCGATCACCGCCGGCATCTTCCTGGCGACACTGGCTAATCATGCCCTGGCCGGTCTGGCTGGCGTCTGGTTCGGGCGCTATCTCACGCCACCGGTGCTCGACGCCACGGTCGGCGTCAGCATGCTGGCGATGGCGGGATGGACGCTCGTTCCCGACAAGCTCGACGGAGATACCAGGATCGCCAACCGGGGCGCCTTCGTCACCACGCTGCTTGCCTTTTTTGTCGCGGAGATCGGCGACAAGACCCAGATCGCCACACTGGCACTGGCCGCTGGCTATTCCAACCTGCCGGCCATCGTGGCGGGGACCACGGCGGGCATGCTGGTCGCCAACGTGCCGGTGGTGTTCCTGGGCACCGCATTTGCCAGGCGGCTGCCGATGAAGCAAATCCACTATGCGGCGTCACTGCTGTTTGCCGTGCTGGGCGTTTATTTCATCGCCCGGGCCACGGCGCATTGGATGCATTGGGCACCATGACCCGGCAATGAAATATTCGATCAGATCCTGCGTTCCAGCGCGCGATGCATTTTCAGCGCGAGGTTCAGCTGCGAAATCACTTCCTGGATCTGGCCGCGGCAAATTCGCAGATGCGGATCAGCGCCGGGGCTTGCATGCCAATCCTTCAAGCCGGCCCGCAATCACTTCGAACAGGCGCTGGGCCTGCTTCGCCGATTCGCGCAAGGCTTTCTCGCCCGGCTTTTCCACGCGATAGTGACGCCGCGAACGGCCGCCGCGCTCGGGTGTGGGGTCCGACAGCCAGGAGGCGATCAGCCCCTTGTCTTCCATCCGGTCCAGCGTGGCATAGACCGCGCCGCGCGCAACCTTGCGCGGTTTTGACAGTTCCTCGACCTTGGCATGGATGGTGACGCCATAAGCATTATCGCCCAGCGCCAGGATGGCCGTGAGAACGATCTGTTCGAACTGGCCCAACGTTTCCAATTACCGGGGGCTCCATTTGTCCTACATTGTATTATTGAGGTCACAGGCGGTCAAGCACAGGGCCGCACCGGGACGGCGCCGCATCACGTTGCTCGAGAGGTACGAATTAGCTGGGTATCTTCTTGGTGATCGACGCCACTGTCATCTTGCCGCGCAGCAGGTCCAGCGCATAGGCCAGCTGAAAGTCGTCATATTTGCTGCCAGGCGCGGCATAAATCACCGGCGCGTTCAGCCGCGCGGCGGGCAACGGCTCGCCCGCCAGATGACCTTGCAGGTCGGCCTCAGAATAACGCAACGAGGTCGGCGACTCGTCGCCCTGCGCCACCTGGATGTCGGGAATGATGCCCAGCGCCTGGATGGAATGGCCCGACGGCGTGTAATAGCGCGCCGTCGTCAGGCGCAGCGCGCCGCGGCTCTCGCCCAGCGGGATAATGGTTTGCACCGATCCCTTGCCGAAGCTGGTCATGCCGATGATGGTGGCGCGCTTGTGGTCCTGCAGCGCGCCAGAGACGATTTCCGACGCCGACGCAGTGCCGCCATTGACCAGCACGACAATGGGCTTGCCGTCGGTGATGTCACCGGGCTTGGCATCATAGCGCTGGGTATCGTCGGGATGACGGCCGCGGGTGGAAACGATCTCGCCCGAATTCAGCAGGTCATCCGATACCTGGATCGCCTGGTCGAGCAGCCCGCCCGGATTGTTGCGCAGGTCGAGCACATAACCCCGGATCCCCGGTCCGATATCCTTCTTCAGGTCGCGCACCGCCTTTTCCAGTCCGTCGGCAGTCTGCTCATTGAAGCTTGGCAGGCGGATATAACCGATATCGCCTTCGCGCCGGTGGGCGGCCGCATCGATCGTCACGCTGGCGCGCAACAGGGTCACGTCGAACGGCTTCTTCTCGCCTTCGCGCTGGACCGTGAGCGTCACTTTGGTGCCGACCGGCCCGCGCATCCTGTCGATGGCATCATTGAATTCCTGGCCTTCGACAGCCTTGCCATCGACGGCGATGATATGATCCTGCGGCTTGATGCCGGCCGCCGCCGCGGGCATGCCGTCCATGGCGCTGATCACGCGGATCACACCCTGATCGGGGCTGACCTGGATGCCGACGCCGCCGAAATTGCCGCGCGTGCGGGCCTGAAAATCGCCGCCAAAGGATTTGGCGTCCATGTAACTGGAATGGGGGTCGAGCCTCGAAACCATGCCCTGGATTGCGGCATTGACCAGTTTGGAATCCGACACGGGCTCCACATAATTCGCGCGCACCTTGGAAAAGGCGGCACTGAACAAGCCAAGCTGGTCATAGGCTGTCGGCTCGACAGCGCCACGCGCCGCGAAGACGCAAAGTCCCGCCCCCGCCACTGCACCCACAATTGTGTAACCGGCAGGTTTCATGCGCTTCAAGGCCTGTAGTACATGGGGATTTCGCCCGCGATCTTGCTGTGCAGCCGGTAGAGGCTGGTCGAACCGGTGAGATAGACGGTCTTGCCGTCTTCCGCGAAGCCGATATTGGCGACGGTCTCGGGGACAATAAGCTGGCCCAGCACCTTGCCTTGCGGCGAGATGATACGAATGCCGCCGGGGCCCGTGGTCCATATATTGCCGGCACTGTCCACCTTCAGCCCGTCGGGTACATCGGGCGCACTGCCTGGATATTTGATGATGTCGCGCGGGTTGGAGAGCTTGCCGCCGGGGCCGACATCATAGGCGCGCAGATACATGTCTGGCATGGAATTCGACACATAGAGCGTCTTGCCGTCGGGCGAAAAGCCGATGCCATTGGGCTGGGTCATGTCGGTGATGGCGGGCGTGAGTTTGCCGTCGGCATAGCGCCACACCGCGTTGTATTTCAGTTCCTTCTTGGGGTCCTGGTCCATCTTGGGAAGGCCGAAGGACGGATCGGTGAACCACAGCGCGCCGTCCTTGGTGAAGACCAGGTCGTTGGGGCTGTTGAAGCGCTTGCCCTGATATTTGGCGAGGAAGGGTTTGAAATTGCCCTGGTCGTCCATCCGCTCGATGGTGCCGATCGCCATGCGCGTGAGCAGGATCGAGCCGTCCTTGTCGGTGACCATGGCATTGGAGCCGAAATTGGCCGTGGGCGGCGCGTTCTTCACGCCGCCGCTGTCATTGACAACCACTGTCACCTTGCCGGTCTTGGGATCGTAATTGCGCACCTTGTCGCCACGCACGTCGGAGAACCAGAGCTTGCCCTCCTTCCACATGGGCCCCTCAATGAAGATGAAGCCGGTGGCGACCTTCTCGATCTTGGTGCCGGGAGCGATGATATTGTCCAGCGCCGGATCCATCTTCTTGATGGATGCTCCTTGCGCAAACGCAGGCAGTGCCAGCAGGCACAGCGCCGGCGCGATATACTTGAACATTAACCCCTCCCGAATTTGGGCACAGCTTACACAGCCGCTGCCCGGCTTGCCATCCCCGGCTAGACCGCTGAAATGCCTAGTCCAGCGTCGCCCTAGCCTGTTCCCAGTTCTGGCCGTCGAACGGAACAATCATCAGGCCGGCCAGGTCCAGCCCATCGATGCAGCGGGCATTGACATCCACTTTGTCGGGATGGGAGCGCGGAGTGTAGAAAGGATGGATGCCACAGGTGGCACAGAAAGTATGCCGCGCCACGCCCGTGTTGAATCGGTAGGTGGTGAGCGCGTCCTCGCCCTGAATCAGCCGGAATTGCGACGGTTCCACGATCAGATGCAGGAAGCCCTTCCTGGTGCAGACGGAACAGTTGCAATCGGTGACTTCAGTTATGTCGGCGGTGACTTCAAAGCGCACACGTCCGCAATGACAACCGCCCCGATGGGTCTGTTCCATCTCAGGTCTCTAAGATCGTATTGGGAAGCTTGTTCTTGGCCGGGCCGTCGGACGGAAAATGCGTTGCCAGCGCGTCACCGCAAATTTCAATCCCCTTCACGAAACCATCCCCCGGCGCGGACCGGCGGATGCCGTCAACCACCGCGGCGACCGCGGCAGTCCAGGGCCCCTCGCCCACCGCCTTGTGGATGTTCTCATGCGCGACAAGTTCCACGCGGCGGTCAGCAAGGCTCGCAAAGATCAGCACATGCGGCTCGGCGTGGGTGAGATGCAGGCCCGCCGCCGCAAAGTGATGCCGCGCTGCGCGGGCCACATGATGGCGGCGCAGGAACCCAGGCGTCATGACGCGGCGTATCCGCGGCAGCGACACGATCAGCACCGTGATCAGGAACAGGCCCGCCTGCAAAAGCCCGTAGGTCATGAGCGCGCGCAGAATCAGCCCTTCCATGGCGCGCGCGCTGTCATCGGTCCAGCTTGAGAAGATCGAAACCAGCGCCAGCCGGTGCAGTCCTGCCAGCACCAGCATCGGCGGGCCGATCAGCGCCGCCACCGCGCCCCACATCAGCGGGACTTCGCGGTAATGCGACACGTCATGCGCCAGCACGCAGAAAATCTCGCCGCTGGTCTTGGACTCCGCGTCCGTGATCGCGGCGCTGATACGGTCCTTGTCGGCTTGGCTCAGCATCACCAGCTCCCCGATGCGCCACCGCCGCCGAAGCTGCCGCCGCCGCCTCCCGACCAGCCGCCGCCACCGCCGCCCGACCATCCGCCGCCACCGCCATAGCCGCCACGCCCGCCGCCCATGAAGAGGAATGGCAACAGACCCCAGCCACCGAAGACTCGGAAGATGGCGATGAAAATGAACAGCAGGATCAGCAAGCCGCCGATCCCACCGCCGCCCCGGTCGCCCTGGCTTGGTTGCTGCTCGGCCGCTGCGGCGCGCTTTTCTGCTTCCGACGTATCCAGCGACAATTGCTGGATCAGCGCATCCACGCCTGCTTCCACGCCGCCGTTGAAATCACCGCCGCGGAACTTGGGCAAAATCTGCGTCTGGATGATCACCGAGGACAGTGCATCGGTGACGATGGGCTCGAGCCCATAGCCCACTTCGATGCGCACCTTATGCTCGGTCGGCGCAACGATCAAAAGAATGCCATTGTTGAGCTTGGCCTGGCCGATGCCCCAGGCGCGGCCCAACTGGTAGCCATAGTCGGAAATCTCGTAGCCCTGCAACGAGGCAATGGTGACGATTACCAATTGGCGGGAGGTCTTTTGTTCAAGCGCCGCCAGCTTGTCCGTCAGGTCTGCCTTCGTCGCCGCCGAGAGAATGTTGGCGCTATCCACCACCCGCCCGGTGAGCGCCGGGAAATTCGGCGCAGCCAGGGCCGGCGAGATCAGACAGAGGAAGGCGAAGACGGCGGCCAGAAGCCTCATGAGGGGTTAGTGCGGCTGGGCTGCGGCGGGCGAAGGTGGCGGCGCAGTTGAAGTCGCGCCGGGGAAGCTCACCACCGGCGCGGTTTGCGCGGCAGCACTTGCCGCAAACGGCGTCGCCTGCTTGTAGCTCTTGTACATCGTGGCCGCCCACAGCGAGCCGGGGATGGTCACCAACTCGGTGTTATAGTCCTGCACTGCGCTGTTATAGTCGCGGCGCGCGATCTCGATGCGGTTCTCGGTACCTTCCAGCTGGGCCTGCAGCGTCAGGAAGTTCTGGTCGGATTTGAGCTGCGGATAATTCTCGCTGATCGCCATCAGCCGGCCCAACACGCCCGACAATTTGTCCTGCGCCGCCTGGAATTGGGCGAACTTGGCCGGGTCGGTGATGGTGGAGGCATCCACGCTCACATGGGTGGCCTGGGCGCGCGCCTCGGTTACCCCAATCAGCACAGATTTCTCCTGCGCGGCAAAGCCGGCCACGGTGTTGACCAGGTTGGGAATGAGGTCGCTGCGGCGCTGATAGGCCGCCTGCACGTCGGCCCAGCGGGCCTTCACATTCTGGTCCTTGGCGGGAATGTTGTTGATGCCGCAACCGGCCAGCGCGAGCGCCAGGCCCAGGCCGGCAGCAAGCTTCGGAATTTGTTTCCAAATCGACATAGGCGCTCCTCCGGCAGTGATGTTCCCGCGCTGAAATGTGGGGTAATGCCCCGGAACCGCAAGGGGGTATATTTGGCGAGGCTGGGGGTTGATTTCCCGCCGAGGCTTCATAACGCCAATCCCCGGGTTGCGCGCTTCGCAACCAAAGCGACACCGCAATTCAATAAATTGCTACTGTCCTGTGATTCGCCCCAATCCAATTCGCGTGAGTCCCGCTTGCGCCGCCGACGCCCGTTCACTGCCTGGACATTGCTCAAAGAGGGTGTGGAGGCCTTCGTTGACGACAACGCGCTGACCCGCGGTGCGGCCATCGCCTTCTATGCCGTGCTCGCCATCGCGCCGGTCCTGTTCATCGCCTCGGCCATCGCCTCGCTCGTCCTGGGCCAGGCGGCCACCAGCAGTGCGGTGCATTACGACCTAACTCAGATCATGAGCGCGGACTCCGCCGACATGGTGCAGCTCGCGATCCTGCATGTGCGCCGCGGCACCCACACCATCGCCGGCAGCCTGATCGGCATCGTCACGCTGGTGGTGACGGCGTCGGGCTTTTTTACCGAAATCGAGGATGCACTGAACGTGATCTGGCGCGCGCCGCGCCATGAATCCTATTTCTACCAGCTCCTGCGCGGCCGGGTGATGAGCCTGATGCTGGTGATCGGGCTGGGTTTCCTGCTGCTCTTCTCCATGGTGGTCGCCACGGGCATCCGATTTTTGGGACATATGTTCGGCCAACAGTCTGACCTTTCGAACCTGGTGATCGGTCTGGCCAATCTCTGTTTCAGCTATCTGATCGTTTCGCTCCTCTTCGCCGCAATCTACAAGATTCTGCCCAACACACGGCTTTTATGGCGCGATGTGATTGTAGGAAGCATAGGCACGGCGATCCTGTTCGAGGCGGGCCAGACGCTGATCGGCTACTATCTGGCCAACTTCATCACCGCCAACATCTATGGCGCGGCCGCCGGCATCATCGTGCTTTTGATCTGGGTCTATTACTCGGCGCAGATATTCCTGTTGGGCGCCGAGTTCACCAAGGTCTGGGCCAGCCATTACGGCAGCTTGCGCAAAAAGCACGCGTGACGCGCTACGCCGGATCTGTGCGGCAGGAAACAATCGGGGACAGGCGCGTGGGTTCCAGCGAGCCTTGGCCCGGGGGCCGAAGTGCTTCGGTCAGCGCGGTTCCGCGCGCGGCACTGCTTTGGATTCCGCAAGGATGGCTATGACCCGGTTCCAGATGCCGGTACTGGGCCAATCGGCCATCACGCGTGCCAGGCTGGCGCAGGTTTTGGCCTGGCCGAGGGCATCCGCCCCATAGGTGCCGTACAACTTGCGGGCAATGATTTCTTCAGGTGCCAACGCAAACCCCCCAGCGACAACAATCCCCAGGTTCCACGTTACATTCGAAGGTGTGTTGCGACAACCGTTAACCATGATTCTTCCGAAAATTACTATTCAAAAACAAAGGCATATGGGCATTCGGGATGAGCAAATTTGTTCCGCTTTGGCACAGAGATGCAAGGCGGTGGTAGGGTCCATGACTGATTGATGACACCCATGGCGTGGCGCGCGAACACGCCACACAAGCTGTTGAAGACTGACCTAAAGTGGCGCGACAGAACAACGCAGGCCGAAAAGTCCTTCGGCGTCAGAGCGTGTTGGCGTCGGGAAGCGCCGGTACCGGTTCAAACGCCGTTGCCGCAGCCATCGCGCGCTTGGCGTCGTCGGCGTTCATCTGTCCGCGCAGGAAATCGGCGCGCGCCTTGGACGGCTGGTCGCCGGAATGGGCCGCAATCCCATACCATTTCAGCGCCTGGATGAGGTCCTGCGGCACGCCCGAACCGCGCTCATACATCACCGCCAGGTCGAAGGCGGAATCCACATAGCCGCGCTCGGCCGCCCGCGTGAACCACTCAACGGCCTTGGTTTCATCCTTGGCCGTGCCCAGCCCTTGGGCGTAGGCGATGGCTAGATTGTGCATCGCCTTGAGATTGCCTTTGGCGGCGGCGACCTGGAACCAGGAAAAAGCCTTGGCGGGATCGGCCTTGACCGCCTCGCCCTGCTGGTAGAGCGCGCCCAGAAGATACTGGGCCGATGGTTCACCGGCTTCGGCCGCGGAATGCGACCAGCGCAGCGCCGCGCTCGCATCCCGCGCGACGCCCTGCCCGCGCAAGAATGCGAGCGCGAGCCGCGCCTCGGCCTTGGCATCGCCAAAATCCGCCGAGGCTATGGTTTGCGCCAACGCGCCCTGGGCATCATGGCGGTGGCTCATGCCCTCGCCATGCCATTCCGCCACGCGACCCCTGCGAATTGCGCTGGCGGTATTGCCCAATACAAGTCCGATACAGAGAAACAGCGCCACCAGAGACAGCGCGCCCATGACGAACAAGCGCGTGCGCCAGCCCCCGTCATCGGGCTTGTCCTCACTGTCCGGTGCCTCGGTTGCGGCGCGCACTCTTGCGCGCGCGCTCTCGAGCACATCCGCCATTTTTTCCTTCGAGAAACTGACGGCCGGCAAGGGCGCGACGGCCAGCATTTCGGGCGCGGGCTTCTGCGGCTCTTCATCTCTCGGCTGCTGCGCCTCTTGCGGCGGCTGGGGCGCATCGTCGAGCATCTGCACCTGGGCAAAAGAAACCGCAGCGCTCGCATGGGCGGCTCGGACCGGCAGCGGCACGGCCTGGGCCGGCGCGCGCAGCGCCGGGCGCAGGCCCTGGGGGCTGTCTGCCGGTTCTCCACCCGGGCTTACGGGTCTTTCCTCTGCCTGCACGCTGCGTTCCGGTTCGGCCACAACCGGCTCCGGATTGGGCCGTTCGGCCGGCTTCAGACTTGCGGCCGCGATTTTCTCTTCGAGTTGCGCGATCACGCGCGCCTGCTCGCGCGCGCTGATCTCGGCCTTGGTCTCCAGTGCCGTCAGGGCACGCTCAAAGACCCTAAGGCGGCGCTCAAGCCATGCGTCGGGTGTAGAAACAGATGGCTCTTGCTCCGCCTTAGGGGTCTGAGGTTCGGGCAGGGGTTCGTCGCGTACCGCCAAAGCCGGCGCGACCTGCGACACTTGCTCGTGCATCAGCGCTGCCATCAGGGCCATCTTGCCGCTGAAATAGGCGCGAAACTGGTCGCGATCCACCTGGGCTTCGCCGCACAAGTCTGCGACGGTGAAGTTGTTGTCGCCTCTGAGCAGCATCGACCGGGCTGTGTGGATCAGCCGGTCGCGTGTGTCGTCTGCGGCCTGTAGTTCGCCTTGGCCCATGCGGGCCAAACTAGATCGGCGTCTATTACCGCTGGGTTTCAGAAAAGATGCAATTATATCGTAGTTTTACATAGTCAGGCGGGACTAACGCGGGCGGCCTGCTGCTTCTGGTTGACCAGGCGCATCAAGACGACAATCACCAGTATGGTTAGCGCATAGGCAATGAGCTGGGCACCATTGGGCGCCTCGCTATAGCCCACCAGCGTGTGCAGTAACCGGCCGGTGATACTGTCCTCCTTGATAAGCCAGGACGTGTCCCAGACCGTGGCGGTGAAATATTCCAGAAGGCCGCCATTCTGCACGAAAATTACAGCCTGGGCCGCCATACCGGCCGCAAGCAAGGTAATGAGTCCGCTGGTCACCTGGAAAAGTTTTCCCGGCGGAATGGTCAGAAGTCCGAAATACATCAGGGCCGATACCACCGCGCCCGCGCCCAGGCCCAGCGTGCCGCCTGCAACCATGCCGGTCGCCGTGGTGCCGCCCTGTGCGGCGATGCCGTAGAGAAACAGCACGACTTCCGAGCCTTCGCGCAGTACCGCCACACCCACGACGATGGAAAGCGCGGCTAGCGTTCGTTCGCCGGTCGTGACCTGGTGGCCCGCGGCTTTCAACTCGCGCGCCATCTCGCGGCCATGGCTGGCCATCCAGACATTGTGCCAGGTGAGCATGCAGACGGCGAGCAGCAGGATGGTGGCATTGAAGAACTCCTGCCCCGAACCCTGGAACAGGCTTCCCAACTCACCCGCAAAGGCCGCGACCAGGCAGGCACCCATGACGCCGGCAGCAACGCCCAGCATCACGTAGCGCGAACGCGTGGGCACGCCGGCGGTCGCCGCCAGCACGATGCCCACGATCAGGCCGGCTTCGATGACTTCACGAAAGACGATGATGAGCGCTGAAATCATTCGGCGACCACGATGCCTTGCGCAGTGGCGGCGTGATACTCGCCCATGAACGGATACTTGCCCGGCGCCAGCGCTCGAATGCGCACATTGCCCTTGGCATGACCGGGCACGACCTTCTCCACTTTCAAGGATGAAGAATCGAATTCATCGGCGGTATCGTCGTCATTGGATAGGATGATCATGCTGGGCTGATTGGCCTTCACCTTGATCACCGACGGTGAGAATTTGTGGTTCTTCAGCGTCACCGAAATCTGCGTATCGGCCAGGGCCGGCGTCGCGACGACGAGCAGGGAGCAGGCAAGCAACTTCACAATGGCTTTCATTTCACACTCATCGGGTTGGAACTGTTCGGATAGCTGAAGGTCCAGCTGGCAGTGATCGGCTTCCACCAGTCGGGCACGCCATTTTCCTTGCCGGTCTGGCGGTACATGCCATGGGCGCTGGGCGGCGAGACGATATAGGTCAGGTGATAGGTGCCTGGGCCGCCCATGCCGGCGGCGCCGATATAGCGCGGGCCGCTCTTGCCGGCCGTGGGATAAAGCAGCCCGGACTTCTTGAAGGTTGGCTCGCCGTCCCTGGTCAGGCTGAAACTGATCGAGAGGTACGGGATAAAGCCAGTAAATCCGTAGATATTGTCCTTGGTGGCGTGCATTTCCGCAGTCAGGAAAACCGTGTCCGCCGCCAGGCTCGTCGGGGGACGATCGAACTGAACCCCGGTCTCGATACCGGGCACAATCTCGATCCCGTCTTGCACCGATGACGCGCCGAGCGGGGCTGACGACCCAGATCCAGCAAAAGCGACAGTTGGCAGCAGGGCAAGCAACAGGGCGGATGCGGGACGCATGGGCTTGAGGTTTCGGGTTCCAGCTGCCTTATAGGTGCAACTCATTCTCATGTACAGAGGCAGGGCTAGACCTGGGGATTAAATCCTCTCAATCACAGGGTAGATTGCCGGGCCTTTCAGGGGCTTCGCGCCTTGCCGGGCTGGGTTATGCTGCCGCCAAAACAACAAGGGGGAGGTTCATGGAAGCTCTGGTCGAGAAAATGCTGGGCGATTATGAGCGGGGGGCGTTGAGCCGCCGGCAGCTCGCAGCGACACTGGCAGGGCTGGCGGGCCTGGCGGCCGCCGGGACCACTCCTGCCCGCGCCGCGCCCAGCCTGAAAGCCATCACTTTAAATCATGTCACGGTGCGGGTTCCCGACCTGCAAAAAACCTCGCGCTTCTACCAGCAGTTCTTCGGCATGAAGCTGGCCCAGCAGTCCGAGACTATCCACATCCTGTCGGTGGGCGAGAGTTTCTTCGGCATCGAGCAGAAGCCCGACGTGGCGGCACTGGATCATTTCGATTTCGGGCTGGAAGGTTGGGATGCGGGCGCGATGCGCGCGAAAGTGCAGGCGGCGGGCCTGAAGCTGACACCGGGCGCGCGCGGCGACGAGGAAAGCTTCAAGTTCAACGATCCCGACGGCTTCGTGGTCCAGGTCAATGGACCGAAATATACCGGCCATGTCGGACCCATCACCAATCCCCAGAAATAAGAGGCTCTCATGAAGACCGCAGCTGTCCTTTTGTTTACGACGGCGCTGGCGACGTCCGCATTTGCCGCCGACCAGACGCAGACATTCGCGACGTCCGCCGGTCCGGTGAAGATCACGCCGATCTATCATGCGACAGCGAAGATCACCGCGGGCAAGGATGTGATCGTGATCGACCCTGCCCCGCCCGCAAAGCTCGATGGCGTGGGCCCGGCCGACCTGATCCTGATCACCGACATTCATGGCGACCACATGAACGCCGATGCCGTAAAGGCGCTGACGAAGGACGGCACCGTCGTGATCGCGCCGGCCGCGGTGATCGACACGATCTCCCGCGCCAAACTGATCGGCAATGGCGACACCACGGATTGGCACAAATGGAAGATCACTGCCGTGCCGATGTACAACATCAAGCACAAGCAGCCGAACGGCCAGCCATTCCACGACAAGGGCCGCGGCAATGGCTATGTGCTGAATTACGGCGGCAAGAATTTCTATTTCGCGGGCGACACCGAAGGCACGCCGGAAATGCGCGCGCTCAAGAACATCGACGTCGCTTTCATTCCGATGAACCTGCCCTACACCATGACGCCGGATGAGGCGGCCGATGCGGTGAAGGCGTTCCACCCCAAGGTGGCGATCCCCTATCACTATAAGGGCCAGGACATAAACGTCTTCAAGAAGGACCTGGAAGGCTCCGGCGTCGAGGTGAGATTGCTGGACTGGTATCCGCAGTAGTGAGCGCCGGCGCGCGAAGCGCGTAAGCAGGTCCAGTGGACCTGCGAAAGCAAGCGAGCACCGCGAGCCTGGGTGAGCGGCAACGGACATAGGCGACGACTGACATCTCAGGGGGAAGAATGAAAAAGTTCGCACTCGCCGCCATGCTGGCGCTGCTAGCCCTACCCGCGCATGCCCAGGACACCATCTCGCTCAAGGGCGCGATCGACATCCATGTCCATCAGGGCCCAGACAGCGCGCCGCGTGCGATCGACGGCGACGATGTTGCGCGCCAGGCCAAGGCTGCCGGCATGCGCGCGGTGGTGCTGAAGAACCATTGGGAAGACACGGCTTCTCTCGCCTATATGGTGCGCAAGATCGTGCCGGGCATCGAGGTCTTTGGCGGCATCACCCAGGACATGGCGGTGGGCGGAATAAATATCGAAGCCGTCAAGCATATGGCCGACATGAAGGGCGGCTATGGTCGCATCGTCTGGCTGCCCACCTTCGACGCCCAGAACCAGGTGAAAGACAAAGGCCCGGAAGTAAAGGTGTCCGAGAACGGCAAGCTGCTGCCATCGGTGCTGGCGCTGTTGGACTATATCGCCACGCGCAAGCAGCTGGCGCTGGAGACCGGCCATGTCTCGGCGCAAGAGGCGCTGACGGTGATCAAGGAAGCCAGGGCGCGCGGCATCGAGCATGTCGTGGCGACCCATGGCATGACCGGCCCCACCAATCTCTCCGTTCCCCAGGCCCAGGAATTCGCGCGCATGGGCGGGTATATCGAAATGGTATATGGCGCCACACTGGAGAAGGGCAGCACGACCACACTTCAGGACTATGCCAACTGGATCCGCGCGGTAGGACCGGCGCATGTCATCATGTCCAGCGACCTGGGCGGCGCGCGCCCCTATCCCCGGCCGATGCCGACGCAAGGCATGCTCGACTACATGAACGGGCTGCACAAGCTGGGCATATCCGTGGGCGACATAAACATGATGGCCAAGACCAATCCGGCCATCGTGCTGGGGCTCAAGCCATGAAGGTCCTCGCCTGGGGTACGCTGGCGGCGCTGGCCGCGATAATGAGTGTTCAGGCGCAGCCGGCGTCGACGCCTTGCTCGGAACTGGTCAATCTCAAACTGCCGCATGCCACCATCACCGAAGCGTCGATGGTCACCGCGGGCGCCGCCTATTGCAAGGTTCTGGGTGCGGCCTATCCCACCTCCGACTCCGATATCCGCTTCGAGGTGGTGATCCCCGCACAATGGAACGGGCGCTATCTGCAGGTGGGCAATGGCGGCTTCGCAGGCGTAATCCCAGAGCGCGCCATGCTGGCGCCGCTGGCGCAGGGCTATGCGGTGGCGGGCACCGATGACGGCCACGAGGATACCGTCAATACCGATGCCAGCTGGGCGTTGAACCATCGGGAGAAAGCGATCGACTTCGGCTATCGCGCCCTCAAGCAGACCACCGACGCAGCCAAGGCGATCATAGCCGCCAACAAGGGCGCGGCGCCGCGCTATTCCTATTTTGGGGGCTGTTCCGATGGCGGCCGCGAAGCACTGATGGAGGCCCAGCGCTATCCGGACGATTTCAACGGCATCGTCGCGGGCGACCCCGCCAATCACTGGACCCATCTTCTGACGGCCGCGGCCTGGAGCTATCAGGCGCTGACCGCGACGCCCGGGAGCTTCCTTACCCTCGACAAGCTCAAGCTGGTGGAAGCCGAGGCGCTGAAACAGTGCGGCGATGAAGACGGCGTGATTGAAGATCCCCTCGCCTGCCACTTCAACCCCGCGAAAATACGCTGCATGTCAGGCGACGCTCCCAGCTGCCTGACCGACGCGCAGATCGCGGCTTTGCGCAAAATCTATGACGGACCGAAAAATCCACGCACCGGCGAAAGGCTGCTTTCCGGCTACTCGCCCGGCGGCGAAGCCGAGGACAATGGCTGGGGCCGCTGGATCACAGGCACCACGCCCGATGGCAAGGACGCGCTGATATACAAGTTCTCCAGCAACTTCTTCGGCAATATCGTGAAGGCCGATCCGACTTACGACCTGAAGCGCATGAACTTCGACAGCGACGTCGCCGCGACCGACGCCAAGGAGGGTCCCATCTTCAACAGCTACACACCAGATCTGTCGGCATTCCGCGCGCATGGGGGCAAGCTGATCCAGTATCACGGCTGGGCGGACCCGGCGATCCCGGCGCTGGATTCGGTGGACTATTGGCGCCTGGTGCAGAAGACGATGGGCGACACGGGCGGCTTCTATCGCCTCTTCATGGCGCCAGGCATGCTCCATTGTGGCGGCGGTCCCGGACCCAATGTCCTGGCCACGCTGCCCGCAATCACCGAATGGGTCGAGCAAAACCGGGCCCCCGACGCGGTGATCGCCACCAAATACAGGAACAACGACGCGGCGGCCGGTGTCGAACGCACGCGTCCGCTCTGCGCCTTCCCCGGTCACGCCGAATTGATGGCCAAGGGTGACAAGACCAAGGCGGAAAGTTTCCGCTGCGTCGAGCCGAAATAGCGGCTTTCACCGATCCGGTCCCAACCCTCTGATCGGGCGACTGATGATTAATGCGCGCAAATTTTGCGCGCAATTCAGATTGTACGACTAGACGACACCGATCTAGTGGATCGGTCTGGCGGCATATGCGGATGACATGCGCTCTCCCCGCGCATTGACCTGGGCTGGCAACATGCGCTGGCCGGGCTCTCTCCCTCCCAGACGGTCACGTACGTCAATGCGGCTACCGGCTTCACCGCCCTGGGCACGCCGCTGGCCAGGGATGCAGCCGCCCTGCAGGCGGGCTTCGACCTCAAGCTCGTGCCTTCGGCCATCCTGTCCCTGTCCTATGACTTCAGCTTCTCGCCTACCGTCGAGAATCACGCCTTCCGCGGTAACCTTAGCTGGCGGTTCTAGGCCAAAAGTCAAAAAAAGAACCCCCCGCCGATGGGGGCTGGCGGGGGGCCTTGGGCGGACGCCCCAGGGTAAAAGCGTCCGCTGCCCGAACGGCGATTCCCCGCCGGCCCTACGCCACACCCCTGAAAATCCTGGCCTTCCTGACAGAAAAGTCACTGTTGCGCGTAGGATTGGCGGGGTTACCACGTTAGGCAGGTGTGACGGCAGGCGAAACTCTCGGTGGGGGAAACGGACGATGCCTTGGTGCTGCAGGTCGCACGCGGCGACAGGCTGGCTTTTGCGCGTCTGGTGGAACGGCATGGCGGGCGGCTGACAGCGCTTGCGGTCCGCATCGTGGGAAGCCGCGCAGTGGCGGAAGAGATTGTGCAGGAAACTTTCACCCGGGCCTGGGTCACGGCCCCCAACTGGCGCCACAAGGGCGAAGCGGCGCGGGCCTTTTCGGCCTGGCTGACGCGGGTCGCGACCAATCTTGCCATCGACCAGCTGCGCAGGCCCCGAAGCCTTTCGATCGAAGATGCGCCGGAGCCGGCGGATCCCACCACCGACGCCGTAGACGCGCTGATCGCCCGCGAAAAACTTGCCCGCCTCAGGGTGGCGCTGTCAGGACTGCCGCCGCGCCAGCGCGCGGCAATCGCGCTCACCTATGACCAGGGCCTGTCAAATATCGAGGGCGCGGCCGCGCTTGAAACCAGCGTTGGCGCGTTTGAACTTCTCCTGGTGCGCGCCCGCCGCGCGCTCCGGGTCGCCATGACGGAGGACGAGGCGTGACCGAGGAAGAATTCATCTCCCTGCTGGACGAAATGGACGGAGACATTGCGCGCTGGCCCGCGCATCTGTGTGAAGGCGCGAAGGCCGTGCTTGCACACTCCACCAGGGCACGTGCGGCCCTGAACGCGACGCAGGAAGTGGAAAGGCTTCTGGCGCACTCCGCCCCTGCATCTGCCTTTGACGCAGCCGCTATGGCCGCGCGCGCCTCGCGCCCTGGCCAGGCCGGCCGTTCCATCCTGGGCACCGGCCTCCGCAAGATATCGTTCGCCGCCCTGGGCGCGGCAGCGCTGGCGGCGGGGATTGTGGTCGGCATGACACCTCCCAGCGGTACAGCAATCGTCGGTACGGTGCAGATGGCATTGAATGGAGGCACGGGCGATGTCTGGTGACCGCCGCTGGCTGATGGCGGGCCTTGCCGCTTCTCTGCTGGTCAATCTGTTCCTGGCCGGATTGCTGACCGGACGTTTCCTGTTCTCACCGAGGCCGCCTGCCCTGGTGCAGGCCGCGGTGATGCGGCGCAATGCCATCCGCGAATTGCCGGAGGAAGAACGGCTGCGCTTCAACGTGATCATGGCGGCGCAGGGACCGGCCTTGCGCACCGGCCGCCTCAAGCTCAGGCAGTTGCGCCAGCGGGTGCGCGAAGCCATCGCCGCGCCGCACTACGACGCCGCGCTCGTGGCAAGCCGCTTCGCGGAGCTGCGCGCGGTTGCCCTCGCCCAGCAGACGCTGCAGCAGAACACGATCGCCCAGGCGTTGGGCGAACTCAGCGCCCAGTCGCGGGCTTCCGTCATTCAGGCTGAGACTGATAGTCCGGCAAACAATAACGGCAATGCCGGTCGCTGACCGAGCTTTTGCTTAAGCCCGCCGGCGTACCTCGCGCAGGTGCGCCGTCGCAGCCTTGCAGCCATCCGACACCTGATCCTTGTGCGACCTCAAGCACATGAGGACCCTGCCGCTGCCGGGCTCCGAACCCGCGCAGAGCGTGCGGATATCTTCCATGCAGGCTTGGCGTACCGCTCGGCGCGCCTGCCGGAGTTCCGGGCTCGGCTTGGCCTGCCCCGGGACGCCCGCAGCTCCTGGTTGTTGCTGTTGCTGCTGGAGAACCGGCGCCTGCGGTTGCGCAAGCGCCGGCGCAAGTGAAACCAGCAGCATTGCAGCCATGGCAAAGTTCCGGCGCATGAATGTCTCCATATCGGGCCCTGCAACTCCGGACGAACGGAACCTTTCGACCAACCCTACGCGGCAAGATCAAATATGTTTTGGTGGGATCGCGACCGAATCTGTGATGTTGTCGAGGTTGACGCACCACGTCATTCGTCGCGATCAGGCCTGGGGCATGGCCCATGAAGATATTTGCGCTCGTGGTCGTGAGCATCCTGGCAGGCACCATGCTGCTGGTAGGTTCGTCCTATCTCGATATTTATTTCCGCCTGTTCGAGGCAAGCTTCCGGCTCCGCCCGGTGACGACGGTGAGTGTGGTGCTTGCGGTGGCGCTGTTATTGTGGCTTGGCCCACACCGTTTCCGGCCCGGCTCCTGACAGCTTGCAGCTCTATTCCGGCTTCAGCGCCTTGGTCAGGAAGCTGGTCAGGTTTTTAACCAGTTCGTCGCGGCAGCGGCCCGAACGCTGGGCCTCGCGCCCCGTTTGATGCAGCGCGCCCACGATCGCTTGGCCGACGATCTCCACATTGTAAGAGGCGCTGGCCTTGCCTTCGCGCACCGCTTCGCGGATCATCTCCGCCCATTCATCGCCCCACTGCATGACCAGCGGCCGGGCCTGGGCGCCTTCGGCATCGATCACACATTCGTCCGTCAGCGCAGCGCGCAGCAGGCCGGGATGGCGGTCGGAATAGTCGTACATTCCGTTCAACATGGTGGCAATGCGCTGTTCGAGCGTCGCTCCCGGCTGGCGGCGGGTGCGCAGATGCGCGTCCAACTCCTGGCGCGCGTCCTCGACAAAGGAAAGAAAACAGGCGCGTTTGTCGGGATAGTGGAGATAGAACGTGCCGTGCCCCAGTCCCGCTTCGCGGGCAATGTCCTGTGGCCGCGTCGCGTCATAGCCGCGCTCCACGAACAACTTGCGCGCCGCCAGCTTAAGGCGCGCCAAGCTCTCCGGCTTGCGGCGCCGGCCTTCCAGGCTGATCCCCACCTGACCCATGCATTCCCCCTTTGGGCCGGTAACTGTCCGTATGGGTGCGTTACCTGTCAACCGGTACGCGCAATTTTACCAACCGGTTGCCGCACGCGCGAGACCGCGTCACGCCAGCCGCGGTAAAGCCGGTCGCGCTCAGGCTTTTTCATTTCGGGAACAAAGCGGCGGTCCAATGCCCACCGCGCCGCAATATCTTTTTCATCCCGGAAAAGCCCCGCGCCCAGTCCCGCCAGATAGGACGCACCAAGAGCAGTCGTCTCGGTGACCCGCGGACGTTCCACTTTCAGTCCGGTGAGATCGGCCAGCCGCTGGCAGAACCAGTCGTTGGCCACCATGCCGCCATCCACTTTCAGGCTCTTGAGGCTTTTGCCCATGTCACGCCGCATGGCTTCCAGAAGATCGCGCGTCTCGTAACAGACCGCGTCAAGGGCTGCGCGCACGATCTCGCATTTCCCTGTATCGCGGGTCAGTCCCAGGATCGCAGCGCGCGCGTTCGGGTCCCAATAGGGCGCGCCCAATCCGGTGAAAGCAGGCACGAAATAGAGTCCCTCGGCTGGTTTGGCGCGCTTGGCCAGCGCCTCGCTTTCCGGCGCCGTTACCATGACGCCCAGTTCGTCGCGCAGCCATTGCACCACCGCGCCGGCGATGAAGATACTGCCTTCGATGGCATATTGTCTCTGCGCAAGCGCTGTGGCAAGCAGGCGGTTCTTCGAACGCGGCACGCTCCTTCCGGTATTGACCAGGGCAAAACAGCCGGTGCCGTAAGTGGATTTCACGTCGCCCGGCGCAAAACAGGCCTGGCCGAAGCTTGCCGCCTGCTGGTCGCCGGCCACGCCCAGGATCGGAATGGAGGCACCCAGCAGCATGGGATCGCAGCGGCCGAAATCGCCGCGGCTCTCGCGCACCTCCGGTAGGATGGCGCGTGGCACGCCGAACAGTTTGAGCAGCCACGGATCCCAATTGCGGGTCTTCAGATTCCACAACAGCGTGCGCGACGCATTGGTGACATCGGTGGCATGCACCTGCCCCCGCGTGAGATTCCAGATTAGCCAGCTGTCGATCGTGCCGAATGCGAAGTCTTTGAAATTGTCGCTCCGGCGTTCGCCGACGCTCCTGCGCCCTTTGATCCCCTTCACATTATTCAATAACCATTCCAGCTTCGTGGCTGAGAAATATGGGTCAAGCAGAAGCCCGGTCTTGGCCGTGATCTCGGGCTCAAGCCCGCGCTTCTTCAATTGGGCACAACGCGCCGCCCCACGCCGGTCCTGCCAGACGATAGCATTGGCCAACGGCACGCCTGATCTCCTGTCCCAGACCAGCGAGGTCTCGCGCTGGTTAGTGATGCCGATTGCGGCCACTTCGACTGCCTCGCGCCCCTTGAGCACCGTGCGGCAACAGGAAAGCGCCGCCTGCCAGATTTCGCTCGCGTCATGCTCGACCCAGCCATTGGCAGGATAGATTTGGCGGAGCGCAATGGCATGGCTGGCCAACGGCCCTGCCTGTGCGTCAAACAGGATTGCCCGGGTCGAAGTCGTGCCCTGGTCGATGGCAAGAAGAAAGGATTTTCGCGCACCCATCGGGGACAAGGGCACACGGTTTGCTTCGGCGATGCAAGGGACCTGGCGGCCCCGCATCAAATATTCCGGTCAAACCTTCGGTTCAGCCAGGCCGATTCTCGGACAGCACCATCTGGGCAATCTCGATGACATAGGCCATGTCCAAAGGCTGAACCGGTTCTTCATTCAGAAACGGGATCAGCGCGGCGGCTTCGCCGTCGCCGTCCTCTGCAAGTTGCTTGACGACATCGCCGGCTGCGCCTTCTATGCCGGCGCTCCCGGATTGACCTGCAGCGTGCCGCTCGACAAGGTCATTCAACCGCCGCAAGAATTCGTTCTGCACCATGCTGCGCTCGCCCAATTCCGCGCAGGCATGCAGGATTTCGGCGGGCGAATGATCGGCGATCAGGCTGTCATGAACCGCATTGACGCCCAGAATGTGCGCCATCTTGGCGCTGTTGAGAATCCGCCGCGCCAAGGGAGCCAGTGGCCTGAAATCGAAAACGGTCTGTGTCATGATTGTGGTCCGGCAAGACGAATCAACCACACGGTTCCATTTTCCCACCCGGCAATGTCTCCGCAAGGGCGGCAGATATTGGCCTGGAGGGGCCCGGCCGGGGCTTGAAAATAAAGACAAAAACAATGACAGCTTCGCGCAGTTAGAAGCGCCCCAAACGCGGCGCCAATGAAAGCCTCGCCCAGAATTGAGGCCGCCAGATGGCGGCATGGCCCGGTCAATCTCAAGCAGTCCGCCGAGCGAACCCTTCCCGGAAGAAAGGTTGTGACCTGCGGCTCCTGGCGAAGGATCACAATTAACGGATGAAAAGGATAATTTATTTCCGCGAATTCGCGACGCGATAAGTGATAAGGCATCCCGTCAGGATCAATGCCTTAGACGACTTCTATGGCGTCGCTGCTCGGCTGTGCATAGGCGTGTATGAGCAAAGTTTAACGGACATGAAAGTGGACAGCGGCACGCTTATCCCGCGCCCAGCATGTTCCAAAAGAAAGGTTGAACGCCTCATGCAAGAGAATTTGTCCGTTGGCCCCAAAATGCTCGCCGAGATATGCGGGGGCTTTCTGACCTGGATGGGAACGGCGATAGTCGTCATGCCCCTGGTCTGGTGGGCGACTGCATCCGTCCACCTCGCAAGTATCGAATGGCGTGCCGCCCTGGTTATGGGGATCGGCGCCCCGATCACCTACGTGCTCACCGGTTTTATTGAGCGCCAACGCAGCGCCTGAAGTGTCGAATACCAAAAGCCCCGCCGGCCAATGCCGGCGGGGCTTTGTATTTGGGCCTGATGAAGTGATTGGATTGCCGCTACAAGCCGGCGGAAACAGTCGTGAAGTTCGAGCTGAGCGAGGTGCCGATCGTCGTTACGGCCACCAAAATCAATACCGATATAAGCGAGGCGATCATGGCGTATTCGATCGCGGTCGCGCCGCCATCGCTGGCCACAAAGCGCTCCAGCATTATCCGCATCGCGTTTCTCCCTTAGTTTCTGGATCATGGCAGCCAACAAATTACGGTCGCTGAATTTTGCGAGCCCCCTGTTCCAGCTCTTGGGATGATGGCACGAAGACCTGCAGCAGATAGGCCTTGGGTATCGGAACATCCCGCGAACGGGTTGTGGCGTTCTTAATCCACTGTTAATGGTCGATAGCTAAAAGTTCCCATTCCTGGGTCAGAAAAATCTGCCCGGTTCCGCAGAAGGCATGGGGCGCGCCAGTTGGGGCTTACCGCACACGATATGAGCGACATGGGCAGGCTTGCCCAACTCGCCATGAACCCGCAATCCGGCGCGACGCGGGAGGAAATCTATCTGGCCGTGGCGTCGCTCTACCGCATCCAGGGTGCGGGACTGAACACGCGCGAGCGCGAGTTGATGCGCGAGATTTTGCGCCGGCTGACACGCGACGTCGAAATGGCCATCCGCATCGCGCTGGCGCAGCGCCTGGCCGAAGACAGCACGGCGCCGCATGATCTGATCCTTCTACTGGTGGACGACACGATCGAGGTCGCCCGCCCGTTGATTATAAATTCCCCGCTGCTTACCGAGAGCGACGTGCTCAGGTTGATCGCCGAGGCCGGCATCGCCCATCAGGAAGCCGTGGCGGTGCGCCCCAATATCGGCGTTCCGGTCACCGATGCGCTGGTCAAGTCCGGCCACGACTCGGTCCTGCTTGCCCTGGTCAAGAATGCCACCGCCAGGATATCCAACCACACCTACGAGACGCTGGTACACAAGTCCCGAGCGCTGACCGGCCTGCAGGAACCGTTGGTCCGCCGCCCCGATCTTCCGCCCAAGCTTGCCGCCAACATGTGCGAGTGGGTGTCGGACGCGCTTAAGAATTATATCCAGATCAATTATCCGCTCGCACCTCGCAATATGGATGCCGCGCTTTCCGATGCCAAATCAGCCATCAGGAACGAGCCGGCCGGGGCGAGCGAGACGCCGGCCGACAGCGCCCAGAAACTGGTCGAGAAGCTTGCGGCCAGCGGCCAGCTCAAGGCCGGCTTCCTGATGCGAGTATTGAGCCAGGGCCAGCTTGACCTGTTCGATCTTGCCTTCGCCAAGCTGGTGAACATGCAGCTGCCGGCATTCCGTGCTGCCTTCTACGAGCATGGCGCCCATATTGTGGCGCTTGCCTGCCGCGCTGCCGGCATCGACCGTAGCGTTTTTGCTACGGTCTTCAATTTATCGCGCCAGGCGCGTGGCGTGACGCCGGTACTGTCGCCAGCCGACACCACCGCCATAGACAAGGTATTCAGCACGCTTACGCGCCAATCGGCGCTGGACGAACTGGGCAAGCTCGAGCCTCAGTCCTGATCCCACCAGGGCCGTTTTTTTGCGCCCCTGTCTCGCTGTGCTAGGCTCATTCCTCATTCGAGGATTTCATGACCAAGTTGCATTTCACTGCCGTGCCGCATGCGGAGGATTCCGTCGCGGCGCTGACCAAGCGCTATGGCGACGCTGGACGGGACGATTGCGACATCGTGGTGGCGCTGGGCGGTGACGGCTTCATGCTGCAGACGCTCCACAGCTTCACCGGCAAGGGAAAACCGATCTATGGCATGAACAAGGGTACGGTTGGCTTCCTGATGAACGAATATCATGCCGACGACCTGATCGAGCGGCTGGCGGTGGCCGAGAAGGCCGTGATTCATCCATTGCTGATGGCGGCGCATACTGCGTCGCGCGCCGTCGAGGCGCGCGCGTTCAACGAAGTGTCCCTGCTGCGTGAGACCCGCCAGGCCGCCAAGATCCGCATCACGGTGGACGGCAAACCCCGCATCTCCGAGCTGATCTGCGACGGCGTGCTGGTGGCAACCCCTGCCGGGTCGACCGCCTATAACCTGTCGGCCCATGGTCCGATCCTGCCGATCGGCGCCGACCTTCTGGCGCTTACCCCCATTTCGGCCTTCCGTCCCCGCCGCTGGCGCGGCGCGCTTCTGCCTCACCGGGCCAAGGTGCGCTTCGAGATGCTGGAAAGCCGCAAGCGTCCGGTCAGCGCGGTGGCCGATGATTTCGAAGTGCGCGACGTCACGGCCGTGGACGTGGCGGAAGACCGCTCCATCTCCATGACCATGCTCTACGATGCCGGCCACAACCTGGATGAGCGCATTCTGGCCGAACAGTTCAGCGACTGAGGCCGGCCCCGGCGGTTGCAGCATGCCCATAATGCAATTATGGCTTCACGAAGGCTTAATGGCCGTTAAGCTAGTGTCCGGGTTGCCCGCAGGAGCGCGTGGTTGCTGGGATAATGAGTGGCTACCGTTTCGAGCGGTTGAAGATTCTTGTCGTGGACGACAATGTCCACATGCGCAAGCTCGTCATCACAATCCTGCAAGCCTTCGGCGTCGTCCAGATCTCGGAAGCCGACAGCGGCGATCGCGCCTGGACCGCGTTGCGTGAAGCCAATCCGGATGTCGTGGTGCTGGACTGGGTGATGGAAGGCATGTCGGGCATCGAGCTCGTCAAGATGATCCGCTCCAACCCCTCCTGCCCCAACCCTTTCGTGCCCGTGATCATGCTGACCGGCCATACTTCGGCAGAGCATGTGCTTGAGGCGCGCGACGCCGGCATCAATGAATTCATCGCCAAGCCGGTTTCGGTCAAGACCATGATGTCACGGCTGGTGGCTGTGATCGAACATCCCCGGCCTTACGTGCGAACAAACAAATATTTCGGCCCCTGCCGCCGGCGCCGCGGCGCGGAAGATTATCGCGGACCCGAACGGCGCAATGAAACTGACAAGCAGCTGGTGGAGTAACCCGTGGCCAGGAAACAACCGATTGAACTCTTCATGCTGCCGAACATGCTCAAGGCCAAGGTTGGCGGCGGCCTGGGTGGCGTCGATATGGCCGCGATGCAGCGCGCCGAACTGGCGATCGACGATCTGAAGGGAGAATTCCCCGCATGGATCTCCGCTGACGTCAAGAAATTGATGGAGGCGCGTGTGCGCTACAGCCAGACGCCAGATGACGCCTCTCGCGACGCGCTGTGGCGCGCCGCCCATGACATCAAGGGCCAGGCGCCCACCTTCAATTACCCGCTGATCGCGCGGGTGGCAGAATCTCTGTCGCGGCTGATTGCCGAGCTGCCCGCCAAAGCCGGTGTTCCCAAGGCGCTGGTGGGCGCTCATGTCGACGCCATTCAGGTGATCCACAAGCGCGCCATGCAGGACACCAACGACAAGACGGCGCAGGCGCTGTGCGCCGAACTGGAGTACCGCGTCGATGAAGCGTTGAAGGCGGTAAAGATGTAATGCCGCCATTGCGGCGCCGGCCGGCGGGGCCTAATCTTGGGCCATGGCGGCGGATTTCCGGATCTTGCTGATGCTTGCGGCGATGATTTCGCTCACCGCCATGCTGGGCTTTACCGTAGCGCCATTCTACGAAGCTGGTGTTCGCGCGCTCGGTCTGGAGCCCGAAATCCAGCCGTCCATATGCGAAGACGCCGCTCCTTGTCATGAGACTGGTGGTGGGGATGCGTGACACCTTTCGGCAAGGCCCGCCTTTGCGTCACCCCTCACCCGACGCATTCCCGTACGAATGCGTCGGGTGAGGGGTAATCGCTAAGACGTCCCGTTTTTGGCGTCCGACAGAAGCCCCAGCAACCCCGGCCCAAAACTCAGCGCGGAGCTGGGCGTGGCATTGTTGCCCAGGCCAGGAATGCCGCTCAATCCGAACAGATTTCCGAACAGGCCCTGGCCGCCGCCCGGCTGCCAATTCATCACGCTGGCCAGCAGCATCTGCACTTCCGCGTCCTGTGCACCCGCCACTTTCAAACGCGCCTCATGCACGGGCGTGATATCGGGGAGCTGCGCCACGCGGACGCTGCCCTCAGCGCCCGGCTGGGCAAGCGCCCAGTCATAGACTTCGCGCACCGACTTGGGCGCGCCGTCGGCATGGAAGAACACGGTCTTGTTGGCTGCTGCGGCCTGCGGAAATTGTGCGACTGCATTCACCGAGGGATCGCTGCCTGCCAGCCGGATGAGCTTGCAAGCCGCGTCGGGCCCCAGGAAATGCGCCGCATAAAGCTCGCCGCCGCAGACGTCGCGGCCGAGGTTCGTACGCATCTGGCCTTGGGTGGTCTTGGCATATTCACCCGCCATCAACGCGGCGACATCGGGGTCCTTGCGCAGGTTGAGGATCGCCTGCTTGTCGGTTGCCGGAGCATGGTAGCGGCCTTCGGTATCCTTGGTGATGGCGGCGGCAAAGCTGCCCAGGCCATATTGGGCGCCATGCTCCTTCACCAGGCCCAGCCAGGTCTGGTCGATGAACTGGAACAGGCCGACGGCCGAAGATGAACTCGACCGGGCATCAGGCTTTAGGCTCGACTCCCGCATCGCGGTACCGAGCAGGTAATGGAAATCCGATCCGGTCGCGGCGGCGGCGTTGCGCAGCGCGGTGACGACCGAAGAGCGTTCTGCTCCCAGGAGGGATGCGGCTTCTGCCTGCATGCTCCTAGGTGTGCCCCTTTATGGTTAACGATCGCTTACCGCGCGGACCGGACGGCCATCGCCAGCGGCGCTTCCGCCGGTTCCGGCCACGGCACAGGATTGCTATGGCCCCACACCGGGCCGGGCCAGGCGGGATCGCCTTTGCGCCGCCCGATCACATGGACATGCAGCTGCGGCACCATATTGCCCAGCGCCCCGACATTGAGCTTCTCGACCCCTGGAAGCCCCCGCACCAGGGCCGACAGTTTCACCATCTCGCCCATCAACAGGGCCTGGTCGTCGGCCGAAAGATCGGCGATCTCGACTGCGCCTGCTCTGCGCGGCACCAGCAGGCCCCAGTGATAGCGGGAGTCGTTGTAGAGAAAGACGCGGGAAAGCGGCCAGTCGGCCAGCGGCACCGTCAGTGACGTGATCACGGGATCGACGGTGAAATCGATCATGGCAAGCTCCTCATTTTGAAAATCGCCGCGGATCGAATTCCGCAATCACCTGCCCCTTGCCCAGGATCAGGTCGGCCATGTCCTGGGCAATGGCGGGTGTGAAAAGGATGCCGTTGCGATACTGGCCGCCCGCCACGAACAGACCCGCATCATGCGCCGGTCCCAGAAGGGGCAAACCGTCGGGGCTTTTGGGGCGCAAGCCGGCCCAGTGATCGGCCAAACTCCAGTCCGCCACGGCCGGCATCAACTTTGCCGCCCGCGACCACAGTTGATCGCGCGCGGCCCTGGTCGGAGCGGTATCGAAGCCTGCTTCCTCGACTGTCGCCCCGATCAACAGGCGGCCATGCCTCGGCACGCAATAAACGTCTTCACCCCACACGACAGGCTTGGGCAGCATCGCGAGATCGGGCGGCGTCAGTGCGATCATCTCGCCTTTCACCGGCTCGATGGGAATGGCATCCAGAAGTCCGGTCCAGGCGCCGGCGGCGATCAGCACGGCATCGGCCCGGTAGCGGCGATAGGGACTCTGCACGCCGGTCACCTTCCCGTCATGCGCCTCGAGCCGCACTGCCGGCTCGTTGGGATAGAGCACGCCACCCGCTTTCAGGAAGGCGATGGTCAAGGCCTCGCCCAGGGCGCGGTTATCCACATGGGCCTCGCGCGGCGACCAAAGGCCGCCCAAGGCGGGACCCAGTATCGGCACCAGCGAGTGGGCCTCGACCGGGCCCATGATCGTCAACCCTCCTTCGGCGCGCGGCCGCATCGCCTCAAGCTCCGCACCATCCCGTGCGAGCAGCAGCGCACCGTTAGAGGCGAGGAACACAGTGCGGCCGCTTGTCTCTTCCAGCTCGGCGGCAAAGCCAGGCCACAGCGCATGGGCCCTGAGCGCCAGCGTCCGCTCGGGAACGGCGGCGTCTTCGAGCTCGACGGTAACGGCCAGCATCCCCGCTGCCGCCCAGCTTGCGCCCATCGCGGGCTGGGCCCGCTCCAGGATGGTAACCTTGCAACCGGCCTGCTGAAGCCGCCAGCCGATGCCAAGTCCGGCCACACCGGCGCCAATGATGACAATGTTCACGCCGCTCCCTCCCCCGCCGGGATAGTTGTTGTCCGGACAACGAGATAATCGGAAGGGTTCAAGTGATTTCGCAAGAAAATTTGGGCGGCAAAAACGGTGCTGGGAAATGGGAGGTTCATGGAGTCTCTATAGCGGTTGGCCCTTTCCTCTGCATCACCCAAACCCCATGTAACGGCCATGCCCTCCCCACGTATTATGGGGGCGTTCAGCGAAAGGTCTCAGGTCATGGAAAAGGCATTATTCGGCGCCGGCTGCTTCTGGGGTGTAGAGGATTTCTTCCGCCAGGTACCGGGCGTGATCGACGCCGTTTCCGGCTATGCCGGTGGCACCACTCAGAACCCCACTTACAAGCAGGTGTGCAATGACGAGACCTACCATGCCGAAGTGGTCGAGGTGTCCTTCGACCCTGCCAAGGTCAGCTACGCCACCCTGGTGGAGCTGTTCTTCCGCATGCACAACCCCACCCAGCTGAACCGCCAAGGGCCGGACTTCGGCACCCAGTACCGCTCGGTGATCTTCACCCATGGGCCAGAGCAGCCGCGCATCGCCGAGGAGATCAAGGCCAGGGTCGATGCCTCGGGCAAGTGGAAGAAGCCCGTGGTCACTCAGATCGAACCCGCGCCTGCCTTCTGGAAGGCCGAGGACTATCACCAGCGCTATTTCGAGAAGCATGGCGGGCATTGCCATGTGTCTTATGCGGAGTTGGTGGCTGAGGATGCCAGGTAAGCTGCGTCGTCACTTTCCCGCGGCGTTCTTCACCTCAAAGCCGGCCGTGACCGAACTGCCGTCCGACAGATTGAGCAACACCGCGACCTTGCCGCCCACTTTCATCTTGGCGGTGGGATTGTCGCACATCAGATGATAGCCGCCCGGCGCAAAGTGCACCGTGCCGCCCGCCGGCACGCTGACCTTGTCCACCATGTCCATGCCGCTCATCCCGCCCTTGTTGGAGGACTGGTGGATCATCAGCATGCCGCAGGCATCGGAACCCGCCCCGGTGATAGAGACCTCGTGGTTTGTGCTGTTATAGGCGGTGAAATAGCCGCCCGCCGGCAGCTTGCCCGGAAGCGCGCGGAACCAGCCACCGGTGATCTCGAAGGGCGCTGCCCAAACGGGAGAAAAAGCCGCCACGCCGGTCATCATAAGCAATGTGATCAAACTAAGCCGCTTCATTTTTGCTTTCCTCAAGGGCTGCCTTCTCCTCATTAATCCGCATGGTCACCAGCACAACGATCATGGCGGCAAAGCTAGTCAAGGTTCCCGGCAGCCATATGATCAGCCCGCCATAATGTTGGTCGTTCAGGGCGGTCATGTCCAGAACCCGCCCGCAGATGGTGTAGACCGGATAGATGTCGTGTTCGCTGAGCGACAGGATCGCGCCCAGCACCATCTGCGGCAGTTCGATCACCAGGATCAGCAGCGCCCGCATCAGGTGCGACAGCCGCGCCGGCGGCCTGGCCCGGCTGTCCAGGATCAGGGACCAGAACATCACGCCATTGAGCGCCATGGTCCAGTTCATCAGTTCATAAAGATTGGCATCCAGCATCACGCGCGTGTGGATCTGCGGGATAAGCCAAAAATAAAGCAGGCCCACGAAGAGGAATGGCGCCATCACCGGATGCTGAAGAAAATTCAGTACCGCTTGCACCGGCCGCGATTTGACGATGGGCCTCAGGAAATTCGGCAGCCCGGCCCACAGGACCGGCCCCGACATGCCCATGGCGATCAGGAAGGCGCCGGCGTGATGAAGCACGAAATGCGCCCAGCGATGCACGAAGAACATGTGCTGGGCGTAATAGTCGATGCGGGTCTGCAGCACGATGTAGAAACCTGCCAAACCCATCACGAAAAAAATCAGCCGCCACATGGGCGGATGCCGGTCCGCGGGCAAGGCTTTCAGCCCGCGCGCGAACCAGGCGAAGGTGAGCACGGTGGCGAGATATTCCGGCCAGGAGAATTCCCAGGGCAGCCACACCGGCAGCTCCGCCGGGTAGAAGCGGCAGACCACATAAAGCGCCGCCCCCACCAGCAGCACGGCGGCATACCAGACGGGAATACGCTTCAAGGCTTCTCCATCAGGCGCGCCAGTTCTTCGAGCCCCTCGCGTTCCAAAGCCGCACGCACACCATCGCGATCGGCCTCGTCGCGGTTCTGGGTGAGCTTGTACTTGCCATCGAGCCGGGCGATTTCGAGCTCGAAGCCGACAATGCCGCGCAGCATGGTTTCGATGTAGCTCTCGGGCGCGTCGCTCACTTTCCAGGGGTCAGCGCGCCGGTGCTCATGGGTCTCGCTCAGCCGCGTGACGTGGGCGCGCAGCCAATCCGCATCCTGCATCCAGCGGATGCGGCCCTTGGCATGCACGGTGATGTAGTTCCAGGTCGGCACCGCCTTGCCCGTCGCCGCCTTGGATGGATACCAGTTGGGCGAGACATAGGCGTGGGGACCAAGAAAGATCGCCAGCGCCTCGCCCTCGCCTGCCTTCCATACCGGATTGGCGCGCGCGACATGGCCGCGCAAGACCTGTTTTGCCTCTTGGGTGGCCTCCAGCAGCATGGGCATGTGATTGGCTTCGAGCACCCCTTCCTCGTCACGCGTCACCAAGGTGGCAAACCCAATGTGCCGGATGGCATCGTGCAACACATCAGGACGGGCTTCGCGGAAATGGTCGGGGATGTACATCGAGGCGCGATACTATGCGCCTCGCCCCCTGTCACGAAAGCGTGATAAGGACGCGGGGCCCATGCGGATTTTGGCCCTTTTTCTTGCACTGATCGTGGCGGGTTGTTCGAAACCCAGCTGGCACATGACCGACATTACCGACGGCATGCCGCGGCTTTCCTTCCACATGTCGCAGGACGGCCGCCCGGTCACGGCGCAAGACTTCCGGGGCAAGGTGGTGGCGCTTTATTTCGGCTATACCCATTGCCCCGATGTCTGCCCAGCGACCCTGGCCAACCTTGCCCAGATGGCAGAAAAGGTCGGTTCGCCCGATCTGCGCATTCTGTTCGTCACCGTGGACCCCGACCGAGATACCGACCAGGTTCTGACGGATTACGCCAAGGCCTTCTCACCGCAGATGGTGGGCCTGCGCGGCTCTGCCGAGGAACTGGCCGATCTGGCCCGGCGCTACCGTATCGCCTATACCGTGACCAAGGGGCCACCATACGACGTGATGCATTCCAATGCGGTGTTCTTCTTCGACCGCGACGGCCGCGCGCGGCTGGTTACGACCGATACGACTGATACGGAGGGGATGGCGGACGACCTGAAGCGGCTGTTTCACTAACTGTCATTCCCGCGAAAGCAGGGAACCCAACTTATATCCTAGCCGACCCAAGTTGGATGCCCGCTTACGCGGGCATGACAAGAGAGCTCAAATATGCAACGCCGCCCCATCCGCAGCCAGCACCGCCTCGTGCATCATCTCCGACAAAGTGGGATGCGGGAAGATGGTGTGCGCCAGCTCCTGGTCGGTCAGCTCGCCCGACTTGGCGATGGTGTAGCCCTGGATCAGTTCGGTGACTTCCGCGCCGATCATATGCGCGCCCAGGAGCTCGCCGGTCTGGGCATCGAACACGGTCTTGACCAGCCCCTCCGCCTCGCCCAGCGCGATCGCCTTGCCATTGCCGATGAACGGGAACTTGCCCACCTTGACCTTCTTGCCGGCCGCCTTGGCGCCTGCCTCGGTGAGGCCGACGCTGGCGACCTGCGGCCAGCAATAGGTGCAGCCCGGCACGTTGGAAGTGTCGAGCGGATGCACGCCCTTCACGCCCGCAATCTTCTCGGCCACAATCACGCCTTCATGCATGGCCTTGTGCGCAAGCCAGGGCGGGCCCACCAGGTCACCGATCGCCCAAACGCCATCCACGCCGGTCTCGCCATATTTGCCGGTCACGACATGGGTCTTCTCGACTTTTATCCCTGCGGCTTCCAGCCCGATATTCTCAACATTGCCGACAATGCCCATGGCCAGGATCACCCGCTCCACGGTGACGGTTTCAGTCTTGCCAGCCTTGTCCTTCAGCGTGCAGGTGACATTGTCCGCGCCCTTCTTCAGTTCGGTCACTTGCGTGCCGACCTTGATCTTCATGCCCTGCTTGGCGAACGCCTTGGCGGCGAAGGCGGAGATTTCCTCGTCCTCCACCGGAAGCACGCGATCCAGAATCTCGACCACGGTCACGTCCGCGCCCAAGGTGCGATAGAAGCTGGCGAACTCGATGCCGATGGCGCCAGAACCCACGACCAGCAGCGATTTGGGGAAGGAAGGCGGGATCATCGCCTCGCGATAGGTCCAGATCAGTTTGCCGTCGGGCTCCAGCCCCGGAAGCGTGCGGGCCCGCGCGCCGGTCGCCAGCACGATGTTGTTGGCGGTGACGTCGGTG
>DATKEP010000027.1:0-12246 GCA_035512055.1 Rhizomicrobium sp.
GCCGCCGGGCTGCTGCATCACCGAATAGATCGCCAACGGCAGGGTCTGGGTCTGACCCGGAATATTGGCCGCAAAAGTGATGACCGCGCCGAACTCCCCCATGCCGGCGGCGAATGCGGTGACGGCTCCGGCCAGTATCCCCGGCCCGGCCAGCGGTAGGGCGACAGAGAGGAAACGGTCCATCGGCGAGGCCCTCAGTACCGCCGCGGCGGTGAAGAGGCGGGCATCGGTCGTTTCAAAGGCGATGCGGATGGCACGCACCAGCAGCGGAAAGGTCATCACCGCCGTGGCCAGTATCG
Source organism: Rhizomicrobium sp. (assembly GCA_035512055.1). Lineage (GTDB taxonomy): Bacteria > Pseudomonadota > Alphaproteobacteria > Micropepsales > Micropepsaceae > Rhizomicrobium. The sequence continues at coordinate 300 of DATKEP010000027.1, forward strand.
CGCCCTGGCGGGTGAAGGCGAGATGGACGCCAAACGTCTGTTCCAGGAATGCGCCTATGGGGCCACGACGGCCGAACAACAGCAGCAATAAAAAGCCGGTCAGAACTGGAGGCAAAATCACAGGAAGATGCACCAATCCGTCCAATGCCAGCTTGCCGGAAAAGCGCCGCGAAAGAAGAAAGGCCACCGCGATGGCGGGCGGCAATGACAGTAGCACCGCCCAAAAGGCGACCGCAAAACTGGTGGACAGGACCTGGATTTCGACCGGCGATAGCATTCAATGCGCGTCCAGCATCAGCACGTCCACCAGCGCGTCCCTTTCAAGCGCCGGCGCGTCCGCTGGAAGGCGGATCAGCGCGTTGGCGGCGGCAAAAATGGCAATGCGCGAAGAGTCCTGGTCTTCGAATGCCTTCACTGTCAGGCGCGCTTGATCATCCACTTCTGCGCGGGCGCGCAAATAATGTTCGCGCGGGCCGTTGGCCGGCAGCGCCTCGGCAAGGCGGGCGCGGTGAATTCCGATCGAGGCCGCAGGATCACGGCCGAGCATCTTGTCGAGAATGGGCTTGAGGAACAGCCGTGCGCAGACAAGGGCCGAGGCGGGATTGCCTGGAAGGCCCAGCACCAATCCAGCGCGCGCGCGTCCAAACCAGGTGGGTTTGCCAGGGCGTATGGCGATCTTGCCCACCAATATCTCGAGTCCAAGCTTCATCAAGGCCGGCCGCGCCAGATCGTGATCGCCCACCGATGCGCCACCCACGAGCACCAATATGTCGCTATTCGAAAGCCCCTCCTCCGCCGCGCGCGCGATGGCTTCCACATCGTCCTTTTCCACCGCCAGACGGCGGGGAACGGCGCCCCAGCCTTTGATCAGCCCGGCCATGCCATAGGTAGCGGAATCGAAAATCTGCCACGGTCCTAGAGTCGAGCCGGGTGGCGCGAGTTCATCGCCACTGGAAAGGATCGCGACGCGCGGCCTGGTCGTGACGTCGAGCTTTGCGATCCCTGTCGCGGCGGCAAGCGACAGCCCGATGCCGTCGAGGCTGCGGCCCGGCTGCAGCAGTATTTGGCCGCGGGCAAAGTCCAACCCCTGGGCGCGAATATTACCGTTGGCAATCGTCGCGGGAACTTTCACCCGGTCTCCCTCGCGGCGCACGTCTTCCTGGATGACGACCGCATCGGCGCCCTGGGGAATGGCTGCGCCCGTGGAAATGCGTACCGCCGTGCCAGCTTCGCAGCGGCCGGCGAATCCCCGGCCGGCGGCGGATTCGCCGATCACCCTCAGCATACCAGGCGCATCGGCATGGCGAACGGCATAGCCATCCATGGCGGAGACGGCGAAGGGCGGCTGATCGCGGGATGCGGACACGGGTTCCGCAAGCACACGCCCCAGCACCTCGTCCAGTGCCACATGTTCGCGCCCGAGTTTTTGCACCACGGACAGCATTGCCGTCCGTGCTTCCGCGACGCGCATCAACCGCTTGGCAGGGTCGGCGACCTGTGACACGTTATTTCCGCTCATATCCAACGCCATGCGGCAAACGCTAAGCCTCGAGGAAAGTCTTGTCTACCAACCGCCGCCTCGCCATCTTTGCGCTGCTGGCGCTGCTGCCGGCGCCTTGCGGCGCGAAGGCCCAATCGCCAACGGTCACCGTATTTGCCGCCGCGTCCCTGACCGACGCGCTGAAACAGGTGGCGGACGCTTACAAGGCCGGCAGCGGGATCTCGATCACCCTCTCCTTCGGGGCTTCCTCGACCTTGGCGCAGCAGATCAACCAGGGCGCCGCAGCCGATCTCTTCATGTCGGCGGATGCGGATTGGATGGATTTCCTGCAAAAGAACGGCCGCATTGCCAGGGGCACGCGCAAAAATCTCCTCGGCAATGAACTGGTGCTGGTGGCCGGCAAAGACGCCAAGCCCGCACCGAAAATCGCTCCGCACTTCGATCTGGCCGGAGCCCTGGGTGACGGAAAGCTGGCCCTGGCAGACCCGGCCTCCGTGCCGGCGGGCAGATATGGCAAGGCTGCTCTGACCGCGCTTGGCGTCTGGGACAGTGTCTTGCCCAAGGTGGTGCAGGCGGAGAATGTGCGCGTGGCTTTGGAATATGTGGCGCGTGGCGAAGCGCCCTTCGGCATCGTCTATGCGACGGACGCCAAGGTTGCTCCCGTCAAGGTCGTGGGCGTATTTCCGGAAAATTCCCATGCCCCCATCGTCTATCCCGTGGCGTTGACCAGCGCCGCATCGCCGCCGGCGCGGAATTTTCTCGCCTTTCTGTCCGGCCCGCAAGCGCGCGCGATCTTCGAGAAGGCCGGCTTCACCGTTCATCCCTGAACGGGCTCAGGGCCGCACATAATCGCCGGATGCTCCACCATGCTTCTCCAGAAGCATGATTCCTTCAATCACCATGGCACGATCGGACGCCTTGAGCATGTCATAGATGGTGAGGCAGGCGACCGACACTGCCGTCAACGCCTCCATCTCAACCCCGGTCTGTCCGCTGGTTCTGGCGCGGGCCGTCACCACCAGCGCGCTTTGCGTCTCGTCTGCCGCGATCTCGACTTTCACACTGCTGAGCGCGATTTGATGGCAAAGCGGGATCAGTTCGGCGGTGCGCTTGGCGGCCATGATGCCGGCAAATTCAGCGGCGGCCCGCACGCTCCCCTTTTTGGAGTCTCCGGCCAGCGCCTTGACCAGGGTCTCGCGCGCCATGCGCACGCGGCCTGCTGCCACCGCTTCACGCGCGGTAACCGGCTTGTCGCCCACATCCACCATACGGGCATGACCGGCGAGATCCAGATGCGTGAGGTCGCCCGTCTTGGTCTGTCCCGGCATCATTTCTCCAGAAAGCGCGAGATGAGTTCGGAGAGATTGCAGGGCCGGTGGCGGTTGTCCAGCTGCCAGCGGATCAACTTGTCCCATCCATCCTTGCAGGCGCCGTTTGAGCCCGGCAAGGCAAAGATCAAAGTGCCTTTGGCCAGGCCGGCACAAGCACGGCTTTGCATGGTGGAGAGCCCCACGCTTTCATAGCTGACCATGTGCCATACGGTCTCGAAACCTTCGATGGTCTTGTCGAACAAGGGCCTGACAGCTTCCGGCGTAACGTCGCGCCCGGTAAGTCCTGTCCCGCCTGTGCTGATGATCACGTCCACGCCAGGATCGGCGACCCAGGCTTTCACCTGAGTCTGAATCTGGCCGATATCGTCCCTGACCACGGCACGCGCGGCCAGCCTGTGACCGTCGCGGGTGACGCGATCCACCAGAAGCTGACCTGACGTGTCGCTATCGCCGCTGCGTGTGTCCGACACGGTCATCACCGCAACGTTCAGCGGACGAAAGACAACATCCGCCGAAAGCTGGCCGCCGCCGGGAGCCTCCAGAACCTCGCTCATGCCACGCCCTTCTCCGCCTGCCGGCGCCGCGCATGGTCTTCCCCGCGCGGCTCGATCCAGCGTTCGCCGCCTGGACCGGTTTCCTTCTTCCACAGCGGCGCATCGGTCTTGAGATAATCCATCAGCACCTTGACCGCTTCAAAAGCGCTTGCCCGGTGCACCGAGAGCGCCGCCACCAGCACAATCGCCTCGCCCGGCTTGATGCGGCCCACCCTGTGCACCACCAAAAGATCTGGGCAATCGAAACGGCGGGCGGTTTCACCGGTGAGTCGTGCAATCTCCTTTTCCGTGAACCCCGGATAATGGTCGATGTGCAATTCCTCAACCGCGCTGCCGTCGGTTGCAGCCCGGCAAAGACCGACAAAACTCACCAGCGCGCCAGCATCCTCTCGGCCTGAGGCAAAGCGCGCCGTTTCTGTCTGCGGGTCGAAAGGCTCCAGCGCCAGGCGAACCGTCATCTCAGCCCCCGCTCATCGGCGGCAGGAAAGCGATCTCGTCGCCATCGCAGACATTGTGGGAAAGATCCCGCGCTACACATTGGTTGAGCACCAGCCGGGTGGGCGTCTTTTCCATCGCCTCGCCGAGCCCGGGCTCGGCGCGCGCCAGCCAGCTTTTGAGGTCCGCAAGTGTCTTCACATCGCGCGGCAAGGCAATTTCAGCCAACCGGGCGGGCGCGATGTCGCCGAACTTTCCAAGAAACACCAACCGCACCATCAACCGCCCGTCATGGACATGTGCCGAGCCAAGGCGGGTTTGGCGCCCGGCACCGGCAGGAGGAAATCATGCGCCTTGGGCTTTGCGGCAACCGCCCGGTCAATCGCGGCGTTCAACGGCGCATCGTCGGTCGAAGCCCTGAGCGGCCCGCGCAGATCCACCGACGCTTCCTGGCCCAGGCACATGAACAGAGTCCCAGTGCAGGTCAGCCGCACACGGCTGCAACTTTCACAGAAATTATGGGTCAAGGGTGTGATGAAACCAAGTTTGCCACCCGTTTGAGCCACCCGCACATAGCGGGCCGGGCCACCCGTGCGTTCGGGAAGATCGGTCAGGGTCCAATAGGATTCAAATTCCTGGCGCACCGCAGTCAGGGACAGGAACTGGTCGGTACGGTCTTCGTCGATCTCTCCCAGCGGCATAGTTTCGATCAGGGTGATGTCCATGCCGCCTGCGTGCGCCCATTGGACAAGCTGGGGCAGATCGTTGGCATTGTCGTGTTTCAGGGCCACAGCGTTGATCTTGACCTGAAGCCCCGCAGCCTGCGCGGCCGCGATGCCTCCCAGTACATCGGCGAGTTTGTCGGCACGGGCAATGCGGGCGAAGGTCGATCGATCAAGACTGTCCAGCGAAACGTTGATGCGCCGGATGCCTGCCGCCGCCAAGCCGCTTGCGAATTCCTTGAGCCGCACCCCGTTTGTGGTCAGTGTCAACTCCTTCAGCGCCCCACTTTCCAGATGGCGCGAAAGGCTGTTCACCAGATCCATGATGCCTCGCCGCATCAAGGGTTCGCCTCCGGTCAGGCGCAGGCGCCGCACACCTCTAGCCACGAAGACGCTGCAGACGCGGTCCAGTTCCTCCAGCGTGAGCAGATCCGCCTTGGGCAGGAATTCCATATGCTCACTCATGCAGTAGGTGCAGCGCAGATTGCAGCGGTCGGTCACCGACACGCGGACATAGTCCACTCTCCGGCCAAAAGGATCGATCAGGTCAGGCTGCGGCGCGCTTTGCGACATGGGGGTAATATACGACAGAATATCGCCAAAAAAAGCCCATTATTTCAGGCGCTTGGCGGCAATTCTTCCCAATCCCCCCGGAAAAGCGGTCGTTTCCCCAATCCCGCCGGTTTTGACCCATGCCGCCGATTGGCTAGATTTGGCGCGCAGCCGGGCATCCTCGCTTCGCTGTCGTGAAGGGCCAATGTCCCAATTGTTCGACGAAAATGAAGTGCTCGAAACCGCGGCCGCCTGGGTGGATGCCGGCCATAATGTGGCACTGGGTACGGTCATACGCACGTCAGGCTCTGCGCCCCGGCAGGATGGCAGCCACATCGCCGTGCGCGATGACGGCGCCTTTGCAGGTTCGGTCTCTGCCGGCTGCGTGGAGGGCGCGGTGATCGAAGAGGCTTTCGCCGCTATGCGGGACGGCCGCCACCGGCGGCTGACTTTCGGCGTCGCCGATGACGGCACCTTCGCGGTGGGACTAATGTGCGGCGGCGAAATCGAAATACTGATCGAGCCCGTCACCTGAGATGAAGCGTGCCACCATCCTCGCCTTGAATGCCGCGCACCGGGAAGGTCGCGCGCTGGTGCGCGCGCTGGACGTCAACAGCGGCGAGGAGAGGCTGATCGACCCGGCAACCGATGTGTCGCCACTGGGCCTGGCCGCAGGCCGCGCCTTGCGCGCCGACGCCAGCACAGGCGTGACCCTCGAAGGTCGCGAGTGGTTCTTGACGGTCTATAATGTGCCCTGGGAGATCGTGCTGGTGGGCGCGGTGCATATAGCCCAGTCGCTCGCGGCACTGGCCCTCGCGTCCGGTTATCGCGTCCGGATCATCGATCCACGCATGGCCTATGCCACGGAAGAACGCTTTCCGGGCATTACGCTGACCCGCAATTGGCCCGACGAAGCTTTGGCCGCCAATCCTCTCACGCCACGCAGCGCAATTGTGGTGCTGGCGCACGATCCCAAGCTGGATGATGCGGCACTGGCCACAGCACTGCGCTCTCCGGCCGGTTACATTGGTGCACTGGGTTCGACGCACACCCATGCGCGCAGGCTGGTCCGGCTGAAGGCCCTGGGCTTTTCCGCCCGCGAACTGGAGCGGATCCACGGGCCGGTGGGTCTCGCAATCGGGGCCCGCAGCCCGAATGAGATCGCCATTGCCGTCCTGGCCGAACTGGTGAAGGTCCGCCGCACGCAGCCGCGCATCACAGGACTGGTGCTTGCCGCGGGACTGTCCAGCCGGATGGGCCGCAACAAGCTGACAGCCCCGCTTGCGGGAAAACCGATGCTTCGGCACGTGGTCGAGGCCGCACTGGCCAGCCGGCTGGATTCCATCACCGTCGTAACGGGCCACGACTCGCTTGCAGTCGAAGGCGTGCTGAAAGATATGCCCGTGCGCTTTCTGCACAATCCCGATTACGCGGCAGGATTGAGCACCTCGCTCCGCGCCGGCGTTGCGGATTGCGTCAGCGACGGCGTGATGGTGCTATTGGGCGATATGCCGGGCATTACAGCCGGATTGATTGACCGCACCATCGCAGCCTTCGATCCCCCGGCCGGCCGCGCCATCTGCGTTGCCACCGCGCGCGGCGAGCACGGCCATCCCGTGCTGTGGGGGCGCCAGTTCTTCGCGGAATTGCGCAATCTGACCGGCGACAAAGGCGGGCGCGCGCTGATCGCGGCCCATGCCAGCCAGGTATGCGAAATTGAAGCGGCTGATGCCGGGCCATTGACCGACATCGACACACCGGAGGCGCTGGCCGCCTATTCGTCCTGATCGGTCAGGCAGCCGCTTTCAGCAGCACGTCCCGCAGGCGGCGCGCGACAATCAGGTCTTCGCCCGGCTGCAGCATCCATACGCCTACAAGGATCGTATCTTCGCCGCCAGGAAGGCCTGCCGAGGCGGGCTTGCGGCCCGTCGAAGGATTGAGCTCGATGGCAGGTGTGCCCTCGCGCAGGATTTGCGCCACCTCCAATGGCGCTTTCTTGACCCGCGTCTGGTCATAGCGGATCACCAGATGGGGCACCGCATTGGCGACTGCAGGTACGATGACCTCGTGGGTCAGCGTGGGAATATCTCTTAGATGCGCGGCGATCCGCTCGGCCCGGCGGCGGAATTCGGCTTGCATCCCTTCATCTGTCTGGCTCAAGAACCAGTCGATGGCCGCCACCATGCCTATGATCTGCTCCTTGGCGACCTTCATGCCACGGCCCACGGTGTCATCGTGTGGGCTGTTGCTCCAGGAGGCCGCCTCGATCAGGTCCTTGCGCCCCAGCAGCAGGCCGGCATTCTGAGGGCCGCGGATGCCCTTTCCGCCGGAGAAGGTGACGAGGTCGAACCCCATCTTGGTGTAGTTCCAAAGATTGGAGATCGGCGGCACGTCCGCTGCCGCGTCATTGAAACAGGGCACGCCATGGCGGTGCGCCACCTCGACCCATTGTTCGCGGCTGATCGCGCCTGCTTCCGCCGCATTAAAGAAGTGGCACATCACGGTGCGTGGCGTGAACGCCTTGTCATACTGGTCCAGCGTCTCGACCTCGACAAAATGAATGCCGCAATTGCTGATCGCATGATCGTAGGAATAGCGGTGCGCCTTCTGGATGATGACTTCGTTCTTCAGGCCGGACACTTCCTGTGGCAACAAGGCGACAGATGGCCTGTTTCCCACTGTCATGCAGGCGGCCGTGCCTAGCGTCAGGCCGGAGGCCGCGCCTGCGCAGACCAGTGCCGCCTCGCACTGCAGGCGCCGAGCGATATATTCACCGGCCTTCAGCTGCAGCTCCGCCAACCGGACCGGATGCTGCGCAGCGCCTTTTACCGCCGCCTGCACGGAAGGCGGCATGATGGACGCCGTCAGCGCGGTATAGGTGCCGGCGGCGTTGATGATCTTTGTAACGCCCAGCTTGGCATAATAGTCCTCGCCGTGACCGGCAGGTTCAGCTGCCGCAAGGCTCGGTGTTGCGCGCAAGGCGCCGGCTGCAGCAAGGGCATTGCGTGTCCAGGAAAAGAAACTGCGGCGCGATCCCGTCTTCTTCATCATTCTCTCCCTAATTCAATGTGATGTGTTCTTGGCTTTTCCCGACAGCAGGTCTTCGATGGTGAACATGCGCCCGTTGGCGATCACGCGGCGTACCTTGTGGGCATTGGCGATATTCTCCAGCGGATTGCCGTCCACCAATACGATATCCGCCAGTTTTCCCGGCGCAATCGCCCCGGCATCAAGGCCAAGGAACTCGGCAGACGTGACAGTGGCTGCCCTGAGCGCCTCATAAGGCGTCATGCCAAAACGGACGTAAGCCGCAAGTTCGGAATGCAGGTACATGGCTTCCGGCTCGTCGGTGCCGGCGACGATGCGCCCGCCGGCCTTCTGAATGTCCATGACTTCCTTGGCATTGGCGGCAGCGGCTTCCACCGACTGGACGGCAGAGGAAAGTATTTGCGCCTTGAGCCACGGCGGGTCCATATCCAGGCGGGGATCGGAGCGCATGTCCGGCTGCTCATCCAGAAAGGCGCGCATTTCCGGAATCAATGTCGGGGTCATGGTCATGTGTGCGGCACCCTCGATTTGGGCTACGTCGCTGTAGGTGTGATCTAGGGTATTCTTGGGCGAATAGCCCCGGCGAGAAGTGCCACCGACATGCTCCACGCTGTCGATCCCGTCGAACGCCGCCGGATATATTTCATGGCTGGAGGCTGGAACACCAATGCTGTGCGCGAATTCCACGATATGGCGTTGCTGGATGTCGGGCATTCGCACATAACTTTTGAGCATATCAAAACCCAGGATGCGCGCGCGCTCGAGCTCCATGTCGAGCTGAACGTTGGATGAAATCGCCACGCCCATCTTGTAATAGACCCGCCCCCACTCCATCAGATGGCCGGTGTCAAAGATGCGCGGGGAGACCCTGACGCCCGCATCGGCCGCCTCGCGGTCTTCCACCGCTTCATAGGGAAAGCCGCCCGGGCTGCGCAGCGTGGTCACACCGTATGCCAGAAACGTGCGGCCCTGTTGCTCGCCCATGTCGCTCTGGCGGTGGGTATGAAAATCAATCAGCCCGGGCATGGCAGTCAGTTCCGGCGCCTCGATGGCATCGCGGCCAGGCCGATGTTGTTCCACAGCCGTGATGCGGTTGCCCTTGATGACGATATCCATGTCCTTGCGGGCGGTCCTCGACACGCCATCCACCAGCAGGCCAACATGCACGACAAACGAACTTTTGGGAACGTACTGGCGATAAGTGAGACTCAGCGGCACAGTGCGAACTTCGCCAGTCGCCGCATCGAGCAACCGCAGCTTGTCGTTGGACTGATAAAGGATATGCCGGCTGTCGCCTGCCCAACTCGGCGCGTAGGCGATCTCGCTGGTGAGCCGCCGCGGCGGTCCCAGCGGCTCGCCCGATGGAGAAACCGGAAATACGGTCAGCAGGCCTTCATAGATCACCGCCATGCGGGTGCCGTCCGGCGACCAGACCGGGCCATTCCAGTCGCGCGCGTCGATGGAGAGGTTCGGTACCGGTGCGAACCACTTGTCGTCACTGGCTTCGACGGTCCCGGTAGACGACATGGTGAGGATCTGGTTGGTGCCCTCGCGGTAGCGGGTCGAATAGGGCGCCACCATGGCGACCGCGATGCGCTTGCCGTCAGGCGAGAAGGCCGGCGCGCCGGGCGCGAAAATCGAGGCATGGACCTGACTCACTTTTCCTGTCGCCACGTCCACAACCGCTATGCCAGAACGGCGCCACATGTTGTCCACGTCCAGATAGGCGATGCGCTTGCCGTCAGGCGAGAAGGCCGGCGAGATGGGTTGGGTGGGAACATGCGTCAGCTGACGCTCGCGGCCAGTCTTCATGTCCCGCAGCCACAGCTGTAACAGGCCGCCCGCCTTGTCGGAACTGTAGACCAGCTGGCTGCCATCCGGCGACCAGGCTGGGTCACAGTCATACGCCGCGTCATGGGTGATGTTCATCGGCGCGCCGCCCACCGGCATCACATAAATGTCACCCAGCGCGTTGAAGGCGATCGTCTTGCCGTCAGGAGAAATGACCGGCCGCACGATGCCCAGCGCTCTGCGCGGTGTCTGGCTGTCGAAATCGCGCTTGCGGCGCTGATATGTGCCGGTGGCCGGCGTGACTTCCAGTGAAGCGCTGAATGGAATGGTTTGGGCGTCCCCACCCGGAATGCGCCGCCGGATCTTACCGTCCGCCGAGTAAAAGAAGGTCCCATCCGGCAAAAAGCTGGGGCGGAACGGAAAGACCATCTCGCTGCCGGTAAGGGTCTTGCCCCCTGCTTCCAGCCAGCCGCGGCTGCCGTCCACGCCATGGGCCAAGATTCCACCGGGACCCCAACCAGCCGCGTCAATCCGCGAGCCTGTCTCCACCACGCGGCGCTCCAAACCACCGGTTGCATCCACCGCCCACACCCCATGGCCATTTTCGCGGGTTGAGGCAAAGGCGATCTGGCGGTCGTCAGGCGACCAGCTTGGCATCATGTCTTCGGCGGGATCATGGGTCAGCTGCCGGACTTCGCCGCTGCGCAGGTCCAGGACAAAGATGTTGTAGTCGCTGCCCAGCGGATTGCCACGGTCGGAGGAAAAGGCGATCCGGCTGCCGTCATGGCTGAAAGCTGGTTCGCGGTCATCGAAGGCGCCGCGGGTCAGCTCCCGTTGGTCGGTACCGTCGGGCCGCACCGACCAGAGGTGATATCCGCCATCGCGATAGCCAAAGAAGACGATGGTCTTGCCATCCGGCGACCAGACCGGCTGGCGTGCATCGTTGAAAACATCGGTTACGCGCCGGGCCGTTCCGCCCCCGGCCGGCAGCATCCAAATGCTGCCCTGCAGGTCCATAGCCAGCCATTTGCCGTCTGGCGAAACGGCGACTGCCATGGATGTGCCTTCACTGACCGTGATGGTTACCGGCTTGGCCAAGACGGCCTGGCCAAACGCAACAGCGAGAAGTGCCGTAGCAGGAATGACACAGAGCTTTCTCAATGCGCGACGTGCTGCACTGCAAAAGCCACTCTGTGCCTGTGACGCGCTATTGCGAACCACCGCAGACACTATTGCGTCACATCCCATCCCCGACCCCAAATCCCAGAATAACGCTGGCGCGATGTGGACAATGGCAGGGCAAGCGCGCCATCCCGCCCTGCCTTGGCGGCGCATAGTGGCCGAGTTTAGTATAGCCAGAGGGGTGGGGTTTTGCATGGCGGGTAATGGGGCCGTTGTCCCAGCGGACAGCCAGGACGCGGCTTGGCGCGGTCTGCTCAGCCATCACGACATCCAGTTCGATTTTCCCGATTCACCGGCAATCCCGCCGACACCACTATGGCTGCGCCATCTGCTGGAATTCCTCGCCCGTCATGCCGCCTGGTTTCAATGGGCCGGTTGGATCCTGCTTGGCGCCGCGGTCCTGACCGTAGGCTATTTCCTTGTGCGCCATTTGCTGCAGCGTGGGCTCTCCCAGGCAAACAATTTTCCCCTCCGGCCCATGCCGGCCTGGCAGCCTACGGCCGAACAGGCGCGTCTGCTGCTCCGCGATGCGGATGCGCTGGCGGCGCAAAACCGTTTCGAAGACGCAGCCCATTTATTGCTCCTGGTTGCCATCCAGGAGATCGGCGACCGCCGCCCTGGCCTGGTGTTGCCGGCGCTGACCAGTCGCGAGATCGCCACCCTCGACGCGCTCACGCCCCAGGCCCGGGAGATTTTCTCCCACATTGCAATGGTGGTGGAACGCGCGATCTTCGGCGGGCGCAGGCTGACGGTCGATGACTATGCCGAAGTGCGCCGCACTTTCGAGCAGTTCACCGTCACGAGCACCTGGCAGGCGGCCGCATGAGCCAG
>DATKEP010000028.1:0-18041 GCA_035512055.1 Rhizomicrobium sp.
GGGTAGACCTCGAACTTTTCGGTCTTCTGGTCGAATTTCGATATGGCCGCCTGGAATTGCATCCCCAGCCATAGGTTCTCGTCCTGGTCGAAGCGAAGGGCCAGGGTTCCGGTGGGCGCGCCCGGCTTGGCGAGGGGCACCTTGTACTCCGTAACCTTGGCGGTCGCCGGGTCGAGCTTACCCAGGATCTGGTCGCCGAAGTCGGCGTACCAGACCATGCCTTTGGAATCGACAATCACGTCGTGCGGCTGGCGTGTCTTCTCCGGCAGGTCGTACTCCGTATAGATCACCTGGGTCGCCCGCCCCTTGGGCCGGGGCAGGGTCTTCAGCTCGTATTTCCAGGGTCCCGAGCTGCGGTTGATGGTGGCGAGAAAGTTCGCCAGCCGCCGCCGCGACTCCATGTTCACGGGCGGGTCGGCCGAGCGCACTGCAGGCAGGAGTTGCGGCTTGAGCGGAAACGCCAGCTGCGGATAGCCCGACATCCGCTGGATCACCTGCATGAACTCGTCGGCGGTGTGGGTCGAGCGGGCGATGCGCTCATAGGTGTGGCAGTGGGTGCAGCCGCGCGCCAGCCGCTTGTCTTCGTCCCGGCCGGGCCAGCTCATGTACCATTCAGTGTTGGAGAGCTGCGCTGCCATGTCCTTGGTCTTGACGAGCTGAAGGTCGGCGATCTTTGAACGCGACGCGGCGATCGAGATGGGCGCGGTACTGCCCAGGTCGAAGCCGGCCGCCTTGATGCTGACCGCATAGTCGCCCACGGCCAGGCGGCCGCGAGGGAAGCGGTAGCGGCCCTGGGCGTCGCTGACCACCGAGGTGGCGATGGTCGAGCCTGACTGGCGGACGGTGACGACCACGCCTTCCATCGGCGCGCCTGCCGAGGTGACGATCCCGCTCAGTGCGTCGGCAGGGTCGCCGGACCGGCCCGGCCGCAGTTCCAAGGCTCCCGCGCCTGCCCCGACAACAGCGAGCGTCGCCAATGCGATCCCGAGCTTCTTGCCGCGCATGGCTTACGCTCCATTCCCATGCCACCCTAGCGTAATCTGACCGAGCCAGGCCATGGCCAGGCATGTCCGCCGTCAGCGTCGGCACGCCTTATGCGGCAACCGCCACCGAAAGCCGGTACGATAATGCAACTGGCGAGCTCGTGCTGGCCGTCTTCAGTCGGGGCCGTGAAATTGTGGAACTTGTCACACAACCCGTCCGGTATCTGACGCAGGAGTCTCGGCGGCATCGCCTAGCGCCCGGTGATGTGATTGAAGATCGTTGGGCTGTCGCCGCAAGCCACCACTGGTACGAATCGAGCTTCGGTGTGGTGCCTTCGACCCGGCCCGGGGTGGTGTATTGGGACGATGCATAAAGTGGGGAAACTTCACATGGCGAGGAATTCACGCACATTGGTTCTGGCGTTTGCCGGCTGCACGCTTATCACGGCTGCAACGGCGCAAACCGCTTCTGCTCCCACCGAATGGAAAGATTGGGGTGGAGAAAGTGCCCGAACACACTATTCGCCCCTGAACCAGATTACGGCGGCGAATATTTCCAGGCTTAAGCCTGTCTGGGTTTGGGATGGCGGAAATTTCGGACGTTCCTGGGAAATCACGCCGCTACTGATCGACGGGCTTCTCTATATTTCCGAGACTCAAAGCGGCGACATCATCGCGCTCGCGCCTGAAACCGGCAAGGAGGTGTGGCGGCGCAAGGCACCTGTCACCGCCGGCAAAAGCATCGACCGCCGCGGGCTCGCCTATTGGCCGGGCGACGGCACAATGAAGCCTCGCATCGTCGCACTCTGGGGTCACGCGATGTTCGGATTCGACGTCAAGACCGGCGAACCGTCGACAGACTGGCCTGCCACGGGACTTGATATCGGCCTGCCCAATCCCGCAGCAGGCGGAAAAATCGGCGGCGGAGTTTTCGCGGCATCGCCTCCCGTTATCTACAAGAACCTTATCATCACCACGGCAGCCTCGGGCTTTCTGCCGGCGCCTGCCCAGCCGTCCGATCCGCATGCGAACGACTTGCGCACCGGAAAGTTGGTCTGGACCGCGAGGCTGGTTCCGGGCGCGAATGAAGCCGGGGGCGATTCCTGGGGGCCGGATACGCAAAGCGTGGTGGGCAGTGGTGCCTGGGGCATCCTCGGCCTCGATGTCGCGAGCGGCACGGTCTATGTGCCGACCGATTCCGGCAGTCCCGACTATGTCGGCATCTGGCGCCCGGGCGACAATGCCGGCACCGGCGCAACCATCGCGGTCGATGCCGAGACGGGCAAGGTAAAATGGGCATTTCAAAATCTTCACCACGACATCTTCGACCTGGACACCAATGCAGCTCCCGTCCCGGTCGAAATCAGCAAGGGCGGCAAAAAGTCGAAGGTGGTCGTGCAGACCACCAAGCAGGGCATGATCTGGATTCTCGATGCCGCCACGGGCAAGCCTGTCTTTCCTTACGAGGAACGCAACGTGGAACAGAGCCAGGTCCCGGGTGAAAAATCCTCACCCACCCAGCCTTTCACGATTCTGCCACCACCGCTGCTACCGGCAACGGTAAGCCGCGATCACTTGAGCCAATTGTCGGCGCGCGCCAATGAAGAATGCAAAGCGCTCTGGGATGCCAACAAGCTTCGGGACGCAACGCCTTTTTCGCCGCCCCGCCCGGACGGCGCTTGGGGACTCATGAGCATCGGCGCTATTGGCGGCGTCGATTGGGGTGGCGCCGCCATCGACCTGGATCACGATTATGCCATCGTCAATGTGGCTAACATGCCGACCATGATCACGGTGACCAAGACCGAGGAGGGTGTGAAAGGCAATGGCGGCCTGCGCTCGGCCTCCGGCAATGTCCGCTTTGCCGACAACGAGGGCAGGAGCTGCAATGGCGGCCGCCAGGGTGAGCTTGTCGCCGTGGATCTCTCCTCGGGCCAGATTGCCTGGCGCGTTCCGCTCGGATCTCTGGAAGAGGAGTATGGCGAAGGTGCAAGGGACATGGGAGCGAACAGCATCGGTCCCACGCTTGTCACCCATGGCGGGCTGGTCTTTGCGCCGGCCTCCGACGACCGCTTTCACGCCTATGACACGCGCACCGGCAAGTTGTTGTGGCAAATCAGGATGCCGGCTTCCGCCAATGCGGGACCCATGACCTATATGGGCAGGGATGGCCGCCAATATGTCGTCATAGCAGCCGGCGGCCCCGGCAATGCGCGCCGTCCCTCGCCGCGGGAAAGCTTTCTCTATCACCAGACACTGATCGCGTTCGCGCTTCCGAAGCCGGGAGAGAATGGTCTTGATATCGTGACGCCCTATCCGCCGCACGCGCTTCAGCCGGGAGAAAGTTTGATAATGGACGGTTCTGGTGGCGCCAGGATCGGCACGTCGCGGCTGGCACCGTAACGCGCGGCACATGCGCCGAAGCGTGCTGAGATTGGCCTGGCATTGCTCGCCCGCTGGCGCCCAACGATTCAGCGGCAGGGTTGCAGAATACACTGCCGTGATTTGCGATTGACGCGGAGCGACAGCCGCGTTCCGTTCTTGAGGGAGATGCGCACCTCAAATCCCTCCAGCAGTTCGTCTTCCCATTTGGCCGGTGTCATCATCTCGCCCTCGAGATCGCGCCATTCCGCCTGGGGAATAAGATCGGCGGCTTCATCGGCCAGATATTCAGCCCGCGCAGCCGCAAGGTTCTTGACAAAGTCTTCCAGTTCCGTGTCCCGGTTCTGCCAGTCGAGCCAGGTGATGTCATTGTCCTGGGCATAGGCATTGTTGTTGCCGCCTTGCGTCCGGCCGAATTCGTCACCGGCGCAGAGCATCGGGCTGCCACGTGAGGCAAACAGGGTTGCCAGCATCGCCTGCATATCTGCCTTGCGAAGCTCGAGAATGGCAGCGTCGCTTGTGGTTCCTTCAATGCCATTGTTCCATGAATAATTCTCATCCCGGCCATCGCGATTTTTCTCGCCATTCGCCTGATTGTGTTTTGCGGCGTAGCTGACGAGATCGGCCAGCGTGAATCCATCATGGGCCGCGAGAAAATTTACGCTGCGGGTTTTTTCAGCGGCAAAAATGTCCGATGATCCCATCATCCGGGTCGCCAGCACGCCAGCTGTCTGACAATCGCCGCGCCAGAAGCGGCGGACATCGTCGCGGAAGCGGTCGTTCCATTCCAGCCAGTTGGAAGGAAATCGGCCCAACTGGTATCCGCCCGGACCCATGTCCCAGGGTTCCGCGATCATGATCCGGTCGTGCAGCAGGGGGTCCGCGGCAATCGCGGCAAAGATGGGCGCCCGGGAATCGAAGTCCGGATCCCGCGCCAGCACGGTCGCCAGATCGACGCGGAAGCCGTCCACACCCAGGCCGGCAAAATGGCGCAAACTTTCCAGGATAAGGCTCTGAACTACCTGGTCGGCGGCATTGAGCATGTTGCCCGTGCCAGTGTGGTTGACGAGGCTGCCGTCCGCTGTTCGCGCATAGCAGCGATTGTCGAGGCCGCGCAGGCTGAGTATGGGGCCCGCGAGATCACTCTCGCCGGTGTGATTCAACACAAGATCAAGAATCACACCGATGCCGGCTTGGCGAAGCGCTGCGACGGTCGCGGCCAGCTCCGCAACGCCGCCCGGCGCGAGGCCCGGGTCCAGCGCCATCGGCACGACCGGATTGTAACCCCAGACATTATGGAGCTTCAGCGGCGGCAGATGCCGCTCATCGATCCAGGCCACCACGGGCATCAGTTCGACAGCATTCACGCGCAATTTTTGAAGATGTGCGATGACCGCGGGATGAGCGAGAGCGGCAATGGTGCCGCGCAGGGCGGAAGGCACGTCTGTATGGTTGCGCGAAAAGCCCCGCACATTCAGTTCATAGATCAGGCCGCCTGGCTTGAAGAGCGGCGGCAGCGGCGGTTTGGTTGGGGGAGAATCCGCAACAACTGCTTTCGGCACTGCCGCGGCCGTGTCCTCGCCACGCTGACTGAGCCTGGGATCGCAGGCAAATCGGCCATCGAGCAATTTCGCATAGGGATCAACCAGCAGCTTTTCGGCATCGAAGAAAAGGCCTGCCTGGGGTTTCCAGTCGCCATGGGCGCGAAAATTGTAGCGCTGTCCGGGCCCGATGCCCGCCACCGTCGCGGCAAAAATCTCGCCGTCGCGCTGCATTTCCATGCGTTCTTCGCGATTGTCCTGGAACAGGCAAAGCTGGACGGACTTGGCGTCTCGCGCACGCACCGCGAAGCGGATACCGCCGGGGACTGGATGCGCACCCAGGGGAAAGGTCATGCCGTGCCGGCAATCTTTCTGTACAGCTCGGCGTAGCGGGCGCCGACGCGCTTCCAGGAGAAATCCGCCCGCATGCCCTGCTGTTGGATCTGCCGCCAGACAGTCTTTTGTGCGAACAACGCTGCTGCGCGCCGCAGGGCGTCCGCCAGGCTTTCGCTGCTCACCTCGTCGAACAGAATGCCGGTTGCCGCGCCGTTGATCAGCGCCGCCTCATTGGCATCGATGATGGTGTCGGCCAGGCCACCGGTACGCGCTGCCACCGGCACGCATCCATAGGCAAGCCCGTAAAGCTGGGTCAGGCCGCAAGGCTCAAAGCGCGAAGGAATCAGGATCGCGTCCGCGCCGCCTTGCAGCAGATGCGAAAGTTTTTCGTCATAGCCGATGGCGACGCCGATCCGTCCGGAATGCCTGGCCGCTGCGGCCCGGAAAGCCGCTTCCAGCTTGGCTTCGCCTGTGCCCAGAACGGCCAGCCGGCCGCCCAACGACACCAGCGTGTCGAGCTGATCGACCAGCACATCCATGCCCTTTTGCCAGGTCAGCCGGCTGACCACCGTGAAAAGCGGACCATCGCCGGGCGCAAGGCCGAAGCCCGCCTCGATGGTTTTCTTGTTGCTCTGGCGGCTTTCCAGATGGTTCTGGTCATAGCGCGCTGCCAGCGCCGTATCGGAGTGGGGATTCCACACTGAGCAGTCGATGCCGTTCACGATCCCCGACACCACCGCGGAGCGGGAACGGATCAGTCCTTCCAGCCCCATCCCGAAGCCGGGATCACGGATCTCCTCGGCATAGGTCGGGCTGACGGTGGTGATGGCGTCCGCATTCGCCAGCCCCGCCTTCAGAAAGCCGATGCCGCCATAATATTCGACGCCATTGATGTCATTGGCCTGAGCGGGCAGCCCAAGAAAATCGAATATCGACCGGCTGAAGCGTCCCTGGAAGGCGATGTTGTGGATGGTCATGATGCTGGGCGCGCGCTGACCCCGCCCCGGCGCAAACCGCAGGTAAGCGGGCGCCATTCCGGCCTGCCAGTCATGCGCATGCAAAAGGTCGAAATGCCAATTGGGGATTCCACCCGAGGCGAGATCGGCGCCAGCACGGGCAAGCGCCGAAAAGCGGCGCCAATTGTCGTGCCAGTCGATGCCGGCGGAATCTCCGTATATGCCACCGTGCCTGTCAAACAGGGGCGGGGCATCGAGCACCAGCAGTGGATGTCCGTTGAGGCAGCCGGACAGGATCTGGGCCTGTGCGCCCATCAGGTCGTCATAGCGATGAACCAGTGGCGCCACGCCGATCGCAGCCCGCACCGCTGGATAACCGGGGAGCAGTGTCGTGACCGTCACCTCATGTTCAGCCAGGGCGCCAGGAAGAGAGCCGACCACATCGCCCAGCCCGCCGGTTTTTACCAGCGGGAAGGCCTCGGACGCCACGGACAGGACCTGCATCATGCGAGCTGGTCGATCATCGCCTGGGTGATCAAGCAAATGCCGTTGGAGGTGCGGCGGAAGCGGCTGGCATCCAGTGCTTCATCTTCGCCAACCACCAGGCCTTCGGGAATGTTGACGCCGCGATCGATCACCACCCGCCGCAATCTTGCGCCGCGCCCGATATGGCAACGCGGCAGGACGACGGCTTCGTCCAGCGAGGAAAAGCTGTGCGCGCGCACGCCGGTGAACAGCAGGCTGCGCCGCACCAGCGAGCCCGAGACGATGCAATCTCCCGACACCAGCGAGGAAACCGCCATGCCGCGGCGGCCATCGAGGTCATGGACAAACTTGGCGGGCGGGGAGATCTCGGCATAGGTCCATAGCGGCCAGGTCCGGTCATAAAGGTCCAGTTCCGGCACGATATCGGTGAGGTCGATATTGGCCTCCCAATAGGCGTCCACAGTCCCCACATCGCGCCAATATGCGGTCCTCTCGCTGCTGGAGCGCACGCAGGAATCGTCGAAGCGGTGCGCCACTGCCTTGGTATTCTTCACTAGCCAGGGAATGACATCCTTGCCAAAGTCCCGGCTGGAGCCCGCGGTCGAAGCGTCGCGCCGCAGCTGGTCCACCAGGAATTTGGTGCGGAAGGCGTAGACGCCCATCGAGGCCAACGAGACCTCGGGATTGGCGGGCGTGCCCGGCGGGTCTGCGGGCTTTTCCAGAAAATTGGTGATGCGGTTCTCGGAATCTACCGCGATGACGCCGAAGCCCGACGCGTCAGCGCGTGGCACGTCCAGGCAGGCGACCGTGACATCGGCGCCCTGGTCCACATGCTGCTGCAGCATCAGCTCGTAATCCATCTTGTAGATGTGATCGCCGGCAAGGATGACCATGTATTCGGGGCCATGGCTTTCGATGATGTCGATGTTCTGGAAGACGGCGTCGGCGGTGCCTTCGTACCACTGGTTTTCCGTCACGCGCTGGGACGCGGGCAGGATGTCGAAGCTCTCATTGCGTTCGGGCCTCAAGAAGTTCCAGCCCCGCTGCAGATGGCGGATCAGGGAATGGGCCTTGTATTGTGTAGCAACGCCGATGCGGCGGATGCCGGAATTGATCGCGTTGGACAGAGCGAAATCGATGATCCGGGCCTTGCCGCCGAAATAGACGGCCGGCTTTGCGCGCCTCTCCGTCAGCTCCGCCAGGCGCGTGCCGCGGCCGCCCGCCAGGACGTAAGCCATTGCGTCACGCGCCAGGGGCTGTCCACGCCGGTCGGCCATCCGATCCTCTCTAGCCCAAGCCCAACATATTTAACCCCTATGCTCCAGCATGATCGTGGCCAGCGGCGGCAGGGTGAGGATGGCAGACCCTCCGGCACAGGTGACCGCGCCCATATTGCCCACGCCGCTGCCCCCATAGTGTATGGCGTCGCTGTTAACTATCTCTTTCCAGGTGCCGTCTGCCGGCAGCGGCACACGGTAATCCTTCCGTGTGACAGGGGTCATATTGGCGATGACCGCTATATGTGGCGCGTTGGGGGCCCGGCGGACCCAGGCAAAGACGGAATTGGCTCGGTCATCCGCGATTGCCCAGGCAAAGCCTTCGCTTTCGCAATCGCGGGCGTGCAAAGCGGGCTTTTCGCGATGGAGGCGGTTCAGGTCCTTGACCAGCCTGCGTACGCCTTCGTGGGCGGGCGCGTTCAGTAGGTGCCAATCTAGCGGAGCCGACTCGTTCCATTCCCGGCGTTGCGCGAATTCCTGGCCCATGAAGAGCAGCTTCTTGCCCGGATATCCCCACATCAATGCATAGTAGGCTCTCAAGTTCGCAAACTTCTGCCAGTCGTCGCCCGCCATCTTGGTGAGCAGCGAACCCTTGCCATGCACGACTTCGTCATGACTGAGCGGCAGGACAAAATTCTCGCTGAAGGCATAGAGCAGGCCGAAGGTAATGTCGTCGTGGTGATGGGGACGGTGGATGGGATCGCGCGCCATATAGCGCAACGTGTCATGCATGAAGCCCATGTTCCATTTGAAGCCGAAGCCCAACCCGCCGTCATGCGCGGGACGCGATACTCCAGGCCAAGACGTCGACTCTTCTGCCACCGTCAGGATGCCGGGCGCCGCGGCATAGACGGCTCGGTTCACCGCACGCAGGAATTCGACCGCTTCCCAATTCTCCCTGCCGCCCTCCCGATTGGGGATCCATTCGCCCTGTTTCCGCGAATAGTCGCGGTAGAGCATGGAGGCGACGGCATCCACGCGCAGGCCGTCGACATGATAACGTTCGGCCCAGAACAACGCATTGTTGACCAGGAATGACACGATCTCCCGGCGGCCGAAATTGTAGATCGCGGTGTTCCAGTCGGGATGAAAACCCTGCCGCGGGTCTTCATGCTCGTAAAGCGCGGTGCCGTCGAAGTGAATCAGGCCGTGCGGATCAGTGGGGAAATGCGCCGGCACCCAGTCGACCAGCACGCCCAGCCCGGCCCTGTGGGCCCCTTCGACAAAGCGCGCGAAGCCGGAGGGATCGCCAAAGCGTGACGAGGGCGCATAAAGGCCGGTGGTCTGATAGCCCCAGCTGGGATCATAGGGATGTTCGCTGATGGGCAGGAATTCGATATGGGTAAAGCCCATGTCCACGACATAGGGTATCAATCGGTCGGCAAGCGCGTCCCAGGACAGGAATTGTCCATGTGCATCGCGGTCCCAGGATCCGGCATGCACTTCGTAAATGCTAATGGGCACGCGCCGAGGATCGGTACCGGCCCAAAAAGCGCGATGAGCCTCATCGCCCCAGACATGGGCTGGCGGCGCAGTGGTGAGCGAAGCGGTTGCCGGCCTGAATTCCGCGGCGAAGGCAAAGGGATCGGCCTTCAGCGGACAGAGGCGGCCATCGGGACCGACGATCTCGAACTTGTAGGGGCGCCCCTGCCCGATGTCAGGAATGAAGATTTCCCACACGCCGATTTCGCGGCGGTTGCGCATGACATGACGGCGGCCGTCCCAATCGTTGAAGTCTCCAACGACCGAGACACGACGGGCATTGGGTGCCCAGACGGCGAAGTGAATGCCGGTCGCACCTTCATGGCTGATCTGGTGCGCGCCCAGTTTGTCATAGAGGCGCAGATGCGTGCCCTCGGCGATCAGGAAATCATCGACCGGTCCCAGCACCGGGCCGAAGCTGTAGGGATCGGTCATCCACCATTGCGCGCCATGACCTTGCGCCTTGTATTTGACCGGCCTAGGTGGCCCAAGCAGCTTGCCCTCGAACAGGCCGCGCCCGTCTATGCGGGCGAGCACACCCAGCCGGCGTCCATTCAGGTCAAAGGCTTCGGCGCGTTCCGCACCTGGTATCCAGACGCGGGCATGGGTGCCGCCCGGTCCGGCATGCACGCCCAGCAGGGAAAACGGGTCGCCATGACGTCCCTGCAGCAGGGCTTCCAGCGCGCCCGGCGCCGGTTTCACAAAAGACCCCAGATGTCTTGGGCATACTCGCGGATCGTGCGGTCCGACGAGAACCAGCCGACATGCGCCACATTGTTCACGGCCGCTTCATTCCAGGCCGTCTTGTCGGTCCAGCGCCGGTCGAGGTTGCGCTGTGCGGCGCTGTAGGCATCAAAGTCCGCCGCCACCATGAACCAGTCATGGTCGTAAAGGCCCCCAATCAACTCGGCGTAGCGGCGCGGATCGTCCGGCGAAAACACACCTGAGGCGATTGCCGCCAGCGCCTGTGAAAGTTCGCGCGAGGATTCGATGATTTGGCGCGGATTGTGGCCCTGCGCGCGGTTGGCGGCAACCTCAGCCGCGGTAAGGCCGAAGATCACGATATTGTCGTCACCCACTCGGTCCTTGATTTCGATATTGGCGCCATCCAGCGTGCCGATGGTCAGCGCGCCATTGAGCGCGAACTTCATGTTGCCGGTGCCCGAAGCCTCCATGCCGGCGGTCGAAATCTGTTCGGAGAGATCGGCGGCGGGAACGATCTTCTCCGCCAGCGAGACATTGTAGTTGGGAATGAATACGACCTTGAGCAGCCCGTCCACCGAAGGATCGGAATTGACCCGTCGCGCCACGTCATTGGCCAGCTTGATGATCATCTTGGCATTGTGATAGCTGGGCGCAGCCTTGCCGGCGAAGATCTTCACCCTGGGCGTCCAATTGCGCTCCGGATGGCTGCGGATCTGGTCGTAAAGCGCCACCGTCTCGATGATGTTCAGAAGCTGGCGCTTGTATTCATGGATGCGCTTGACCTGGACATCGAACAGGGCGTCCGGATCGACGGAAAGCCCCAACTGCTCCTTCAGGTATCCGGCCAGCGCCACCTTGTTGGCACGCTTGACCGCCGCGAGCTGTTCCAGGAAAGCCGTGTCACGCGCCATCGGCGCCAGCACAGAAAGCTTTTCGGCATCGTCGAGGAATGCGTCCCCGATTGCGGCGCGGATCAGGCGGGTGAGGCCCGGATTGCATTGCTGCAGCCAGCGCCTGGGCGTGATGCCGTTGGTCTTGTTGTTGATGCGGCCGGGATAGAGACGGTGCAGGTCGGAGAACACCGTCTCCTTCATCAGTTCGGTATGCAAGGCTGCCACGCCATTGACGCTGTGCGAACCGGCAAAGGCCAGATTGGCCATGCGCACGCGCCGCTCGCCACTCTCGTCGATCAGGGAAGCCGACGATACCGCTCGCTCGTCCATGCCTTCGTGGCGCCGCGCCGTGCGCAGCAAGTCCGCATTGATGGCATAGACGATCTGCATGTGGCGTGGCAGAAGCCGTTCGAAGAGCGGCAGCGGCCAGCTTTCCAGTGCTTCCGGCAATAGCGTGTGATTGGTATAGGCAAAGGTGGCGCGGGTCAGTTCCCAGGCTTCGGCGAAACTGAAATTGTGATCGTCGATCAACAGGCGCATCAGTTCAGCCACCGCGACGGCCGGATGGGTGTCGTTAAGGTGAACCGCCGCCTTCAGCGGCAGGGTCCTGATGTCCTTGAAATACTGGTTGTGCCGGCGGACGATGTCCTGGATCGAGGCGCTGGCAAAGAAATATTCCTGGCGAAGGCGAAGTTCCTGTCCCGCGGGCGTGGAGTCGGCCGGATAAAGGACGCGCACCAGCCTTTCGGCGCGGGCTTCTCCCTCCAGCGCGCGAAGATGATCGCCGGCATTGAACGCATCCAGGCGAATGGGATCGAGCGCCAGCGCATTCCACAGCCGCAAGGTATTGACCCGCCGTCCGCGCCAGCCCACCACCGGCGTGTCGACCGCTTCTGCGCGCACAACTTCCGCCGGCATCCAGCGCACGTTACCAGCCTCGCTACCGATTACCTCGCCGCCGAAGCCGACCAGATAGGACGTCTCGCGGCGTTCGAATTCCCAGGGATTGCCATGCGCCAGCCAGGTTTCGGGATATTCAAGTTGCCAGCCGTCCTTGATGCGCTGGCGGAACATGCCGTTGACGTAGCGGATGCCGTAACCGCAGGCCGGCAGATCGAGGGAAGCGAGGCTTTCCATGAAGCAAGCGGCCAGCCGGCCCAACCCGCCATTGCCCAGCGCCGCATCAGGCTCCAGCTCCTCGATCCCGGCCAGATCGACGCCATGGTCGGCGAGAGCGGCCTCCATCGCCTCGGTCACGTCCAGGTTGGAGAGCGCGTCGCGCAACAGTCGGCCGATGAGAAATTCCAGGCTCAGATAATAGACGCGCTTGGCGCCGGAGGCATGCATGGCACGCGTGGAGGCCATCCATCGGTCGATCACCTGGTCACGCACGGTGAGAATGGTCGCCGCAAGCCAGTCATGCGGCTTGGCGGCACGCTCATCCTTCGCCATACGGTGAAGCAGCGTATCCAATAGCCTGTCGGGAAGTGGCCGCGGCGGAAGAGTTTTGGGATCGAACGTCATCAGGTCAGCCGTGGGTCAAGATTTGCAAACAGGCGGTCTGTTTGGCAAGCTGATCGCACTATAATGCAAAGGCTTCCGCCATGTTTTTGACTGGCAAACGATACCATGCGACGTCGTGTCATGGTCCGGCGGAATGACGGCACCTGATCCGGCCAGCGGCCCTGGCAGTATCCCCTGGTGGCGTGGCGCCGTCATCTATCAGATCTATCCGCGCAGTTTCTGCGATTCCAATGGTGACGGTATCGGAGATCTGGCCGGCATTACGAAAAATCTTGAATATGTGGCCTCCCTCGGCGTGGACGCGATCTGGCTTTCGCCCTTCTTTGCCTCGCCGATGAAGGATTTCGGCTATGACGTGTCCGACTATCGGGCGGTTGATCCCATTTTCGGCAGCCTGGAAGACTTCGACCGCCTGCTGGCGCGCGCCCATGAACTCGGCCTGAAGGTGGTGATCGACCAGGTCTATGCCCATACGTCCGATGCGCATACCTGGTTCCAGGACAGCCGCGCCGATCGCACCAATCCCAAATCGGACTGGTATGTCTGGGCCGACCCGCGGCCCGACGGCACGCCGCCCAACAATTGGCTGTCGGTCTTTTACGGCCCGAGCTGGACTTGGGACGGCCGCCGCGGCCAGTACTACATGCACAATTTCCTGCCCACCCAGCCCAACCTGAATGTCAACAATCCCTCCGTGCAGGAGGCGCTGTTCGACACGGCGCGTTTCTGGCTCCAGCGCGGCGTCGATGGCTTCCGCCTCGATGCCATCAATTTCGCCATGCATGATCCGAGCCTGGCGGACAATCCACCGGTCCTGGACGTGGGGGCGGTCAAGCGGCGGCCGTTCGATTTTCAACACCATCTGCACAACCAGTCCCAGCCCGGGCTGGTTTCTTTCATCGAGCGCCTGTCGAAAATCGTGACCGACTTCGGAGCCGACCGATTTACGGTTGCGGAGGTTGGTGGCGAGCAAGCCTTAACTGAGATGAAATCCTTCACCGCCGGCAATATGCGGCTAAATACCTCTTATGGTTTCGATTTTCTGTCGGCGGAGCGCCTGTCGCCGGGACTGATCTTGAACATACTGGCGCAGTGGCCCGGCAATCCGGGCGAGGGCTGGCCGAGTTGGGCCTTCTCAAATCACGATGCGCCGAGGGTCGTCAGCCGCTGGGACGACGGATCGGCCAGCGACGATCGCGCCATTCTGCTGCTGGCACTGCTCATGAGCCTGCGTGGCAATGTTTTTCTCTATCAGGGGGAAGAGTTGGGTCTGACCCAGGCCAAGATTGCCTTCGAAGATTTGCGCGATCCGGAGGCGATTGCCAATTGGCCGCTCACACAGGGGCGTGATGGCGCGCGCACGCCGATGCCGTGGAATGACAAGGCCCTGCACGCCGGTTTTTCTCCAGCCAAGCCATGGCTCCCGATTCCAGACGAGCACTTGCTGCGCGCCGTCTCGGTCCAAGATGGAGAAGCGGATTCGGTCCTGATGCGCGCCCGCGAACTGATCGAGTTGCGCCGCTCCAACCTGGCCCTGAGAATCGGCAACTTCAAGCCGCTGTCACTGGCCTCGCCGCTTCTCGGCTTTGAGCGCGAATGCAGCAAAATGCGGATGCGCTGTGTCTTCAATCTCAGCGGGCAGACGCAAGCCTGTGACGCATCTCTGGGCGGCGAATGCCTGTTCAGTTGCGGTGAGGTGGATCATTCGGGACAGACGCTGGGACCTTGGGCGGGCTGCATAATCGTGATCTGACAGAATGGTCGGAGATAGCGTTCCGCGCAGGGGGGACGTAAGGCCTTGAAATATCGCGCCGTTTGCGTCGCGTGACGGGCGAGGCCTGGCTTGGCGACACGCGTTTTCGGCCCCCACGAAATGCTACTGGCCCGGACGGAATGCCCATAGACTGCGATGTCGTATCGGTGGAGCTGGGCGGGGCAATCATGATGTGCACGGGCAAGCATTCGCTGATGGCGATCCTTTTGTCGGGTTCGCTTCTTGCGTCCACGCCGGGTTTCGCCCTCGCACCGCCCGAGATGAAGCAGGCGGCGATGGCCGACATCGATGGCCGCACCAAGCAGATTCAGGTGATGGTGGACACGGTCTTCAGCTATGCGGAACCGGGATTCCAGGAATTCCGCACCGGCGATTACCTCACCGGCATCCTGGCCAAGAATGGCTTCAAAATCGCAAAGAGCGTGGCCGGTATGCCTACCGCCTGGACCGCGACCTGGGGTCAGGGTGGGCCGTTGATCGCACTTGGCAGCGATGAGGATGATCTGCGCGGGGTTTCGCAGATTCCCGGCGATCCCAAGATCGAGCCGCTGGTGGCGGGCGCGCCCGGCCATGGCGAAGGCCACAATTCCGGCATGCCCCTGGTCATCGCTGCGGCTTTGGCGATCAAGGCGCAGATGGAGAAGAATCATATTCCCGGCCGGCTGATGCTGTGGCCCGGCATCGCCGAGGAACTGCTGGGTAGCAAGGCTTTCTATGTCCGCGATGGCGTGTTCAAGGGCGTGGACGCCTGCATCTTTGTCCATGTCGCCAGTGAGTTCAGTACCGCCTATGGCGATCTGGGCTCAAACGGCATGGTGTCGATTGAATACACGTTTCACGGCAAGACCGCGCATGCCGCCGGCGATCCCTGGGACGGCCACAGCGCGCTGGATGCCGCCGAGATCATGGACGTGGCCTGGCAGTTCCGGCGCGAGCACCTTCACCTCGCGCAGCGTTCGCATAATGTGATCTCGGACGGGGGTGGCCAGCCCAACATCGTGCCGGGCACGGCCTCGACCTGGTATTATTTCCGCGAGCATGACTTCAAGTCGGTGCGTGAAATGTGGAGCATTGGTAACCGGATTGCCGATGCCGCCGCCATGGCCACCGACACAACCGTGACCCGGAAAGTGCTGGGAACGGCTGCGCCCAATTTCGCCAACAAGCCGCTGGCGGAAGCGGCCTACGCCAATATCCAGCTTGTGGGCATGCCCAAATGGAGCGCGGACGATCAGACCTTCGCGCGCGAGGTGCAGGAGGCGCAAGGGTTCAAACTCAAGCCGCTGGCGGACAAGGTTGCCCCGCTCAAGCCATGGCCCGGCGACCCGGATGCCATTCCCACGGGCGGCGGCTCGGACGATATCGGTGACATCATGTGGACTGTTCCCGCCATCACCATCCGTTATCCCTCCAACATTCCCAACACGATCGCGCACAATGTGACGGCGGCCATGGCGATGGCGACGCCCATCGCCCACAAGGGCGCGGTGGCGGGCGCCAAGGCGGTGGCGCTGACGGTGCTGGACCTGATGACGACGCCGGATTTGCTGGTCCAGGCCAGGAAGTATTTCGACACCGATCAGCAGAAATACGATCACTATGATCCGATGCTGACCGCGGCGGACGTGCCGGCAATCCATCTCAATGACGATCTGATGGCGAAGATGCGGCCGCTGATGGAGCCTTATTATTACGACGCGCGAAAATACGACACTTATCTCGACCAGCTGGGGATCAAATATCCCAATCCTCCGACCGGCGGCATCCGCAAGCCGGCCGTCACCAGTTCCGGGACCAAGACAAGTTCGGGCGGCTGACGCGCCCGTGAGACGGGGAAGGGCAAAGCCATGAAGCGCGGATTGGGATTTGCAGCAGCGAGCTTGCTGATTGGTTTGGCGGCGGCGCCCGCGGCTCCTGCTGACGACAGCGCAAAGGATATTCCCCACTACACCAACGACGCTTCCTGGCCGAGGCCGTTTCCCAACCATTGGATCATGGGCCAGATTGGCGGCCTCGCCATAGACCGTCAGAACCGCATCTGGGTGCTGCAACGCGCGCTACCTTTTGCGGTGGATGAAAAGGGCGTGAAACTTGATCTCGCGCCGGCCCGGCGAATGCCTGCGGTGATGGTGTTCGATACGCAAGGCAATATCGTGAAGTCCTGGGGCGGGCAGGGCTATGTCGCGGACTGGCCCAAGTCCGAACATGCCCTTTGGGTGGACGGGGCCGGCAATGTCTGGATCGGCGGAAATGCGCCGGGCGACCGCCAGGTGCTCAAATTCTCCTCTGACGGACGTCAGCTGCTGGAAATCGGGCATCCCACCAACGCGCCGCGCAACAACGCCGATACCGGCATGCTGGGCGAGCCGGCCGGCATTGAAGTCGATGACGCCGCGCACGAAGTCTATGTGTCCGACGGTTACCTCAATAGCCGCGTCGTCGTCTATGACTCCGATACCGGAAAGTTCAAGCGCGGCTGGGGCGCTTACGGAATTCCGTTAAGCGAAGTCGCCAATCCGCCCGAGCCTACCGGTGCGGCAGCATCCACCTTTGGTCATTACGTGGCCGAGGGTCCCGCCTATGTTCCGGGCGAGCCGCCCGAAAAGCAGTTTCGCACGCCGGTCCATTGCGTGCATCAATCGGCCGATGGCTTGATCTACGTTTGTGACCGGCGCAACGATCGGATCCAGGTCTTCACGAAACAGGGAAAGTTCGTGAAGGAGTTTCTGGTGCACCGCGAGACGCGGGGCAACGGTTCGACTTGGACGCTCACCTTCTCGCATGACCCCGGGCAGAAATACCTGATCATCGGCGACGGAGTGAACCAGTGCGCCTGGATTCTGCGGCGCGAGGATGGTGCCGAGGTTTCAAGCTTCGGCAAAGGCTACCTGTTCTTTGTGCATCAGTCGGCGCTTGATTCCAAAGGCGACTACTACACCGGCGATGTCGGTGGCCCCGCGATCCCGCGCGCGCCCAGCAACGGCAAGTCGATCCAGAAATTCGTCCTGCAGCCGAAATGAATCTGGCGTCGTGCGTCAGATGGGCATTTTGCGCCCACTATGTTCGCGCCCTACATATGCAGTCTCTTCCGATCCCACCAGCAGCATCGCGCCATCCCGGATCTGGTTGAGGACGTAATTGAAGGTTCCCGGCACATTGGTGGCCAGGTTCAGGTAGCGGACATTGTGTTTCTTGCACAGCCGCAGCACCATGTCGTGCACCGCCATCATTTTGGGGAATTTGGTTTCATCGAAGCGGCTGCCATCCAGCGGCAGGCCGTCGAAATTGTTGAGCCAGTAATTGTTGTCGGTCGGACCCCATTCGGCGAAGGCGACGCCGGGAACCGACAGCGAGGCTTCGGCATTGGCGTCGGCGACAGTGTCCTCGATCTTCAACCCGAACAGGATTTCGCCTTTGGGATTGAGCGGCCATAGATCGGCAGCGCGCACATATTGGGCATTGTTCATGCCCCAGACCTGGTTGGCGAAGCTGGCGCTGGCCCCGCGAAGGCCCTGGCGCGCCAGCTTGGGCACGCCCGGATAGTCGAAGGGATAGCGGCACGCCATGTGAGCCGCAACTTCCACCGCCTTGGGGTCGCGGGCGTGGCAGATCTGGATGCTCATCACGCCCATATCCAGTATCTGCCCCAGCACCCAGCTGTTGGCCAGCATATAGGCTTCGCTTAGGCCCAGAACCGGACAG
>DATKEP010000029.1:0-33042 GCA_035512055.1 Rhizomicrobium sp.
TAAATCCGCGGCCAATTCCGACATCGTGATGTCGCCCTTCTCCTCCATCCTGCGAACCAGGAATACACGATGGGCATCAAGCTTGGCATGACGACGCCCCCCAATTGGCCGAGCTTCGATCCGCCCACTCAACCGAAAGGCACTCATAAGCTTGACGACAAATGAAACCGATACTTGGAAATGGGCCGCTGCCTGATGACGGGAATGGCCACTCTCAACAAAAGCGACAACCCGCTCTCGCAAATCCACGGAATAAGGTCTGGTCATCGCGAATCACCTCCTCATCCGAGAAGGGAATCACGAACCGCCGCCAACCGGAAACCTTCCGATTCCGTTTGAGTGTCCAATGCTCTAGTGTCCGATATTCGCCACGGCCTCAGGAGAGGCCGTACTGCTTCTTGAGAAAGGTGCCAACCCAACTCTGTATTCGCACATACATCTTGCTTTGAAAGGGCGCGTTGCCGCCGGTGAATGTGTGTGTCCGGTGGTAGGTCTGGATCACATGAACAGGATTGCGGTTGTACCCTGCGGCCAGGAAAGTCGCGAACTGCTTGGTCGACTTGGTGAACCGCTTCAAATAATCCCTCGGCAGATCGGCCAGTTCCAGATCAAGCAGGAGAACCGAGGCGAGAATGGCGTTGGGCAGGTCGGTCATGCCGACTTCAAAGTTCGGCTCGAGCAGCGCCTTTGGGTAATCGGTGCGGACCATCTGGTAACTGTCTTCCATGAACTGGGGTAATCCCAGCGCGCCGGCGTTCGATCTTGCATAGGCATAGGCGCGATTGCGGTTCGCCGCGACGGTGACGAGAATTTCGTGAACGCACTGCTCGATGCCGACATAGCGCATGTGCAGCGGATCGACATGCTCCGTAATCATTAGGCGAAGAACCATGCTGGTCGGGATATTGTCCGCCACCGTGAGATTGGGCGCGACACGTGACCGCACATCATGGTCCTTGATATGATCGTAAGCCAGCCGTTGCAGATGGCTCAAATAATCCATGCCGGCATCGCGCATGGTCTTTGTATCGAGCTCGGGTGAATAGGCAGTGTAAACCGCCTCCTGCCAGCCCTCCTTTACGCGGACGGGCCGGCGCTGCGCAAAGACAATGTAATCTGCCGGCGCCGTGACGCGAAACCGCGTATTGATGAAATTATCGACCGGCCAGATGACCACAAACCCGTTGTCGGTCTTACCGGTCTCGTCCATGCGGACGACGGTCAGCGGCCCGGTTTTCTGACCGACCGCGAGAACCCAGACAAAATGGGACAGCTTCCCATCCTTGTCGATCAGCATGTCGTCTTTCAGCACCGGTTGCTGGGCAATCAGGGCCTGTGCCTGCTGGATGCGATCCTGATAGTCGAAGTCGGGAGAATCGTTCGGCACTTTGGTGACAATGACCAATGAGTGCGCCACAGGTTTGTGCTTCCCGGCCTGCTTTTGATGGTCCGCAATCGTACCGTGCTGTGCAGGAGTGTCCTCCGCGAGCGCGCAGGTACAGTACACGGCTGGAATAAATATGAGGGCGCCCAACGCTGAAAGCAGCCCCACGATCTTTCGCGACATCCGGGCAGGCGTCTTTTGTTCCTTGCACATTTTAGCACGCGGTCCTTACAAGACAACTTAATGCCGCGGCGTCGGCAATCTGTTAAGGAATGGCAGTCGTTAAGTGCGCAACCGCAAGGGTGCAGCCATGGCGAAAGTTAATTCGAGTCGTCCAGCGACGTACCTTGTCCACCCCAATAAACCTATTAACGACGACATTCAGCCGGCGGGCCGGCCCTTCTCATATTGCCGCCCCAGCACGAAGGCGACGGGAAACCAGAGCAGGCAGACGGCGACGCCGAAAAATGCCAGGCCGGCCACGCCGAAGGGCAATATTGCGGCACTCAACCAGGCTGAGGTGAGATCGCCGAATCGGTAGACCACGGTTTCGATAACATTCTTTGCCTTGTATTTGGCCTGCTGATCCACAATCGTGAACAGCATGTCCCGACTGGGCTTCGCGATCGCATATTCGGAGAACCGCCGCACGACCTGAATACTGCTCAGGACGAGCAGGACCGGAGAAAAAGCCACGGCCAAAAAGGCCATGACCATGATCACCGGATTGAGAAGCAGGCCGGCGGTCACGCCAAATCTTTGGACGAAACGGCCGGTTCCAAACAATTGAATCAGGATCGCAATGGAATTGGTTGCCAGATCGATGGTGGCGTAAGCCTGGGTCCGTGCGGTCCGACTTGCAAAATCCTTGCTGATCAGATCGCCGAGCTGGAAGTAGATGACGGTCGAAATCCATGTCATCAGCAACAGAAACAACGCTATCATCAGCAAATAGCGCGACCGGAACAACAGGGCGAAACCGTCAAAGGGATTGCCTCCCAGACCGTGCGTCAGGGTAGTGGGCTGCGTCTGCGTCCCCTTGCTGATCAGTTTCTGCTTTTCTGCCTCCAACAGGCGCACCAACAGGGCACATATGGCGAAGCCTGCTGCCGAGATCAGGAGCAAATTATTTGTGCCGACGGCCTTGACAAACAAGGTAATGAAGGCAGGCGCGGTAATCGTACCGAGTGTTCCGCCCGCAGCAATGAAGCCAAACAGCCGCCTGGCCTGGACCGCCGAAAAGATGTCCGCCATCAGGCTCCAGAAAACCGATATCGTGATGAGATTGAATGTGCTGAGCCAGATGTAGAACGCCGCCGCCACCCAGCGGTCGTTCGTCACGCTCCGGAAGAGCGTGTAAAAAATGACCATCGTAATTGCGATGAACCAGTAGACCCAAGGAAGAAACGTCGCCAGCCTGACACGCGAGGCAAATCCGGCGAACACCGGCGCCGCAACAAGACTAAGCAGGAATGTGCCCGTGAACAGCTCCTGGAGATGGGCAACGCCATAGACGGTTCCCATCGTGTCGCGCAGCGGCCGCAGGATGAAGTAGCTCGCCATCAGGAAGAAAAAATAGGCGAAGGAGCTGAGGACGATCTTCACTTCCCCGGGCTCGATGCACAAAATTCGTTCCAGAAACCCAGTGACTTTGCCTTGTTGGACATCCGCCATATCAGCCTCTCGCTTGCTGCAGCATCCTGCCGGCTTATTCAATCACTTGTCTGCTACCGGACCGGTGCTGCGACCAATCCATTCTCCCGATTATCGATAATCGCCTGGTATCGGCGGCCTGTGATGAAGGCACTCAAGCCCCAAGCCACCGATACAGCCATACCAAGGCCGACAATGGCAAGAAAGCCCAGCCCCATGGAGCGCAGGCCTGCTTGGGACCAAGCCGCAGTAAGGTCACCGAAACGATAGACAGCGGTATCAATCACATTTTTTGCCTTGTATTTGCTTTGCTGATCCAGAACCGTGAACAGCACCTCGCGGCTCGGGCGGGCGATCGCATATTGCGATATCCGCTGCAGGGCCCTGGCCGACTGAACCGCAAGAAAAGTAGGTGCCATGGCGAGCACGAAACAAGCGATGACCATCAATATCGGACTTAGTGCCAGGCTGGCCGTGACCCCGAAACGTTGCAGAAAGCGGCCCACTCCGAAGATTAGCACGAGAGCGCTGCAGACATTGACGAAAAGGTCCACATCGGCGAATGCGATGGCGCGGTTCTCAACTGCCGAGAACGCCTTCGCAATGTAGTCGGCTTGCAAAAAATATAGGATCGTTGCAATCCAGGTCATCAGGACAAAAAAAACAGCCTGTCCCAGCAGATAACGGGAGCTGAACAGCAGCGCGAAGCCCCGTAGCGGATTTCCGGGCAGATTGTGGTCAAGGCTGGTCTTCTGCGTGTCGCAGTCCAGGGTTCGCAACTTTTCCTTTTCCAGCATCAATAGATGAACCAGGACTATGACGACGAAAAAACCCGCACTGGCTACCAATACAAGTCCGCTGACCCCGATGGTTCTGATACAGGACGCGGTCACGATTGGTCCCAGAATGGCGCCTATGCTGCCGCCTGCGGCAATGAAGGCAAACAGTCTTGTCGCCTGGGCCGACGAGAAAGTGTCAGCCATCAGTGTCCAGAACACCGAAATAAGAAACAGGTTGATCACACTGAACCAGCAGTAAAATGCCGCGGCGGCCCATCGGCTTCCCGGCACGACACGAAACAGGCCGTAGAAAATTGCCAGATTGACTATCACAACCCAGAATACGCCCGGCAGAAATCGGGAGAGCTTTACGCGGGCGGCACACCAGGCAAAGGCCGGCACCAACAGCAAGGTCAGTACGAATGTGCCGGTGAAAAGATCCTGCAATTGCGCAACGCCAAAGACCGTTGCCATCGTGTCGCGCAGCGGCCGCAAAATGTAATAACTGGCAAGCAGCACGAAGTTGCAGGAGAAAGCAAGAAGAGCGGCCTTCAGTTCGTCCGGCTCTGCTCTGCTGGCGGCCCCCATCATCCGCAGCAGCCCAGCCTGTGTCATGACAGCCTCTCATAGTCGCTGCGCCGCAACGAAGTTTGGCCAAATACTGCGTGGATTTCTAGCGGTTGGCAATTGCCGCACCAGGCAAATTCGATCGGCCTGCGCAACTCCACCGACATCAGGGCGCGCGATTTTGCTTCGCGCGCATGGTGCCGAGATCAGCCCAGCGACTCGACATATTTCACCATATGTTCTCGTTCTTGCGCGTCAGGCATCCGCCCCAGCCCGGCGCCCAAATTGTCCATCATGTGTTGCGCCTTGTCGGTTCCCGGAATGACAGCGGTGATGGCCGGATGGCCAAGGATGAACTTCAGGAAGAACTGGCCCCAACTTTTGCAATCAATCTCGGCCGCCCAATCCGGCAGCTTTTTCCCAAGGGCGGAACGAAACAGCCGGCCACGTCCGAATGGCAGCGCCACCAGGACTGCGGTACCCGCGTCCGCTGCAGCCGGCAGCACGCGCTTTTCCGCTTCGCGATTGTCTATGGCGTAATCGATCTCCAGAAAATCGGGCCTGGCGCGCCGTATAATCGCTTCGGCGGCGCCATAGCTCCACTCAAATGTCGTCGTGATCCCGGTATAACGGCAAATGCCCCGTGACTTGAGCTCATCTACACCGCCCATGTCCTGCGCGGAATCCCGCACATTGTGCAATTGAAGCAGATCCAGTTTCGCCGTCCGAAGGCGTTCAAGACAGCCGCGCGCCTCGCTTTCCTCGCCGCCACGCCGATACTCTTCCAGCTTGGTCGCAACGAAGGCACGGGGCCTCAGTCCCGTGCTTGCGAGAATGTCACCGACCACTCTCTCGGCCTCGCCATAGGAAGGCGCGGTATCGATCAAGCTGCCACCGCCCGAAATTAGCGCCTGAATGACTGCAGTAGGACCAACTCTATCGGACGATCTTGACCCAACATCAAATACTTCCGATGTCCCCAGCCCCACGACGGGAATCGTCTCACCTTTTCCATGAGGGATCGGACGCCGCAAGATGGATTTGCCATCCTGACCCTGCGCCGCCAGCAGGCCACTGCCCAGGGCAGTCGAAGCCAAGCCAATCGAAACCGTAAAATCTCGCCGAGAAACGTCGTGCATCATATTCCGTCTCCTTCTACGGTCTTAAGAGAAAGAATCCGGGCAGCGCTCTGGGTTAAAATACTTCCCCCAGTTCGCCATAGCTAGTACGGCCATCGGGTACAGCCAGATGTCGGAACCCCAGCCTTTCAATTATCCGGCCGGCCGAATTATCTCAAGCGGATCCGGTGTTTCTCACGCGTTCGCTTGCGTCTCGGCCCTGTAATGAACCGGCAGAATTGGAGCAAGCCATCGATTTGCCGGCCCAACATGCTTGCCATTGGTCGGCGGTTGACGAATGCTGCATTCTGGATCGGCCAAACGGATTGGTGCCAGATGACGAATGTTCTTCTTGCCGGTCTGATGCATGAGACGCATTGTTTCATTGATGAACGAACCGGAATTGATGGATTCGTCATCCATCGAGGCCAAGCCTTGCTCGACAGGCGCGGCGACGGCTCTCAGGTCGATGGTTTCCTCACTGTCGCAGCCCGCCACGGATGGAAGGTCATTCCAACAGCCGCCTATACCGGCGGCGCGACGGGGCTGGTCGAGCATTCGGTATTTGAAGCCTTCTGGAAAGAAATTTCACCGCAATTGACAGCGGCGATTGCAGACGGGCTGGATGCCATTTTCCTTTCGCTGCATGGAGCGATGGTCACGACGGAAATGGGAGATCCGGACGGTGAATTGCTGGCGCGCATTCGCGCGACACCGGGGGCCGAAGACTTGCCGATCTTCGGTGTTTACGATCTTCATGCGACGCTGACGCCCAAGATGGGTGCGCTCTCGGACGGGCTGGTCAGCTATCGGGAATGCCCGCATATCGATTCCTTTGACAGCGCAGTAAGGGCCGCGGAACTACTTGATCGCTGTCTCAAGACCGGCTTGCGGCCCAGGCAATTCAATCATGTATCCCGGGTCGTGTGGCCACCAACTGGAACCGGCACACGCGACGGCGCGATGCATGCTTTGGAAGTCGCCGCCCGCCGGATGGAAAAGGAAATACCGGGCGTTGTCGCAGTGAATATCGTCGGAGGTTACGCCTATGCGGATACACATGATGCTGGGGTCTCATTCGGAATTATAACGGAAGGAGACGAAGAGAGCGCGAGGGCAGCCTTGATGAGACTAAACGCAATCGCCTGGGACATGCGCAAGGAAGGAATCCCGTTTGAGCACAATCTGGATACCGTTGTCCGCAACTTTGTTCCGAACGACGCCGGACCTGTCCTCATCGTGGAACCGGCAGACAATATCGGCGGAGGCGCGCCGGGCGACTGCACTGAGGTCATGCGCGCCTTCCTGAAGTATGACGTGGCAGATGCGGGCGTCATCATGGTCGATGCTGCAGCGGTGAAAGCGCTTCAATCCGTACCGATCGGCGGGCGCGCGACTCTGCCGATTGGCGGCAAAGGTTGGAGGCTGGACCCGGGTCCGGTCACCCTCGATGTGGAACTGATTTCCCGGAGCGATGGCGTCTTCGAACTGGAAGACCGCAAAAGTCACATCGCGGGCTGGCTGGGCACAAGGCTGGATATCATGGGCCCCTCAGCTGTGGTGCGCCATCGCGGACTCACAATTCTGCTGACCAGCGCAAAATTGCCCCCATTCGACCTGGCCCAGTGGCGAAGCCAGGGGATCACGCCGGAGAAACTGAAAATCATGGGCGTCAAGGCCGCCGTCGGTCATCGCAGTACTTACGAACCGATTGCGTCCGCCAGCTTTACCGTCAGCACGGGCGGGCCCTGCACCGCTGATCTTACCAGGCTTCCGTACAAGCACCTGCGGCGACCGGTATTTCCACTCGATCCATAATATTCAACCAATTCGGGGAGCAGGATGAAAAAGGTATTTCTCGCGGGCACCTTTCACGAAACCCACAGCTTCACCGACGACCGCACCGGTTTTGAAGGCTTTGCCATTCATCGAGGAAAGGCGCTGCTCGATCGCATTGGCGACCGCTCGCAGGTCGACGGATTTCTCTCGGTCGCCGCCCGGGAGAACTGGCAAGTCGTGCCCTCTGTCACCTATACCGGCGGTTCCTCCGGCATGGTTGATCAGGCCGTATTCGAAGCTTTTTGGGATGAAGTGAAGCCGGACTTGATGAAATCGCTCGATGAGGGGCTCGATGCGATTTTTCTCTCACTGCACGGCGCCATGGTCACAAGCCAGACCGAAGACCCTGACGGCGAATTGCTGAGACGCATCCGGGATATTCCGGGCGCGTATACCCTTCCGATTTTCGGAGTCTATGATCTGCATGCGAACATGACGCCGACCAGGGGCGCCCTGTCGGACAGTCTGGTCTGCTATCGCGAATGTCCGCACACGGATTGCTACGACACGGCCGTGTATGCGACCGATCTGCTCACCCGATTTTTCAAGACTGGCGTACGGCCGCGCCATCACATTCTGGTGACGCCGATCGTATGGCCACCCACCGGCACCGGGACCCAGGATGGCCCGATGCGGGCCCTGGAAGACGAAGCACGTCGCATGGAAAGAGAAGTGCCAGGCATACTCGCTGTCAATGTTTCGGCCGGCTATTCCTATGCCGACGTCCACAATGCAGGACTTTCCTTTGGCATCGTCACGGAAGGCGATGACGAACTTGCCAAGGCATCGTTGCAGCGCCTGGCGCGTATGGCCTGGCAAATGCGCCAGGGCGGTATTCCGTTTGAACACGACTTGGATGCGGTGGTGCGCGATTTCATACCCGCCGACAAGGGCCCACTGATCATTGTCGAGCCTGCGGACAATATCGGCGGCGGTGGCCCTGGTGACTGCACCGAGGTGATGCGTGCCTTCCTGAAATATGGCGTAGAGGGCGCTGCGGTTGTAATTGCGGATCCGGAGGCGGTTGCAGCCTTGCAATCTGTGCCCATTGGAGGGCGCGCCACGTTACCGATCGGCGGCAAGGGCTGGCGCCTGGATCCAGGACCGGTGATGCTGGAAGTCGAACTCGTCTCGCGCAGCGACGGGCGTTTTGAAGCCGAAGACGCCAACTCCAATCAGGTCGTCATGATGGGACGTGTCATCAACATGGGGCCATCTGCGGTGGTAAGGCACCGCGGCCTCACCATTCTTCTCACCAGCAAGAAGATGGCGCCTTTTGACCTGGCCCAATGGCGCAGTCAGGGCGTAGAACCCCGGGACTTGAAGATTATCGGGGTCAAGGCCGCGGTAGGTCACCGCGCAGCCTACGGAAAGATTGCTTCCGGCAGCTTTACCATCAGCAGCAGCGGCCCATGCACCGGAGACTTGACGCGATTGCCTTACAAGAGAATACGCAGACCGGTCTATCCACTTGATTCACCAGAACTCGCGCCATAGGCGCATGAGCGGCGAAATCCATGACCCTTGACCGCCGCAACTTCGCGGGCCTGGCGACTGCCGCATCCACTCTTGTGGGTTGGCCACATAATTCCTGGCCGCAAGCGCGGAACAGTGTGCTCAACACAATGATCTCGGTCGAGCCGGCGACGCTTAACTACCCCCTGCTCAACCTACGCCAGACGCAGCAAGTCTGCGGCAACATCAATGAATCCCTGATCCGCTTCGACTGGCAGCTGAAGCCCCATCCGCATCTCGCAAAAAGCTTTGAAATTTCGCCCGACGGTTTGACCTACACCTTTCATCTCGAACGAGACGTGTCTTGGCATGATGGCGTGCCCTTCACTTCGCGCGATGTCGTATTCAGCAGCGACGTGATGCTACGGCAGCTCAATGCACGGAGCCGGGCTTCGCTGGCGCATTGCGCAAGCATCAGGGCGCTCGACAACCACACGGTGGAATACAAACTGAAGCAGCCATATAATGCTTTTCTGTTCTCATTCATGGGTTCCAGTGGCCCGATGATGCCCGCGCACATCTACGATGGCACACGCTTCGCAACCAACCCGTACAACTACAAGCCGATCGGAACCGGCCCGTTCAAGTTTCACGAATGGTCGCGCGGCCAATATATCCACCTATTGCGAAACGATCATTATTGGCGACCGCATCGGCCTTTACTTCAGGAAATTTATTTCCGATTCATACCCGAAGCCGAACAGCGCATGGTGGCGCTACAGAGCGGGACGGTCGACATCGCCTTCGGGCAGGACATTGATCCAGTCGTCTTTTCTCTGCTACGGGCAAGTCCCGTGCTGGAAAGTATCGACAATGCCTATGATGCGGATGGCGAGATCGCCCTGATGGAGATCAACCAGCGCAAGCCCCCATTCAACGATCGGCGCTTCAGGGCTGCCATCCTGCATGCCATCGACCGCCAATTCATTGTCAAAGGAATCAACTTCGGCATGGGCCGGGTCGCCCATAGCCCAATCCCTTCATCGTCACCCTATTACGATGAAAAGACGCTCACGAAGTATCCATTCGACCCTGGCCGCGCCCGGGCGCTGCTCGACGAAATCGGTTTGAAGCCGGATGCTCGTGGAATGCGCATGAAGATCGGAATGATCATCGCGCCGGACGGCGGCGGCCCATGGATGCGATGCGCGCAATATGCAAAGCAAGCCTTGATCGATGTCGGCCTGGACGTCGATCTCCAAACCCTTGATCTGGCAAACTACAATTTGCGAAACAGTAATTGGGAATTCGATCTGTGCTGGAACAGCTATGGGATCTATGGCGATCCTGCCATCGGCACGTCACGGTTGTTCATGTCGTCGAACATTCGCAGGGGTGTTCCCGCCACCAATCTGCAAGGCTATGTCAATCCGGAGGTCGACGCATTGTTTGCGAAGGCGGCCATCGCGCTGGATCATGGCGAGGCTTACCGCTGCTATAGTCGCATTCAACAGATTCTTACCGGGGATGCCGCAATGCTCTGGCTGTATGAGCGCAAGTCCCTGCTCTTCTACAACAGGCGGCTTCACAATGTGATTACTGGCCCCAACGGTCCTTGCGATGGATTCGGTGATACTTCGCTGGTCTAGCGCCTGTGCCACCCGAGCGATCAGCGCGTTTGTCTACGGCGGCACAGATCCTGTCACGTCCGCCAGAAGCTTGAAAAAGCCCTTTTTGCGGACGGAATTGATGCCCCAATCAACCGGCAAGCTCTGGTAGCCGTCTTCAAAGCGCTCGCGGATCTGGCGGTAATCGAAAAAGCCCCAACCGCTATATTCCTGCAATGAAGCCAGCATGTTGTTGTCCGGCCGGTCAAAGTCGAAATGGTCGTCTTCATTGATTAGAAGGGGTTGGCCTCGATAGCCAAGCGTCGCACGTATCGATTTTGCCCGAGCGCGAACGGCATCCGGCGTTGCGAGGCCATTGCCATGATAGAGCACATAGTCGGCCGTCTCCAGGAGCTTTTGCGGCAAGGCGGTGCCGATGGCAAAACTCGTGCTCACCAGCAGGCGCCCAGCGCCGGTTTTCACCTTGCCGGCGCTGCGTGACTGAACGCGTTGAACGAGCTCATGGCTGCGCACCGGCTTTATGATCTCATAGGCCCAGCGCGGGATATCGGCTTCATTGCCGATTTCGACCAGCACGTTGGTGTAGCCGCCGCCACAGACTATATCGGTGACTTCATCCGTCGCCCGGATCACCGCCGCCTCGTTTGCCAGGGCGGGTGTGGCGGAAATATAGAAATAGCCCAGCACAACGGCCATGCCCGCCTTGTCGGCCGCATCCAGAACACGAACCAGGCGCGCCCGATAGTCTGGAAGCAGACGCCCCTCCGGCGTGTAGCCACTGGTGTGCCATGGCTGGTGCCAGCCGTAGCCCATCGGGCTTCCCCCCTGGACGTTGAAGGCGATCGAGGTCAGGCCGTGTGAACGGTAGACCGGCAGCATGGCGATGAATTCATTTGTGTTCCGCTCCGCATCCCATGGGCCATCCGCATAGGCCCACATGCCGCGTGTTTCCGGGTTTTGGTCATTGACGATGCAATTCACCATCCGGGAGGTGAACAGCTGGCCTTCCACCTTGCTGCCATTGTAAAAGCGGCCGGGATAGGTGGGCTTGCCATTGACGTGAAACGCATTGCCTTCGATAGAGACGGCCGTCGAACGTCCCATCGGCGCTGCAGAGACATTGCTTGTGCCGGCGGCGACCAGCATGAACGGCGCGGCCAGACTCTTCATGACCAAACGGCGATCAAGATTCATGGCGCGCTCCCCTTGCTGCCGGGCTCATGGCAAATGTCTATTTTCCGAACATCCAGCGCAATATGCCAGGCAAAAGCCAGCCACCATGCACATCGGAGTGGGCACCGTCGCCCCATTCGTAGCGCACATCATAACGCGCGCCGGGAATCTTCTTGGTGTCGGCATTGGCGTTGGCCCATTGCAGCGCCGACAGCATTTGTTCATTCGCCAGATGCCAGTTGCCGAACTCGTTGTTGAGATCGTTGGTGCC
Organism: Rhizomicrobium sp.; assembly: GCA_035512055.1. Lineage (GTDB taxonomy): Bacteria > Pseudomonadota > Alphaproteobacteria > Micropepsales > Micropepsaceae > Rhizomicrobium. Next base: position 11,868 of record DATKEP010000029.1, read on the forward strand.
GTCCTGCAGGAAGATACGGATTGGCCGGATCGGATTGCGGCGGATAAGGCCGGGATAGGTGTCACCGCCAGGCGTCATAGGATGGTCGGCCGTGCCTGGATGATAGCCTATCGAGGTGTAACTGCCGATCATGCTGATCACGTTGCCGAAGGCGTCGGGCCTGTTCCATGCCACGGTCCAGGCGCAGATGGCGCCGCTTGATGTGCCGCCGATGGCGCGGCGCTTGGGATCGTCGGTGAACTTGTAGCTCTTGGCGACTTCGGGCAGCATTTCTTCGATCAGGAAACGCGTATAGGCGTCGCTCAGCGCGTCATACTCCTGCGCGCGATGATTGGGATTTCCGGTGCCCAGATTGTCGGGATAGTGCTCCGTCCCCAAATTGCCCGGCGTGATGAAGATGCCGATGGTCGCCGGGATGTCACCTTTGGCGATCAAATTGTCCAGCACCACCGGAATGTTCAACGGACCATTGGGATTGGTGGCACGCTGGCCATCCTGGAAGACCAGCAGATTGGGTGGATTGGCGGGATCGTAATGCGCTGGCACATAGATCCAGTAATGCCGCACCGTGCCTTCGATGATCTTGCTGTGGAATTCCAGCGGCCCAATCAGCTTGCCCTTCGGCACGCCGGGTTGCGGCAGCGAATCCTGAGTCGGAGGATATTCACCCGGCTGCCGCGGCTCAGCCGCCAATGCCGGTCCGGCCAGGAGTGCCAGCGCCAAGCCTATCTTCCAGAATTTCATACTTCCCCCTTGCCACTTTTATGCGTGCGAGTGTGCTTCAATCATCCTTCGGCGGCAACTCTGCTAATTCTATGGCCGTGCCATGCTGTTGCCCGGCCCGCCGACGGATTTCAGCACCGGAAGCCTTTCGCTGACTGGCGGCAGCGGTGGATAGGCGGCATGCGGCTCGGCCTGATACCAATAGGCGACGGAATAATAATTGTCGGATCTGGCATTCGCATGGCCATGCTCGATCGTGGCCTTGAAGGATTTCGAAAAGGGAATCGGGCTGTCCAGGTGAAACCGGTAGACGCTGGACCTGCTCCCAGCCACTTCAGCACCCACCACTGGTGCGCCATAGAGCGAATAAGAAAATGGTTCGCCGCCGAAATCCCAGGCGCCCAGGAAATAATCCTCGGAGCCGGTGCCGGCGATGGACGGTGCCGCCGCCCCGTCGATAAAGAACATATCGTCGCCCTCGCCCCACCAGCCGTCCTGGTTCTGCAGAACCGACAGCGTGACGCCGACGAACTGACCGTGTCCCTTTGCATCCATAAAGACGTAATTGTCCTCGCCCGTCAGATTGGTCTTTGTGTTGATCTTGGGATCGCCATTCGTTTGCCAGTCACTCGTCCAACCGTGATTGGGCTGGGCCTGACGAAACTGGGCGTGAAAATAGAGCGTGTCCGGTGGAAGCGGGCGGGAATAGGTGCGGTAGTCGATGTTGTAATAAAGACTGTTGATCTGCTGCTGGCCCTCATTGGTGACGGTTATCCGCGCGTGCCTGGCAAAGGGCATGGGAAAAAAACTATTCAGGGCCTTGATGCTACCCACCGACAGGAGCTCGGAATGCCAGCTGTGATAGGCACCAAGCCCCTGCCCAAAGAAATCGCCGATTGGCGCTTCGACGCTTGGCGTTTGCTCGCCGTCCCAATAGATGCGCAGGACGATGCGCTTGAGATGATAGGGCTCATTGTCGGCGATGGTAAACCAGATATGGGAAATCGAGCCCGGCCCATCGGCATCCAGAACTGTAAACGTTGCGCTGGGAGCGACCTTGCGGGCGTCCGCGTTCGCGCCCGTCGGATCGGAGCTCGAAGCACGGTGAAGAACATAGGTTTGCTGACGTATCATGTCGGGCTGCCAGCGAAGATCCTGCGAACTCGCATTGCCCATGAAAGCCGCCATGGCAGCCACAGTCAGACACGCACGCAGTGTCATTTCTTGATCTCCCCGGACGCGACCGTTAGGGCCGCGTGTCTATCACCCCACTATAGGCCATCAAACCGCGGATCGGATGGCGGACGGCATATACTGCAGATCTCACAAGATACTTGGTTATTTTCAATGACTTAAAGCGCGACTCGCGCCTGACGCAGGCCGCTTCATACTGCCTCCAATACCAAGGGGACACAGCATGGCCGCTTCAGTGCAATCCGGGAAATGGACAGCAAGACTTTACGCCACACTTCTGATCTCGGCCGCCTTGTCCGGGATGGCGTACAGCCAGGACACGAACTATGCGGGCGGCAATCATTACCAGCCGCAGGGCTCGATCTGGTATTTTCCCGAAGCCTATCGCAACGACTAGCACAGCAAGCTTCTGTTTATGGCGTCAAGCTACGACCGCTCCGGCACGATTGGATTCCGCTGTGTGGAGGATCAAGCTGACTGAAAGATGCCTCATTCTTCGGGCATGGTATCGCTAACGAATCTGCTTGCGCGCATGCCTGCATGCATGATTATTCGCCAGAGGGCCGCAAGGGGAACTGCATGAAAGAATTTGCCTGCCTGATGGCGCTAGCCTTCGCGGTTGCAACACCGGCCGTGGCGCATGTGAATTTCCTGTCGCGCGAGGAAGTGGTCCACGACACGCCGGAATGGAAAGGCGACCGCTTTCCCGATGGGAGGCCCAAAGTACCGGACTCGATCCTGGATCGGATGAAAAACGTTACCCTGGAGGAAGCCTGGGCCACATTGCGCGTCGCCGGTTACGAGCATCAATATGAAGATGGATGGTTCGCCCTCTATCCCGACAAAATTCTCGTCGGCCGCGCCCTGACCTCGACCTGGATTCCCGGGCGCCTGGATCTGCAACGCGTGATCGAGGCCGACGGCAAGGTGGAAGGCCGCAAGGGCGGTCCCAATGCCTGGCCGGTGGACATGCTGCAGCAGCGTGACGTCTATGTCAGCGACCATTTCGGGCTGAAAGTGGATGGTCCTTCCATTGGCGACAATATCGGCAATGCCATCTATGCCCGTTCCGGAAATGGCATCGTCTATGACGGCGCGGTACGTGACATAAACGGCCTGCGGGAATTACCCAATTTCATCGCATTCTTCCGCTATTACGATCCGTCGCACCATTATGGCCGGATCGGAGATGAAGGCCGGCCGCTGAATTCCACGATGATCGCAATCAACAGTCCCACACGCATCGGCGGCGCAGCCGTGATGCCCGGTGATGTGGTGCTAGGTCGCGATGGCGGCGTGATCTTCATTCCGCCGCAGCTTGCCGAACAGGTCGTGCAGGAGTCCGAGCATACGCGGCTGCATGATCTGTTCGGACATCAGCGCCTGAGGGAACAAAAATATACCGCAGGCCAGATCGACCGGGACTGGACACCCGAGATTGAGGCTGATTTCACCCAATGGCTGAAGGACAATATCGACAAGCTGCCGGTCAGCCATGCTGCCGTGCAGGAATATATCGACATACGTGCGAAGGCCGCCAAGAAATAACCTATCGGGGACACCGCCATGACCAGAGCAAGCCGCCGTCACTGGATGCAGATTGCAAGCCTGGGCATGGGCGGGCTTTTGGCCAGTGAAAGGGCGATGATGGCCGACGCCAGGGCACAACCGGTCAATACATCCAGGGCCCTGGCCGATCCGAAAAATCCCATCAAGATAACCCGGCTTGAAATTATTCCCGTACATTCATTGCGCAGCATCTTCGTAAAGATGCATACCGACGCCGGTGTCATCGGTCTGGGCGAAGGCACGGTGGAAGGAAAGATCGAAACCGTAATGGCGGCCATCGCCCAGCTTGAGCCCTATCTAAAAGGCAAGGACCCGCGCCAGCCGGCGCATCATTGGCAGGCCATGTATCGCCACGCTTTCTATCGCGGCGATATCATTCTCACCAGCGCGCTGTCGGCGGTGGATATTGCGATGTGGGACATCAAGGGCAAGGTGCTGGGCGTTCCGGTCTATGAACTTCTCGGCGGCCCGACCCGCGACCGCATCCGTTGTTACGGCCAAGCTGAGAGCGTGGAGGAAACCAAAACCCACGTGCTGGACGCCGGCTATATCTCGATGAAGACCAGCGTATCGTCCACCCGCGGGCGGCTGTCACGCGCCTCCGAGAATCCTTACTATATCGACGGCTTTGTCGAGAAGGTGAAAGCCATCCGTGACCTGGTCGGGCCGAACTTCGACATCGGCATCGAGATGCATGGCGAGCATGAGCCGCCGGCCGCCATGGAGATCATCAAGTCACTGGAGCCCTTCCGGCCATGGTTCTTCGAAGAGCCGATCCAGTTCCAGAACCTGCCGTTGATGGCGGAAATGGCCAAGAAAACGATCGTCCCGTTCGCGACAGGCGAGCGCATGGTGACCAAGTGGCAGTTCCGTGACCTGCTTACCGCCGGCGCAGCCCAGCTTTTGCAGCCCGATATCACCCATACCGGCGGCATCACAGAGATAAGAGCGATCGCGGCGCTTGCGGAGGCCTTCTATGCCGACATGCTGCCCCATTCCAAGGAAGGCATGGTCGGCTTTGCTGCTTCCATGCATGTGGCGGCATCCATACCCAATTTCCTGGCGCATGAGGTGCCGTCCCTGCAGGCGGTGAGCGGTGGTCCAAAAGTGGAGCGCAGCCCGCTGGGCAAGGGCTATCTTCAGAAGGAACTCGTGATGACCCAAGGCTCGATTGTTCTGAAAGGCAATATCGACGGGCCAGGACTCGGGATAGCGCTGGATGAACACCTGGTGGACAACGAGCGTGGCATTCCCGAATGGCAGTTCCCGGAAATGTGGGACAGCGTCGATGGTTCGGTCCGTGACCATTGAAGGCCGGCCGCGCAGCATCAGGTTTGACGCAAATCCGGCAATATGTTGATCTAGCGGGTCTGAAACAGCTCACTCTGCGAGGCCGGTGTGCAGTCATCCGGTATCAGTCACGGCGCGTTTTCCGGCACGTCGAACCGCGACCCCGTCCGCGCCGCTGAAGACGACATTCGCAGATATTTGATTCGAATCGGTGTTCGGGCACCGCCAAAGCAGCGCCACGGCAAGGCCTATCCCTCGCTCTGCTTTCTGGCGATCTATGCCGTGATTGCGGCGATGATCTTTCTCGGATCGTTTTGGTTGGCGCGGATGGAGTGCGACCCGATGTTCATGGACAGGGGGCTCACGGCCGCGTGCCGCATGCGCGCCGGAACGATTTCGAAAATCGTCGGCCCTGCCGGCAACAGCCTATCCGGCTTCATGCCGGCCACACTGCTTCAGTGAATCACGGCTGGTCATGGAACCCAAAGTGAGACCGGACCGGCGCCTCGTGCTTGCGGCCAGTGCGGGCCTTATCGGCCCAGCATCCGCCGCCACTGCCGACCTGCAGGCTGCATCGCCTCCCATTACCCGGATACTGGCCCGCTATATCGTAAATGCCCATACAGCCGACGTTCCATCGAACGTCCGACGCGAAGGACGCCGCACACTTTTGAACTATGTCGGCGTGACCGTTGGCGGCTCGCGCCATGAAACGGTGGAGCACGCGATTGCGGCGTTAGCACCATTTTCAGGAAAGGCGGAAGCCAACCTGCTGGGCTGAAAGGAACGGTTCGACATTTTCAATGCCGCGCTGATCAATGGCATCAGCTCCCATATCTTCGATTATGACGATACACATCTGAAGACGATCATCCATCCGGCGCGACCAGTGGTTTCGGCGGCGCTAGCACTCACCCAACACAAGAAGGCGACCGGCGAGAAATTCCTTCTCGCCATGTTGCTTGGCATCGAAACGGAATGCCGGATCGGCAACGCGGTCTATCCCAGCCATTACGACATGGGCTGGAATATCACCGGAAGCTGTGGCGTGTTCGGAAGTGCTGCGGCGTGCGGCAAGCTTTTGGACCTCAGCGAACAGCAAATGGTGTGGGCGCTCGGTATCGCCGCGTCCCAGCCGGTGGGGCTGAAGGTCCAGTTCGGATCCATGACCAAGAGCTTTCATCCCGGCCGCGCGGCGCAGAATGGCCTGACCGCCGCACTGCTGGCGGCGCAGAACTTCACCTCGGATGATGCCGCGCTGGAAGGAAAGAACGGCTGGGCCCAGGCCCTTTCGCGGACCGCGAGATGGCAGGAAGTGACTAATGGACTCGGGAGCCGGTTCGAGGCTTCGCTCAGTACTTATAAGCCTTTTGCCTGTGGCATTGTCGCCCATCCAGCGATCGATGCCGCCATCCAGCTTCGCGATCAATACAAGCTGAATCCGGCCGACATTGCCACGGTCGAATTGCGCGCCAATCCCCTGGTCCTTTCCTTGACGGGCAAGAAAGAGCCGTCAAACGGACTGGCAGGAAAATTCAGCATCTATCATTGCATTGCCGCGGGATTGATCTTCGGAGCCGCCGGCGAAAAGCAGTTTCAGGATGACATCGTCCGCGACGCGGCGCCCGTTGCGCTACGGCGCAAGGTGTTTCTTCATTCCGATCCTCAGGTAGGCGTCGCGCAATGTGACCTGATCGTGCGGCTGACAGACGGCCGCGTCCTGGCTCGGCATATCGAGCACGCGGTCGGCAGCTTGGAAAAGCCGATGAGCGACGCTGCGCTGGAAGCCAAGTTTTTGGACCTTGTGGACGGTATTCTGCCGCCAGACCGGGCAAAAGCGCTGATCCGCAAATGCTGGAACGTCGAAAAACAACCGGACGCCGGATCGCTTGCGCTTGCGGCCGCGGCCTAATGCGCCTGACCAACCGGCGCAACCGCTGAGGGCGTGTTGTTACTCACTTGGCGCTGCGGTTTGGCCGGCTTGATTTCGTTGCCGTAGTCATCAACCGGGTTGACGTAATGCGGCCGGTCAAGCGTGTTCAGGAAGTAGTCCTTGCTGGGAAGATCCGAAATGATGTTTTCCAGGGTCGGAACGGAAGCTTCCGTGGTTCCAGGCGGCACATCCTGTACGATCCTGGTCGTTGTGGCCTTGATCGTCGCGGCCTCTATGGCCAGATAGGATTGGCGGCGCGGCTCTTCCGCCGTCAACACTGTGACTTCTGCCGGCTTTTTGGGGTCGACGACATAGGCCGGCGCCGCCGTGATGCGATATGCGGTCGATATCCCCATATTCTGTCCGCTCTTGGGATCCGTCATGCCGTCCGCATTGCGCTTGAGCGCATAATAGAGCGCAACGCCGTCTTCATGCTCGCGGATGCCTTGCTGGCCTCCATCCTGTGCAAAGGTGTTCTCCGCATAGAGGTCCCGCCAGTCGCGATAGCCACCGATCAACCCCTTGGCGTTCCCATCCGCTCCGATAACCAGGCGGATGCGGCCCTTATGGAAGTCGGCATCGCCGGTATGGTCATAGAACCAGGCGATGCGCGGCGCATGCAGATCCGCGACTTGCTCGCTTTCCAGAACGCCGTTCCTGATAATCGCCTTCATTTTCGTATATTGCTGGCTCTTGACCACGCGGTAGGAATATTCGCCGGCCACATTGCCGCGCGCATCCTTGACGATATGGTCGGGCGAATAACCGATCTCCAGCGTGACATCATTGTCGTTCATCGGATCCTGGTTTCCGGACATCCGGATCACCATGGTGTAGAGACCTTCCTGCATCTTGTCATTGGCACGCAGATCGAGTGTCGCATTGCCATTGCCGCGCCAGGGCGCATCGCACCCCCAGGCGCGATAGAGCGCGTTGTCTATGCCCCTTTCACCTTCCGGGCTGACGAAATCTTCCGGACCGATCTTGCCGTCCAGATTGAAGCCATCGGCGATGCGGCCCGCCACTTCCGGTTCGCCGGGGTCGAGCGCCGCAAATGGATTGACATAGGTTTCGATGCCGCGGCGCCAACCGCGATAGGATAGGGCCCGGTCCCAGATGTGAAAGCGAGTCAGTACAGGTGCCTTGACCTGGTCCAGCCCGGGCGGCTGGGCGATCTTGTCAATCTCCTCCCGGCTCCGCCAGGCCTGGAACTGAACCGCATTGCGGACCTGCGTGTCGTTGGAGAAGTGGACGGTACTGCCATGCGGACAGTCCGATCCGGGCTCGATTTCCCCTGCCCGCTCGAAGCCGGCGCGGCCACCATAATGGAAGGCATACTCATAAGTGCCCACGACCAATCCGCGCATCCAAGGCGCGGCTGCAGCCGATTGCGGCGAGATAGCGATGATGGCAGCGGCGGAGGAAAAAGCCAGAAGACGCTTTCGCAGGATCATGATGTCTCCTCCCTTTTCCCTCGAAATCAGGCCACGATCACTGTTCCAAGCATGCCCATGGCCTCGTGATATTTGCAGACATATTTGTAAGTGCCTTTGGCCGTGAAAGTATGGCTGTAACTCTGATCCTCGTCGATGTCGCCGGATCCGAACGGAGCCACGCCACCCGGCAGCGCAACGTCGCCTGCGGTCTGCGCCTGGGCTGGATCGAATGTTACGGTATGGGTGACAAATGCCGGATTGGTCCAGTGAACCGTGTCGCCGACCGAGATGTTGATCACATCAGGCGCGAAGCGGGCCTTGGGCGCCTGCTTCATGGTCACTTCCACGGTCTTGGGCTCGGCCAGTGCTTGTCCGCTGGAGAGCCCGAGCGCAGCAAGCATCTGCGCAAACGCACGACGATGGATTTTCATCATCTGCCCACCCCTTACTCCGGCGGCGAGACCTGGTTTACCAGAAAGTCGGAGACCGCACCGGCGTCATAGGCCAGCGGATCGGCGTCGTTCATGATGCCCTTGTGCAGGACTATGTCGGCGCTCACCTCGAAGTCCGTGACGGTCTTGGGTTCGTTTGCCGGGAAGGCCGCACTGGAAAAGGGGCTCCAGCTTTGCCAAGCAGCCGCGCCTGCGAGCTTGTAGCGCCAGGCGGGGCGCCAATAGGGCATTCGGAAGCTGAACCGAAGGCCTTCCATATCCGGCTTTGATGGCGGCGCGGTGTCGCCCTTCGCCCGCGTCTCGATCAGGGTGAACCAGTTGTCATGCTGGTCAAGTGTCAATTCGGCGGCGCGATACAGCAGGTATTTTTCGATCGCATCGCGTGACGTGAATGTGTGTCCCTTCACGACCAGGTGATAGCGGGTGCCGCCCTTCTTCTGCAGCGTGAATATACCGGGCTTGGCGGCGGGCACCTCGGGCGCCTGATCTTGCGGGCGCGCACTGGCGGGCTGAGTAGTGGCCGGCTGGCTTGTTGCCGGCGCATCCGCGGCGAATGATACGCCGGTAAGAAAAATGACTGCACCAAATCCCGCCAATCCCGTCAGCCCGCGCCCCATATTTGCCATCCGCTTCCATTTGTCCCCTGAAAAAATCCCTCGTCGTGCGATCCGGCGTGCTTACTGCAACTCCTAATCGTCATTTTCCTTTTCATAATCCGGCGAGCGATAATTGTCGTGACAAGCCTTGCATGCCTTGCCCAGGGCCACGGATTCCTCCTTCAGCCCGCCCGCATTCCTGGCAGCCGACACCTGCTTGAACTTTGCGACTTCTGCCTGCATCGCCTTGCCCAGCCTGGTGAAGTCGTCGCCCTTTTGCCAGATCGCCGGCAAGGCATAGGTCTTGACCCCGCTTTCCGGCCCGCTTCCCTTGGGAAACCAGTTCAGGAGGAACCCGCTGCGGCCCTGCAGAGTGTCGACATTAGGCAGGATAACATTGTCCCAATCGGGACTTCCCTTCTTGAGTTCGTCATCGATCGCCTTCAATGCCCCGCCCATATCGCGCAGCTTGTCCTGCCGCGATTTTATCTCACCCGCCAAGGGTGACGCGGCCTCCACGATCACAGACATTGAGAGGGAAAAAACCAGCGCCGCTCCGGCAAGGCGGCAATAACGAGATACGCACGACATGAACTACAATTCCTCAACTCACGATTAGCAGGGATACCGGACCCAATCGTTTCCATCAGGCCAGAAGTTCTGTGTAGGGGCTTTTGGTCTCCATCGACCCGCCGCCCCAACCATCGATCGACAGGCCCATTGCCTTTTGCACGGTAAGACCCACGCGCGACACCGGGCTGCCGTCACCGGCAATGTGATAACCAGTCTTCATCCGGCCGCTGGCGCCGCCTGCAATCAACAACGGAATGCCATCCAGCGCATGAATCTTGGCGAAGCTGACATCGGTGAAGGCGTAGACAACACTATGATCCAGTATCGTTCCGTCGCCTTCCGGGATTGCATCCAACTCTTTCAGGAAAGACGCGAACAACTCCATGCTGTACACATTGTATTGGGCCACCCTTGGCTGATAGCCCAGAATTGGGTCAATCGGCTCCTCATGAGTGGACTGGTGATAACCGAGCGGATCGCCGGGCACGAATATCTGTGAACCAGGCTCGGAGACGCTCAGATTGAAAACCCGGGTCTGGTCGGTGGCGAGCGCCAACGCGCCCAGACGCGACATCAGCGGTGTCACCTTGCGCACATTGGGCAGTGCATTGTTGACGGCCATCTCGTCCGGCGCTCCAGGAATCGTGACCTTGGCCACGATTTCGGGACGCTTGAGTTCCGCCGCAATCTGGTCTTCAGCTTCGCGCACCGAGGTGAAATACTGGTCCAGGCGCGCCCGGTCGGAAGCGCCCAGGTTCTGCATCGCGCGTTTCCTGTCGTCGGCCACGACCGACAGCACGCTCTGCTGCAGCATGACCTGCGGATCAGGTTTCCAGTCGCCTTTGGACGGGTCTTGAAACCCTGGTCCGAACAGGCGGGTATAGAGCGACAGTGGCGAGGCCTCCGCCGGCAAAGTATTCGCACCGCCCAGGCTGGAATAGCTCTGCTTGGGATCGCCGGCGCAGGACGCGGCCACAGACTTGAAACGCGTACCACGGCTAATCGCATCGGCGACGGTCTGGTCGATAGTCTTGGAATCGAACTCCGATGCCTTGGTGGGCGAAATGCCCGTGGCAGAAGCGCCAACCCCTGACCAATGCTGGAAATTGGGATTGTCATCGATCAGCACCCGCATGCCGCTGAACACATTCATCTTCTTCTTGAAGGGCTCCAGCGGCTTGAGCTGGATCGTGCTCTCATAGTTCTGGCCCGCGGTCTTGGGCACCCATAAGGACTTGGTCAGGCCAAGACCGTAGAAGAATGTGTTGAAGCGCGTGGGGACGCGTTCGCCGGTCGCGGCCAGCGCTTGGCCCTTGCCGTCCAGGAAGCAGTCCAGGAAAGGGAGTGCCACGACAGTTGCCGCGCCTTGGCAAGTACCCTTGAGCAGAAATCTCCGGTCAAACTTCATGACATCTCCTCTCCCGGCCTATTGCGAGGCCAGCTTGGTGCCATTGGCAGGCGCTACCGGCACCGGCGCATTGAAGAATTCCGTGCTCTCCGCCATAGCCTTCAGCAGGCCGCGCATGCGGAATCCGGAATCGCTGAATACTTTGTAGGCCGACTTGAATGCGGATGGCTCGACGTCGCCGCTGTCAACGCCCCTGGAATAGGAATAGAGCTTGCGCGCGATGCAGGCCGGATATTTGGGATTGTCATGCATGAAACGGCCCAGCCCTTGCGCGCCCGTGAAGCTCTTTCCCTGGATGGTCGCGGACACGTCGATGGTCTGACCATTCTCCTTGGTGCGATAGCCCCCGATGGTGTCGAAATCCTCGAGCGTCAACCCGATCGGGTCGCTATGGGTATGGCAGGACGCGCAGACACTATTGGTGGCATGGGCAAGAAGCCGCTCGCGTACCGTCTTGAGCGGTCCGCTGGTGTTATTGACGATCGAGAAGTCCACATTGTTGGGTGGTGTCGGCGTGGGCTCACAGAGGAAAATGTCCATCAACGCGACGCCACGTTCGGTGGGCGAGCTGCGACCGGGATGGGAGAACATGGTCAGCATGCTCACACCCGTAAGAATGCCGCTGCGGCCATCGTCGGCCGCGAATTCGTGCGGGACCCAATCATTGTCGAAGCTGAACGGCACGCCGTAGATCGCCGCCAGGTTGCGGTTGATATAGGTCTTGCGCGTGGTCATCAAGTCGCGCATGTCGCCATTGTCATGCAGCGAGACGTCGATGACCGTGCGCAGCGTCTCCTCCCGGGCCGCTTGCGCCATCGCCACGCTCCATTTGGGATAGAGCAGCGTGTCCTTGGAGACATTGTCGAAATTGTCGAGCTCCAGCATGTCGGAGAAGAAAGCCCGCATCCCGGTGTCGAGCCGCGGAGACGCCATCAGCCGGTCGACCTGTTTGGCTAGTCCTGCGGGCGTGTTCAGCTCGCTGGATTGCGCCGCCTTAAGCAGCTCGGCGTCGGGCGTGGTGTCCCACATCAGATAGCTCAACCGGGCCGCGCGGCTGTAGGCATCCAGTGTGTAATCCTTGGTGCCCGCCGCCACCGCGACTTCCTTGCGGAACAGAAATTCAGAAGACTGCAACAAGGTGGCCAGGCCATAGCGCAGGCCGGTATAGAAATTGCCTGTCGCCCTGGTCATGTTTTCGGCCAGCTTGACGCGGCTTTTGAGTTCATCACCGGTCAGCGGCCTGCGGAACAGCATGAGCCCATACTCGCTGAAGAACTGGCTCGCGCAGGCATCGTCGGGCGCAGTCGCCGATTGGGGCTTGCAAGGAACCAGCCGGCCGCGATTCTTTTCGCTCGTGACCTGGACTGCGATGCTGTCGGCCATCTTGGAATAGGAGTCGAAGCCTACCGGAGTGACCGAGAGGATAGCGCTGCTGGCTTCGATCAGACCGCCAATCCGTTTGCCCGGCTCAAATACACCCTGCACGACAATGTCCTTGCCAAAGATGTCGGCGATGGAATTGCGGTATTCCTGCTCGGTCAGCCGGCGAAGACCCACCACTTCGCTGCCGCCGGCAGCCAAGGCTGGGACCTCGCCGAATGCGGCCAGGACAAAAAACGCCGATATTGCGAACAAAAACTTCCTGTGCACGCGTCCCCCTGAGACTGTGCCATACCACTCGGGCCGGCTCTGGTGCTTTGCCGGTCACGAAGCAGAAGTGTAAACGCGAAAGCAGGTGTCTACAAGAAAATGGCTGTCGCAGCCTGTCTCAGACCGCCCCAAGTCTCTGCAACAGCAGGCTTTTGCCGCCTTTGGAGGGCTTTGTGCAGCGCAACGAGGAGTACCTTACTCCCGTTTTCCGTGTGCCAGACCCTTGTAGATAAACTTCTGGAAGCGTCCACCGCCATCGCCGACATAGAGATTGCCCTTAGAATCACTGGCAATGACGTGGATGTTGGAGAACTGGCCCGGATAGGGCCCGGCGTGGCCAAAGGCAGAGCCTGGTATTTCCTTCAATGACTGCCGGTCAAGCACATGGACCTTTTCATTGTGCCCATCGGCGACATAGAGAAAGCGCTGCCCCCTATCCCCGGACAGCGCCACGCCAAAGGCGGTTCCGAAATCATGCTGGGGCGTGGCAGGCGCCACCCAACCCTCTTTCAGGAATTTTCCGTCGATGCTGAATGCCTGCACCCGATTGGAGTTGCGTTCGGCAACATAGACAATTCCGTCCCTGGAGACAGTGAGGCCATGCAGCAGATTGAATTGCTGGGGCGGCGGGTCATAGACCCTGTCGCGCGGCGCATTGTCATCTGGCGCGTGGCCGTAAGCACCCCACATCCGTTTGAAGGCGCCTGTGTCGGCGTCGGCGACATAGACGCGACGGTTGGCATAACCGTCTGAGACGAACAGCTCGTTTGTTTTCGCCCAATAGACTGGCTGCGAAGGATGGCCGAGATTTTCCGTATCCAGGCTGCCCTTGCCTTTGCCGGAGTGGCCGATCTGCATCAGGAATTTTCCGTCATGGGTGAATTTCAGGCACTGGTCGTCGTCACGGCCGGTCTTGGCGTCATGGCCATTGCCGCAAACCCAGACATTGCCTTTTGCATCCACGGCAATGCCATGCTCCTGCACCGGCCAGTCGAATCGGGCGCGTTCGGATTCACGCATCGCCAGCACGCCACCCCAGCCCTGGATGAAGCGGCCATCGGGACCGAGCTCGACTACCGACGGTGCTGGCTGACCACTGGTCTCGTCGGGCGGATTGTTCATGGTCACGCGAACCGTCGCCGGGCGGGAATAGATCCAGACATTGTCGTGGGGATCCACCGTCACTCCGCCGCTGGGCCCGAAGATATAGCCGTGCGGCAACTGCTTCGGCCAGTTGGGATCAACCTGAAAGACCGGATACGGCTGAGCCGCATGGGCCAGCGAGGTGCTCATCAACAACGCAAGACAGCGGAGAACAGGCGAACAGATCTTTGTCGGCATTCGTCTCTCCTCTCTTCAAGTCAGCGCCGGCCATACAGCATGGTGATGTTGATGCGCCGGTTGGTATAGCCGTCCTTGAAATGCATCCGGTCGGTCTCATGAAACAGGGCCGATGAAAACACGATGGCGCGGTTGGCACGATAAGGAATAGTCACAGGCTTGGCGCCTGCGCGGGCGAGGTAAGCCTGGCAACCGGCGGTGTCGCCGATATAGCGTTGGGAGTTCCAATCCGCCGGGGCTGCCACGTCCCAAACGGTCAGGCCGCCATGATCCGGATCGAGGTTGGCTTCGTCCGGCGTGATCCAGAAATTGAAGGTCACCAGCGAAGGATCGGCATGCGTGCCCACGCCATTGAGCTTGCTGTCATACTTGAAGGCCCAGAGATAGCGCAATAAATGCGTGCCCAGAATGCCCGGATAGGCAGCGCGCATGTCTTCATCGATCTGAGCAATCAAGGGACAGGCGAGGCCATGTTCCGGCATGGCGGTGAGATAGCCTTCAGGATGGGTTTCCCGCCAGATCGTTGACCCCAGGCAATAGCAGCGCAGTTTGGTCAGCGCTTCGTTGGACAAGAGATCATCGATTACGATGATCTGCGGGTGGCTGGAATTCCATTCCTCGGTCGCCCTGGCGACATTGGCGCCATTGACGGACCGCCCCCCGATGCGTTCGCCGTCGGCCAAGTGGAATGTCCACTGGGCGATGCCGAATTCCTGCGCCAAATAGGCCTGTTGCTCACGGTCATGCTGGACGCGATGCGCCGCCTCGTCCACCTTTTTCGCGCCTGTGCCGAAAGTAAGCGCGGCATGACGGCGAAAGCAGTCGAAACTTTCCGCAACACGGTCGTCTGCGCTGCCTTCGCGCAAAAGCATGTTACCCAGCGTGTACAGCATGTCGGTATTGCCCCGCTCGATCTGCGAGGCGCGGCGCAAGGCAGCCACTGCTTCGTCCGTGCGGCGCTGCAGGAAAAGCATCATCGCCAGGCCGGCGTGAATATCGGCCCGGCCGGGCTGTGACGCCAGCACTTCCCGGTAAAGCGTCTCGGCCTCCTTGAGCCGGCCCGCCCGATAGTGAATTCCAGCCTGCTCCAGCAGCGCTTCAGGGCTCGCCGCCGGTGAGAAGGCATTTGGCATCAGGATTTCCCGATTTTGGCCAGGGCACTCTTGGAAAGCTTGGCCACAACGTCATATTCGGAGTCCACCACCTCGGCGATCTCGTATTTCATCTCCGTGCCCAGGACCGCCGCAATGTCGTGTGGCGTGAGATGGTAGGTGCCAGCCAACCATCGGCTCATACCGCTGGTGGCATTCTTCATGGCAGCGTCGACGGTGCCGCCCGTGCCCATCACCATCACGAAATCCTTGTCTTCCACCCGCGGCTGTCCGAGCGAGACATTGGGGGCGACATCGACAGTGAACTGCACATCCATGGAGGTTTCCAGCCCCTGGCCC
This sequence comes from Rhizomicrobium sp., assembly GCA_035512055.1. GTDB lineage: Bacteria > Pseudomonadota > Alphaproteobacteria > Micropepsales > Micropepsaceae > Rhizomicrobium. The sequence goes on from DATKEP010000029.1 coordinate 27,484, forward strand.
GGCAATTCGCCATCGCCCTGTTCGGCATGGCCGTCCCCGAGATAGAACAGTGCCCCCGGCTGGAACACCGGAAAATAGAGCGTAACGCCTTCGCGGATTTCGGGCGAATCCATGTTGCCACCAAACACGCCGAGATGGCCGCTGCCCAGCGTTTCCTCATGAGGTGGCGCCACACCAATGCAGCCCAGCATCGGAGAAAGCTTGATCGTAAAAGACGCAAGCTTGCCGTCCGGATTGATGACCGAGGCTGTGCCCGCCGCCGCATCGATCCTCCAGCCAGTGAAACCGCTCTCGGTTTTGGCCTGTTCCAGCAGGGTGCCGGTTTCCAGCGCCGTGGAGGCAATCTGATTGGTCTGATAGGCACTGTCGCGATTGGTCCGCACCCGGTCGAGGTGCACCACCAGCGTGTCGCCGGGCATGGCGCCCTCTATGTAGAAGGGGCCGGTGAGCGGATTGCCGCGTGGCGCGCGCGGCTTGCCGTCACGGTCCTGCCCGCGGCTATCCAGGGCGCGGGTTCGCACGCTGTCACCGGGGAAGAGGCGCATCACGGGTGAAAGCGTGGGCGAATAGAAATTGTGGAACTGCTGCGGATCGTAGTCACGCACCGTCGAGCCTTGGGGGCGCACAGCGGCGCGCTTTCCCTCCAACGTCACAGGGATCGAGAGGGTAGGCGAGCTGGCGATCATGTCGCCCTTTCCGGAAAGTCTGTTTCCGGAAAGCTGCAATACAAGATTGCCGCAGTCCCGGCCCTTATCATTGCAGGAAAGATGCAGTCCATCCTTTTCCAGATTGCCGGTAAAGGCGATCTGATTGAAACGTCCCGTGTAACTGTCGCCATGGCCTTCCAGCAGCAACCGGCCATCCTGCATCGGTAGATAATAATTCTTGTCGCCGAATTCCCGGACCGCGACTTCCCAACTGCCAGAATAGTCCGTCGCAGCGAGTGCAGGCGAGGCCATCAGCATGGCGCTGGCAAGGAAAGCAAATCGTTTCATAATTCAATCCCTCTCATTATTAGCATGATGAGCGCGACTTCAGCCGGGCGCCGCACCCTGAATATTGACCTTGAGCATGAACAGCGACTGGGACGCGCACATGAAAAGATGGTCCCGTTTCGGCCCGCCAAAACAGACATTGGCACAGCCTTCCGGCAGGCGAATGCGACCGATGCACTTGCCGGCTGAATTCCACACCGTCACGCCGGAATAGCCCAGAACGGCATTGGAGCTTGACCAGATGTTACCCGCCCGGTCGGCGCGCATGCCATCGGGATGGCAGTAAATTCCATCTACCACGCAATCGGTGAAATCCCGGAAGTTCATGACCTTGCCATCAACGACTTCGCCGACATGGATGCCCCCGCCGATGATATAGACGCGCTTGTAATCGGGCGAGAAGCAGATGCCGTTGCAACCCTGGATCTTTTCCGCCGGCACTGCTATCTCCAGCCTTCCGCTCGGGTCCCAGCGATAGACATTGGCCGGCAACTCGCGCCGCACCGCCATTCCCAAGCCTGCTCCAGAATCCCCCAGCTTTGGATCGTAAAGCCCGCCGGGATTCTGCGGTCCTCCCGCCACATCGGGATGTCCTTCGCTGAGGGAAGCGCCGGCGCCAGGATCGGTGAACCAGATGCTGCCGTCGGGATGGGCCGCAATGTCGTTGGGCGCATTCAGGTTCTTGCCCTCGAACCGGTCGGCTATCACCGTCATGGAGCCGTCCAGCTCCCAGCGCACCACGCGTCGGAAATAATGCTGGCAGGAAAGCTGGCGGCCCTGGAAATCGAAGCAATTGCCGTTGCTGTAGTAGGACGGCTTGCGGAACGGCACGATCTCGCCAGTCTGCCAGATGTAGCGGTATTGCGTGTCGCCCTGCACGTCGCTGAACAGAAGATATATACCTTCGCCCGACCAGGCCGGCCCTTCGGCCCAGAGAAATCCGGTGCCGAGCCGTGTGATCGGCGCATAGCGCACGATAAGCCGGTTGAAGCCGTCATCCAGAACAAGGACATCGGGATCGGGAAAAATGTCCGGCGGTGCGCCCTTGCCCCATTGCCGGGGCGGCTGGGTCACCACACTGGGCGGTGTGCCAAGTTCCAGCTTGCCGGCAGCGCGCGCCGGACCGCCAGTAAGAAGGCCCGCGCCGAAAATGGTTCCACCCGTCACGGCCCTGCGGCGGTCCATTCGGCTCAGCATCGACGCCCCCCTTGCTTCCGATTGTGATTCCGGCCCGCCTTGACGTTCCCGCTTGTCATGACGGGTTAGCGCGGCGGTGTTGTCGGCTATAATAGGCGTCGAAAATCGGAGTGAACAGGCGGGGCTCGGGAACGTGACGGGATTTGATCAGGTTGTCGCACCACTGGGGACCGACGCCTTTCTCAAGAATTACTGGTTGAAGAGCTTCGTCCACATTCCGGGTCCGCCTGGGCGATTCACCGATTTGCTGACCTGGAACGAATTGAACTCCATTCTGGAACAGCATCGCCTGATGCCACCCCGCCTCAAACTCTATAAGGACGGCCAAGCGATCGATCCGGCGCAATATCTGACCCCCGCCATATTCGGCGTGCCGAGGCTCGATGCTGGTGGACTTGTCGCCAGCCTTGCGCATGGCGCAAGCTTGATCCTGGACGATGCGCAGGAAGTGGCGCCTCGGGTGCGCGGACTGATGCAGTCATTCCAGGATGCGCTGCACACCGACGCCTTCGCCAATCTCTATGCCGGCTGGCACAGCCACAGAGCCTTCCACATTCACTGGGACCCGCAGGAAGCCTTCGTCATCCAATTGTGTGGTCGTAAACGCTGGCAGGTCTATCAGCCGACGCGACAGCATCCCTTGAAAAACGATATTGAACCGCCGCCCCAGCCTACGAGCAGCCCGGTTTGGGAAGGCGTGCTGGCAGACGGTGACGCCTTATATATACCGCGAGGTTGGTGGCACGAGGCGTTCCCACTCAACGAACCAAGCCTGCATCTGACGATTTCCCTGACACCGCCGACAGCTATGGATTATCTGGGCTGGGTAATGTCACGGCTGCGCCGGCATTCTGAGCTGCGGGCCAGCCTGCCGGTCGAACCAAAGGCGCAAGACGAGATTGCAAACATCATTTCGCGATCGGTGACGGACGCCTTACATCGGTCGTCGTTGGAAGATTTCCTGCGCGAATGGGATGCCAATATCCGGCCCAATCCCCACATACGCCTGCCGACGGCGCCATATGATCAACTGTTACCCATTCATGACGACAGCCGCGTGCGCCTTGCCTCGCTCCATCGCCTACCCATTGTACCCCATGGCGAGCATTTCGAATTCAGCGCCGCCGGCCGGTTATGGACTGTTCCAGCATCGCTGCAGCCGGCACTCGCCATGCTTCACAACGCCCGCGCCTTCACTTTGGCCGAATTGACCGCTGGACTGGCGACAACTTCCGCGAAAGACGATCTTCTCAAAAGTCTCGGTGTGCTGGCGCGTGCCGGTGTCGTGCTGGTGGAAAGGTATTGACGGATCAGGCCACCAGATAGGGTTTCAAGGCCGCATACCGCATCTCGATTTCCGCGATGGCATCCGGCGAAAAATCATGTCCGGCCATCGCGCCTGTGGCGCCGGGCCTTGCGGCCGCGGATTTGAAGACACCTCGCTTGACGAAGATATAACGCTGGGTGCCTGGAATTTTCGCCTCGCAGTTGCGCATCAGGAGCCACTTGGAATAGGCATCCGTGGCATCCTGCGCCCGGCCGCGCCGGTATAGATCGTACATCGCCACCATGACGTCGCCATAAGCGCCCTGACCGGTCATTTCACCATCGAGCCCCAGCCGCATTTCGTACAACAATCCGTCGCCACCCGAGGCGCCGAACACGCCCTTGAGCAGGTCGTGATGTTTGACTTCTTCCTTCATGCGCGCCACCAGCGGAGGTGATTCCTCCTTGACGTAGGCTAGATTGGGAAACTCCCGCGCGAGGCGCAAAATCAGCTCGATGGGCGGGGCCAGGGCATCACGCGCGCTGGGAATGGAGGTCTGCAACACGACCGGCCGGTGCACCGCCTTGGCCAGGGCGGCGAAATAGGCGTGGAATCCTTCGACCGTCTGCATTTCCGGCGCCGACGGCGGCATGGCAATCACCGCATCGGGCTGAAGCGCCTCGGCATGACGCGCATAGTCCAGCATTTCGGCGGTATTGGCGCCCTGTACGCCCAGAATGCTGGCAACCTTGAGCGGCCGGCACGTGTCGGCGATCACGGCCATTCCATGCAGCCGTTCTTCCTTCGACATCAGATCCACATCGCTGGACCCTTGCGGCCATACGGCGCCCGTGCAGCCGATGCGGTCGAAAAAGCGCATTTCGCGCGCTAGGTCGTCGAAATCGATCGCGCCCGACGGCGTGTAAGGCGTGGTAACGATGGGCATATTTCCACGCAATGGTTTGGCCGCGGCCGCCCGTGCCGGCAATGCAGGAAACAACGGCGTCGTTGCCAGAATCGAAAGCACGGCCCGGCGATGAATGTTGCGCATCTTCAGATCCTCTCCGGTCCTTGCCTGACTCTTGGCGCCGCCACGCCTTCATGCGTCCGCCGCCGCCCATAGAGCATGGTAATATTGATCCGGCGATTGGCATAGCCATCCCGGAACGCGATCGTGTCGGTTTCGTGGAATAGATCGGAATCGAAAATCACCGCGCGGTTTGCCCGGTAAGGAACAGTGAGCGATTTGGCCCCCTTCTCGGCAAGAAAGCTGCGGATGGCGGCCTCGTCATTGTTGTAGCGGTTGAAGTTCCAGTCCAGGGGCGCCGCGACGTCCCACACGACCAGGCCGCCATGCGCCGCATCGAGATTGGCCTCGTCGGGCGTGATCCAGAAATTGACATTTATGGCGGCGAAATCCGCATGGATACTGACGCCTTTTTGCCGGCCGTCGCACTTGAAGGCCCAGAGATAGCGCAAGGGATGCTGTCCGAAGATGCCTTCATAGGCCTGGCACAGTTCGTCTGCGATTTGCGCCAGCAGTGGACATGCAAAGCCTGATTCCGGAATCGCCCCTAAATAGCCGTTGGCGTAGGCCTTTCGCCAGATGGTGGAGTCCATGCAGAAGCGGCGGAGCTGCGCCAGCGCCTCTTCTGTCAAGAGGTTGTCGATCACCACGATCTGTGGCCGCGCCGTCCGCCAGCACGCAATCGTGCCGGAACTGGCCGGATTGACCGCCCGCCCCTCCAATCTTTCGCCGCTGCCAATGTAAAAGGCCACGGCCGCGCGACCCTTGTCGGCGAGGTGGTCGCGCTGCTCCCGGTCGTGCTGCCGCTGATGTTCGAGCATGACCGCGCGCGAGGCCCCATCGGCCGACCAGGTCAATTCCGCCTGGCGCCGGAAAAGCGCCATCGCCTCCTCTACTCGCCCGGATTCGCAAAGAACCAGTCCCAGATTGTTGATGGCCGCGACATGGTCAGGCGCCGCCGCCACGACCTTCTGAAAGGCGGCCGCGGCGTCTTGGCATCGGCCCATTTCCCGCAAGACCAGGCCAAGATTGAACCGGATTGCGAGATTGCCCGGTTCGATGGCCACAGCCAT
>DATKEP010000030.1:0-28839 GCA_035512055.1 Rhizomicrobium sp.
AGCGGCATCTGTCAGCCCAAGTGGGTGGTTAATCAAAAATTAACTTTTGGGTTATCAGGCTTGGACCGGGCTGGCTTACCCCAAACGTAGGAGCAAAGGCCCGGTAGCTTCCAAAGTATCCCTATCTACCGGGCCTTCGGGCTAAATCTCAACTGCCGATTATCGGCCCACCCTGTCTCTCAACTCCACCAACTCCGTAACGTCATCAGCGCGGTTAATGATCCAGCGCACATAACCATCCTCGCCCAAAATCGGCGTGTTGGTGTGTTGATAAAAAATGCGAATGGCAGCATTTGGACCAAATCGGACTTTTGTTTTTTGTTGGGGCACGTCTTTGCCGCACGATCGGAAACAACTCTCAGCTATTGGAATAATTGCCGACTAAGAAATCGAAATCGCAACCGCTGGGTGCCTGAGTAACGCTTTTCTGGTAAAGCGCGGCATAACCACGGCCTGGCATCGGCGGCTGAACGTGGTTCGTCAGCCGTTTTGCCAGTTCTTCCTTACTGATCAATAGATCGATCGTCTTTGCGGCTACAGACAGCCGGATTCGATCACCATCGCGCACCGCAGCCAAAGGGCCGCCGATCGCGGACTCAGGCGCAACATGCAAGACGACCGTACCGAAGGCCGTTCCCGACATGCGGGCATCCGAAATCCGTACCATGTCCTTTACGCCCCGCTCGGCCAATTTTCGAGGGATGGGCAGATATCCGGCCTCCGGCATGCTGGCCGCTTTCGGTCCGGCATTCCTGAGCACCAATATGTCTTCTGCCTCGACATCCAGATTTGGATCATCAACGCGATTGGCAAGATCCTTGAGGTTCTCGAAGACCACCGCACGGCCCTCATGCTCGAACAGCGACGGTGTCGCGGCGGCACGTTTGAAGATGGCGCCGTCCGGAGCCAGACTGCCCGAAAGCGCAATCAATCCTCCAACTTTCGACACCGGCCTCTCGAACTCCCGGATCACTTTGCGGTCAACCCAGTCGAATTTTTCCTCCAGCCTTTCACCAAGGCTGCGGCCTTCGACATTCAACGTATCCAGATGCAGCAGTGGCTTGAGTTCGCGCAATACTGCGCCGACTCCGCCGGCGGCAAAGAAATCTTCCATATATCCCTCGCCCACTGGCTTGAGATCTACCAGGACAGGTGTCGTATCCGAGATCGCGTTCAGCCAATCATAAGCGATCCTGATTCCCGCGCGACCCGCGACGGCGGCTAGATGAATGACCGCATTGGTGGAGCCACCAACCGCCATCAGCACGCGCAGGGCATTGGTAATCGACTTTTCGGTTATGATCTGACTTGGGGCGATGGGTTTTTCCACAAGGGTCATGGCGGCATAGCCGCTTGCTTCCGCCGCAATCAGGCGGCTCGAATGTACGGCCGGAATGGCAGCCGATCCGGGCAACGCGATACCCAGCGTCTCGGCAATGCAGGCCATCGTGCTGGCTGTGCCCATCACGGCGCAGGTTCCGGTCGTGACGGCCAAGCGGCCTTCGACTTTCTCGATTTCATTGAGATCGATCTCGCCGCTGCGATATTTGCCCCAGAACCGGCGGCAGTCGGTGCAGGCCCCGAGCCTTTCCCCCTTATGACGTCCCGTGGACATCGGCCCCGTGACCAATTGAACTGCCGGGATATTCGCCGATAGTGCACCCATCAGTTGCGCCGGCACCGTTTTGTCGCAACCGCCAATCAGGACCACCGCATCCATAGGCTGCGCACGGATCATTTCCTCGATATCCATCGCCATAAGGTTGCGAAACTTCATGCTGGTGGGATTGAGAAATACCTCGCCCAACGAAATGGAGGGAAAGACTCTTGGAAGCCCGCCCGCAGCCAACACCCCGCGCGAAACCGCATCGATCAGTTCGGGCATGTTGCGGTGGCAGTTGTTGAATCCAGACTCTGCGGCGGCGATGCCGATGACTGGTCGGCTCAGCATACGGTCAGATATGCCCATTGAGCGGGCAAAGGAGCGGCGCAAGTAAAGCGAAAAATCCTGATCGCCATAGTTGGTGAGACCTCGCGCGACCCCCTTTTTGCCCATGTCTCACTCTTTCCAGCTGTTGCCGCAGAATCCAAGCTCCCGAACCAACCACGAAGCCGCCTTGGATGTCCAAATTCTCACATAATGAGATGGCAGACTAAAATGGCGAGGTTTTTGAGTGGAATTGGATGCCACCTTATTTCACTCTGCGAAACGCTCCCGCTGTTGATTGCGTAGACGTCCTTGTCACAGGTTACAGATCGCGTCTTGACTAGCAGCGTAACGTGACCGTGACAACGGGCCGTACAGTGCATTTCCACCGACTCTTGGAGAATACCATGCGTGTTACCATTGGCATATTGGCGCAATACTTGATCGTTCTCGTGAGTTTGGCGCTACCCGCTCATGCGCAGCCGAAAACTTCCGAAATAAATGGACTCGATGACACCGGCCCTTACAACGTAGTCGAGAACTGGTTCAAACCGGGGATTGAGAGATGGAATCAACCGGTAACCGGAGTTGCCGTCGACAACCCGAACCGAATATTCGTAGTGTCATCAGGCGAACAAATTACAGAACCTGGCTCGCTGATTCTAGGTCCTGAAGGTGAAACACTGAACCCGGTTCGCGACTATACAGCGCCGGCGATTCTGAAGCCTTCACATCAACATCTTATTCTGGTCGTCAATGCTGACGGGAATGTCATCGAAGACTGGAGCCAATGGAACGATTCAGTGATCCTTCCCCATAGCGTGGAATTTAATCCCTATGATCCCGAGAAGCATGTTTGGTTGGTGGACCGAGAAGGTGATCAGATTCTGGAATTTACGAACGATGGCAAAAGCTTGGTCCTGCGCATTGGTGAAAAGGGCGTGCCGGGTACCGATCACTACCACTTTGGCCGCCCGGCCTCCCTACTGTTCATGCCTGACGGTTCTTTCTATGTGGCGGACGGCTACGACAACGCCCGTATCGTGAAATTCGACAAGAACGGAAAATACCTGCTCGAATGGGGCACAAAAGGTTCGGGGCAGGGTCAGTTTAATCTAGTTCATGATGTCGCCGTCGACGCGCACCATCGGATCTACGTCGCGGACCGCAGCAATAATCGGATCCAGATTTTCACTGAAACGGGCAAATTCCTGGGACAATGGCCAAACATTCGTAGTCCCAGCCATTTGACCATGACTAAGGACGGCTATGTATGGGTCACGGCTGGTGTCGGGAACCGGTTGGCAAAGTTCGATCTCACCGGCACGCTCCAGACCTATTGGGGAATGTATGGGAGATTCGCTGGCGGGTTCGATGACCCGCACACCATAGATGTGGATTCCGCCGGTAACCTCTACGTCGTGGAGGTCTACAACAATCGTGTCGAAAAGTTCGTGCCGCGGAAGGGCGCAGATAATTCGCGCCTCGTAGGACAGAAGTTTGTGCTCACGAGCAAATCACGGCCGTAAATTGGCCAAAGCCTTCAAGTGAACATTGCGCGGGGAGGGTATGGCGCGAAAGCGGGCTGTTACGTGCGAGGCAAGCACTGGTGCCCCTTGCCCAGATGACACTCGTCAATCTCGAATCTATTTGCTTACCTTGAAGACGACAAAGCGAACTCTCTGGCCTTTTTGCACAAGCATTTGGTGAGGCGTGTAGGGTGGCACGAAAAAATAATCAATTGGAGGCCCGGTCTATTGGGTACGCAAAATTGCGTACAACGCGCCTTTCGGCTCTGTGCGGATGTCCGCGCCGCGCCCAGCCTGAAAGCCATCACATTGAACCATGTCACGGTGCGGGTTCCCGACCTGCAGAAGACGTCGCGCTTTTACCAGCAGTTTTTCGGCATGACGCTGGCGCAGCAGTCCGAGACCATCCACATTCTGTCGGTTGGCGAGAGCTTCTTCGGCATCGAGCAGAAGCCCAATGTCGCCGCACTGGATCATTTCGATTTTGGCCTGGAGGGCTGGGATGCAGCTGCGATGCGCGCCAAGGTAAAGGCGGCGGGGCTCCAGCTCACGACCGGCGCGCGTGGTGACGAGGAGAGTTTCAAGTTCAACGATCCCGACGGTTTCGTGGTCCAAGTCAATGGACCCAAATATACCGGCCATGTCGGACCCATCACCAATCCCCGAAAGTGACCGCCGCTTGACTCTCCGAAGCCCGGGAAAGGAATGGTGCCCCCAATACTTATCCTGGAATCTGGTTCGAGGACCCGATTACCACTCGCGCGAAAAGTGCCAATGTGGAAATGCCCGCTTTGAGACCGCCGGCAAAAACTGCCACACCCGCTTTGCGCCTAAATGCTGTGGCGTCGTGAGGAGTTCCCGCACCTCCTCAAAGCATAAGGCTGATTGCAGGTTTGGCTAAGGCAATTCCGGCTTGTTCCACCAGCCGCCGCCAAGCGCCTGGAACAGGCCCACGGTATCGGCATAGCGGCTGGCCCGGGCTTGGATCAGGGCGATCTGAGCCTGCTGGTCACTCTGCTCGGCCAGGAGCACCGCCGGCATGCCTGTATCGCCCAAAGCTTGCTGGTGCCTGACCCGTGCCAGGGCCTCGCTGGCGGCAGTCCCCGCCGCGGCATAGGCCGCCAGCGCATCGGCGTCATAATGCACCGCCTCCAGCGCGTCGGCGGTGTTCTGGAAGGCTGCCGTCACCGCGCTCTGGTATTGCGCCTTGGCCTGGTCCAGGGCGGCCCGGGCGGCGCGTCCCTTGGCCAGTAGAGCGCCGCCGTCAAACACGGTCTGGGCTACATTGGCACCGATGCTCCAGAAGCCGGTGCCGGCGCCAAAGAGCTGGCCGATGGCCGTGGCGGCCGAACCGCCCCTGGCGCTGAGCGTGACGTTGGGCAGCATTGCGGCAATGGCGACGCCGACCTGGGCGTTGGCGGCATGGAGATTTTCTTCCGCGATCCTGACATCGGGTCGCTGGCGCACCAGATCGGCGGGCAATGATACCGGCACCTCCCGCGGAAGCAAAAGGGCCGCCAGCGTCAATTGCGCTGGCTGGAAGTTTGCCGGCAGCCGCCCGGTCAGCGCGGCGAGCAGGTCGATCTCCTGTGCGCGCTGCTTCATCAGCGCAGCAAGCACGGCGCGCGCCTGCATCACCACGACCTGCTGCGAGGCGAGCGCCGATCTGCTGATGGCGCCGCGTGCAAGCTGGTCCTGCATCAGCGTGCGAAGCCGTTCGGCACTGTCGGCGATCCTTTGCTGGGCCGTAACTTGATCCGACAGAGACGCATATTGAATGGTGGCCAGCGCCACATTGGCGGCAAGCGTCAGATGCGCCGCCCGGAGCGTGAATTCTTGGGCCCGCACCTGGCTTTCCGCCGATTCGACCGCGCGCCGCGTGCCGCCAAAAAGATCAGGCACATAGCTGATCGAGAGCTGTGGCGTGTAAAGGTTGAAGGTCTGGACGGGGCTCGACAGCGCCGGCGACAAGGTCTGCGAGGTCTGCTGCCGCGTGGCGTCAAAGCCGGCGCTCAATCCAGGGAAAAGAGCTGCCCGCTCCGCCGCGGCATTGGCATTGGCCACGCGCAAGGCGGCACGCGCGGCCGCCAGATCGGAATTGGCGGCCAGCGCATCGCGTACCAATCTATTGAGCACGGGGCTGTCGAACAGGGTCCACCAATCAGCCGGCACCACGCCCTGGACAACAAATTCCTGCTGGCCGCCGCCACCGGTTTCGGCAGACGCAGTCCGGGGCGGCAAAGGCTGGGCAGTGATGCGGCCGGCCACAGGCGCCGCCGGCTGCTTGAAATCGGGACCGACTGCACAGCCTGCGAGCGCGGCCAGTGCGAGAAGACAAACCGATGCCTTCCACAAAGTCATGGCAACTCCGGTCGGCGAAGCGAGAAGCGGTCAATCAAGACCGGGAGCACGAGCAGGATCAACGCCGGCGCTAGCAGCATGCCGCCCACCACTACCAGGGCCAGAGGTTTCTGGACCTGCGAGCCGATACCGGTGGAAAGAGCCGCAGGCAGCAGGCCGACACAGGCCGCCACGCAGGTCATCATCACCGGCCGGAACTGAACATGGCAGGTTCGCATGATCGCATCCCGGCGCGATACGCCGTTACGCAGCATGCGGTTGAAGAAGGCCAGAACGATGATGCCGTCCATCACCGAAATGCCAAACAAGGCGACGAACCCGATGGCGGAGGAGACGCTGAACGGAGTGCCGGTGAGATAGAGCGCAAAAATGCCACCAATCGCGGCCATGGGCATTACGCTTGCCGCCAGCAGCGTATCGCGCAGCGAAGAGAAATTGACATAGAGCAGCATGCCGATCAGCGCCAGGCTGATTGGAATGGCGATGGCTAGCCGTCCGAGCGCCTCTTGCAGTTCGCCGAACTCGCCCACCCATTCCAGGCGATAGCCCGGTGGCATGTGAACCTCCCTTGCGATGCGTTTTTGCGCTTCCTGCACAGCGCCTGCCAGATCGCGCCCGCGCACGCTGAACTTGATAGGGATGTAGCGTTCTTGATGCTCGCGGTAGATGAAGGCCGCGCCAGACACGAGCCTGATATCGGCGACCGCCGATAGCGGCACGGCAATGGGCGAACCGCCGGAAGGATTGGTCGCGCCGACCTGGATATGGCGGATCGCATCCAGGCTGTCGCGATATTGGGGTGCCAGCCGCACGATTACGGGATATTTGCGGTCACTGTTGGGCTCATAGAGATTGCCGGTGGCTTCCCCGCCGATCGCGGCCTGGATCACGGCATTGATGTCGCCTGTTGCCAGGCCAAAGCGAGCCGCCCTAGCGCGATCGACGCGGATTTCGATGGTAGGCTGGCCAAGCGAACTCAGCACGGCCAGATCGGCGATACCCGGAACCTTGGCCATCATCGTCTTTATCTTGGCGGCGTTGTCTTCCAGCGTCTGGAGATTGTTGCCGAATAGTTTGACGGAATTTTCGCCTTTGACGCCGGAGGCCGCCTCTTCGACATTGTCCTCGATATTCTGGGAGAAATTGAATTCCACGCCGGGGAATTTGCTGGACAGCGCGCTGTTCAACTCTTCGGTCAGCTTGTCCTTGGTAACCCCGCCCGGCCATTCCGAGGACGGCTTCAGGGGCACGAAGAATTCGGCATTGAAAAAGCCGGTGGCATCGGTGCCGTCATCGGGCCGGCCATTTTGCGATACCGCCGTGATCACTTCGGGATAGGAACCGATTAACTTTCTCATCTGGTTGACATAACCATTGGCCGTTTCCAACGAGATAGTCGCGGGCATCGTCGCGCGGATCCAGAAATTGCCCTCCTCCAGATGCGGCAGGAACTCCATGCCCATCACCGTCACCGCCAGCAGCGCAAAGGCGAACAGCACGCCCGCACCGCCCAGTGCCAGGGTGCGGTTGGCCAGGGCGAATCCCGACACCTGCACATAACGTCGATGCAGGAAGCGCAGGACCTTCGTTTCGGTCTCCTGCATCGTCTCCGGAAGCAGGAACGCGCCCAGGACCGGCGTGATGGTGAAGGTGGCAATCACGCCGCCGGCGATGGCATAGGCATAGGTGCGCGCCATCGGGCCGAATATATGGCCCTCGACACCCGACATGGTGAAAAGCGGTACGAAGGCGGCCACGATGATGGCGGCGGAAAACAGGATAGGCTGGCCCACTTCCTGGGCCGCGACCAGGATGGTGGACAGCTTTCCGTGCAGGCCCGCCGCTTCTGCTTCGGCGCGACGCTTCTCGCGCTCGCCGCGCGCGGAGACTTCGCCCGTCAGGTGGCGGAAGATATTCTCGACCATGATGACGGTCGCATCCACCACCAGGCCGAAATCGATGGCACCCACGGACAGAAGATTGGCCGACTCCCCGCGCAGCATCAAAATGGTCACGGCGAACAGAAGCGCGAAGGGAATGGTGGCCGAGGCAATCGCCGCGCTGCGCAGGTCCCCCAGGAACAGCCACTGCACCAGGAAAATCAGCATCATGCCGACCAGCATATTTTCCAGTACCGTGCGGGTGGTGACATTGATCAGGTCGGTGCGGTCGTAGATGGGCTTGATCATCACCCCCGAAGGCAGGATACCCGAGCTGTTGATGTTGCCCACTTCCTCTTCCACCGCGCGGATCGTGGGCATGCTCTGCTCGCCCCGCCGCATCAGTACGATGCCCTGGACGATGTCATCGTCATTGTCCTGGCCGGCGATGCCCAGCCGCGGCTGATGGCCGATGGTGACATAGGCCACGTCATGCAGCATCACCGACACGCCCTTGTTCTGGGCAAGCACCACATTGCCGATGTCGTTGGCCGAGCGGATCAGGCCGACACCGCGTACGATCGCGGCCTGCTGGCCGATATCGACGGTCTGGCCGCCGACATTGATGTTGCTATTGTTGAGCGCCTGAAGGATCTGCGGAATGGTCACGCCATATTGCAGCAATTTGTGCTGATCCACCGAAACTTCATAAGTCTTAGTCTTGCCACCCCAGCCGGTGACGTCGATTACCCCTGGCACCGCCTTGAATCGGCGCTCGAGTATCCAGTCCTGGATGGTCTTGAGATCGGTGACCGAGTAGCCCGGCGGTCCCACCAACCGGTAGCGATAGATCTCCCCGATCGGACTATCGGGCGAGATCTGCGGCTGGGCACCGTTGGGAAGCGGCTGCAGCTGGGACAGCCGGTTGATGACCCATTGCTGGGCTTCGTCATAGGTCAAGTCATAGGTGAACTGCACTTTCACGTCCGACAGACCGAAGAGCGAAATGGTGCGGATCGCGGTGATGTGCGGAATGCCTGCCATCTGCACTTCGATGGGGATCGAGATGTTGCGCTCTATCTCCTCGGCCGAAAGGCCGGAACTCTGGGTCACAATCTCCACCAGCGGCGGCACCGGATCGGGATAGGCTTCGATATTGAGCTTGGTGAACAGCACTACGCCCGTGACCAGGAACACGGCGAGAAGCACGACGACCAGCACGCGCTGGCGCAGCGCCAGTAAAACCACTCTGCTCATGCATCAGTCCGAATTCGCGGCGCTGTCCAGGAAGAGACTGCCGGCAAGTGCCACCCGGTCGCCGGGCGTGAGGCCGCCCAAAACTTCCATGTAGCCGTTCTGGAGCCGGCCGGGACGGATGCGCCGCATTACCAGGCTGGCGCCGCCGGCGGAAAGCCAGACATGCGATTGGTCGCCTTCGCGGATCACCGCCATTTCGGGAACCGCCGGGGAAAAACGATCCCCGCCGGTATGAATCAGCATGGTCGCAAACATGGCGGGCTTGAGCTGGCCGCCCGGATTGGCGATCTCGGCCCGCACGGCCAGACGATGGGTCGTCGTGTCAATACCGGCCGCAACCCAGGTCAGGCGCGCCGGGAAGAATCGGCCAGGCAGCGCGGCTACCGTGACATCAACCGCTTCGCCGGCCCGCATCAAGGTCGCATCTTCTTCACGTACATTGCCGATGAGCCAGAGCCGGTCGAGATTACCGATGGCAAACACCGCATTGCTCGAACCGGCCTGGACGAACTGGCCCGGTCCCACCAGGCGCTGGATGACGGTGCCGGAAATCGGCGCCGTCAGTTCTGCGGGCGGTGCAAAAGCATGGTCTTTGCGCTGCATCTCCATCGCGTGGATCTGGGCATCGCCAAAGCCTAGGGCATGCAGCCTGCCGCGCGCCGCAATCAACGCCCCGGTTGCAGTGGCCTGATCGGCCTGGGCCTGTTGCCAGTCCTTCAAGGCGGCGCTGCCGTCTTGATAAAGCGCGTGCTGGCGCGATTCGTTGGCGTCGGCATTGCGGGAGGTGATCTGTGCCGCGATCAAATCGCCTTCCGACTGAACCGCCTCGCTGGCGGCAACCGTCGCCAGCACCTGGCCATTGGTGACATGATCGCCGGCGCGCACAGCGATATTCGCGACCTGGCCAGTGAACGGCGAGAAGACCTGGGTTGTTGTGTCGTCATCGGTGGCGACCTGAGCCTCCACGGATACCAGGCCGGGAAATTTCCGCGCCGTCACGGTGCCCAGCGTGATGTTCGCCCACTGGGCGCTGTCGGGGCGAAACCCACCCTGGACGAGCTTGGGCAGCGCAGGCTCGGGCTTGGCTGAAAGCGTTTCGCGCAGGATCGGCACAAGAATCAGCACGCCGGCAACAGCAGTTGCGCCAATTGCCAGGATGCGCAGCTGGGCATCGCGCGGAAGGCTTTTTATGGGCTGCTTTTCCAAACCGATTCCCTGTATGAAGCATTCGGCGGCTGCGGGTTATAAGCACGCCGGCTTACAGGGACCTTACAGGCCCGAAAGGTTGGAAAAGCCGATGCGTCTGCTGGTTGTCGAGGACAATGATCAGCTCGCGGATCTGATATGCCGGGGCCTGAAGGCGTCCGGTTTCGACTGCGACCGTGCAGCTCGAATCTCCGAAGCCGAAGACGCCATCCAGGCCAGCCACTATGGCGCCATGGTCGTGGACCTGGGCCTTCCCGATGGCGACGGCCGCAACTTGGTCGCTGGCTTGCGCGCGAAAGGCGAGGCCACACCTGTGCTGATACTCACCGCCCGTGGCACCACCGAAGAGAAGGTCTCCGGACTCTCGAGCGGCGCCGACGACTATCTGGTCAAGCCCTTTGCCTTCGAGGAATTGGTCGCGCGCATCCGCGCGCTACTGCGCCGGCCGGGGGAATTTCTTGGCAATCTGCTGGAGGCGGGCAACCTCTCCTTCGACAGCGGCGCAAGGCAAGCCTTTGTCAATGGCAAGCCGCAATCCTTCAGCGCGCGCGAACTGGCGCTTCTGGAGATCCTGATCCGCCGGCCCGGCCGGGTCGTGCCCAAGCGGCTGGTCGAAGATCATCTCTTCGGACCTTCCGAAGATGTCCGCTCCAATGCGGTGGAAGTCTATATGCACCGCTTGCGCAAGCAGCTCACCGATGCAGGCGCCAATGCCGAGGTGCATACCGTGCGCGGCGTCGGCTATATCCTGATGGAGCCCAAGCCGTGAGGTTCCGGCTCAACTCGCTTCAATCGCGCATCGCCTTCTTCCATCTCTTGGCGATCCTGATTGCGGCGATGCTGGTGCCGCTGGCCAATTATCTGGTGATCTACCAATCCGCCAACCAGTTCGAGGTTCGCAGCTTGCGCGATCACGCCGCGACCATCGCGCAATATCTCTCGCGCACGCCGGATGGCTGGCGGCTCGACCTGCCGGAAGATTTGCAGACTTTATATGCCCATGGCCTCGACGGTCTTTCCTATACGGTGGCGGACGCCCAGAACCGCGCGCTATTTTCCTCCAATCTCCAGGGCGGGGCGGCCCGCGTGCCAATTTCCTCCCAGCGGCTTCAGCGCTATTCCGAAAATGGCGCGGAATTCTACAGCCTGGCCCTGAAGCGCGGCGAAGGCGACGATGCGATCTGGATCAAGGTGGCGCAGAACATCCAGCATCCAGACGTGATCTTCGACGACATTGTTTCCAGCTATCTGGGCCATATCGGCTGGTTCACGGTGACGATTCTGGCGCTGCTTCTGGCCATCGACATCATCGTGATCCGAAATGCGCTCAAGCCCGTGTTGCGTGCATCCGAAATCGCCAGCGCCGTCGATCCCGCCAGGACGAACCTGCGTCTGCCCGATCATGACATGCCTCAGGAATTGCTGCCGTTGATTGCCTCGATGAACCAGGCGCTGGACCGGCTGGAACAGGGCATCCGGGTGCAGCGCGAATTCACCGCCGATGCGGCGCATGAGCTTCGCACGCCCTTGGCCGTGTTGCGCACCCGGGTCGAAACCATGCCGGACCGCGAAGGGCTGGATGCGCTGAAATTGGACATTCTGGTGATGACCCATGTGGTCGATCAGTTGATGGAAATGGCTGAGGTGGAAGGCAATAGCGCTCCGCCCACGGCTACCATCGATTTGCGCGCGGTCTCGGCTGAAGTGGCCGCCATGATGGCGGAAATCGCCATCCGGCAGGACAGGTCCATTGCGCTCACGGGAACGAACGACCCCGTCTGGGTGCGGGGCGACGGAGCCATGATCTTCCGCGCCGTGCGCAACCTGGCGGAGAATGCCATCAAGCACACCGCGCCCGGCACGGTGGTCGAACTCGAGGTTGGCGATGACGGCAGTGTGGCTGTGATGGACCGGGGCCCCGGCGTGCCGGAAAAGGACCGCGCCCTGATCTTCCGCCGCTTCTGGCGTAGCGACCGCAATCCCACCCAAGGCGCCGGCCTGGGGCTCGCCATCGTGGCCAAAATCGCCGAGATCCATGCCGGTATCGTGACCGTGAGCAGCCGTCCAGGCGGTGGCGCAGTCTTCACTATGCAATTTGCGCGTTGCGGCTGAAAAAGAATTGAGCTGTTCTCCGCTTGACGGCGCGGCGGAAAGTTCGCGCTGCTCAACATGATCTCATGCTCGCAGACATGGGCGAGCTTGAGGCAGACCAGGGTGAGGGGCGCACGTGGCATGGGCCAAGGCTACGCCGGGTCGCGCACCGCGAAAAGTTAATTAGCTGCGAGATCAGCGGAATTGAGGTCCGGTGATCCAAATCACCAACGATTTTCGGGTCCCCGCAGTGACCGGGGAAACCCGGTGGACGCCATAGGAGGGGAAGGCAATCAGCATGCCGCGGTCGCGTGGGCCGGTCTCAATGCGGCTGCCGGCCAAGAACTGAAGGTCGCCGCCCTGATAGTGCAACGGGTCGGTGAGCTGGAGGGAGAGCGAGAGCTTGCGCCGGGTGACCAGCGGGCCCTGATCCACATGCCAATCGTAATGCCCCCCCTCGCTACCGTGATAGACGGAATATTGGATACGTTCGGAAAAACCAGTCAGCTCGAACCGGTAGGACATAGCGTTGATCATCGTGGTGATCTGCTGGATGCGGTCATAGATCCATTTGTTCACCGCGATGCTGTCCAGCCAGGCAGTGCGCGTGATACGGATGCGGTCGCGTGTGTTCGCGGCGATGTCGGTCATAAGACCTGCTTGCGCCAGTGGCAGGACGTCACCCACGCCTTCGATGCGGTCCATCTCCTCAGGGGTGAAGGCATTTGCCCACGGCACGAAAGTGATGGTCGGGGGAAGTTCGGGAGGCTGTTGCATCATTTAGTGACGATAGCGCCTGCCCTAAGGCGCGCAACCCCGCTTCCAAAGATAGGCACAAACCCGCATCATGTGCAGCAGGAATGTGATTTTCCCGCTGTCGTCACCGGTCCTCCATACGTCCAACTCTCCAAAGTCGCCTAGCAATCATTAGTTCTTGGCGTTCGGTACGAACGCGCTTACGGCGATTTTGTCGTGAGAATTCCTGGGCGATGGCCTTGAGCATCCACACCTCGATTAGCCCGAGTGCTACCGATAGAGCTATGGACACGACAAAAATCATGCTCACGGCAAACAACGATCCTTGTTCTAGTGGGCTATTAGGCGTTCAGGCCCGGACTTATTTATGGTTAACAATGTATTAATTTCGTCCGACAAGTACCGAAGAGCAATAGAAAAATGCAGTACACGGATCAAATGGGTTTCACACACCAAATGTTGCGGGGGAATTTGCGCGGCTTCATAAATGGAGATGCGCTATTAATCTTCGTTAACGGCCAATGAGGCCGGAGAGAGAGATTATGAATAGAACTTCCGCTCTCTCCATTGTGTGCGACGCGCCCCGCGAAGTAATCGGCGATGCTGTCAGGACCGCTATAGTGGCGCAAACCAAGGCAGCACGACGATGACCCCGCTTTCTTCCTTCGGCCTTTTTGCCGTTACCGCAATGCTGATTTTTTATGCGTTAGAAAGCCGGAGCCAGTGGTTTATTCTCGCTTTTTCCGGAGCCTGCGCGCTTGGCTCGATTTATGGCTTCCTTCAAGGCGCTTGGCCTTTCGGTCTGATCGAGGCGATTTGGTCCCTTGTGGCACTCTGGAAATGGATCAGCGCCTCAGCTTCAATATAATCGTGCGCCGTCGCAGCAATCGAATTTCAAATTTAGGATGCTGCCGACTTGTTCGCTGCATCTGTCCCGCACTATCTAATGCCCCAATTAAAGCCTAGCGTCCGCCCCAACAGCGAACAGGAGTGTGTAAATGGCAGCGCGTAGATCAAAGGCGAGGAAGAAAGCCAAGAGGCGTCGCCACGCCAATTCACGGAAGGCTGACGTGGAGGCAGCGGTCACTGCGTCGCAAGGGCGTGACCAACTCCGGAGCCGTTAGGCGTCGGGATCAGCTTCATATTTTGATGAGCTCGTTTAGCTGGACGACGGTCTGCGAAAAAGCACGCCTGCTCTTGGACAGGTCTTCAACTGAGGCAGCGTAGGCATCATTCGGCGGACAAAGTGTGCCTACCTTCTGGATGGATATTAAAGCCCCAGTATGCGCCCACAGCGCAGCCAAGCAGACACCAAGTCAGGCCACTGACGTTTGCGTCGGATAAGGCGATAGAGAACTTTGTCGAGAGCCGGTAGGTCAGAGCTAGGAGCGCAAGACCGAACAGGACTGAGCCAATCTTATACGTGGCTCCATGAGACTTCGCCCCTAGAACTGTGTAACCGGTGGCGACCGGTGCCAAAGTGGACGCTCCCCAAATGGTCAAGCCAGTAATGATGTTGTAGTGGAGCATTGCGCTTACACCACAGAAAAGACTGAGCCCCAGATATGCCAGCGTGACCATGCCAGGACCTCCCAGATGCATGATCCAATTTCGATCCCGTCCAGGCTGGAAATCCATCGAAATTGCTGTCGGTTTCGGACAAGGTGGCAAAAAAAGTCCTGCCCTAATGCCTCGCCCGCATGGGAGCTTTATGGGTGGCTTATTAGGGCGGATAGGTATAAGGCAGGTCCATCGTTCGCTGGCACCTCGGGCGCGAACGGCTAAGGGACCCTCTCTGCGTGCTCTTGCCCCAACGGGACGAGAGCTATGGAATCGCCCAAAAAATCGCTGCCCGCCGGGAGCCGCATCAGCCGATCAACCGATACCGGACCTAGCCAGGAGCCACAGAAGCATAACAATCGCTTGCTCGCCGCCCATCGCTGGATGATTTCGCGTTGCTGAAAGGTGATTTGAAGCCTGAGACATGGGATGTACGAAAGGTCATCGAAAAGCGGAACGCCAGGATCGAGCGGGTCTGTTTTCCGGATCGCGGGATTATTTCGGTGGTCGCAATCGCCGACAAGACCGAAGTGGAAGTCGGCCTGATAGGCTGCGAAGGCGTCTCAGGGCTTGCCGTCGTCCATGGTGATGAACAGTCTCCGCACTCGACTTACGTCCAATTTGCAGGGTCAGGCCAAAGCATTTCTTCGGAAGCATTCCGGCGAGCCATTCGCAAAAGCGAAACGCTTCATAAGCTGCTTCTCAGATACGCCCAAGCGTTTATGATCCAAACCAGTCATACCGCAATCGCGAATGCCAAGGCCAAAATCGAGGAGCGGCTGGCACGCTGGATACTGATGGTCCATGACCGCGTACCAGGAAATGAGATGGCTCTCACGCACGAATTTACTGCACTGATGTTGGGCGTGCGGCGTCCTGGTGTCACGGAGGCCATCCACGCACTCGCGAAACATGCCCTGATCCGCAACCCCAAGCCCGGCACTATAACTGTCCTCGACCGCAGGGGACTGGAAAAGGCAGCGGGACCATTTTATGGCGTACCCGAGCAGGAATATACGCGCCTTATTGGCTGATTGCGCCGCAACACACCTATAGCTCTTGAGAATCTTTGGGCATCCCGGGTTGCCGTGGCATCGAGCAACCGCCATTACAGTCGGCACTGTTATGGGTTGACTCAGGGTCGCAGGAGTCAGGCCGCCGGTTGGTCAGGGATAAGCGAGTTCGCGGCTGGGACAGTATCTACGCCATAGATGCAATTCAATCCTCGCCAAATCACGAACTTATGGTCGCGCGCGATTGTCTTAGCTTCTCGAATAGCTGCGTCGTCGCCGTTTCGAAATTCGGTGAGTATGAGGGATGTTTTTCCGTCGTCGCCGACGACGCGGATTTCGTAATAGTGCATGGAAGTCTCCCCGTTCCATAACGCCATTGTCTTCAGCGCCGACTCTTCAGTTTGCCCATTCGGCAATGAAGAACTTGCCGTTTGGCCCCTTAAGGCAATCACGAATGAGCCCCGAGAGAAGGCAAGGGACAGGCTCCCCCCGGGGGGCTTGCAGGTGGACTCTGAAAAGAAACCCAAGCCGGTGGGCTTCGTGGCAATTAACACCGACAACCCAGAAATGTTTCCGCTTGCCCTGGGGCTGACTATCGCCAATGGATGTCGGATTCGTACATAACTTCCACTGGACTCCTGAAAATGGCGGGCCGAACCTTTAGGCGTGCATCCTTTCTGGAGAAAGGCTATGCAGAGCAATGACACAAAAAACATCAACCATTCTAGTACCTTAAGTTTACGGGCCACCGAAGATCAATTCAGCGAGCTTGCAGCTTTCCTTGCCGCAGAAAATTATGCGGCGCAGGAGAAACCGCCGAAGTTTGGCGAGACGACGGGTGGGCGAATGACGCCCATGTCCCGGAAATTGCGTCATGCCAACATTCTGACCACCCAGGATGTCGCTATCCTCGAAGGGCTGGTGGAGAACCTTCAATCTATAAATGCACGGGCGAATGTTGCCTGCGAGGATCAGTCGCCCCGGAACGTGCGGCTGATCTTGGAAGGGATTGCCTGCCGCTATAGGATGATGCGTGGCGAACAGCGCGCCATAGTCGCCTATCTGCTGCCGGGAGACTTTTGCAATCTGGACACCGCCATTCTCGGACGTATGAACCACACCATTGCTGCGGTCACCGACTGTGTGGTGGCGGACTTGCCACTGGATCAACTGGGCAAGGTCATGCGCCAGGAGCCACGCATCGCCAGGGCGTTGTGGTGGGCGACGCTGGTTGATGAGGTCATACTACGAGAATGGCTTGCCAATATTGGGCAGCGCCCCTCTGACCAAAGGCTCGCTCATCTCATATGCGAACTGCGATTGCGGCTGGAGATCGTCGGGCTGGCCAGCACTTCTCAAATGCAGTTCCCGCTCACCCAGGAAGAACTGGGCGATGCGCTCGGAATTTCCGTCGTGCACATCAACCGGGTGTTTCGGCAGCTAATGCGGGCCAATCTGGTCGTCAGGCGGGGGCGAGATCTCATATTCCCCGACCTCAAGCGGCTCGAACAGTTCTGCGATTTCAACCCGGACTATCTTCACCTTAGCTACGATTACTCAGAGCCTGCCGCTGCGACTGCCATGGCTGAGAAAGTTTCTGATAGAATGTGGCCGCCTAAAGAAATCGTGGAGCAAAGGTCAAAATGAGCAGGAGATTTGGCACTTCAACTGCGCGTTGCCTTGACGGCTCTTGGCGATGGGAACTGCACGTTCCCAAAGAAAAGCGGCAGGATTATTTGAAGGGATTCGCTAAGACAGAAGCTGAAGCCGATGCGGCGCTGGAAGAGGCTCGCGCACAATTTGAACGCGCAAAGTAAAATAAGACACTGCCGAAGACTCAAACTATCGGACTTTGGATTTGGCTGTCCGCTGAGGCTTGTCATGTATCGACGGTTTAGCGGCCTTTAGTGAACCATACGCCCTGGTCACGAAGTAGCTCCACAGCCCTTGTCGGCACGCGATTTTTGAAATGTGAGGCTCCCAGGACGTCATCGCCCTGTACGCGTTCGGGCTGACTATCGCCAGTGAATGTCGGATTCGTACATAACTTCCCCTGGACTCCTGAAAAAGGCGGGCTGAACCTCTGACTGTGAGTCCTTTCTGGGGAAGGGCCATGCACTGCTACGACACCAAGATTATCGGGCGTTCAGGCACGGTAAACCTGCAAGTTGCGGAAAATCATTTTAGCGACTTTGCTGCCACTCGCGCCGCCCGAAAACTGTGTGGCTATGGCGACATCGTAGAGGTTTGGCGGGGCGACGTTTGCATCTACAGCGAGCGCCCCAAGGGGCCGATTGCCTTGGTCTGGCCCGCTATTTCGACGCCATTGAGCGGTCGAGCCTTGTCGCGGCAACTGCGTGAAAGAATGGTGGAAGCTGGGAAGTCCGAGTGATCGAGCGCTATCTCGGGGGTTAGGGCGATGCACGAGTATCGATCTTGCGTGATTGGTCCCGACGGCAATTTGTCTCTTATGATTTTCGCAATCCACGCGAACAACCGTTCCGCTATTCGGTCTGCGACAAGGTTCTGCCGCTCCAACGAAACCGTGAGCGTATGGTGCGATGATCTTTGCATTTACGATGAACTACCGAAAGCGGGCCTTTGGTGCGTCTGGCCAATAGTCTCAGCAAACCCTAGGTCGATTCCCCCGTCCAGCAAGAGCGCAACGATGGAAAGGATCGCAAATGCGATTTGAGCTTGGACAGAAATTCTGCAGCCGGAATCCACCAGCGCGGGTCGCTCAAGTCGTGATGCTGTTAGACGATACGCAAGAAGTGTGGGTTGAAATGCGCGATGCGAATTGGAAATTGAAAACGACTGCCCTGATAGCCATCGAGCGATTGTACAGTGACCGGACTGCGGCTTAGCCTGGGATCGGGGCGAGAGTCCTGATCATCGGAATACTTGGCTTGGCGACCTCCAGATTGGCAAGAGAATGTTAGCGTGAGTGGGCCATTGAGACTTGGCTGCGCATGAATCAACATGAATTTCATCTTCTGGATAAGTTGGAGGTCCCCGTAATCGATCGCGCCTATCTCGCGCACGACGATTTAGCGGCACTGAAGGAAGTCGAGCGGTTTCGCAAAACCCACACTATCGAAGTTTGGCAGGGCGACCGGCGAGTTGTCCGAGTCAAGAAAGGGAATGCGGCGCTGGTGTCTGAAGACCGGCCAGCTCTTTAGTCGCCGGACGTGCGAAATAAAGCGCTGCACTCAAACAGCCACTGCGTCTCGAACTCGCTGAGCAAAATATCGTAAGTGACACTCCGCTCCGCTACCGCCACCATGGTGCGTACGGAGCGCCCGCCATGCTGTCAGGGAGCGTAGCCAAAAAAGGAGCGGTGCGAACTTCTAGCTAACGCGGCATTCGTGAGCGTGCGTAGGTTACCAGCGGGTGCCCCAAAGGCGACTCCAGCGGCTGCCCAAGACGACGGGACCTCGGATGAGCCGGATGATCAGCAAGAACGGGATGGCACCGATAGTGGCGTCGATGATGGCGCTGAGGATTCCAGTACCAAGATGAATGCCCAGTTGCGGTACAAACCGTTCACCAATAAACGCGCCAATGATGCCGATGAACAGGTCGCCAATAAGCCCAAATCCGGTCCCCTGCACGATGTGACCTGCCAGCCACCCGGCAACAATGCCAACGAACAAGATGACAAGGAGACTTTCATTTGACATGTGCATGGAGACCTCCTTGTTTCAATGGGCACACTTCCCAATGTCCAGCGCAAGCGAGCCGGACGGCTAACTAACAATAACGCCGAGACGAGCACGACAGTTCCTTCCACCGAGTCGATGACAGATGCCGGTGTCACATATGTGTCTTGCAATGGCGCGAATGCTGAGGCGCAACGCCGGATAAACCCTAGGAATCCCGTGACGGCGGCCGGGATAAGCCAACCATTTGTTTTGGGTATCTTCTATAAAACGAATCGACGCGACATCGCCCGTTTCAGAGGCGACTTTTATCTTAGCCAGGAAGGGCAGCCGGAAAAGTTTGATGCCTTATTGAGGGTCCGGCCTGAGACCCCTCATTTATTTCCTCGGTATCTGCCGTGTATTGCTCCAGACTATTTGCGCGATGCCGAGAACTGCCAATATCGCGCCATAAATCGTCCAATGATAGTCGCCGACCATGAATCCCCGGCGAAATGCAAGGTTAAGTCCTTGCAGAATCCAGGCGGCTCCCATGGCAGTCATCATTAGCCCAACGACGCTGCTCGCGATTCTCATGGCGACATTGAATGTGTGGAGCATGTGTTTCCTTCCTCTGCGGTAGGTGTCCACGAATGAGCGGACATTCGATCCTGCTCCCGCATTAGCGCTGTTCCGCGCTCGAGATATTCTCACTGAACAGTTCGACCCGGCCCTGTCCCCAATTTGGGTTCGATTCAGATCCTCCAGGGTGGATTGCGAATCGCTTTCGGTAAACCCCAGGCGTCGTTCCAGTCGCTTTTCGAAAAAAGCGCGCAAACGAAGCGACGTCCTTGTAACCAAGCGATTCTGCGATAGCCTTTTGCGGCGTGTCACCAGAAATCAGAAGTTCACGGGCACGCGCGATGCGAATTCCGCGGCAATATTCGAGTGGCGTCATACCGGTCGCTTTCGCAAACCGGCGGAGAAACGTGCGTCTCTGCAATCCCGCGATAGCCGTCATAGAGGCAAGAGAGACGCTGCCTCCGTCCCGCATGTGTACCCATTCTTGAACCTTCAGGATTGGCTTGTCGCGGTGCGACTGCAGAGGCGGAAAACCGACAAAATAGGTGCCGGCGTTGCAGGAGTTGTCGGACAGAATAAATTGGGCGGTTTCTGCCTTCGCCGCCGCGCCGAGGATCCTGCCAACGAGAAACAAACCGACATCGACCCACGCAAGGAATTCGCCAGCAGTAATGATATTCCCATAATCGATGATGCGCCGATTAGTGTCGACTGTGATTTTGGGAAACCGCTCCGTTAGTGGCCGCCGCCCGCAAGCTGCACCGC
This sequence comes from Rhizomicrobium sp., assembly GCA_035512055.1. Taxonomy (GTDB): domain Bacteria; phylum Pseudomonadota; class Alphaproteobacteria; order Micropepsales; family Micropepsaceae; genus Rhizomicrobium. The sequence goes on from DATKEP010000030.1 coordinate 20,569, forward strand.
GCACAATCCGTAGTCAGCGAGTTGGTCAGCGGTCTGGAAGGCCAGATCGGCGTCACACTCTTTGACCGCTCGGGCCGCTATCCCGCACTGACGCCGCAAGGCGCAGTACTGCTGACGGATGCGCGCAGCATTTCGTCCGGACTGGACTTTATGAAAGCCCGCGCCAAGGGGATGGCGGCCGGACTGGAGCCAGAATTGTCCGCGGTCGTCGACGTTTTGTTTCCCATCGCGGTGATTACCGAGGCAGCAAAGGAATTTCGTGAGAAGTTTCCCGGCACGCCCTTGCGGCTTTACGTGGAGGCGCTTGGCGCTGCCTACCAGCCGGTACTCGACGGCATTACCGGATTCGGCATCGTCGGATCACTGCCGCTTCTACCACCGAGCCTGACGGCTGAGCGCTTGACCGGAGTGCCGATGCTGATGGTCGCGGCCCGCGACCATCCCCTTGCCCAACACCAGGGCATCATCCCCAAATCTGAGCTTTCCAAGCATGTCCAGCTGGTTCTCACCGATCGCTCGAGCCTGTCAAAAGGAAGAGAGTTCGGCGTGATGTCGCCTTCCACCTGGCGGCTTGCCGACCTTTTCGCCAAGCACGCCTTTCTGCTCAACGGCCTTGGCTGGGGCGGGATGCCGATGCATGCCGTCCGAGACGATCTCACCGCCGGTCGACTGGTAGAATTGCGGATCGAAGACATACCGGCGGACGGAATGATCTTGCCGATGTCGGCCGTCTATCCAACATCGACCCCGCCCGGACCCGCGGGCCGCTGGCTGATCGAGCGCATGAAGCTCTGCTCCGGCAAACCAACAACGATATAGAATTTGCGGAGCCTAAATGTGCTCCCAATGGCGCTTACATCGGGCAAGGGTCCATTGCCACGATTGCCCATTCGCCTCCATGCCGAGGAATTCGACGGGTTTCACAGCTTACGATCTTCAGCGATACGAAGGCTTTGTGCGATTTTGTTGTTTAAATTCAAAAATCGCGCGGAGCGACTTAGGTCTTCAATCTTTACCAACTTGGATTGTATTTGCCCAACACTGTTGCCATCAGCAACAAATGCCTCATATTGGGGGCAACGATAATAATAGGGACAAGGGTGCGGGAGTTTTTCGACCAACGGCGCGTTTGCCTGGCCAAGCTCATAAGCGGTGCCGGGCATGAGAAGCCGTTCCGGCGCCTGCCGGGCGAGAGCCAGAGCGCGATGCGCCACCGCTTGTATGAGGGCGAGCGGGGGCGAGATTCCGCTTGGGGCAAGGTGGCTGGATACGAGCGCGCAATTTCTTTTGGGGCGGATTTTCCTCCGGTCTTTGTCTTCAACCTGAAAGGGAGCCCGGTTCTTCACGACGGGTGGCATCGTTGTGCCGCCGCGGCGTTGCGCGGGCACGACCATATTTCGGCGGTCGTGTTTAATATTTACTCGGCGGCGGAAGGAGAGTCCTTGGCCGACTTGCTTTTTGAGCAGCAGGCGTATGGCGCGCCGTGGCGCGAGTGTGTGCTCGCTGCTCGCGCCTTTCTCAGGGCTCATCGAGCTGTGGGCGAGAAAGCAACATAACAGGCTACTGACGTGACTGGTTCATTTTGATGTACCAAGCGATTTAATGGAAATTCGCTTGGAAAGGGGCTTAGAGGGACAAGACTAAGCCGCCTTTACGCCTTCGAGGAATTGCTGGACCACATTCTTAAGGTGGCCGGACTGGCCGGTGAGGGCCCGGGCTGCCGTCAGGACCTGGCCGGCGGCAGCACCTGTGCCATTGGCCGCTTCGGTCACCCTGCCGATGTTGGACGAGACTTTCTGCGTGACCTTAGCCGCTTCCTCGACATTGCGCGCGATTTCCCGAGTGGCAGCGCCCTGCTCTTCGACAGCCGCGGCGATGGCATTGGCGATCTGGTCGGTCTCCCCAATCGTCTTGCTGATCGAGGCGATGGCGCGCACCGCGTCTTGGGTGGCAGCCTGCACGCCATTGATCTGGGTGCCGATTTCCTCGGTGGCCTTGGACGTCTGAGTTGCCAGGTTCTTGACCTCGGCGGCAACAACTGCGAAGCCTTTGCCGGCTTCGCCGGCGCGCGCCGCCTCGATCGTTGCGTTCAAGGCTAGAAGGTTGGTCTGGTCAGCGATGTCGTTGATCAGGCCGATAATCTCGCCGATCTTGGCGGATGCCCCCGCCAGGCTCTGCACCATCTGATTGGCCTTGTTGGCTTCAGATACGGCAACAGCGGCGATCTGGCTCGAATGGCTGACCTGGCGGCTGATCTCGGAGATCGAGGAGGACAGTTCCTCCGTGGCCGAGGCGACGGTCTGCACATTGGCCGTGCTCTGCTCCGAAGCGCCGGCGACCGCACTGGCCCGCTTGTTGGTCTCTTCGGCGGTCGTGGTCATAAACTGGGCGGCGGCTTCCATCTGGCTGGCCTGGGACGAGACTGCCTGGATCACGCCGCTGACGCTGGTTTCGAAGTTGTGGGTCAATTCGTCCATCTTCGCGGCCCGTGCTGCCGTGCGTAGTTGGGCTGCTTTCTGTTCCACCTTCCGGCGGTCGGACTCGATCATGCCATCACGGAACACCTGGAAAGCCGCAGCCATTTCACCGATTTCATCGTGACGCCCCAAACCCTCGATCGCAACATTCAGATCGTGACGGGCAAGCTGCGACATGGAGCGTGTTATGCGCCCAATCGGGCGGATAATACGCAGCGCGATCCACAGGATGCCGCCAGCCAGCGCCGTCATAACTAACGCGGCCACGCCCCAGACCGTGAACGAGAACAGGCGGTCCTCGTGCCGGGCATAGGCCTCGGTTTCATCGCTTTTCGCGTTCGTTGTGGTGACAATCTGGTCGATGACTGCGCGATGTGCGCCATAGGCTTTGCTTATCGTGCCGTAGGCTTGGCGCGCCGTTTTTTGGTCACCGCGAGCCAGCGCGGGCAGAAGCACATTCTCGGTCTGATTCCAAAATTTGCTGACCTCCGCGTCCGACGTCCCGGTCAGCAGCTGCTTAATTCCGTCATCTATCGGCTGGCCGTTCCAATAGGCACGGCGATCGTCATAATCCTTGTGCAGCTGGACAAGGCGCGCGCGGTGCTGAGTTAATTCGCTCGGATTGTCGAGAGCAAGTGTCACTTCCAAATAAGCTTCCAGCACATATTCCGGCGGCGGCAGGATGTCGGCCACTAGATCCTTGCCCAGTGAAATCTGGCTGTAGACCGGCCCGCCCACTTTAAGCTTCGCCAGAGCGGCGGCACCGGTCAGAACCACAGCGACAAAGCCTGCCGCCACCACGATTCCAAAAATCGCGACAGCGGCCTTGATGTTGATTTTAGGCATAGCGCTTCTTTCAGGCCGCAAAAACGGGCGACCTCGAGGGTACAACCCAAGCCTGCGATACTGGCGCAGATCTGCGACCTGCCCACGGCTGGCAAGTGTCGTATCATGTCAATTTGTGTCGCGCCACGGTGCGTGAACTCAGGAAGGGCTATGGGCTTGGATCGAGCCGCGCCGCTTCACTCTTCCAGTGGTGAGAGAATGAATCGCTGTTGGCCCCCAAAAATGGAACCGCCTTATGAGTACAGAACCTGGCGCTGTCGGAAGGAGACTCTACGCTGGCTGATACTTTTCAGCGCCATCCTCGGCTCTAGCCTTTGTATTCCCAGCGGTCACAACACCCGGCCAGTTGGCGAGCGCGATGACGGCAACCTCGCGTAGCTCCTTGGCGCTTGCGCCTGCCGCCGCCTGAACACAGATGCCGTTGGACATTACCATCAGATAACGCGCCAGAGCCGCAGCATCGAGACTTTTGGCGAGATCGCCGCTCTTCTTGGCTTGTTCGAAGCGCGCACACAGCATCGCCTCCTTTTCGGCGCGATGGCGCGCCAATGTCTCGGGAATGACATTGTCGCCGCAGGACAATCCGCCTTGAAGCATCAAGCAACCGGGTGGATTCTTGCCGCTGGTGTCGGCGACGAACGCCGTCACGCCCATCAGAAATTTCTCGGCCACCTGGGCGGCCGTAGGTTCTGCCATCACTTCAGCCATGAAGGCGGCGCGGCGCTGGTCGTAGCGCTCCAGCACGGCCTTAAACAAGCCTTCCTTGCTGCCGAAACAGGCGTAGAGGCTGGGCGAATTGATGCCCATGGCCTCCGTCAGGTCAGCCAGCGAGGCGCCTTCATAGCCCTGGCGCCAGAATACGGTCATAGCCCGATCTAGGGCGTCTTCCTTACAAAAAGACCGCGGGCGACCCGTCCGCATGGGGTGTTTCCTTTTTTTGTATGGTTCGTTATATAATTCCCTTGACCTGGGAAGTCCAGCCGCATATTTGTAGCGAGCGTTACAGATATTCGGGGTATCCCATGACTCACATCGATCTTGCCCAGACCCAGAATTTCCTCCGCCAGCAGGCCAATTGGCCGGCCAAGAGGCTGCGCCGCCAGGCCACTGGCGCCGCGCTCTTCCTGCTGATTGGCGGCGGTTACGCGCTCTATCACGCTGCCAGCGCCAATTCGGCTCCTCAGGCTACCCCCGCTGCCATGCCGGTTACTGTGGAGAGGCTGCGGCCCCAGACCGTCAAACCCTTCTCCGAATTCTCCGGCCGGATTGACGCGGTGGACTATGCCGAGATCAGGCCGCAGGTGGCAGGCCGCATCACCGAGATCCGATTCAAGGACGGCCAGGAGGTGAAAGCCGGCGATGTCCTCTTTGTGATCGATCCGCGCCCCTATCAGGCGGCCGTCGCCAAGGCGGCGGGTGACCTGGCCAGCGCCGTCAACAACGCCAGGCTGGCCAAAATCGAGCATGATCGCGGCGACCGGCTGATCAAAGCCCAAGCCCTGGCACAAGAGTCCTATGACCAGCGCGCCACCGCCGACGATGTTGCACAGGCGGCGGTCAAGTCGGCGCAAGCCACGCTTGCCGCGACCCAGGTGGATGTGGATCACGCTTTCATCAAGGCGCCGATTTCGGGCCGCATCAGCCGCGCCGAGATCACAGTGGGCAATCTGGTGGGCTCACCCACTGCAGCGCCACAGCTTCTTGCCTCTATCGTTTCCGACAATGGCGTCTATGCCGATTTCGAGGTCGACGAGCAGACCTATCTCAACACCGTGCGCAACCACGCCCAGACCCGGGATCAGCAGCAGGCCATTCCGGTGGATCTGACGGTGCAAGGCGACGTCCAGGCCAAGAACTATCACGGTACCATCGAAAGCTTCGATAACCGCATCAATCCCGGTTCGGGCACCATCCGCGCCCGCGCCCGCTTCGCCAATGAGGACGGCACGCTGGTACCCGGCATGTTCGTGTCGGTCCGGATGGGCAGCGGCACGTTGACCAACACCCTGCTGGTGCCGGAGACCGCCATCGGCAACGACCAGAGCAAGCGCTTTGTGTTTGTAGTGGGCTCTGGCGACAAAGCGGAATATCGCGAAGTGACTTTGGGCTCGACCGTGAACGGCGGTCGCGTCGTGACTTCCGGTCTCAAATCGGGCGACCAGGTAGTCCTGGACGGGCTGCAGAAGCTGGCGCCAGGGGCGACAGTCGTGCCCCATGGCGTCCAGTCGGCGCGCAACTGAAGGTAAGCCGCGAGGGGCGCGTCATGAACCTGTCCAAGTTCTTCATCGATCGACCGATCTTTGCCGGGGTAATCTCGGTCATTATTTTCCTGGCCGGCCTGATCGCCATGACGCAGCTTCCCATCTCGGAATATCCCGAGGTGGTGCCGCCTTCGGTGGTGGTGACGGCGCAGTTTCCCGGCGCCAATCCCCAGACCATCGCGCAGACGGTGGCGACACCGCTGGAAGAACAGATCAACGGCACCGAGAACATGCTCTATATGGGCTCCTCGGCGGCCAGCGACGGCACGCTCACTCTAACTGTGACCTTCAAGCTGGGCACCGATCCGAACCTGGCGACGCAGCTGGTGCAGAATCGCGTCAACCAGGCCCTGCCCCGCCTGCCCGATGTCACCCGCGCGCTGGGCGTCACGACGGTCAAAAGCTCCCCCGACCTCACCATGGTCGTGCATCTCAACTCGCCCGATGGCCGCTATGACATGCTGTATCTGCGCAATTACGCGGTGCTCAATGTCAAGGATCAGCTGGCCAAGATCGAGGGCGTCGGCAATGTCGCGCTGTTCGGCAGTGGCGACTATGCCATGCGGCTATGGCTCAATCCCCAGCGGATCGCCGAGCTGGGCCTCACCGCCGATGACGTGGTCAACGCCGTGCGCAAGCAGAATGTCCAGGTTGCGGCCGGTGTCATCAACGGTCCGCCCTACGGCACAAGCAGCCAACTGCAGCTGCCCATCACGGTGGAAGGCCGCCTTAGCGATCCCGAGCAGTTCAAACAGATCGTCATCAAGAATGCCGGCGGTGTCGTCACCCGGCTGGGCGACGTTGCACGGGTCGAGATCGAGGCCTCGCAATATGGGCTGCGTTCGCTCTTGAACAACCATCAGGCGGTGGCGATCCCGATATTTCAAGCGCCGGGCTCCAATGCGATCCAAATCTCCGACCATGTGCGCGCCACCATGGAGGAGCTGAAAAAGAATTTCCCGGAAGGCATGGATTATTCCATCGTCTATGACCCGACTGTGTTCGTGCGGGATTCGATCAAGGCCGTGGTTCACACGCTGCTGGAAGCGGTACTTCTGGTTGTGCTGGTCGTCATCCTGTTCCTGCAGACTTGGCGTGCCTCCATCATTCCGCTGCTGGCGGTGCCGGTTTCCATCATCGGCACATTCGCCGCCATGCATTTGTTTGGATTTTCGATAAATAACCTGTCGCTCTTCGGCTTGGTGCTGGCCATCGGCATCGTGGTGGATGACGCCATCGTGGTGGTGGAGAATGTGGAGCGCAACATCGAGGCCGGACTGTCGCCTCGCGATGCCACTCTCAAGGCCATGTCGGAGGTCACCGGCCCGATCATCGCCATCGCGCTGGTCCTGTGCGCCGTGTTTGTGCCAATCGCCTTCATCAGCGGGCTGACAGGGGAATTCTACCGCCAGTTCGCCTTGACTATCGCCTTCTCTACCGTCATCTCCGCCTTCAACTCCCTGACCTTGTCGCCGGCGCTGTCCGCGCTGCTGCTCAAGAGTCATGGCGCGCCCAAAGACTGGCTGGCGCGCGCCATGGACAAGATCCTGGGCAGGTTCTTCGGTGCCTTCAATCGCCTGTTCCGCCACGGCTCGGAAGGCTACGGCAAGGGCGTGAGCACTATCTTGACCCGCAAGTCCGGCGCGCTGCTGGTTTATGCGGGATTGCTGGCAACGACCATGTTGCTTTTCCGGCTGGTACCGCCGGGCTTTGTCCCCATTCAGGACAAGCAGTATCTGGTCAGCTTCGCGCAATTGCCGCAGGGCGCCACCCTGGACCGGACCGAAAAAGTGATCCGCCAGATGTCGGAGATCGCACTCAAGGATCCGGCGGTAGAAGGCGCGGTGGCATTTCCCGGCCTGTCCATCAACGGCTTCATCAACAGCCCTTCGGCCGGCATTGTGTTCGAAACCCTGAAGCCCTTCGACCAGCGAGGGCCCAAAGATTCCGGCATGGCGGTGGCGCAGCGGCTGCAGGCCAGGTTCGCAGGCATCAACAGTGCCATCATCGCGATCTTCCCGCCGCCACCCGTCCAGGGCCTGGGTACCATCGGTGGCTTCAAGCTTCAGGTCGAAGACCGCACCGACCAGGGCGATGCCGTCCTGAATAAGGTGATGCAGCAGATCCAGATGAAAGCCGCCAAAGACCCCGCCTTGGCTGGAGTGTTTTCCAATTTCTCGACCGGCGTACCACAGCTTTTCGCCCATCTCGATCGCACCAAAGCGCAGCAGCTGGGAGTGGACGTACAAGATGTATTCGACGCGATGCAAACATATCTGGGCTCTGTCTATGTCAACGACTTCAATCGCTTCGGCCGCACCTATGAAGTGATCGCCCAGGCCGATACGCCGTTCCGCTCCCGGCCAGAGGACATCGCGCAACTGAAGGTGCGCAACGGCAGTGGCGAGATGGTTCCTCTTGGCGCGGTGGTCAACGTCAGCGAAACCACCGGGCCAGATACCGCCATGCGCTACAATGGATTTCGTGCCGCCGACCTGAATGGCGGTGCGGCACCCGGCTATTCCACCGGCCAAGCCCAAACCGCCATCACCAGGATCCTGAACGAGACGCTGCCCCAGGGCACCCGGTTCGAGTGGACCGACCTGACCTATCAGCAGATTCTCTCCGGGAACACCGCGCTACTCGTATTCCCGCTCTGCGTGCTTTTGGTCTTCCTAGTCCTGGCA
>DATKEP010000031.1:0-14682 GCA_035512055.1 Rhizomicrobium sp.
GCGCGGGTGGCGGAAACCGTGCGCGAGCCTATGCTTGGCGCAATCCGGCTGGAATGGTGGCGGGAGAGTGCCGAGGGGGCGTCGAGGGGCGCCCCACGCCATCACGATGTGGCGCGGGGGTTGGCGGCGCTGTTCGCGCAAACCACGGTCACCTTCACAGACCTGGAAGCCCTGATCGCGGCGCGCGCCTTCGATTCCTCCGGCGACCATTTCGCCGATTTTGCCGGCCTGGAAGCCTATCTGGATTCGACCAGCGGCGCGTTGATGCGGCTGGCGGCGCGGATCATGGGCGGCAGGCCGGAGCTGACGAAGGAAGCGGGCCTGGCCTACGGCCTGACAGGCGTCTTGCGCTCGCTGCCGTTCCACACTGGCCGCCACAAGCTTTATTTGCCGCTGGACCTGCTATCCGCGCTTCACGTCACGCCCGAGGAATTCTTTCATTTGGAAAAAGGCGACGACCGCCTGGCCGCCGCCATCCGCCAGACCGCGTTAAAGGCGCGCGATCATTTCCTTGCCGCTCGTGCCGCACCAAGGCCGGGGGCCGCGTTGGCCGCCCAGCTGCCGGCGGCGCTGGTGCCGGTCTATCTGCGCAAGCTGGGTCGCGAGGTACCCATCCATCGGCGGCAAATGGCGTTGTTGAGCGCAGCGATGAGGAGAAAACTCTAAACGCCGGTGCCACTCTTATATTTCACGTCGCCATGCTTGATGCGGCGGTAATCCTTAAGCCGGCTGGCGGCCACAGCAAAGGCGTTGTCGAGCACGGCATAGGCATCGGTCGCGTTCTTCTTGTGACCTTCATGGGCGAGCTCCTTGCTGACCACAATCTCCTTTCCGGGCACCCTGACGACGATGTGTACGTCAGGTTGGTTGCCCCGTGCCTTCTGAGTCTTGTGCGGCAATTCGATTACCACCCGGCAGCCGATGATGTGATCGTGCAGCTGCTCCAGCCGGGAGACATGTTCGTTCACCGCGGCCTTCAGCGCGTCGGAAGCTTCAATATTGTGGAAGGAAAGTTCGAGAGGAATATCCATGGCATGTTCCGCATGAAGAATGATTGACAAGACCTGGAATGTTACCCGGTTTTGGCGGACTATTCAGCCGCCGATTTTTGCGCGCTTTCGCCCAGCCAAACGGCCAGATCCTCGAGCGCGCGGGCGCTGAGCGCCTGCTTGCGGTCCTTGCCGCGGTTATTCCGCACCGAGGCAAGCGGCGGGAACAATCCGAAATTCACATTCATGGGCTGGAATTGGCTGGCCTCCGCACCGCCGGTGATGTGCGACAGCAGCGCGCCGAGCGCGGTGGTGGGCGGCGGCGGGTCTTCGCCGCGTCCTGCCAGTTCCGCCGCCGCGAAGCAGCCCGCCAGGAGCCCGATGGCCGCGCTTTCGACATAGCCTTCCACACCGGTGATCTGTCCGGCGAAACGCAGATGGGGCCGGGATTTGAGCCTGAGCCTGCTGTCGAGCAGCCGCGGCGAATTGATGAAGGTATTGCGATGCAAGCCCCCCAGCCGCGCGAACTGTGCATTCTCCAGGCCCGGTATGGTGCGGAAGATGCGGACCTGTTCGCCATGTTTCAGCTTGGTCTGGAATCCCACCATGTTCCAGAGTGTGCCCAGCGCATTATCCTGGCGCAGCTGCACGACCGCATGTGGGCGCACGGCTTTGCGCGGATCGCAGAGTCCCACGGGCTTCATCGGTCCGAAGCGCAGTGTGTCAAGTCCACGCGCCGCCATCACCTCGACCGGCAGGCAGGCCTCGAAATATGGCGTCGATTTTTCCCATTCCTTGAAGTTGGTCTTGTCGCCCTCGATCAGGGCGGCGACAAAGGCCCTGTACTGCGCCTCGTTCAGCGGCAGGTTGATGTAATCGGCAACGCCGCCGCCTGGCCCCTGCTTGTCATAGCGCGACTGGAACCAGGCGATGTCGAAGTCTATGGACTCGCGGTGCACAATGGGCGCGATGGCATCGAAGAAGGCGAGATGCTCGACGCCTGCGGCTTGCGCGATCGCCGTGCCCAAGCGCGTGGAAGTCAGCGGGCCGGTGGCGATAATGGCCGCTCCCCAGTCGGCCGGCGGGAGATCGTGGACTTCCTCTCGCAAGATCGTGATGCGCGGATGCTGTTCCAGCGCCGTCGTGACGGCGGCGGAAAAGCCATGTCTGTCCACCGCCAGCGCGCCGCCTGCCGGCAGCTTGTGGGCATCGGCCGCGCGCATCACCAGCGAGCCCGCCCGCCGCATTTCTTCATGCAACAGGCCTACGGCGTTGTTGGCGGCATCGTCGGAGCGGAAGGAATTGGAGCAGACCAGTTCGGCCATGGCGGCGGTCTGGTGGGCAGCGGTGCCCATAACGGGCCGCATTTCATGCAGAATCACGGCAACCCCTGATTCGGCTGCCTGCCAGGCCGCTTCCGACCCGGCCAACCCTCCGCCGACGACGTGAAGCTCAGTCATGGATCAAGGCTTTAGCAGGTCGCGCCACAGGCGCAAATCGCGGTCGCTTTTTGAGAGGGCGGGCCGATAGGGCGGTCCTCTCGCATCTGCAGCAATGTCCGGCGGAGGGGCTGGCGGGAATCGCTGTTTTTGGGGATGATTCACATGGTTACATGACCCCTCCGGGAGGGTTGTCCGGACGTCAAAAAAAGTTGAAAATTTGTCTGTGCCGATGCGGTAAAGCCTTTTGGCAACAGTCAAAAAGGAATCCGGAATGGCGGTTGACTTGGCCGATGGCTTGAGACAAGTATCCCCCATCTGATAACGGGGGAAAGCCTATGTTTGGTTTTAAAGGTGTTGTTGCCGCAGTTACGGTAGCGACGATGATTGGTACTTCGGCTTTCGCCGCCGACATGTCCCTGGCGCCCGGCAAGCCTGCCGGCGTCAACAAAGCGCAGCTCAATATCGGAACCGGCACACTGCTCGTCGGCTTGGGCGCCGCTGCTGTCATCACCGCGATCGCGATCGTGGTTACGGACCAGAGCAACACCAATAGCGGTGCAGGTACTTTCGCGCCCGCGACGACCTCGGCGACGTCGCCCTGAGGTTGGATCGCAAGGACCAGTTTCACTGAGGAAGTCGAAGGCCCGTCATCAGCAGATGGCGGGCTTTTTGGCATCCGGCGTGCCGGTTCCGAACGGGGCGAAAGTTACCGTTTTGTGTCAGGTGTTGGATGCGGCATCGGGCGCCTTCGACTTCCTGGAATGATGGGGGCAAAAGCATGATTAACAAGGTCCGCCTGATGACTGCGAACGGGCGCCGCCTATATAGTGTGGGGGGAAAGGACGGAAGAGATGGCTGACGAGAGCAAGGGAACCAATTATGTCAGACTTGCCATCGGCGCCGGGCTCCTGGCCGCTGCCGCCGTAGGCGTGGCGATGTTCGTGCCGCGCCGCCGTCTGGCATTTGTGACCGAGCCGTTGGCCGAACTCGCCAAATTGCCGATGGCCGCCGCCGTTACGGCATGGGCGGTCAAGCTGTGGCGCGAAGCGACCGCGCCCCAGGCGCCGGTCTTCGACGACCTGCGTCCCTTCGATGAGTTCTGAAAGCGGCCTGACCTGATGCGACGCGTTCCCGTCATCGCGACGATACGCGATGCCTATATTTTCACGGCCACCCATCTGGGCGGCATCATCGGCCTGATCTGGGTGCCGATGGTGCTGGCCACAGTCATGGGCTTTTTCTCGTTTCAGCGCTATTACACCGATTTCAGCGATGCGCTGGCCAGCAACAACGCCACTGCGCTCGCGCCAAGCCTGCTGATGATGCTGTGCTATCTCGTAGCGGCACTGTTGTTGCAGGCCATCATGTATGTCGCGGTCGTGCAGATGGCGCTGGGCGCGCGTGCCGCGCCGGCGATTGCACATTTTGCTTTCGGCAATCTGGAATGGCGCATGTTCCGCGCCTTCCTGGCTTTCATCGGCATCTGCCTGACATTGGTGGTGCCGGTTATCGTCATCGGCGGCGCGGTTCTGAAGGAGGCGGGGCGGCAGGCGGACCCCACGCAAATGGGGTTTGTGTTTTATGCCGTCATCGCGCTCGCCATGCCGCGCTTCTTCGCGTTGTCGCCTGCAATCGTGGTGGGCGAGAACAACCCCGTGCTTCGCCGCGCCTGGATGCTGTCGGCCGGAAATTTCTGGCGGCTGCTGGCGGTGCTTGCGGGCATTTTCGGACCGATCGTCATCCTCTTCAATGCACTGAACTTGGTGCTGATGGGACACGGGGGCGTGGCGCTTTCCGGGGACGATTCCGAGCAGATGCGCCAGGCCGTTGCCCGGGCTCGGGACGTGCTGCCGCTGATCAGCGGGCTGGGTTTTCTCATTTCACCCTTGATTGTGGGTCTGTTCGCCGGCGCCAGCGTCTCGGCATGGCGCGTGCTCAAGGACGAGCCGGCTCTGGATATCGTGGTCTGACGCGGCTGGGCGGGTTTATTCCGCCGCCTTGAGCCTTTTGGCCGCGCCCGTATTCTTGAGAAGGGCCTTCAGATACTGGCCGGTATAGGAGCGCGGATTCCTTGCGACCTCTTCCGGCGTGCCCGATGCCACGATCTCGCCGCCGCCGTCTCCGCCTTCCGGTCCCAGGTCCACCATCCAGTCGGCGGTCTTGATCACTTCCAGATTGTGCTCGATCACCACCACCGTGTTGCCCTGGTCGACCAGTTCCTGCAGCACTTCGAGCAGCTTCTTCACGTCATGGAAGTGCAGGCCGGTGGTCGGCTCGTCCAGAATATAAAGCGTGCGTCCGGTGGCGCGGCGCGACAGTTCCTTGCTGAGCTTCACGCGCTGGGCCTCGCCGCCCGACAGCGTGGTGGCCTGTTGGCCGATCGAGATATAGCCCAGGCCGACACGTTTGAGCGTTTCCAGCTTTTCGGCAATGGACGGGACCACCTTGAACAGTTCGGCACCGGCTTCCACCGTCATCTCCAGCACGTCGGAGATGGAATAGTCCCGGAACTTCACTTCCAGCGTCTCGCGATTGTAGCGCTTGCCGTTGCAGACATCGCACTGGACATAGACATCAGGAAGGAAGTGCATCTCGATCTGGATCACGCCGTCGCCCTGACAGGCTTCGCAGCGGCCGCCCTTGACATTGAAGCTGAAGCGGCCTGGCTGGTAGCCGCGCGCTTTGGCCTCGGGCAATTCGGCGAACCAGTCGCGGATGGGTGTGAAGGCGCCGGTATAGGTGGCCGGATTGGAGCGCGGCGTACGCCCGATCGGGCTCTGGTCGATGTCGATCACCTTGTCGAGGAATTCCAGGCCCTCAATGCGGTCATGGGGAGCGGGATGTTCGCGCGCCTGGGTGAGCTTTCGCGCCGCAGACTTGTAGAGCGTCTCGATGGTGAGGGTGGATTTACCGCCGCCCGAGACGCCGGTGACGCAGGTCAGCGTGCCCAACGGAATTTCCGCCGTGACGTTCTTGAGATTGTTGCCGCGCGCGCCCACCACCTTCAGCCAGCGATTATGGAGAGCCTTGCGGCGCTGGTGCGGAATGGCAATGAACTCCGCCCCGCTGAGATATTTTCCGGTCAGGCTCTTCTTGTTGGCGATGATGTCCTCAGGCCTGCCTTCGGCAATGATGTGACCGCCATGGACGCCAGCGCCCGGCCCCATGTCGATCACATGATCGGCGCTGCGGATGGCTTCTTCGTCATGCTCCACTACCACTACGGTGTTGCCCATGTCGCGCAGGCCCTTGAGGCTGTCCAGCAGCTTGGCATTGTCGCGCTGGTGCAGGCCGATCGATGGCTCGTCCAGCACATAGAGCACACCCGTTAGGCCCGAGCCGATCTGCGAGGCCAGCCGGATGCGCTGGCTTTCCCCGCCCGACAAGGTGCCGGAGGCACGCGCCAGGGTAAGATAGTCGAGCCCGACATTGTTGAGGAACTTCAACCGGGCGCGAATTTCCTTCAGGATACGCAGGGCGATTTCTTGGCTCTGCTTGTTCAGCTTCTTGTCGATGTCGCGGAACCACGCATCGGCGTCGCGGATGGATTGTTCGCAGACCTGGCCGACATGCAGGCCGCCGATCTTGACCGACAAGGCCTCCGGTTTCAGGCGATAGCCCTGGCAGGCGTCGCAGGGCGCCTCCGCCTGGAATTTTTCCAGGTCTTCATGCACCCAGGCGCTGTCGGTTTCCTGGATGCGGCGTTCCATGTTGGGGATCACGCCCTCGAAAGCCTTTTTGGTTTCGTAGCGGCGCATGCCGTCATCATAGGTGAATTTGATCACTTCCTCGCCGGAGCCATGCAGGATCACATCGCGCGCCTTTTTGGGCAGATCCTCGTAAGGCTCGTTCATGGAGAATTTGTAGTGCCGCGCCAGGGCCTCCAGCGTCTGCAAGTAATAAGGTGACGACGACTTGGCCCAGGGCGCGATGGCGCCTTTCCGGAGGTTCAAGCTTTCGTCGGGCACCACCAGCGCTTCGTCGAAATAGTTCTGGACCCCCAGCCCGTCGCAGACCGGGCAGGCGCCATGCGGATTGTTGAACGAGAACAGCCTGGGCTCGATTTCGGAAATGGTGAAGCCCGAGACCGGGCAGGCGAATTTGGACGACAGCAGCATCTGGCGCGCACCGCCGTCTTTTTCCTTTTCGTCGGCGAATTCGACCACCAGCAGCCCGTCGGCCAGGTTCAGCGCAGTCTCGACGGAGTCGGGCAGTCGGTTGCCGATATCGGGCTTGACCACGATCCGGTCCACCACGATGGAAATGTCGTGCTTGAGTTTCTTGTCAAGTGCAGGCGTGGCGCCGATGTCATAGAACTTGCCGTCCACCTTGGCGCGCTGGAACCCCTTCTTCTGCAGTTCGGCCAATTCTTTTTTGTATTCGCCTTTTCGGCCGCGGACGATGGGCGCGAGCAGGTAGAGCCGCGTGCCCTCGGGCAGCGCCAGAATCCGGTCGGCCATCTGGCTAACCGTCTGGCTTTCGATGGGAAGGCCGGTGGCGGGCGAATAGGGCACGCCCACGCGCGCGAACAACAGGCGCAGATAGTCATAAATTTCCGTCACCGTGCCCACGGTGGAGCGCGGATTCTTGGAGGTGGTCTTCTGTTCTATGGAAATCGCCGGCGACAGGCCCTCAATATGGTCCACGTCCGGCTTCTGCATCAGTTCCAGAAATTGGCGCGCATAGGCCGAAAGCGATTCCACATAACGGCGCTGGCCCTCGGCATAGATGGTGTCGAAGGCCAGGCTCGACTTGCCCGAGCCTGACAGGCCCGTCAGCACCGTCAACGTGTCGCGCGGAATATCGACGTCGATGTTCTTGAGGTTGTGCTCGCGCGCGCCGCGGATGGAAATGTTCTTCAGCATCAGTTGGGTTTCCGCAAGGAGGCGAGATAGCGCTTGCCTGCGCCTTCAGGCACGGCACCCATCTCGATCAGGGTGACGATGGCCTTGAGCGCCAGATCGTAGGAGCCATAGCAATGATGCGCGATCAAGGCGAGATGCTTCCACTGTTCCGCGCTCATATTCTGAGGCCGGCCGAAATCCCTGACATAGATCATGTCGGTTTCCAGCAGTTGGCGGATGCCGCGATTGGGCGCATCGCCCACCACCATGGGTGCGATCGGCCAGATCTTGGTGCCGGTGACCGAATGGGGCAGAAAACCCAGTTCCCGCAGGGCAAGGTCAATCTCCCCGAATACGGGCTGGCCTTGATAGAGCGGAACGAAGGATACTTCGGTCTGGATCACCACGGTTTCGCCGAGCTTGCCGCGTCCGTGCGCCAGCACGTCGCGCTCCGCGCCCTGAATGTCCATCTTGAGGAAATCCAGATGCGCGATTTCGGTGATGTCGTCCAATTTTCGGGTGGTGACCGGGATATGGCTTTTCACTGTTCCCCATATAGGAAACAAATTGAAAAGTGCCAGCCGGGCGGGGTCGGGAACCAGGAGGCTGGTCATGCCTTCCAGCTCGCAGATGTTGAGCGTGGCCGCGCTTCCATCACCCAGCGCATAGGGCAGATAGCGTTCGCGCGGTCCCTTCGATTTCTCCAGCCGCGCCAGAGCCTGGCTTTGCGGTTCAAAGCCGGTGACCTCGCACACGCCGGCCGCCAGCATCGCCTTGTAGGGCGGATCGCCGTCTATGGGATTGGCGCCGGCGTCCACAATGGCAGTGAGGCGGGCCGGCGCCAGAATCTCGGTCAGAAGGTCCATGGCTGTTCATAACCTTTTCGCGAAACCCGCGAAACAAAAAGAGAACGGTTCATCTGTCCCTTGTCATTGTTCATTTGCAAAAGGGCGGTGAACGGCCCTAATTATCGGCAGGCATGGCCTTGCGCGATTGGCCAAGCAGAACAGGCTTTTACACCACCTGGCGGGTGGAAATCCGGTCGGACAAGTTTCAGGGGAATGCGATGACGAAATTCAGGAAGGCGGCCATGGGTGTTGCGGCAGCTGCGTTGCTTGCCGGTTCCCAGGCCCTGGCGGCCGGTGCCGACATGCCACTGGCGCCCGGCAAGCCGGCAGGCGTGCAACAGGCCCAGCGTCATCACCGCAACCTGCTCCTGATCGGCGGCATCTCCGCCATCGTGGTGGCAGCCGTTGCTGTTGCCGTCGCCAACAGCGACAACGCAAGTTGCAGCGCCACCAACTGTCCCACCACCGTCGCTACCTCGACCACGGGTTAGCCAGTCACACCCATCTGCCGCAGCAGCCACAGGCCGGCCGGCGGGCGGAAGTGTACAAGATCGACATAGTCGGGGCTCAGGCCGTTCTGCAGCGTTTCGTTGGTGAGCGCGTTCGGCGCCATGAAGTCGAACAGCCAGGCCTTGTTGGCGCAGGTCGCGTTGTGGCGCTCGACGGCCGCGCGCACCGTCTGCTTGAACGCGTACAGCGCAACCGCGTCGCTTTGGCGATAGCGCTCCACGATCGCCATATTGTCGGGCGGGAAGAACAGGGCCAGCCGCGCCCTGGAATCGCAGGCCGCCTCCAGCATGGTGGAGAGTTCCCGGGCCGCCCCGTCGCCCATGCGCATGACCCGCGCCCGGCGGTAGTTCAGGTCGCGATTGAGCACGGTCTCGTCCATATGGGCATAGGCGCCGAAGATGTCGGGGCGGTCGGCGGCGGTTTGTCCCGGTTTGAGTCGCAACAGGGACCACACGCTCAGCGCGTTCATGCCCAGCGCGCCGCCACTGAGAAAGCGGGTGGTGAACAGCCACAGCCGGCGGCGCGGGGTCGGCCTGCCGTCCGGCGCCACCGCCAGCCGGGTTTCATCAAAGCCGGGCAATGCCTCGCCGGGGCCGCCATCGCCGGTGAAGGCATCGAGCCCCACGACGACGTCTGTCACGGAAGGCTGCGCCAGCGCATCCTGGACGAAACGGCGCGCTTCATAAGGCGTCATACTCGAGGCGCCATAATTGAAGCTGTGGGTTTTGAGTGCCGCGTCGACCAGCGTGGGATCGAAACCGTCGCGCACGCGACTTGAGCCGACAAAGACCAGGCGCGGCCGCAATTGCTCCAACCATACCGGCTTCAAGGCGCGCTCAAAGCCCGACAGCGTCTCGACGCTGCCGCCGGAGGGCGAGGAAAGGATATAGGCGCCGGCCAGGGCGTTGAATGCGGCAAGGGCCAGGATGACCAGCATCACCGTGCGCAGAAACCAGAAGGCGTAGCGGGTTCTTTCCATCAGAATTGGAAATAGATGAAGGGCTTCAAATTGGACAAGGCGAGCACGGCGATGATGCAGATAAGGCCATAAGCGGCTGCATTCAGCGGCGTCGGATTCCAGCCGAGCCGCCGAGCAGGCTCGACCGGCTGATCGGGATAGGGCGAGGGCAGGGCCGGGTTATGCTTCCACATCAACTCCATGCTGTTGGGCATGAACCATACGATCAGGGACAAAAGCAGCAGCGCCCCGGCGGCCAGCGGCGAGAAACTCACCACCGCGCTATGGCCGCGCCCGATCAATCCGCCCGCCACATTGCGCGCAGAGGCGAGATCGGGCGCACGGAACACGATCCAGGCAAGGGTGGTGGCTGCGAATGTCAGCGCCACCGATGCGACATGCAGGGGCAGGCGCATTGCGGGGGAGGGCGTGATCCCCTTGGTGGCATGCCGGAAGGCGTGATTGACGCTGAGATAAAGGCCGTGGAGTCCACCCCAGAGCATGAAGGTCCAGTTTGCGCCATGCCACAAGCCGCCCAGTAGCATGGTGATGAAGAGATTGAGATTGCGCCGCGCCCGGCCGTGCCGGTTGCCGCCGAGGGGCACATACAGATAGTCGCGCAGGAAGGCCGACAGGGAAATGTGCCAGCGCCGCCAAAATTCGATGACGCTGGCCGCCTTGTAGGGAGAGTGGAAATTCACTGGCAGGCGGATGCCCAGCATCACCGATGAACCCAGCGCCATGTCGGAATAGGCGGAAAAATCGAAATAGATCTGGAAGGCGAAGAACAGCGTGCCGAGCCAGGCGTCGGTCGGTCCCAGATGCGTTCCCCGTCCCGCCGCATTGAAGATGGCGTCGGCAAAGGGCGCGAGGTTGTCGGCGATCAGGGTCTTCTTGGCCAACCCGATGGTGAAGAGCGTGATGCCGCTGGCCATGTCGTCATTTCTCCCGCGCGTTTGGCGGAATTGCGGGATCAGATCGTTATGGCGCACGATCGGCCCCGCAATGAGATGCGGGAAATAGGCCACGAACAGCGCGTAATCCAGCAGGGTATAACCCGGCGATTTGCCCGCATAGGCATCGACCAGATAGCTGATCTGCTCGAAGGTGAAGAAGCTGATCGCTAGCGGCAGGAAGAAATGGGGGATGGGAAGGCCAAGACCGAGAAGCTGGTCGGCGGTGCCCACGAACAGGTTGTCGTATTTGAAGGTCGCGATCAGGCCCAGGTTGAACACCAGGCCCGCGATCAGGATTGCGTGCCGGCTGTTTTGCCGCGCGCGGCGCTGTTCGATTTCCCGGCCCAGCGCGAAATTCACCAGCGTCGAGCCGCACAAAAGCAACAGGAAATCCGCCCGCCACCAGGCATAAAAGGCATAAGAGGCCATGAGCAGGAACACGCGCCGCGCGGTGAGGGCGTGTTTTTCCAGCAGCCGGAACCCAATGACCGCCACGGCCAGGAACACGAAATAGGGATAGGAATTGAAGGGCATATGCCTCTCGCCAGCTTGCCTGCTTATAGGTAAAAGGTGGCCCAAGGCTATTGGAACAAAAGATGAACAATGTTATGGGTGGATAACAGGACCGCTTCCATGGCGCAAATGGGCGGCTGTCGTCTAACGTCGCGCCAATTCATGCGTCAGTTCAATGGAGAAAGTCATGGCGGGCAGCGTCAACAAGGTGATTTTGGTCGGCAATCTGGGCAAGGACCCGGAGGTGCGTCGCACGACATCCGGCGATCCCGTCGTCAATCTTTCCATCGCCACCAGCGAAAGCTGGCGCGACAAGACCAGCGGCGAGCGCAAGGAAAAGACCGAGTGGCACCGCGTCGTGATCTTCAACAAGAACCTGGCGGAGGTGGCGGAGAAATATCTGCGAAAGGGCTCCAAGGTCTATGTCGAGGGCCAGCTGCAGACCCGCAAATGGACCGACAAGGACGGGGCGGAAAGATACTCGACCGAAGTTGTGCTGCAGAATTTCCGCGGGGAACTGACCATGCTCGACGGCCGCAATGGCGGTGGCGAGGGCGGCGGCACCGGGTTTGGCGGCCGCTCCGGCGCCGTCGAAGCGCCGGCCAGTTTCCAGCGCGACGAAATGGATGACGAAATTCCGTTCTAGTTTCGCCGCTCTTTTGCTTTCACTGCTGGCTGCCGGCTGCGCCGCCTCATCCGGGGCGCCGGCCACCGGCATAGCACAGCCGGATATCGCCTCGGCCTACCTGCCGCTGCATGCGCGCGTCCATCTGGGTATCGACAGTGCCGATGGCGCAGCGGTGGTGATCGCGCCGCACATCGCCGTCACCAACGCTCACAATGCCAATCTGTTGGACCCCAAAAACGTCATTGGCGTGCGCAAGGATTATGACCTTTTATTTTTCCGTACGCCCAAGACCGCGGAGCCCGAGATCGCCTCCGTAGCCATGGGCCAGGATGTCATCGCCTATGGCCAGGGCACAGACCGGGACCTGCGCATCGCCCATGGCGTGGTGCGGTCCATCGTTGCCTGCGCGGGCTGCACCGCGCCGGCCTATTTCACCTTCGCCGGCAATGCGGGGCCCGGCTTTTCCGGAGGGCCGGTTCTGAATGCTTCCGGCCGGCTCATCGGCATCACTTTTGGCTACAAGGACGAGCATGGCCAAAGGCTGATTTACGCCTATGACATGGGTCGCGTCCGCGCCGAATTTTCAGCCTTGGCGAAACGGGCAAATTGAGCAGAAAAAACATGGTCTTACCTGAGGTTAATTTGCTGGTTTCCGCACACGCAAAATGCTAGGAATCGCCCATGATTTTCCGAGCCGTTCCGGGCACCGAAGAGGCCTGATTTTTGAGCCCCAAATTCCATGAGTGAAGTGCCCGAGACCATGAACCCGCCGGAAGGCGGGAATCCGGCTCATTCCATCGCGGTCGAAGACGAGCTGAAGCGCTCCTATCTCGACTATGCCATGAGCGTGATCGTCCAGCGCGCGCTGCCCGACGCGCGTGACGGACTGAAACCCGTGCACCGGCGCATTCTCTATTCGATGCATGAGAATGGCCGCGACTGGAACAAGCCCTATCGCAAGTCGGCGCTGATCGTGGGCGATGTGATGGGCAAATACCATCCACACGGCGATGCCTCAATCTATGACGCGCTGGTGCGCATGGCGCAGGAATTCTCCATGCGCCTGCCTTTGATCGACGGCCAGGGCAATTTCGGCTCGGTGGACGGCGATCCGCCGGCGGCCATGCGCTATACCGAGGCGCGCCGCGCCAAGGTGGCGCACAGCCTGACGGAAGACATCGACAAGGACACGGTCGAGTTCCGCGACAATTACGATGGCAGCGAAAGGGAGCCTACGGTCCTTCCCGCCCGCTTCCCCAATGTGCTGGTCAACGGATCCGCCGGCATCGCCGTCGGCATGGCGACCAACATTCCGCCTCACAATCTGGGCGAGGTCATCGATGCCTGCCTGGCCTATATCGAGGATCCGTCCATCAACCTGGAGCGGCTGACCGAGATCGTGCCGGGACCGGATTTTCCGACCGGCGCGCTTCTGATCGGCAAGCAGAATGCCCGCGCCGCCCTGGCACGCGGCCGCGGCTCGATCCTGATGCGGGCGCGCTGCACGGTGGAGGAAATTCGCAAGGACCGCGACGCCATCATCGTCACCGAACTGCCCTATCAAGTGAACAAGGCGCTGCTGATCGAGCGCATTGCCGAACTGGTGCGCGACAAGCGGGTGGAAGGCGTCGCCGACATCCGCGATGAAAGCGACCGCACCGGTATGCGCATGGTCATCGAGCTCAAGCGCGATGCCTCGTCGGAAGTGGTGCTGAACCAGCTTTACCGTTTCTCCAATCTGCAGATGAGCTTCGGCGTCAACATGCTGGCCCTGAATGACGGCCGGCCGATGCAGATGAATCTCAAGGACCTGCTGGGGGCCTTCCTCGTCTTCCGTGAAGAGGTCGTCACCAAGCGCACCAAGTTCGACCTGGCCAAGGCGCGGGACCGCGGTCATGTGCTGGTCGGGCTGGCGGTCGCTGTCGCCAATATCGACGAAGTGATCAGGCTGATCCGCGCCGCATCCGATGCCGCCACGGCGCGTGACCAGCTGATGGCCCGGGCCTGGCCCGCCAAGGACGTCGCGCCGCTGGTCGCGCTGATTGCCGATCCCCGCCATCGCATGGAAGCCGACGGCACCATCAAACTGTCGGAAGAACAGGCGAGGGCAATTCTCGATTTGCGCCTGCAGCGGCTGACAGCCCTGGGCCGCGACGAAATCACGGACGAAGCCCAGAAGCTGAGTTTGGCCATTGCCGACTATCTCGACATCCTATCGTCGCGCGGCCGGGTGCTGGCGATCATCCGGGACGAACTCGGGGCGATACGCGATGAATTCGCCACGCCGCGCAAGACCGAGCTTATCGACGCGGAAATAGAAGTGGAAGACGAAGCGCTGATCGAGCGGGAGGATGTCGCCGTCACCGTCACACATGCCGGCTATATCAAGCGCACGCCAGTGGCCGAGTACCGGGTGCAGGGCCGGGGCGGTAAGGGCCGTTCGGGCATGGCGACGCGGGACGAGGATTTTGTCACCAGCCTCTTTGCGGCTTCGACCCATGCCTGGCTGTTGTTTTTCTCCTCCACCGGCATGGCCTACAAGCTCAAGGTTTGGCGGCTGCCGGAAGCGCGCATCGCCGGCAAGGGCAAGGCGATGGTCAACCTTCTGCCGCTGGCGGAAGGCGAGCGCATCACCACCATCCTGGCATTGCCTGAGAATGAAGCGGAGTGGGACAAGCTGAACGTCGTCTTCGCCACCACCGCGGGCGATGTGCGCCGCAACCAGCTGTCGGACTTCGCGCAGGTGAACAAGAACGGCAAGATCGCCATGAAACTCGAAGCCGGCGGCGGCATCGTGGGGGTTGCCACCTGTACCGACGCTGATGATTTCCTGCTCACCACCCGCGGCGGCAAGGCGATCCGCTTTCCGGTGGCCGACGTGCGCGTGTTCAAGGGCCGCGATTCCACCGGCGTGCGTGGCATCAAGCTGGCGAGTGGCGACGAGGTAGTGAGCCTGTCGCTGCTCTATCATTCCGATGCGAGCTCCGCGGAAGC
>DATKEP010000032.1:0-30073 GCA_035512055.1 Rhizomicrobium sp.
AACTGTTCGTCGCGCTTGCAAGCGGCGTGGCGCTGATTGGCCTCGGCTTTGGCGCCTATCAAGCCTTCGTCGGTTCCAAACACGTCACCACCGACAATGCTTACGTGGATACCGACGCCGCGCAGGTGAACGCGCTAACCAACGGGCCCGTCAAGGAAGTGCGCGTGGTTGACACCCAGACCGTCCGCAAAGGCGACATATTGGTGGTGATTGACGACACCGACCGCCGCCTTGAGCTGGAACAGGCGCAATCTGCGTTGGGCGATATTGAACGGCGGGTCCAAGGCTATCAGGCCAACAACACGGCGCTCGACGGCCAGATCATGGCCCGCCAGGCCGATCTGTTACGTGCTGGAGCCGAACTCGCGCGCGCGAAGGTGGATTACGGTCGGCGCCTGTCTCTTGCTGGCAGCGGTGCCGTTTCCGGGGAAGAGTTGTCCAGTTTCAAGACCGGACTGGACGCTGCCCAAGCGTCTTATGCGCAGGCCGAGGCCAATGTGCAGGGCGCGAAGGGTTCCTATGAAGCCAACAATGTTCTGATTGCAGGCCTGCCGCTGGATCAGAATCCGCAAGTGACAGCCGCGCGCTTCCGGGTGGAGCAGGCGCAAGTGGCCGTGGATCGCACCGTGATCCGCGCCCCGGTAGATGGCGTAGTGGTCAAGCGGTCCGTACAGGTGGGCCAGATGGTCCAGCCCGGCACGCCGCTGATGACCGTGGTACCCGTCCAGCAAGCTTATGTGAATGCCAACTTCAAGGAGGTGCAGCTCAATAAGGTGCGCGTGGGCCAGCCCGCCGAACTCACCAGCGATCTTTACGGCGATAAGGTGGTCTATCACGGCCGGGTGACGGGATTCTCAGGCGGCACAGGCGCGGCGCTTTCCATCGTTCCAGCGCAAAATGCGACAGGCAATTGGATCAAGGTGGTGCAGCGGTTGCCCGTGCGCATTGCCCTGGACCCCAAGGAGCTTGCGGCCAATCCCCTCCGCGTCGGGCTTTCCATGAACGCCGACATCAACGTCTCCCACTGAGTCGAAAAGGGAGAGCATCATGACCGCAATCGCGATAGCAAATCCGGCAGCGGAACCCGCGCGGCCGCTGACTGGTGGCCTTTTGGTCGCGGCCGGCTTGTTGATCGGGCTAGGCAACTTCCTTGTGGTGCTCGACACCACCATCGCGAATGTCTCGGTCCCCACGATCGCCGGGTCGCTGGGCGTGTCTTCTACCCAGGGCACGTGGGTGATCACCTCTTATGCCGTTGCGGAAGCGATCACCGTGCCTTTAACTGGCTTTTTGGCGAAACGCTTCGGCGCCCAGCGTGTGTTTCTCTCCTGCTATATCGCCTTTGCGCTAGTCTCACTGCTTTGCGGACTTTCCAGTTCGCTGGGAATGCTGCTTGCCTGCCGCGTCCTGCTGGGCCTGGTCGGCGGTCCGATCATGCCGCTTTCGCAGATGCTGCTCCTGAGGGTCTTCCCCAAGGAGAAAGCCACATTCGCCACAGTGCTTTGGGCGATGACGACCCTGATTGGCCCGGTTGCGGGGCCCATCCTGGGCGGGATCATCTGCGACTCCGTCGGCTGGTCGTGGATCTTCTTCATCAAGGTGCCGATCGCAGCCGGCGGCGGGCTTCTTCTGCTCTATCTCTTGCGCGGGCAGCCTGACGCTAAGGGCCCGGCTCAGGTCGACAGGGTTGGACTGGCGCTTCTAGTCGTGTGGGTCGGCGCGCTCCAGATCATGCTGGATGAGGGGCGCAACAAGGATTGGTTCGCCTCCCCCGAAATCTGCGTTCTCGGCGTGCTTGCGGCGATCGGATTTCTGGCCTTCCTGATATGGGAACTCACCGAAAAAAATCCCATCGTCGATCTGCGCATCTTCCGCCATCGCGGCTTCGTAGGCGCCGCCTCGACTTATGCGGTTGGATTTGGCGCTTTCTTCGCAAGTATCGTGATCCTGCCGCTCTGGCTGCAAACCAACATGGGTTATACCCCCACCTGGGCAGGCTATGCGACCGGCATCATGGGCATACTTGCCGTGGTATGTGCTCCATTGGTGGGCAAAGCTGTGCAGCGTGTGGATGCGCGACTGATCATTTCCTTAGGAATTCTCTGGCTTGCGGCGGTCATGGTATGGCGCATGAGCTTCACCCCGGATGTCACATTTTTGCAGATGGCGTTGCCCACCCTGCTCACGGGACCGGCAATGGTCATGTTTTTTGTGCCAGTCACCGGGCTGGCGATGGCCAGTGTCAATCACGATGAACAAGCCAACGCGGCTGGCCTGTCCAATTTCATGCGTACGCTCGCCGGTGCCTTTGCGACATCCCTGGTGCAGACGGGCTGGTCGAATGCCGCACGTCAAAACCAAACGGAATTGGCCGGGTCCATGCACAATGGACAGGCGACACTGGACACCATAGTAGCCCAGGGCACGCCCCACGACACAGCGGTGACCATGCTATCCGGCCTGGTCGAAAGCCAAAGCGTCACACTTGCCACACTCAACATGTTCGCCGCCATTGCGATCTGTTTCGTATTTGCCGCCGGGATCATCTGGTTGGCGCCCAAGCCGCAGGGACCAATTGACACCAGCGGCGCTCATTAACCGGCTTTATGGAGAAGAAGAATGAAGATCGAAAATATTCTGGACCGCAAGGGCGAAGGCGTTGTGACCATCGACATCTCGTTGCACCTGCGGTCGGCGGCGGAATTGATGATGCGCAATCGCATCGCTGCGCTGATCGTAACGGATGGTGGCGAGCCGGTGGGGTTGATCTCGGAGCATGACCTGGTCGGCGCCTTGGCGGGCAAGGGCCCACGTGTGGCAGATACCCCGATCCGCGAGGTGATCACCGGACCGGTGCTGGCGGTGTCCCCCGACGAAAGCCTTAAGCGCGTCATGGCGATGATGACCCGCAAGCGCGTGCGGCATCTTCCTGTATTCGAGGACAGCGAACTGATCGGCATAGTCAGCATGGGCGACCTGATCAAATACCGGGTGGAGGAGATGGAGCTGGAAAGCAATGTACTCCGCGATCTCGCCATCGCAGCGCGGTAGTGACTGAAGTGCCAACAAGACTTTTGTTTTAGGATTGGAGCATGTCGTGCATGTAGTATCTCTCCCGATAGTTACCACTTATGCACTCGTCCTGACGTTCGGCGCCGTCGGCATGATTCAATTCGCGGGGATCGGTATCGTGCGCCGCGCTTATCTTCGCTGGGGTTATCCCGCACGTATCTTCCGTCTGACAGGCACGATGGAGTTGTTGGCGGCCATCCTCCTTTCAACATCGAGAACACACTTGGCAGGTGTCCTGCTTGCAGCGGCGGTAAATTTCATCGCAGTTGCTCTATTGCTCAAAAATCGTGCGTATCTGCCGGCGCTGCCCGGTATGGCGGTTATGGCGGCACTGCCACTCACTCTTATTCCAACGCACTGAACGTCGGAGAGCACCGTGTATATCGCCACGACAATGTTAACTCCAGCAGTGGCGTTGGTGGGCGCACTTGCCGGTGGCGGCGCGTCTTTGACAGCCGCTATCTACAAGGAGCGCATGCAGCACCGTCTTCAGCGGGTCACTGCCGAAGTTACGAGACGCGAGACCGTCTATGCCGACTTTGTCATGAGTGCGTCGCATCTGCTGCTGAGCGCGCATATACGAGATGATATCGCGCTGAACGGCGACGAGCAGCGACTGATCGGACTCATCAATCGCATGAGACTCTTCGCTCCGCAGGAGGTTTTGGCCAGTGCCGAGTCAGTGCTCAAGTCTATCCTGGCTGTCTATTTGAAACCAAAGGTCGAGCTTAGGCAACTCGTCATCGAAACACTCGCCGATGGACCTTTTCCCGATCCACTTCTGCCGTTCAGTTCTGTCTGCAGGAGAGACTTGGACAACGTACGCAGCTCGACCGTGTGAGCAACCGCACGGCATCAGCGGCACGGATTAGTCGGAATCCTTTTGGGTCAACCGGCCACCCCGGCAGACACTGCTGGGCTCGCCTCGGTCTATACCAGTCCCGATCTCGGCAAGCTCACAGTCGAAAAGTCTGGCAGCACGGTAGGCGTGCGTGCCACCGCTTGGTCCAGCGAAGTGGCATCACGCCACAATGATGACGGCACGGTGTCACTGGTTACCATCGATCCCGCAATCATAGGCCTCGAGCTGGTCCCTGGCTCCAAAGGCGGTAAGCGCACGCTCACCACCCGCGACGGGCAACATGTATACGAGTTTGTAGAGGCGCCATATTGAACGGGCCGCCGAATAGCTAACCCGACGCCTTCGGCCTTTTCGGATAATCCCGGAAAATCGGAAATAGCGCACGCCTGCGAACCACCCTAAGGAACGCGCAGATCTGCGGCTTTCCGCGATTAGCTTAGAGCCTTTGCCAGTGGTATCCAATAATTGCCGTGCCACCCCTTCGCCAACTGGGCCGCGTCATCCTCCGGAAAGCCCGCGTGATCGAAGGTCAGACGCGTGGAGTCGCCGTGCGGTTCCAGCACGAACCGGGCGATGGAATATTCACCCGGCTTCCAGGCGCCGGAGCGCCAAGCCTGCACCAGCCGGGCATCCGGTACGAGCTCCAAATTAAAACCGGTAATATAACCGCCAAACAGGGTGAAGACGCCGCCCGGCCGTGCGTCAATCTGCGTGGGAGCGGCGCCCAGCATCTTCTTCATGTTCGAACTCATCGCAGCGCTGGCCCGCACCACCCGATCAAACAGGTTGGCCGTCGTCAGTGTCCGATAGATTCGTCCGGGAGGCGCCGCGAGCATTACCGCTTGGTGAATCGCGGCATGGTTTTGTGAAATGCCGTCTGCCGTGGCAGCCCCCGCTGGAGAGGTCGTACCAAGCGCCGCAACCGCGGCCGCCCAAACATCCCTGCGGCTCAAGTCCATTTTCTGCTCCTATTCCAGTTAGGCCCGTTTTCGCGGCAGCAAAATATGTTCAACATAATGTTTTGGACCAGCCGACACCAGCGTCCTCAGCAGCAGGTGCCGCCACAGGCCCTTAGGCGTCGCGCAGACTTCCAGCCCCTTCGCGCAACCTCTAGGCCTGACACAACGCAATAAACTCCCTATCCCGTTGGTACAAAATATCCGTCAGGTCAGTGTTCAGTGAGCGCACTGGACGCGTCACACCGGGGACGCTCAACTGTGCGTGTGCGGCCGAAGGACTGATACTTGCGGATTATCCACCCCCGGCCATAGGCTCCAATGTTCGATTTCTCGCAGGCCCCCTTTTTTCGGGAATTCGTTTGCGCCAGAATTCACCTCGGGCATTATAACGAAAGTTGAGAACATGGAATGAATGGTCCCCGCTACCATGATCGGCCAGCGCCTTCCGCAAACCTGCAAACGATGGTTCTGGGCGCTCTCGGAATCGTATTTGGAGACATCGGAACAAGCCCACTTTACACGCTAAAAACTGTATTGACGCTATCGGGCGGCGGGCTGGACCAGACCGTTGTTCTTGGGATCTTGTCACTGCTGTTTTGGACCCTGATCCTCATTACTTCGATAAAATACGTCACCGTCGCGATGCGCATCGACAACGATGGCGAGGGCGGCATCCTGGCTTTGATGTCCCTTCTGGGCGTCAAGCAGCGACGCCGGCCCGTCATCGTGGCAGTGGGTCTATTTGGGGCCGCGCTAATTTATGGCGACGGCGCGATTACGCCGGCCATCTCCGTTTTGTCCGCGCTGGAAGGGCTCAATATTGTGTGGCCGTCGCTCTCGTCTTATGTGCCGCCGATTTGTATCCTGATCTTGTTTATGCTTTTCATGGTCCAGTCGCAGGGAACCGCCCGGATCGGAAAACTTTTCGGGCCAATAATGACTACATGGTTTTTGGCAATCGCGTTATTGGGGCTGCGCGGTATCCTGATGCGTCCATCGGTTCTCTGGGCGATAAATCCGCTCTACGCCTTTCGTTATCTCGTCTCCTCTCCAGGCGCATTTCTGGTGTTGGGCGGCGTGTTTTTGTGTGTTACGGGCGCGGAAGCACTCTATGCCGACATGGGCCATCTCGGGGCCAGACCAATACGGATGGCTTGGTCAGGACTGGTTTTTCCTGCACTCATCTTGAGCTATGCCGGCCAGGCTGCACTTGTCCTGTCCGGAACAAACATCTCCGATAATATCTTCTTCAGGCTTTGCCCCGAGCCGCTGCTGCTACCCATGGTGCTGCTTGCGACCGTCGCGACGATAATTGCTAGCCAATCTATCATCACCGGCGCCTTTTCCATGACCAGACAGGCGATCCAACTGGGCTGGATGCCCCGCATGAAAATCGTCCAGACGTCCGAGCAGGGTTTTGGGCAAATTTATGTGGGTCCAGTCAACTGGATATTGATGACAGTTACGATTTCCCTGGCGGTTTGGTTTGGTAAGTCGGACAACCTTGCTGCGGCCTACGGCATAGCCGTGTCCGCCACAATGTTAATGACATCCATTCTCCTCTTTATTGCAATGCGCGATATCTTGCGCTGGCCTTTGGTTGGAGCGGGAGCTGTCTCTCTCGTCTTTTGCACTATCGACGCGGCATTTTTCGTTGCCAACCTGCAGAAGGTCACCGAGGGTGGATACGTACCGCTGGTTTTGGCGGTGGCGGTCTACTGCGTCATGCTGATTTGGCACCTGGGCAGCGAAGCTGTAATGGCGCGCATCCAGGACAGCGCCGTTCCGATCGCCGAATTCGTCCGGCGCATCAAGGAACACGGTATTGCGCGCGTGCCCGGTTCAGCCGTCTTCTTGACCCGCACCGTCCGCGACGCTCCGCCAGTCATGGTCTGGCACGTCAAGCACAACAGGGCATTGCACGACAAAGTTATAATCTTGACTGTGGTTACCGAATCCGTTCCGCGGATTAGAGGTCCCAGCAGGCTGTCGGTTCAGGAAATTTCACCCGGATTCTGGAGATTGATGGCCCGAATTGGTTTTATGGAGCGGCCAAACGTCCCCCTCCTTGTGTCGCAATCAAAATCGCTTGGATGCGACGTGGATCTTTCGGACGTCACCTACTACGTGGGACATGAAACAATTGTCCCCCGCAAAGGACATGAGGGGTTTCCGCGATTTGTCGAGGGCATTTACGCCGCAATGCAGAGGAATTGCGCACAACTTACCGATTATCTACGTTTGCCGCCGGACCAAGTCGTCGAAATAGGTCGGGAGATAGCAATCTGAGTTCGCGAACAGCGGCCGCACTCAAGTCGTTCTCACTGCGATTGCATCGTTTACCAACCTGAGCGTTTCGGCATTTTCGGATAATGGCCAAATATGGGAAGTCCGCATTGCGCCATATGACGTCCGCGCCGACAATCGGCATCCCAAGGGGGCCATCGACGCCAAGCACTGGGAGCTTATCGGGAATCTTGACGGCCTTAGCCGGCGCAACCCACGCGCGAGCCAAGGCTATGGCAGGCAGGACAGCGCCGAAGAAACAGACGGCTGACCAGCCATAGGCATGCCAGGCGAGAGTCGCTCCTCCCGATCCAAGCGCACGACCCACAAACATTCCTCCCATGAAGATGTTATTCAACCGATTACGCGCCTCAGGACGAAGGGCGTAAATCACGTGTTGGTTCGACACCAGTGCACCCTGCTCTCTGCGACCGTCCCCCACACTCCGAAAATAATCCACGATACAACCATTATCAGGCTTCCAATGCCGATGACCGCATGCGGTCCCCTGCGGTCGGCGATTTTGCCGGCGATTGGCGCAAAGAGAACCCCAACCACGCAAGCAACTCCGAACACGCCAGCGGCTTCCGCGCCAAACTGATAGTGCGCGTCAAGTTCCAGCGCGAGGATGGTCCAAAAGGCGACGAACGAACCAAACAAGCATCCCTGGATCAACGTTGCCCGTCGCAGGGCCGACTCATCGCACCAGAGCGTAGCCAAGGACTTCAGGAGCTCGACATAGCTTGACTGTGTCTTGACATGGCTTCGAGGCAGAGCTGCGTGCACGACACCTGCCGTCGCGGTCACCGCGAGTAAACCGAGCCAGTACACAGCACGCCAGCCATAATGTTCAGCAACGGCTCCGGCGATCACCCTGCCCAGCAATATGCCGCATAGAAGGCCGCTCATGACGGTACCAATGGTAGCACCGCGCCGGCTCGGTTCAGCCAGTTCGGCCGCAAAAGGCACAATCTGCTGAGCGACGCTGGACGTTATTCCGATGAGCGCAGAGAGCACGACGAGGGTCCAAGCGCCGGGAGCCAGAGCTGCCGCGGTCAGCGAGAACATAAGCGCCGTCAGCTGAAGCAGGATGAGGCGGCGTCGTTCGATGCGATCACCGAGAGGCACCAGGAGGAGAAGGCCCACTGCGAAGCCGATTTGTGCCGCCATTGGCACGAACCCTGCCACCGAGGTCCGGCCAGGAAATGCAGCCTTTATAATCCCCAGCATCGGTTGATTGCTGTACAGGGTAGCGGCGGCTACGCCGCAGGCGATCGCCATTACCAGCGTGGTGCCACGCCCAATGCCATGTGGCGTTTTCAGCATCTCGGCGCGGGGTTGCGTCGAGTCAAAACACTGTTCATCTATTGATTTGACCATTGGTGCCTCCGTCAATTAGTTGTCTTTGTTGTAGAGTCCCACTTGCCGCGCGCCCACCTGCACAAGGGCGAGCACCGCGTCGATTGTTGGCGTTGCGATATCACCCAGGCGCCCAAGTTCCCTGACGGCAGTGACAAGCGCATCGATCTCCAGGGATCGGCCACATTCGAGATCCTCCAGCATCGACATTTTGTGGCCGACGACGCCCCCGGCTGCGCTCAGTCGTCGCGCCAACATTTGATTGGGGATAGCAACGCCGAGCGCTGCCGCTACGGCTTGAGCTTCGATCATCATGGAGTTGCATAAAGCGCGCAGGCCAGGCTCGGAGGTGATGCGGTCGAGAGTTGCGAGGGTCAGGGCACTTATCGGGTCAAAACAGACATTGCCCAAAAGCTTCAGCCAGATGTTCTGACGGATAGACGTGCGGATTGGCGCATCGAAGCCAGCCGACACCAGTGCGTCGCGCAAGGCCATGACCCGCTCGGAGTTCGAACCGTCAGGTTCACCGATGGTAAAACGCTTGAGCGAGCGATGCTCGATGACCCTGGGCGATACGACTTCGCAGGCAGGATCAACGTCACACCCAATGCCGCGCTCCGGCCCAATCGCCTTCCATTGCGTGGCGCCGGCATCGACGCTCTGCAGATGATGGCCGTTCAAAGGGCCGCCGTGTTTCTAGAAATACCACCACGGAACGCCATTCATCGCTGTTAGGACGGCGGTCTTCTGACCGAGTAGCGGAGCGAATGCACTGGCGCAGGAATGTGCTTGGTGCGCCTTCAGCGCGCAGATGACAAAATCCTGACGTCCAAATGCTGCTGGGTGGTCGCTCGCCGGCAAACGCACCGTGCGGGCCTGCCCGTCCACGATCAGCTTGAGCCCGTGACTCCGGATGGCGGCCAGGTGTGCGCCCCGGGCAATTGCGCATACCTCGTGGCCTGCCAGTGCAAGCTCCCCCGCCAAGTAACTGCCGATGGCTCCGGCACCGAAGATACAAATCTTCACATCCGTTCCTACGCCGGCCGAAGTGCCGCATCAGATCAATGGATTGCCGCGAAATTCCCTTCGCCTGACGACAGGGAAACAATTCCCCAGATCGGGGATGGTCAGTCGC
Organism: Rhizomicrobium sp.; assembly: GCA_035512055.1. Classification (GTDB taxonomy): domain Bacteria; phylum Pseudomonadota; class Alphaproteobacteria; order Micropepsales; family Micropepsaceae; genus Rhizomicrobium. The sequence goes on from DATKEP010000032.1 coordinate 9,674, forward strand.
TTCAACACAGAAGGATTATCGCCGGAGTGTCCATTGGAAGGATTGATGGCACGGTCCTGCGCGCGCGCGGCGTAGCGCCTGGCTAGTGCTGCACAAACAAACAGCTGCACCTGATGGAAGATCATCAGGGGCAAGACGATCAGTCCCACGGCGTGACCCGGGAAAAGTATGTTCGCCATGGGCAGTCCGCTTGCTATGCTCTTCTTAGAGCCGCAAAAAACGATGGCGATTTCCTCGTTGCTCGAAAATCCTAGCCGGCGGCTGACGAACAGCATCGCCATGATTATTCCTCCCAGCATGACCAAATCGAGCGCGAGAACCGCGCCTAGGCCGGCAGGCGAAACCAGATGCCAGACGCCAGCGGCCGATCCAGCACTGAACGCTGAATACACGATCACCAGAATTGACCCGCGGTCAAAGATGTTGGTCACCAACCTATGTCGTTCGAGCCACGCCCCGATGAGAGGCCGCGCGGCCTGGCCCAGAGCGAAGGGTAGGAAAATCTGCAGCCCAATGTCTTCGAGGCTTCCGCCTGACAGGCTGTGACGGCCAGGAAAAACGAATGACGCAAGAATCGGCGTCAAAATGACACCCGCCAAATTTGAGAATGATGCGCTGGAAAGCGCGGCCGGTACGTCACCGCGCGCGATTGAGGTGAAGGCGATGGACGATTGCACTGTGGAGGGCAGGAGAGTCAGGAACACCAAGCCCGTGACTAACGCCGGCGGCAGATATGGCCTTACGACACAGCCGACTGCTAAGCCCATGAGAGGAAAGAGCAGGAACGTGCTCGTAAATATAAGGCTTTGCAGGCGCCAGTTGGCCATGCCTGCCCAAATGGCGGACGGTGCCAGACGCGCACCATAAAGGAAGAAAAGCCCCGAAATGGCCGCGTACGCCAACCCATCGACGAGATGCCGGGAATAACCGCTGGCCGGCAAAACAAGACCCAGCCCGACCATAGCCAACAAAGCCAGCAGGTAGGGATCGAAAGGGATGCGGGTCGGCAAAAAGCGGATTTTGATCATGCGGGGAATCTAAGCGTGTGATCGTTATAGACAATTGCGATAATCCAGATATCGGCTATCATGAATCGTGATGTCCGGCCCATTGCTCCATCCTGACCTGCTTCGCAGCTTGGCGGCGGTCGCTGCAGCTGGCTCGTTTAGCGGCGCGGCCCGTTCGCTTGGACTGAGACAATCCACCGTTAGCCAGCACCTCCAGAAGCTGGAGGCTGCCACGGGGCGGCGCCTCATCGATCGCAATACCCATGCACTGCGCGTCACACCGGAAGGTGAGGCTGTTCTCGAACATGCGCGCGGGGTTTTGGAAGAATACAATCGCATGGACGAATTCCTGCGAGGGGTGCCTCTCCGCGGTCGGCTGCGTTTCGGGACGTCGGAAGACTTTGTCCTTTCCGCTCTGCCGGACGTGCTTGCTGCTTTTGTCCGCAGGCATCCTGAAGTTGATATGGAGTTGACGGCGGGGCTCAGCGAAGACGTTTATCGAGGCTTCGATAGCGGCGCCCTCGATATCATCTTCGTCAAACGAAGGACCGTTGATCGGCGCGGCGTGGTCGCTTGGAGGGAGCCTATAGCCTGGACGGCACGGCCGGGCCTTCGAGTGGACAGTGGTGCGGCACTGCCGCTGCTTCTTTATCCGGCGCCAAGTCTGACGCGGGCTAAAGCCATCGAAGCGCTCGAGAAAGCAAAGCGCGGCTGGCGGATTGCATTCACCAGTGGAAGTCTAAGCGCGCTGACCGCCGCGGCGCGGGCCGGCCTAGGCTTAATGCCACATTCTGCAAGGCTCTTGCCCCCAGGGCTTGCCGTGATCACACCAGGCCGTGGATTACCTCGGTTGCCCGACATTGAGTTCGTCATTCTGGGCCCGAGCGGGCGAAATCCCGTTTCCGAGGCGTTGACGGCTGTCATCCTACAATGGGCTTCCAATGCAAGCACGAGGGCACCTACCGCACCAAGTGGTACTCATCTCTCGTAATCAATGCCCAAGTCTGGCAAACAACCCATTCTCCGCACAGGCCCTCTGTCAATGCCCGGTTGAACCGGCTTGTGACGAACTTGAAACCCCCCAATTTGAAAGTTTTCTTGCGCGGGGTGAAGACGCCGCAATTGCTCCGCGCTGCCGTGGCGGGCGGGCATCGATTGCGTGGATGGGATTTGCGTCGCCGATCTGACACAGGAGCTGAAGACACTCTAGAGACGTGAAATATTGGTTGACTGCTCCTTGGCGAAACGAACGGTGACAGCCGATTTTCGCGGATGATCCCAATCGTGTGTTATAAGACACCTGGGCGGGCGGAGGAAGTTGGTCAAAGGAACTCTTGGTCCGCTCGGCGACTACCGTTTCTACCGACGGCCTCCCCCGCCACCGCCGTGCCCGCCACCAATTCCGCCACTTCCAAAATGTCCGGCACCAAGACCATCGAGGCGTCCGCCCCCAAACGAGCTACCACCAAAGTGACCGGCGCCGAAGCCAGCATTTCCGAGGTGTCCACCCCCGAATCGATCAACGCTACGCCGGTCGCCTAAACGAACACCGACTTGATGCAATCCATCGTGACGGCTGGTGGCGCCCATATGCCCCTGGCCAAAATCAAAGTGGGAAGATCGATTGTGATAGATTCGAATGTCATGATGCAGCCAATCGAAGTCACCACGCCTCCAGTAGCCGAATGGCCGATGGAATCCCACGCCGAAATCGAGGAGTCCGTCGTTCGCCGTGCAGTAGCCTGGCCAGGATGTGTAAAAGAATGGCGCGGAGACTGGCCAGGACCCATACACGCACCATGGGTCATAGGCGGGAATGTAAATCTCCGACACCGGCGGAGTAATGGTCACAAAGCCTCCGTCGTCGACGACAATCTGCTGCGCGGACGACTTCAACGTGCCGGCGCTTTCTGCGCGGCGTCGCATGCGCTGAATAGACTCCACAACAGCGGCACGATTCGCGACGAACGCGTCGCCGAGATGTTCAGTCCAATCGAGGTGGTCGTACATCAAATTTAATATTGGAGGAAATGGAACCAGCGCCTTTACGCTCGGATCCCACTTTTGATTGGCAAGTGCGGTTGCCAAAGCGTTGCCTTTGAGCGCGGCATTGAGCGGGTTTGCGACCCAGCCTTGAGCCTCGACAACGTGTACGGGATGGCTGGAAGCCGTCAACACCTCGATCAGCAGAGGATCATCGTAAAGCGCAACAGGCGCAACAAGTTGATCCATTTGCTGGGCCGCCAACGGGGCGGTATCGGCCGGCGCCAGAGCTGTTTGCGGTGGGACCGTAACGTCTTGGGCCAGACCGCCGGTGGCAAACATGGATGCTGTGCCGATCAAAGCGGCAGCGACAACCTTCAGTCTAAGGGATGTCATATTAAACCTTCTCAGTTGAATTGTGGATGCCCTCAAGATCCCGGTCGCGAACGCCTCTGAGTTGTGTCGGTACTGACCCGCCAGACAGCGTTACCGACGTCATCAGCGATCAGCAGCGCTCCCGTGTGGTCGAACGCGAGCCCGACGGGACGTCCCTGGGATCTCCTTTCGTCCTGTGTGAGAAAGCCAGTTACGACGTCCTCTGGCGGACCGCTCGGGCGGCCGGCCCGAAAGGGTACATAGACGACTTTGTAACCGTTGAGCGGGCTTCGATCCCAGCTACCGTGCTCGGCGACTAAGGCACCGCTGCGATAACGTGTCGGAAGGTTGGAGGCTTGGCTGAAGGCCATACCAAGGGGTGCCACGTGGGAGCTCAGGGCGTAGTCCGGCGGTATAGCCTTCGCAACGAGGTCAGGCCGCTGAGGCTGTACCCGGACGTCCAAATGCTGGCCGAAGTAGCTGTAGGGCCATCCGTAAAATCCCCCCTCACGCACTGAAGTAAGATAGTCGGGGACCAGGTTCGGCCCGATCTCGTCGCGTTCATTGACGATTGCCCAAAGCTTGCCCGTCTGGGGCTCGAAGGCGACGCCGGTCGGGTTTCGCAGCCCCGCGGCATAGATACGCTTGAGGCCGGAATGGCGGTCCACCTCCCAGATCGTGGCGCGCCCTTCCTCGACCGCGATGCCGTTTTCAGTGATGTTGCTATTCGAGCCGACGCCGACATAGAGCCTCGATCCATCCGGACTGACGGTCAAACTCTTGGTCCAATGGTGGTCGATTGGTCCAGCAGGCAAGTCGGTCAGCTTAGCTCCCGGCGAGCTGATATGCGTCTCGCCAGCCACATATGAGAAACGCAGAAGGGCATCGGTGTTGGCCACATAAAGGTCGTTACCGACAAGAACAACGCCGAAAGGCGAGTTCAGATGATCAATGAAGGTGGTCCTGACGTCAGGAATCCCGTCGCCATTGGTGTCCCGCAAAAGCGTTATGCGATTGCCGCCCGGCGCGGACGACCCCGCCAGAGCCTTCACTTGCGCTTCAACATAATCCTTGGGCCTGTAGATCGGCGTGTTCGGGCCATTCGTTTCAACGACCAGAACATCACCATTCGGCAGAGTGTAAATCACGCGAGGATGCTCGAAACCTGTCGCATAGGCCTGTATCTTGAGGCCGGCCGGCACGAGTGGCGTCTGGCCATGCTTCCAGCCGACCCCGGGGGGAACCTGCATTGGGGGCACGAAATATTGCCGCGGCTCGGGCAGATAAGGCTTTGCGCCATACTGCGTGCCGGGCGCCGCCACGTCCTGGCCGAAAGCCACGCCGCCCATCAAAGTGACAAGCACGCAGCCAAACATAAGAGAAACACTTTTCATGATGTGCCTCCTCGAAGGACGGGGAATTAATGGGAAGATGATGGAGTGCCGACGTTCCAGCCCCACCAGCCGATAAACACCAGAAGAGTGGCGACGGAGGCTGACAGCACGATGCCCTGAGGAACTACAGCGGTGTAGGCGTCGCGACTGTGGACGAAAGCATTCAGGAGAGAAAGCATGGCCGCGACGGCGAGGCCCGTGAATTTCACCCATTCGATGTGCGCAACGCGGCGCGATAAGATGTCGAGAACGAGCGTCACACCACCAAGTGCTGCCAACACCAATCCACCCGTAAGCAGCCAGATCGAGAAATTCTCCCACTGGAAAAGCAGGGTGATTGCATATGTGACATCGGTAACTAAAACTGCGACCAACAACACAGCGCCGAGACCGATCAGACGGGGGTGCAAGGGGCGCCCCGGACGAATGGGCGCTTCTTGAAATGATTGAAGTACGATTCCGACGCGGAGAACCGAAGAATCACTACTGTTTCTTGGGGCTCGCTCGATCACGTCGTTTGTCGGAAAATGGCGATTCATGATTTCTCCTATCATTGGCGGTTTGATGTCAAAGCGCAGTGCGAGTTGCGTCATCAATCGTTGGCATTGTCCGGTGATCCAGGATTGCCGCTTATGGTTTGAGATAGGCAATAATGTTCTGTCTTTCCTGCGGACCGGTCACCCGTGCTTGCATGTTGACTCCCGGAATTAATGTCGGAGGATCGATCAGCCAACGATCCAGCGTCCGAGCGGTCCAGATAACGGAAGCGCTTCGGAGCGCGGCTGAGTAAGTGTAATTCGGCACCGTTCCGGCCCGCCGGCCGTAGACCTCAGCAAGCAGAGGCGCGGGCTTGCGCGTCGGTTGTGCCGAATGGCAGGCGACACAACGGTTCTGGAACAGGGATTGCCCCGCCTTCGCATCACCATTTGCCCAGGCAGGAGCGCCTACGTTCATTACTGCCATTAGGAGTATCGCTGAAAAGCTCTTTGTCATGATTGTCTTCTCTCAATATCGCGCCGGCGGCGCCATGAACTCCGGCCCGATGGGATCGGTGACGGCTTCACGCAAGATTCGATCGATTTCAGCTTTTGCGGCAGAATCGAGCGACCAACCCGCGATCTGATCGACAGGCTGAAGTTGCGCGGGATGGCGCGCTCCCCAAAGCGCGGTGGTGATGCCTTGATCGAGCATCCAGCGGACGGCGAGATGAATGACGCGCTTGCCGAAGCGTTCTTTGGCGAGGCGGTCAAGCTTTTCGACGGCAGTCAAATACTGCGCAAACCGAGGCGCCTGAAATTTGGGGTCGTTACGCCGCAGATCGTCGCCTTCAAACTTCGTGTCCATCCGCATCCGGCCAGAAAGCAACCCCCGGCAAAGCGCGCCATAGCCCAGGGTGGCAATGGCGTGCTGGCGGCAGTACGGCAGGACGTCGGCTTCGATCCCGCGCTCGAACAGGTTGTAGGGCGATTGCAGCACGTGAAGTGGCGATACACGGCGAAACTGCTCAATCTGTTCGACCGAGAAATTGCTCACGCCGATGGCGCGAATCCTTCCCTGTCGAAATAGGGCAAACATCGCATCCGCGGTCTCTTCGATCGGCACGCGCGGGTCGGGCCAATGAACCTGATAGATATCAATGTAATCGGTCCGCAACCTGCGCAAAGATGCGTCGACCTCCTGGATGATCCGGGCGCGACTCGCGCTGCGAGATGCTTTTCCGTCATTCCAATCAAGCCCAGCCTTGGTGGCAATCAACACATTGGAACGTTGGCCCGATTCGGCAATCGCCTTGCCAACGATCTCCTCAGACCGACCGAAGCCATAGACCGGGGCGGTGTCGATGAGGTTGATGCCGTTATCCAGTGCGGCCCGGATGGTCGATACGGATTCCGCCTCTTCGGTTCCACCCCACATCCACCCGCCGATAGCCCATGTGCCCATCGCGATACGGGAAATTTGGATTGCCGTACCGGGGATTTCGGCGAACTCGGCTTCGGGTTCGAGGCATTTGGCTTGATGGGACATGACTCTACCCCTTGTGCATGTGCTCGAGGCCGGTCGCGTAATCGAGGCCCGCCTCCTGGGCGGCGATAAGGCCCAGGGCTGTCCAATCGAGATCGGCATAGCCGCGCGCGATCCCTGTGATGAGGCGGTCTCGCACCACGCCGGCCGACGGAAACGGCGCTCCCGCCTGTTCTGCTTCGGCAAGCGCCAATCGCACGTCCTTGAGCACCAGCGGCAATACAAACCCAGGCGCGTAGTCCCGCCGAACAATCCGGTCGCCGTATTTCCGGTGCGCAAGGCCGCCAAACATCGTGTTGATCAAAATGTCGACAAAAAGCCTGGGGTCCAGGCCGCGCTTGAGAAGCACCGCGACAGTCTCTGCGATCGCCTCCAGGGTTGTGGCGGTCATCATATTGCCGAGCAACTTTATGAGGTTGGAGTGTGCCGGATCACTTCCGACCACAAAAGTCCGCTGACCAATGCTGTCAAAGAGCGGCTGGCAACGGCTGACATCCGCAGAATGACCGGCTGCGATGATGAAGAGTTGCTTGGCTTTGGCGGCCGACGGATTTCCAAAAACAGGTGCGGCAACATAGCCCTGATCGCGAACGGCATGCGTGCTCGCGAGGTATGTCGCCGTGGCAGTGCCGATCGTGCTCATGGAGAGATGAATTGCGCCGCGCTGAAGTCGGGAGGCAAGTCCGTTGGCGCCACAGACGACTCCTCGGACGGCGTTGTCCTCCGGCAGCATGGTGATGACGACGTTGCAATGCCGCAGGTTTTCAAGCTTCAATGTCGGCCGGATTCCCAGCGCGGAAAGGGCGGCGACGCGATCGGGCCGCCGGATATAGGCGGTGACTTGGCGTTCGGCGGAAACGAGATTCGCGGCGATCTCGGTACCCATCCTGCCAACACCAACGATGCCGATTTCAAGTGCCATAGATTTGCTTCCTGATAGAACGACCGGCTTGCTTTTCGCCTCAACAGCGCCGGAGCGGTGTTGCAGCAACGACCTTCTTGATCCACTGCGATCAACATAGTCAGCCGATCTGCTGTCGCCATTAAATTGCGATTTAGTGCGGTAAAATTGATTTTAGTCGCGGCGCGGCTCGTAGAGCGCTGTAATGCCTGGTCAAACGACCTGCCCGTGCTGGGCGACCAGTGCACACAGATAGCGGTTATGTTAGATATGAGCCAGTCAGCAATTGAGCCGCGCCGAGCCATGTCGAAGTTGCTTCTCATTGAAGATGATGAAGAAACCGCCGTTGAGGTTGTGGGCGAACTCACGCATCGCGGCTATGTGGTGGATCGCGCGGCGACGGGACCCGCTGGCATTGAACTCGCTCGCGCAGGGGATCATGATGTGCTGATCGTCGACAGGCTGCTTCCGGAGATAGACGGTCTGACGATCATCGAAACACTCCGGCACGAAAATAAGCGCACACCCGTACTGGTGCTGAGCGCGCTTGGCGCCCTTGATGACCGAATCCGTGGCTTGCGCGCAGGCGGAGACGATTACCTCACCAAACCATTTGCTTTGGTCGAGCTGATCGCGCGCATTGAAGCCCTGTTGCGGCGGCCCGCCATGAGCCGCGAAACCCGGCTAAGAGTGGGACCGCTTGAACTGGACCTCATTGAACGCACCGCAACGCGCTCAGGCCGAAAGATCGACCTGCTGCCGCGAGAATTCCGACTACTTGAGTATATGATGCGGCGCCCCGATCAGATGGTGACGCGCGCAATGCTGTTCGAGGATGTGTGGAATTACCGGTTCGTGCCTGATTCCAATCTGGTCGACGTCCATATGGGCAAATTGCGGCACAAGATCGATGCGCCGGGGGATGACCCGATCATTCAGAATGTGCGCGGAGCCGGCTTCATTTTACGAGCCAATGTTTAGGCTGCGGTTGACATCCTTTCGCCTGGCGATCGCGTTTGCCTGCGCATTTTTTCTCTGCACTGTGGCGCTGTTCGGCCTGGTCTATTGGCAAGCCACGACGTGGCTGACCACCCATTTCGATGGCGTCGTCATAAAGCGCGCCACCGTCATCGCCGCGATGCCTCCTGACCGATGGATCAGTGCCGTCCAAGAACGGGTCAATGAGGATCCCGGCAACCTTCTCAGCGCAGGCCTGTTCACCCAAGACGGACACCGGGTCGCCGGCAATGTTGCAACCTTGCCTTTCCGCGCTGCCGATGGGGCGAGGGGCGTGACAATCATGCGGATTGATCCCGATGGGCAGCATGCTCAGCGGGTTCGCGCCGTGGTCCTAAAACTCAGCCGGGGAGAGTGGCTGATTGTCGGCCGCAATATTCAAGAAAACGAAGAGATCGCTGAGATCATCGGGCGCGTGCTGGTGCTGGGCCTACTGCCGGCGCTTGGATTGGCGATCCTTGCGGGGGTCCTGTTGAGTATCGGTTCGAGGCAGCGGATTGAGGAATTGACTACTCTGGCGGGCCAGATCGCGGCGGGAGATCTGCACCAGCGCCTCCCGGTAGTCGAGGGCGACCACCCCTATGACAAGCTGAGCGCCATCATCAACGGTATGCTGGAGCATATGCAATCGCTCGTGGGGCAGCTCGCCAATGTCGGCAATGACATTGCGCATGATCTTCGCACCCCCCTGACGCGGGTTCGCACCACCCTGGAACGGGCCCGTGAAAATTCTCAATCAGTGGATGAATTGCGGGCCGCAGCTGACCGGGCAATAGATGGCCTTGACAAGTCTCTCGCCATTGTCACTGCACTGCTGCGCATTGCGGCGATTGAGCATGGGCGCAGGACCGTTGCATTCGGCACCGTCAACCTCACCGAAATTGTTGCAGAGGCCGTGGAACTCTATGGTCCCATGGCCGAAACCCGCAACATACGATTGAGCGCCAACTTTGCGGCCAACGCCCCAGTTGTCGGAGACCGCGATCTGCTCTTCGAAGCGGCCGCCAACCTGATCGACAACGCCGTTAAATTTACGCCCGACAATGGAAAGGTCGAAGTCACAGTGACGAGCGATGACGGCCATACGGTTCTGTGCGTTCGCGACACCGGTCCGGGGATTAGTGAAGAGGAACGCGAGGCCGTAACACGAAGATTTTATCGTGCGGACAAGAGCCGGCGAACCCCGGGTGCCGGACTTGGCTTGAGTCTCGTCTCCGCCATCGCCAAATTGCACGGCTTCCGGCTGGTCATCGGTGGCGGACCCGGTTGCGTCATCGAGATCATATGTCCCGAGATCTCTGGCTGAATTGCGCGCGGTTGACCGCTCCGCATCATTGCCGCTTCCGACACTAAAGCCGATTTTAATGGCGGCACCTGCGCGCTGCGCCTATCTCATTCGTTAGCCAGAGCATCGGCAGCAAAATAGGTGGGACATGCATGCGAATCATAGAACGTTACTGTTTATCCTATGGGGCGCCGTTCTTTGGGCGGTTGGTACCGCAATGGCCGCGGAAGCGTCGCCGCCGGTCCGCCTGCAAATCCCCTTCGTCAACGCGTTCGCGCAGCACGATCGCGCGACACCTCAATCCTACAGTCATGAAAATTGCCGCATCAGCGGTGGACAAGCCATAACGATTGAACGCGACGCCTCCAATCCCTGCTTGGCGGCCGACGCGGCTCCTGGCAATGGCTGCTTCGACCGTCTGGGACTGGGCATGCTGCGCGCCCAACGTGCCCTGTGGCCGCATGATGAAGGCCGGCGTTGCACGGAGTGACGCGAATTAAAGCTTCCAATCCGATTCCATTCAACCAAGGAGTGACTGACATGGCCAAGAATGTTTGGATTTTGCATGACGAGATCGACGAGTCCCCCAAGGTCGATCTCCGCGACGATCTTCCCAGGGTCGATCACCATTCCGGCGGACAAACAGTTCCGACGCCCGATTCCGAAAATCCCGCCGGCGGCAAGTCGATCTTTGACCCGCATCTCGAGCTAGGGATGCCCTGAGCCTCGGCAACAGCAGGGCCGCAAAACAGGGTTACGACATCGATGGTTGATCTGGATCCAAATTGGCTGATGTCCCTACGGATCTGCTTTCGCTCCGGCATCGCAGTCCGTGGATGTCTTGTTGGCATTGCCGCAGGGGCCTGTGGCGTGGCTGTGCTATGATCGGTATCGTCAGGCTCGCGCTGCAAAGGCCGTACACATTTATTGTAATGGCCATTCTGATTCTGATCTTCGGCGTCTCGGCGGCGCTGCGCACGCCAGTCGACATTTTCCCGGACATCAATGTTCCGGTCGTCAGCGTCGTCTTCAGCTATAGTGGTTTGTCGCCAGACGACATGGCGGGACGGGTAGTCACATTCTATGAGCGCGGCCTCACTACCAGCGTCGGCGATATCGAGCATATCGAATCTCAATCGATTCCCAATTACGGGATAATCAAGATTTTCTTCCAGCCTACGGTGAACATCAACGCGGCCCTGGCGGAAGTGACCGCCATGTCCCAAACCGTGTTGAAGCAGATGCCGGCCGGAATCACGCCGCCAACCATCCTCAGCTTCAACGCCTCCAGCGTCCCCATTCTACAGCTGGCGCTATCCAGCAAGTCGTTGCCTGACACCACGCTGTTTGATGACGGTTCCAGTTTCATCCGACCGCAACTGGCTTCCGTTGCCGGCGCCTCCATTCCCCTGCCCTATGGCGGCAAGGTGCGCCAGGTCCAGGCCGATCTCAACCAGCAGGCGCTGCACACATATGGAATATCGGCCAACGACGTCATAAACGCGCTGTCGATTCAGAATCTCACCACTCCGATCGGCACTCAGAAGATCGGCAAGTTTGAATATAAGGTGAACCTGAACGGCTCACCTTCGGCGATCAACGACTTCAATGATCTGCCGGTGAAAACGGTCAATGGCACCGTCATCTATATGCGCGACGTCGCATATGTCCATGACGGAGCGCCGCCACAGACCAATGTGGTGAAGGTCGATGGACAAAATGCCGTCCTGCTGTCGATTGTCAAATCGGGCGCGACTTCAACCCTGGCAATTATTTCCCAGATCAAGCAGCTTCTGCCGTCCATTCGCGCTACCTTGCCACCCAGCCTGAACATCTCCGCCGTCGGCGATCAATCCTCCTTCGTCATCAGTGCGGTTTCGGGCGTCATGCGGGAAGGGCTGATTGCAGCCGCGCTCACCGCGCTGATGATCCTGCTGTTCATCGGCAGCTGGCGCTCGACCGTAATCATCACCACATCGATCCCCCTTGCCATTCTGGCGTCGGTGGCGGCACTTTCGGCGCTGGGGGAAACCATCAACATCATGACCCTAGGCGGGCTGGCCCTGGCGGTGGGTATTCTTGTCGACGATGCCACGGTCACGATCGAGAACATCAACTGGCATTTGGAACGCGGTAAGGATGTCACAAGTGCCATCATGGATGGCGCACGCCAGATCGTGGTTCCGGCTACGGTTTCCTTGATGTGCATCTGTATCGCTTTCGTGCCCATGGTCGGGCTGGGCGGTGTGGCGGGCTATCTGTTTCGTCCCCTGGCCGAAGCCGTGCTGTTCGCCCTGGTGGCGTCTTACGTCTTGTCGCGCACCTTGGTGCCCACCCTGGCAAACTATTTGCTGAAGCCACACAGTGCCTCTCCGCCATCCAGCCGCTGGCTACTCGCCCGCATCCAGCAGGGATTCGAACGACATTTTGAGCGGTTTCGTGCCCATTATCGTGGGCTCCTGCAATTGTGCCTGCAAAACGGCCGAAGGTTGGTCATCGGGTTCATGACCGCGACATTGTTATCGTTTGCGTTGGTGCCTTTGCTAGGGTCGGACTTTTTCCCCAGCACCGATGGCGGACAGATCAAGATCCACGTCCGGGGCCAGACCGGTCTGCGGATTGAAGAAACAACGCGGCTTTGCGACCGGATCGGCCAAGCCATTCATGGAATTATTCCGCCGGGCGAGTTGGACGGGATTGTCGACAATATCGGCCTGACCGTCAGCGGCATCAACGCGGCCTACAACAATTCCGGCACCATCGGGGACAATGACGCCGACATTCTGGTCAGCTTGAAGCCCAGCCATGCTCCCACCGCCGATTATGTGCAGACGATGCGCGAACAGTTACCCCGAATGTTCCCTGGAACGACATTCTCGTTCCTGCCCGCGGATATGGTCAGCCAGATTCTCAATTTCGGTTCACCAGCGCCAATCGATTTGCAAATCGTGGGCGATCTCGCGACCAACCGGGACTATGCGAACGCGCTGCTGGCAAAGGTCAAGACAATCCCCGGCATTGCCGATGCCCGTATTCAGCAGGCCTTTGCGCTGCCCACTCTGAACGTGAACATGGACCGCTCTCTGGCGGGGCTTGTGGGATTGGATGAAGGCAATGCGGTCACCGCCATGCGCACGACACTGTCGGGCAGCGCCCAGACTTCCCCCACCTATTGGCTGGATCCCAAGACCGGCGTTTCCTATCCCGTTTCCGTGCAAACGCCGTCCTATGGCATCGACACAATGCAGGGCCTGATCAATCTGCCGCTGACCGTAGGCAGCGACACCACGCCAACTCCGCAAGTGCTTGGCGGGCTCGCGCCAGTGAATCGTGGCTTCAGCAACGCGGTGGTATCACATTACAATGTCCGCCCCGTGATCGATATCTATGCCACCCCGCAAGGACGAGACCTGGGTGGCGTGGCCACCGACATCCGCAAGGCGATGCAATCGGTGGCGCATGCTGCCCCGGCGGGCACAGCCACTGTCCTGCGTGGCCAGGCTGTGACCATGGCCAGCGCCTATCAGCAATTGTTTATTGGACTGGCTTTCGCGATCGTCCTTATCTACTTGCTAATCGTGGTGAATTTCCAATCCTGGCTCGATCCTTTTGTGATCGTGGCGGCCTTGCCTACGGCGCTAGCCGGCATCGTTTGGATGCTGTTCGCCACCGGAACCACAATGTCGGTGCCCGCTTTGACCGGCGCCATCATGTGCATGGGCGTGGCCACGGCCAACAGTATCCTGGTCATCGCCTTTGCCCGCGAGCGGATGACGCTGGGTGATGACGCGGTCACGGCAGCGATGGCGGCAGGTGGCACGCGCTTTCGGCCGGTACTGATGACCGCGCTGGCCATGATTATCGGCATGCTGCCCATGGCGATCGAGCCGGGCCAGAATCAACCGCTGGGACGGGCGGTGATCGGCGGTCTTGCCTTTGCAACCTGCGCTACACTGCTCCTAGTCCCCACCCTGTTCAGTCTGGTGCATCGCCGGAAGTCTTTGCCCCAAGGAGAAAGCCATGGAACTTGATGAACAGACCGAGCCGATTGTGCTGCCAGACCTGCGGCGGCTCAAGCGTATCGGCTTGGCATTGGTTGCACTGGCGGCGGTCGTCGTCGCAACGGGTTTGGGGTTGAGGCTTCATGCCCAACAAAGCGTCTCGCAATGGTCGAAGAGCCAGGCGCTACCCACCGTTTCCCTGGTCCATTTTCAGGCGGGCACCACAGGCGACAGCATTAGCCTGCCGGGAAATATCCAAGCCATAAGCAAAGCTGCCATTTTTGCGCGGGTGAGCGGCTATCTCAAAAGCTGGCAGACCGATATCGGCACGCCGGTCAAGGCGGGCCAACAGTTGGCGGTGATCGACGCACCCGATCTCGACCAGCAGTATGCCCAGGCCAAGGCCAACCTAATGATGGATCAGGTCAATGAGCGTCTGGCGGTGTTGACCGCGCAGCGCTGGCAGGCCCTCCTTGCCCAAAATGCCATAGCCCGGCAGGACGCCGATACCAAGACCGCAGCCGCGGACGCCGCCAAGGCGGTCACGGCGGCGGCGCAGGCAAACCTGCAGCAACTTGCAGCAATGGAAGGGTTCAAGAACGTCACGGCGCCGTTCGACGGAATTGTTACGGCTCGTAAGACCGACATCGGCGCGCTGATAAGTTCGGGTAATTCCGGTCAGGAACTCTTTGAAGTCTCCGACCTGCATGCGGTCATCATCTATGTACAGGTACCGCAGATGATGTCCGGACAAATTTCCGTGGGCATGCAAGCAACGTTCACCTTGCCTCAATATCCGGGTCGGCAATACTCGGCCACTGTTACCTCACTGTCGCATGCAATGGATGCCGCTTCTAAGAGCATGCTGGTCAAGCTGCATGCCGAAAATCCCAATGGCGAACTTTTCTCCGACGCCTATTGCCAGGTGCATTTTCTGCTTGCGCCGGTGCCCAACAGACTTCTCCTGCCCGTGACCGCGATCATGCAGTCGAACCAAGGAACGCAGGTCGCTATTCTCGGGAAGGATAGCCGCGTCGCCCTGAAGCCGATCCAGATTGGCCGCGATCTCGGCAATCGGGTCGAAGTGACCAGCGGGCTTTCGCCACAGGATAAAGTGATCGACAGCCCTCCCGAAACAATCCAGACGGGAAATCTCGTACGGGTGGCGGATGTCACGCGATAAAGGAGACACTGTGACACAAGAAAACGAAGCGCGTTACCGGGCGGATCTGCAAGGTGAAATCGACAGCGCAAGCCTTTATCGCGCTCTTGCCCAAGCAGAAGGCGATCCCAGAACCAGCGGCATTTACAGGAAGCTCGCGGCGGTTGAGGACGCCCATGCCGAATTCTGGCGCAAGAATCTCAAAGATATCGGCGCGACGGTGCCGTCCCTGCAGCCGGGTTGGCGCACACGTTTGCTCGGGCTACTCGCGCGACGATTCGGTCCATCCTTTGTGCTGCCCACCATCAATGTGCTCGAACGCGCTGACAGCGGCACTTATGATGCCCAGCCTGAGGCTGTGGCAGGCGGCCTGCCTACGGCGGAGCGTTCGCACGCGCGCGTGCTGGATGCTCTCGCCGGGAAGTCGGGACTTGCAGGCAGCTCCATTGCCCAACTTGAGGGCCGCCACCGCGCCACGGGTGGCAATTCGCTACGCGCCGCCGTTTTGGGCGCCAATGACGGGCTGGTTTCCAACCTCAGCCTCATCACCGGCATGACCGGCGTGACCGGTTCGGAGCATATCGTGTTGCTGTCGGGATTCGCCGGGCTGGTGGCGGGCGCCTGCTCGATGGCGATGGGCGAATGGCTGTCAGTCAACAGCGCACGCGAACTTTACGCCCATCAAGTCGCCGGCGAAGCCGAGGAACTGGAGCAGGTACCCGATGAAGAGCGCGAGGAACTAATCCTGATTTATCAGGCCAAGGGCCTCGGTGAGAGCGAGGCACGCATCCTGGCCGAGCGACTTATGGCCAAAAAGGATACCGCCCTCGACACGCTCGTGCGAGAGGAGCTCGGGCTCGACCCGCAGGAATTGGGCGGTTCGCCCTGGGCAGCGGGCGCCTGGTCCTTCTGCCTGTTTGCAGCAGGAGCGGCAGTGCCACTCTTGCCCTTCCTGTTCTTCTCCGGTCTGAACGCCACGGTCGCCAGTCTTGCCGCCAGCGGGACCGCGCTCGCCTTGGTCGGAGCTGGCACGTCGTTATTCACCGGGCGCGGGGCATTGTTTTCTGCCGGGCGGCAGGTCGCAATCGGCGCGCTGGCCGCCGCTGTGACCTATGGCATGGGGCGGCTGGCTGGTGTCGCGCTTGCTGGATAAGACGATGAAAGTCCTTGCCGGTGACCCTACCGCCGAGTCCTGTTCCTACCCTGTTGTTTTCTGCCGTTTCCCTGTTATTGCAGATTTTCTTCCCTGTTACCCAAAACCAGAGAACCGCACAAAACGCCCGATAATGCTCTGTTTTTCGATTGCAAAGGGACCTGGATAACCCTTTTTTCCGATTTTTCCCTGTATTTTTCTCTGTTATCGGTGATTTCGGGCCAGAGACTGGTTCGCTCGACACTGGTCCGCCAGCCAACATGCTTTTATTGGCTATCCAATACTTCTCCAGAGCCCGCCCGGGGGCTTTGAAAATCCAAGAAAAAATTGAATATCACTTTGCAACTGTCCTGCGCAGTCGAAAATGCCTGACGGTATTTTTGACGGTATCGCGGAACGGCCTTGGGAACCGATACCGTAAAATGATTTTAACCTCGCTCGGCGTGAAGAACGCCAAATCAAAAGAAAAGGCCTACAAGCTCGCTGATGAAAAAGGTCTGAATCTTGTCGTCACGCCTAGCGGGTCCAAACTTTGGCGGTTCGATTACCGATTTGGGGACAAACGGAAGACACTAGCGCTCGGCAAATGGGATGACGTCGAGCTGGCAGACAGCTTCCTGCTTTGTGAGTCCTGAACGGTTGCGGGGAGCCAGTCCGGTTGCCGCGCCCCTCACCGAGCGTATATTCGCGGTTTTTCGAGACAGAGATCTGAGCATCTAGGAAACTTCTGGGTGGACTTGGTCCGTGCCCTGTTGTGGGTTCTGTTGCCTATATCGCTGGCGGGCGGCCTGATCTTGGTCTGGCAAGGGGCCCCGGAGAATTTTCTTCCCTATGTTCACGCGGCGACTCTGGATGACGGTAACCAAACAATTGCCCAGGGGCCTGTTGCGGCGCTGGAATTCATCAAGAATCTGGGCACATATGGGGCGGGTTCTTCAATGTGAATGGCGCCCACCCTTACGAAAATCCGACGGCATTGAGCAACTGGCTGGAGTTGCTTGCTGTCGCCGTGCTGCCGGCATCCCTGCCTCTCGTATTTGGCGAAATGACTGGTCGCCCATAGGCTGGTCGCACTTTGCTCGCAGTCATGGTGGTACTTTTTGTCGGCGGACTGGCGCTAATCGATCGTTCTGAAAGCATTACCACGCCCAGTCTGGCCGCCAGCCATAGGAATAGGCCGCCCAGGTGACGCCTTTGGCAACACCTGGTCGGCTTTTCTTCATTTTCAATTATTGCAATGACCGCATCTGACCCAATGGCCGCTTGCAATGCGGCCATTCGTCCGCGATCCGCCCAACTTCCGCTTTGCGCAAAAAACGGACATAGCGGTAAGGGCGCAAGGGCTTACATGATCCCCTCCTCCCCCGCCGAGTCAGCTGCCCTTCAGGTATTTGTCGAACCAAGCGACCATCCGCTCAATGGAGTCGATCAGGTTCTCGCGCTTGGCTAACCCATGGTCATACACCAAGCCTCAAGATGCGGCGCGCAGCATTGTCCGCACGGCGTGCGTTAGAACCGCCGGGTCGGCTGGCTTAGATAGGCGTGCATGACCGCGAAAGGGCACCGGCATGTTGCTTGCCTCGTAGCCACTAAGAAACAGGAATGGTATCCCATGCCGTGCCAGTTCTTCGGCCAGCGGATAAACGAGTTCGCCTCTGAGATTAATGTCGAGAATTGCGCCATCGAATGATTCCGCCTGCACAGCATGCATCGCTTCTGTCACCGTTGCAAAAGGGCCCAGCACATCGTAGCCAGCCGTTTGCAGGTCCGCCGACAGCACCGCCGACAAAAGGAACTCATCCTCGACAAGCAGTAGGCGCTTGCGCGAGTCGGGTTGCTCGTCCCGGCTATCGACCGAGTCGTCAGTGCCCGTTTCCGTGCCACCGGCAACTGTCGGGATCAGCCGGAAAGGGATTCTAATTCCTGGTTGGGAATAAGGATTGTGCATTTCAGTCCTTCGGGGCGAAAATCCATGGAGACGTTAGAGCCGAGCTCATGTTGGAGAGCCTGCTCCAGCAAAAGATGGCCAAATCCCTTGCGACGCGGGGAACTGATGGCGGGGCCACCCTGCTCTCGCCATTCCAACAAGACCCCATCATTTGTCCGTTCCCATGTCGCGATCACCCGTCCGCGCGGCGCCGATAACGCGCCATGTTTCGCGGCATTGGTCGCCAGTTCATGTATGGCTAACGCCATGTTCAATGCGCAGCGTGGACTTAGGATCACGAGAGGACCGGACAGGCTGGTATTGGACGTCTCGCTCCGGCGATAGGGCGCAAGCTCATCCTCGATAAGGTGTTGAAGAGCCACGCCAAGCCACTGCGCCTCCGCGAGGCGTCCGTGAGCGTGGGCGAGGGCCTGTATCCGGGCGCGGAAGGCGCGGTTGGCGCTGTTGTCCTGCTGCCCGGAAAAGGACAACCTTTCAATCGACAACACAATCGCAAGCGTGTTTTTCACGCGATGGCTGAGCTCAGCCATCAACAGTTCGCGATGCTTCTCCATTTTCTTGCGGTTCGTGATGTCGCGGGCGATCTTCGATGCGCCGACAATCTTTCCCTGGGCATTCCGCACCGGCGAAACCGACAGGGATATATCCACAAATGTTCCGTCCTTGCGCCGCCGCACGGTCTCGTAATGATCGATCCGCTCGCCTGCCCGGATGCGGGCCAGTATGCCCGGTTCTTCGTCGAGCCGGTCCGGTGGCATCAGGATGGTCACCGGCTTGCCGATCGCCTCGTCGACTTCATAGCCGAAGATGCGCTGCGCGCCCCTATTCCAGCTCATGATGATGCCGTCGAGGTCCTTGCTGATGATGGCATCGTCCGAGGATTCGACAATGGCAGCCAATTGTTGCGCCACGTCATCGGAATTTTGCCGGTCCGTTTCGAACTGGGTGGCCTTTGACGGTAGCTTCGGCACGGCATTTCCCTGTTCGCATAGGATAACTCGATAGGCGGTAACGTCGGACAGGACCGCAGGGTTCCGCCTTGGCTCCCAAAACGGACACAACGCGCCTTGAACAGTCTTCCGGGACGTCTGGAGGGGTCTGGCGCCGGTTGCCAGAGGCTGAACAGAGAATCCTGATCATCCACGCAGCCCACCAAGTCTACCATGGTGGATAGTCTGAAAGCGCTTGACCCGAAACGGTCGATTAGAGTAGCGGACATTCGACTGGAGCCGCTGTCTGTCGATGAACTGACAACCCATCAGCCGTCCAACCCATTATTCCGCGGCTGGATGTAGCGGTGAAGGCACCTGTTTGATCGCACTGGTGTATCGAGTCCCATACTAACGTATAGGGTGACCATACCTATGCGCGCGCGCGCGCGGTTCCTTCTCAGGTTATAGCAGGCAAAGGTCGGAGCCATAGCCATCGCTTAATTGTCAGCTTGCTGGTTCGGCTTTCCTCCGTGCTTCGAGGTGAACCAGCTCAATGGCCGATGGCAACAAGACGGCTACTCCCGATTTTATTGTCGAGGCAGAGAAATACCGGATCGTTGCTCAGTTGCTTCGCGAGCGAGCGGCGCGGCCCGAATTGCCACCGGAGCAGGCGGCCAAGGCCAGCAGCCTTGCGGATTATTTCGAGGCACTTGCCGATGATCCAACTTGCAAAGTGCCGTTAGAGCGCTAAGGCGAAAGAACTGTACCGCACGCAATACCTTAAACGGGGCAAGTTCCGGCCCGGCACTAATACTGTTCGAGCAAGATGCCACAGAAGCAACCCAATTTCATCGATGTGCAGGTCGGCAATCGCATTCGCATTCGGCGCATACTGATCGGTATGAGTCAGGAACAGCTCGGTGATCTGCTGGGGCTTTCATTTCAACAAATCCAGAAATACGAGAAAGGCGTCAATCGCATCGGCGCAGGTCGGCTGTATGAAGTCGCCCGCATCCTCAATGTGCAAATGAACTTTTTCTATGGAGGCCTGGCCGAAACGCTTCCGTCGGACGCGAACGAGACGGATATTTCTGTGCCACACGTGATGGAGTTCGTCTCCAGCGGCGAAGGGCATGAGCTCGCCGTAGCCTTAGTGAAGATCAAGGATGCCAGCGTGCGCAAGCGCGTGCTGGATTTGGTGAAGGCTCTCGCCGCTGAAG
>DATKEP010000033.1:0-7853 GCA_035512055.1 Rhizomicrobium sp.
TGGATTGCGACGACTGTGTGCGAACGCGTGGACGGATCGCGGCGCTGAATCGGGACTGGGCGGGTGCGGCGCGCTGGTTCCAAATGGTGTCGGCGCGTTCGCCGGACATTCCTTTTGCCGACGCCGATTGGGGCACGATGCCTCTTGCCGCGGGCGATACGATAGGCGCTATCGGTAAATTCCAGTCCGCCAACAGGAAAGGCCCCCCCTTTGCAGATCCGCTGGAGGGCTGGGGCGAAGCGCTGATGGCGAAGAACCAGTCGCACCTGGCGCTGGCGATATTTGCGGAAGCCGAAAAATACGCACCCAACTGGGGCCGCCTGCACCTAAAATGGGGTGAGGCGCTGGTGTATGCGGGTAAGAAGGACGAGGCGAAAAAGCAATTCGCTCGCGCAGCGCAGCTTGATCTCACAGAGTCCGAAAAATCGGAGCTTGCGGGGATGAACCATGTCTGAGGAGTCCGCGCGGAGCGGCGAAGAAACCAGTGCGCCGGTGGCGGTTTCGTTGGCCCTTGCAGGCGCCAGCCGCGAAAAGGCAGACGCCTTTCTCGACGATCAGCGCCAGCATCTGCACGAACAGCTCAAACAGATTCATCTTGATATCTTCGAGAAATGGCTCGGTGTGGCCTTGCGCCTGGCGACGCTGTGCGTCGGAGTCGGGGCGGCGGCCGGAGTCTGCCTTATGATATGGGACGCCGTTCACAGCAACGGTCTTTTAATCGAACCCTTCGCAGTGCCGGCCGACCTGGCCGCTAGAGGGCTGACCGGCCAAGTTATCGCCAGCCAAGTACAGGACAAGCTGACGGCGATGCAGGCCGCCACACTGTCTTTCCGGCCCGCACGCTCATACGCCAACAATTGGGGCAATGACATCAAGGTGGAAATTCCGGAGACCGGCGTTTCCATCGGCGAGTTCCGTCGCTTCCTGCGTGACTGGTTGGGCCATGATACCCATATCACCGGTGAACTGTGGCACACCGACGCCGGTCTGGCCATCAGCGCCCGCTCCAGTGGTGAGCGCGGAGCCACTTTTTCTGGAACGCAATCCGAACTTGACGGCCTGGTGCAGAAGGCTGCCGAACATGTGTATTCCCAGACCCAACATTATCGTTATGCCGTCTATCTTCGGGGCGGGCTTGGTCGCCAAGGCCGGCTTGACGAAGCCCGCGCAATTTTTCAGCAGCTGACCGCCAGCAAGTCACGCGAAGAACAGGGCTGGGCCTGGCAGGGCCTGGCCACCCTGTCAGGGCCGGACGGAAACAGCAGCGACCGGTATGCGGCGGCGATGCTGCGCAAGGCTGTGGCGGTCTATCCCGATTACACCCTGGCCCATGTCTCCCTTGCGGGCGCGGAGGCGAATATGGGTCATGCCGAAGCCGCGATGGGAGAGAGCCGTATCGCGACGAGCCTGTTGGCCCGCAGCACAATTCCCGATGTCGATCCCGATTATGTGGCGACCGCGCGCGGTGCCTGGCTGCCGCGCGGCGCCAGCGGGGTGGGAGACTTTGCCGAGGCCGAGCGTCTGGCCCGCCAGGGTCTGGAAATGCCCGACCAGGCGGCGCAGCATGAATTGATGCGGGGGATCATTTGGGTGGCCCTTGCGCAGCGGCATGAGGGGCGGGCGGCGCGTGAATTCTTGAGCGGGTTGCCACCGGTTGCCATGGGGACCACGGTCGGGCGCCGGGCTGTTGGGCGGCTGCGTATAGAGGCGGCGGCCGAAAACTGGCCAGGTGTCATGGCGCTGGCGGGCGCAACCATTTCGACGGTGGAGGATGCCAGCAGGCGTTATACCGCAGGGACCCAGTTCGACCGGCGCGACGTCCTGATCACCCAGGTCTATCCCTGGGTGTCGCTGGCCAAGGCCAAGCTGGGCGATCACGCCGGAGCGGAGGCTCTGATCGCGCAAACACCCGCCGACTGCTACGACTGCGTGCGGGTGCGCGGCATGATCGCGGCGGAGGCGAAGGCATGGGCCCGCGCCGACTGGTGGTTCGCCAGGGCGGTGCAGGAAGGCCCCTCACCGCCCTTCGCTTATAGCGATTGGGGCATTGCTTTGCTGATGCAGGGCCAGCCCGATGCGGCGATCGAAAAGTTCAAGCTGGCCAACAAAAAAGGCCCGCATTTTGCCGATGCGCTGGAAGGCTGGGGTGAAGCGCTGATAGCGAAAAACCAGTCGCACCTGGCGCTGGCGAAATTCGCGGAGGCGGAAAAGTACACGCCTAACTGGGGCCGGTTGCGTCTGAAATGGGGCGAGGCGTTGTCCTATGCTGGCAAACCCGACGAGGCAAAGGTCCGGTTTGCTCGCGCTTCACAACTGGACCTCACGCCATCGGAAAAATCCGAACTTGCCCAGGAGAAACCATGATCAATATCGCCAAACCTGGCGGTCAATCGGACACGGCACGATTTAATTGGCCACAGCCAAAGTGCCTGCGTTTTGTGCTCATCGCGGTGGCAACCGGTATTCTGGCGCAAACTGCTCATGCACAAGACCGAACCGTTGACCTTCTCCGCACCTTGTCGGAAGCCCCTGCACCTTCAGGTTTCGAGGAGCCAGTGCGTAAAATCATGGTTCATGAGCTGAGCCCGTACTCCGATAAAATCACCTACGACGGTCTTGGTTCTGTAATTGCGCGCCAAGGCGATCACGGACCGCGCATCATGCTGGATGCACATATGGACGAGGTTGGCGGGATGGTCCGTCATGTTACGCATGACGGCTTTTTATCCATGCAGATGCTGGGCGGCGTTCTTGACCAGGCGTTACCGGATCAAAAATGGATCATCATAGGTTCCAAGGGATACGTCCATGCCGTTACAGGACTACGGGACGGTCATGGCATGTCGCCGGATGAGCGTGGGAAAATATTTCCGGCGGATACGATTTTTCTCGATATTGGGGCAAAAAGTGAAGCCGATGTTGCGGCCATGGGAATTGAGGCTGGCGACCCGGTGGCACCTGACACAAACTTTGCAGTGCTGAATGGGACGCAGCGCTATGTGGGAAAGGCGTGGGACGACCGAGTCGGCTGCGCAGTCTTGGTTGAGGCGATGCGACGCCTGAAGGCTTCAGGTCACCCCAACCAGATATTTTTCGCGGCAACGACACAAGAAGAAGTAGGCCTTCGCGGCGCTCACTCTGCCGCGGATGTGATCAAGCCTGACATTGGCATTGCCATCGAGGGCGGCGTCACCGGCGATACGCCCGGCAGGACTGCGTTCAACAGTCAGGTCAAATTGGGGGCGGGGCCAGGCCTTTTTCTGTTCGACACAAGCGCGCTGCCGGGTCGCAGGCTTGTCGCGATGACGCGAGACACCGCAAAAGAAAAGTCCGTGCCGCTGCAGCTCGACCTGGTTTCGGGCTATGGGGATGATTCGGCGGAGATTCAGAAGTCTTCCGGCGGCGTGCCGACCGTCAATCTGGTTGTTCCTGTGCGATACACCCACGCCCATTATGGTGTAATGGACCGCGCCGATTTCGATAGCACGGTCGATCTGGTCGTCGCTTTGCTCCAAAAGCTGGATGCAAAAACAGTCGCCCGCTTGAGAGATTTTACGCCGGAACCCTGAACGAGCGTCTTGGAGTCGTCTGCCAAAAACAAGGCTGAACTGGCTAGGACAATCGGCGGTCCGGCATCGCAACAATAGAGAAAGCTCTATCATGGCACTCAATCGACGCGAATTTCTCTCCTCCACTGCGCTTATCGGGTCTGCGATGCTGTGGCCCGGCACGGCGGCTCTTGCTGCTCCGGGCGACGCATTGAACGCGTTGTTCGACACCATGTTTCAGGAAAGCCTGCGCGACGGTCCAGAACGCGCCACGGAGCTGGGCCTCGACAAGGGGGCGAACGCGGATCTGGCGGGCCGTCTCAACGATTATTCCGCCGCCGGCCTCTCCCGCAGCAAGGCGCTCAATGCCGATCAACTGCGCCGCCTGCTGGCGCTCGACGCCTCGGGGCTCGGCGACGCCGACCGAGTGAATTACGATACGGTGGTCTATACCAAGCAGGCGCGGGCGCGGCTCGATGGTTTCGATTTTTCCGGCGTCGCCGGGCCCGGTCCGTCACCCTATGTTATCAGCCAGCAGTCCGGCGCCTATCAGATGGTTCCGGATTTTCTCGATACCAAGCATCGGCTCGAAAGCGCCGCCGATGCTGATGCCTATCTGGCGCGGCTTGAAGCTTTTGTCGGTCAGCTTGATGACGATACCGCGAAGCTTGGGCACGACAGCGCCCTGGGCGTCGTGCCGCCGGATTTCCTTCTCGACCTGACGCTGATCCAACTGCGCAAGACCCGGTTGCCGGCAGATCAATCGTTGATGGTCACCTCCATCGCCCGCCGCGCCAGGCAAAAAGGCCTGCCGGATTCCTATGCCGTGAAAGCCGCCAAGCTCTATGCGGACAAGATCGTGCCCGCGCTAAGCCGGCAGATTGATGCGGTGACGGCACTGCGGCTGCATGCCGGCCATGACGCCAGTTTGAGGAGCCTGAAGGACGGCGCGGCCTATTACGCCGCATCGCTGCATTACTACACCACCACCGACATGTCGCCGGAGGCGATCCACCAGTTAGGCCTGGATCAGGTGGCGGCGACCAGCGCCCGGCTGGACGGCGTGCTGAAGGCTCAGGGTTTCACCAAAGGCACGGTGGGAGAGCGCATGGCGGCGTTGAACGGAGATGTCAAATATCAATATCCCAATACGGACGCGGGAAAGGCCGACGCCATCGCGTATTGCAACGGACGGCTGGACGCGGTGCGCCCCAAACTGCCCACAGTCTTCAAGCGCATCCCGACCTACGGGTTCGAAGTGCGCCGGGTACCGCCTGCCACCGAGGCTGGCGCCCCCAGTGCCTTCAGCCAGGGGCCATCTTTGGACGGCGCGCGCCCCGGACTCGTCTATTTCAACCTGCATGACAGCGCCGAATGGCCGAAATTCGCGCTCGCCACCACCGTGTATCATGAAGGTCTCCCGGGCCATCAGCTGCAAGGCGGCCTGGCCTTGACCAACGCCACGATACCCCTGATCCGCAAGGCGTCCGGCTTTGGATCAGCCTATGGCGAAGGGTGGGGGCTTTATGCCGAGCAATTGGCCGATGAGATCGGCATGTATGACGACGATCCGCTGGGCCGCATTGGCTATCTCAAATTCCAGCTGTTTCGCGCCGCGCGCCTGGTGGTCGATACCGGAATATTCTCCCTGGGCTGGAGCCGCGAACGAGCAATTGCCTATTTCGTGGCCGTAGAAGGCGACGCGCCGGGATTCGCCGCCCGTGAGGTTGAACGCTATTGCGTGCTGCCGGGACAGGCATGCAGCTATAAGCTGGGCCACACCATCTGGGTGCGCGCCCGCGACCGTGCCAAGGCGGCGCTTGGCGATAAATATGACATCAAGGATTTCCACGAAGCCGGACTGGAGTGTGGCCGCGTGCCGCTTGACGTCCTGGATGGCGTTATCGACCACTACACCAAAGCAAAGGCGGCCTGAATACATGCTGCATCTTAAACGGGTGAGGCGCTGGGTAATGTGGGGAAGCAGGACGAGGCACAGAAGCAGTTCGTGGTCGCCGCCGGTCTCGATTTCTCCACCGCCGGCAAGACCGCACTCGCAGGAGACCTGGGCCATGCCTAAAGGCGTATTTGTTGTCGGCATGCTCATGCTTGCATGTCCGGCTTTTGGGCAGGACGTTATGACTTTTCATGTGAAGCACATAAGTGTGCTTGCCGAAGACCGCGATGTGCGCGTTCTACGCTATGCGCCCAAAAAGGGCGACAGGACGCCGATGCACTCCCACCCGGCGTCGGTGCTTTATGTGATCAAGGGCGGGCGCATCAAAACCACTTTGCCGGACGGTACCGCGACGATTTCCACCCTGAAGACCGGCGCGGCGCTGCTCAGGCCACCAGTTACTCATGCTGATGAGGCGCTGGACGATGTAGAAGCGATATTGATCGAGCGGAAGCAGTAATCTTTGTAGTGATTGCAGATGCGGTCAGATGGTCAGTTTGACGATTTATTTGGCTTGCTGGCAAGAAGCTAACCCGGCAGGGGATAGGCAGACTGCCGGGTTAGCTATGCCACGGGAGACCTAGGGATGGGGCTGGGGGCGGCCTCACCGGGAGCCTAGACAATAGGCCCATCAAACATTGGGTCGCGGATGGCTGCGATTACCGAAGCGGCTAAACCGCAGCTATCAAAACGTCGAACATCGCGTTCCCCATCTCGCACTGGTTCTGGCCACAGGTATAGATCGAAGCACGCTGATGCATTAGTCTCTCTATCGCGCTGGTGCAAAACCTTCGTCAGGCCGATATCTCAGTTTGATAAATGGTATGGGACCGCCGGTTGCCGACTATCGCAAGATTTCTCGCCGTCACGCTGCCTCAGGATTTCTGACAGCGATAACAGCAGGGCGGATTTGCTATGCGCTGGGAAACCCGAGCCACTTGCGGACTGACAATGCGCTCCCTCCAAATGTGCAAGCCTTCCTCAACTCCTTTGCACCCCGACAACTTCCGGGCGTTGCGATTGCTATAAGGGGTTCCGCAAACACGTTGGTTGGGGAAGCGGGCTATAGAAGCCTTGCAGCCCGGACTCTCATTCGAGCCACCGATGCAATTGGCATCGGAAGTATTACCAAGACGTTCGTCGCGGTCGTAGCGATGCAATTGGAAGAGGCGGGCAGGATTTCCTTAGATGCCTTAGCCCTGGACTACCTAGGCTCTCAAAAGTTGAGAAACGTTGCGAATATAGGAAACGCCTCCATTGCCCAGCTTATGGGTCATACAAGTGGGATTCCGAGTTGGGAAGACGACCCCGATTGGATTCGTGACGCCCGAGGCGCAAGCATCAATCCGACCAAAATATGGTCATCGACTGCCTCGCTCCAATACATTTATGGAAAACCCGCGCTCTTTGCCCCGGGCGCGAAGTACAGCTATTCAAATTCCAACTATACGATCCTTGGTCTCATCATAGAGGCTATCACGGGAAATGCACTTTGGCATGAGATTGCTAGGCGAATCTGTGCGCCATTGGATCTATATAACACTTACATGGATGGCATTTCGACGCCTGCAAAGGCGACGCTTTGTGCCAACCGATATCAATATGTCACGCCCTACTTTGAAAGGATTGCTGGTGTCTCGAAATATTTTACAAAGGTTGGCGATGATCTGTTTGACGTAAGCAAAGCAAATTTGTCCTGCGAGTGGGCTGCGGGCAGCATCGTCTCGACGGCTCCTGATGTTGCCAAGTTTTTTAGTGCGCTTCGTTCGGGGAGGTTGCTCAAACCGGCATCGTTAGGATTTATGACCGCATGGAGAGAGGCGGGCGTCACGAGCCAAGGACCCTTTTACGTCGGGCATGGCTTGTTTCGTCAATCGTCTGCGGGGCGCTCATTGGTGGGACACACTGGTGGCGTTCTTGGGTCTACTGCAAATGCCTTTTGGATAGAAGGTCGCCCAATCGCATATGCCGCGTTGAGTAACTTCGGGACGGAAGATACAGGCCAATCATCTAGAATGACTGCGAACTCCGTGGCGCAAAGCCCAAAATTTGTCGAAATGATAAGTGGTCTAGTGGAGAGAATCTGACACTTGGTACCGGTCGCGTCTCAGCGGGTGGTGTAGGAGCTGTGGGTAACTAGCCCGCCGCAGCGACCGGTAACGAGTCAGGCGCAGGCGGGCTAGTTATCCACAGCGTGGGTCATCGTGAATCTCCGTAGGGTTTGGTCAGCACAACCTGGACCGAACGAAAGGACCCACGATGACCAATGACATGATGACTCTTCGTACGCTTTTGGAAAAGAGCTCAGACGCAGATTTGCTGCGCGAGATGATCGGCTTTACCGCCCA
>DATKEP010000034.1:0-8397 GCA_035512055.1 Rhizomicrobium sp.
CGCCAGGAAGGCTTTGCCCAGGCCGGCGAGCGCATCGTGATCACCGCGGGCGTGCCGCTGGGCACAAGCGGCGCCACCAACATGGTGCGCGTGGCGTTCGTCACGGATGAAGATTAGTCAGTTCGGATTTGACCTCAAAAATTGCCATACCAGCGAAAGCGGGAATGACAGTATAGGGAAATTGAGATCAGAGCGGACTTACCTGACATGCTAGCTCACCAGCTGGCAGGGCGGCATTTCATAATTGTCGGCCACCCGGCGCTCGTCAAAAGGGAAATTCAGCAGCTCATAGGTGATCTTGAAGTCGCCCGCGCTGGCGAAGTCCAGGCGATAGACATCCGTGCGCGGCATCAGCTGGCCATTGTGGAAATTGATCTGGATGGTGAGAATGCTGCCGGAAAGCGACCAATTACCGTCCTCTGTGCTGTCGATCGCCTTGCCATTCCGGCAGTCGCGGAAACGGGAATGGATCTTGCCGTCGGCCGTCAGGCGGTCGAGATACATGGATTGCTTGTCGAAGGGCTGGCCCCGGCCGAACCAGGTCCCCGCAAGGGACGGCGCGGCCCAAGTTGGTATCGCCGGCAGCGCCGCCAGACAAATTCCTGCACAAATCGAAATATGCCGCATCAGCTGATCAACTGGCAGGACGGCATCTTGAAATCGTCCGGCTCGCGCTGGGGCGTGTAGGGAAAATTCGCGGCCAAGCTCAGATATTTCTGGGTTGTCGCGGTGTGTGCCAGCATTTTGTAAAGATCGGTGCGCGGCGCGCGTACCCTGTTCACCGTGTCCACCCGCAGCGAAAGCATGTCGCCTTCAAGCGTCCAATGACCTTCCTGCACCTCGTCGAGGGCCTCGCCCTTGACACAGGTGCGGTATTCTCCGCGCCAGGAGCCGTCGGCGCGCATGCGGTCGATATACATGGAATCCTTGTCTTGAGGCTGGCCATGGCCAAACCAGGTGCCCACCATGTATGACGCCGCGCTCGCCGGCGATGCGAGCGTCAGGATCAGGCTGCTCGCCGCTAGCCACCGCATGGGATCAGATATCGCGGCCTTCCACGCTCTGGGTCAGTTCGCGCACCTTCTGGGCGGCGCCTTCCAGTTGCGGATCGAGATCAAGTGCCCGGCGATAAAGCTTCAATGCGCCCCCCTTGTCGCCATAATCCTCTAGCATGTCGGCCAGCTCGTTCAGGGCGGTGAACTGGCGCGGATTGAGCAGGACAGTCTTCTGCAAGGATACCAGGGCGGCGGTGTCGTCGCCCGCACTCTGTTCCATGCCGGCGCGGACATGCCAGCCTTCGGCATACTTGGGCGCAACATTGGTGACCGCTTCCACCAGTTGGCGGGCGGTCTTGTTGTCGCCCGCACCTTGCGCCGCCGTTGCCCGCGTCATCAGCAAGTCGACACTGGGGCTGCCCGAAACGCGGAACATCCCCTGCAGCTTGGCCTCGATCGGATGGGCTTCTTCCGCGCTGCTGCATTGTTTGAGCTGGACGAAAAGCTGTTCTTCGCTGGTGACCTTGGCGGGCGCCGGCTGGGAGGTTGGCTTGGCCGGCGGGGTCACGGCCAAGGCCGCGCCGGCGGCAAGCAGGGCCGTGCCGGCGAGAAGAAGCAGAGAAATGACAAGCGCGCCACGCATGGTACGAGCTTAATGCGGCTGGTTCGATAATTCCAGATTGGCCGGTTTCACGCCGCACTCGGCCCAGTCCAGCAGTTCCGCGAGGTGGAGAATGGGCTGGTCGAGACCCTCGCCCGCCGCCAGATGCTGCAGGCAGCCGATATTGCCGCTAACCAGTACATCCGGCTCGGCCGCCGCAATGTTGCCAAGCTTGCGGGCACGCAATTGGCCGGAAAGCTCCGGTTGAAGGATGGAATAGGTGCCCGCCGAACCGCAGCACAGATGGGATTCCGCGAAAGGCGTGACGATGAAGCCCGCCGCTTCCAGCAAGACCTCGCCTACCCCGTTGAGCTTGAGGCTGTTCTGGAGGCTACAGGCGGGATGATAGGCCACGCGCAATGCACGCGGCGGCGTTACAGTGACCGGCGTGCAAAGCTCGAGGAAGTCGCGCGCGGCGGCGGCAAATTTGGTGGCGCGCGGTTCCCAGACGGGATCGCCCGCAAATTGATGGGCATAGTCCTTGAGCTGTGCCGAACAGCCTGTGGCGGTGATCAAGACACTGTCATAACGGCCCTGTTCGAAAGCGACGATCGCCTTCTTGGCCCATTCTTTGGAATCGCGCTCGCGCCCCATATGGTGGGGAAGCGCGCCACAGCATCCTGCACCTCCCAGCGCCACCAGCTCGATGCCACGCCGCGCCAGTACACGGCCCACCGCCGCATCGATCTGCGGCGCCAGCGCGCCCTGCACACAGCCCGGCATGATGGCGATGCGCTGTTTCACCTGTGCCGGTTTTGGAAATAGCACCGGCTCGGGCCTTTGCGGGCGCGCGGCCAGTCCCATGCGCGCCATGGCGCCCAGCCGGCCCGGCAAGAGCCTGGCAACAGGCGCACCGATCTTGGCCAGCAACAGACCAAGTCGCACCAGTCCCGGCCGCGTCATCACCTTGGCAATGGCAAAGCGCATCACCCGGTCCGCCAGCGGCCGCTTGTAATGTTCCTGGATATGGACGCGCGCCTGATCCACGAGCCGCTGGTAATTGACGCTGGAGGGACAGGCAGTCTTACAGTTCAGGCAGGAGAGGCAGCGATCGATGTGATAGACTTGTTCCTTGGTGGGCGCGCCGCCCTTCTCCAGCATGTCCTTCATCAGCACGATGCGGCCGCGCGGGCTGTCGCGCTCGTCGCCCAGCACGACGTAAGTCGGACAGGTCGCGGTGCAGAAGCCGCAATGCACGCA
Organism: Rhizomicrobium sp.; assembly: GCA_035512055.1. Lineage (GTDB taxonomy): Bacteria > Pseudomonadota > Alphaproteobacteria > Micropepsales > Micropepsaceae > Rhizomicrobium. The sequence continues at coordinate 2,857 of DATKEP010000034.1, forward strand.
GGCACGCACGGCCTTGGCGGCAGGACCAAACTGGGGATCGGCAATCTGATCGGCGGTGAAGTTATAGCGCATCAGATGCGTCCGGGATTGAACAGCGACAGTGGATCGAACGCTGCCTTGACTGCCTTGCTCAAGGCCGCCAGCACCGGGGCTTGCGGCGCAAAAAGGCCAAGCGCGGCTCGGCTTTCGGCACTACCGCGCAACAGCATCGCCTGGCCGTTCGCCTTGGCCGCGATCTCGCGGATGCGCGCGCCTTCCGCCGGATCGGCCGCAAGCCACAGCACGGCGCCCGCGAGATCGCCAAGCCAGTGACGGGCGTGCAATTCCATTGCAATGCGCGGCGCCTCGGCCCGCGGGATCATCACCCGCCAGATGTCGCCGGGGATGTCGGCGAATTTCTCACCGCAGCCGATTGCCGTGAAAAGGTCGCCCTCGATCGGGTGAATGGCATTGCCCAAGAGGCCGTGAGCAAGCGCGATCTTTTCTTCCAGCGGTTGTTGCGCACCCTCAAGCTTGATCAGCGCGGCGCCTTTGCCCCCATCGGCCAACATGTTGGCAGGCAGGTAAGCCAGCCCTACAGGCTCCAACGCGCTGAGCGCGATCTTGCGCAAAGCGGCGAAGCCCTCTTCCGGCGTGACGTCGGCCATGCAGAGCGTGGTGGACAATTGCGGCTGCGGATAGACGCGAAATGTCATCTCGGTCAGCACACAAAGCGTGCCAAAGGCGCCGCAGACCAGTTTGGGCAGGTCGAAGCCGGTGACATTCTTGACGACCTTGGCGCCGCCGCGAAACGCTTCGCCCAGACCGTTGACGGCGCGAAAACCAAGCAGCGAGTCCCGGGCACCGCCATGACGCAGCTTGCCGGATCCGGAGGCATCGCTGGACGCGGCGCCGGCAAGCGTCGCCGCGCCGTTGGAGCCCAGGAGCCTTGACCAGTCGGCGGGGTCAAAGCCTAGGCGCTGACCTTTTTCCGCCAGCACCGCCTTGATCTCGGCGACCGGCGTGGCGGGCCCCGCGGTGATGATCAACTCGGCCGGCTCATATTTGATGACACCCGACAGGCCCGATACATCCAGCATGGGAATTTCGCCAACCGGCTTGCCGACCGAGCGGCGCGTACCGCCCGCCACGATCTCGAATGGCGATCTGACGTCCCGCGCCGCGCGTACGAATTCGACCAGCTGATCTTCGTTGGCGACCTTGGTCATCAGTAGCGCGGCAGATGGGGATGCGGCAGCTGGGCGCCATGCACATGGATATGACCCTGCTCCACGCAGGCCGACAGCGTCGGGAAGACCTTGCCGGGATTGAACAGGCCCTGCGCGTCAAAGGCGCATTTCAGGCGATGCTGTTGTTCCAGATCGGCCTCGCTAAACTGGTCGGTCATCAGGTCGCGCTTTTCCACGCCAATACCGTGCTCGCCCGACAGCACCCCGCCCACCTTGACGCAAAGGCGCAGGATGTCGGCGCCAAACGCCTCCGCCCTTTCGAACTCGTCATCCTTCATGGTGTCGAAGATGATCAGGGGATGCAGATTGCCGTCACCCGCGTGAAACACGTTGCAGAAGCCGAGCCGGTAATGATCGGCCAGCTTGGCAATTTCTTCCAGCACTTGCGGCAGGGCATGGCGGGGTATCGTGCCATCCATGCAGATCATGTCGGGTGCAAGCCGCCCCATGGCGGCAAAGGCCGCCTTGCGCCCGGACCAGATGCGGGTGCGTTGTTTTTCGTCGGTGGCCTCGATCGTGGTACCGCCGCACTGTGCGACGATCTCGGTGATGCTGAATACCGCGTGCGTGACATCGGCTTCCACGCCATCGGCATCGATGATCAGGATGGCTTCGGCGCCGGCCGGATAGCCGGGCTGGTTGTAGCCTTCGACCGCCTCGGCGCAGCGCCGGTCCATGAATTCCATGGCGGCGGGAACCACGCCCGCGGCGATGATGGCGGCCACGCATTGGCCCGCGGCCGGAACGGAATCGAAGGAGGCCAGCAAGGTGCGGGTCACCGGCGGCTTGCGCAGGATCTTCACCACCACTTCCACCACCACGCCAAGCAGGCCCTCGGAACCGGTGACGATGCCCAGAAGATCGAGCCCTCCCTGCGCGCCGCATTTGCCGCCCAAGGTCACGATCTCACCACCCGGAAGCACCAATGTGACACCGAGCAGATTGTTGGTGGTGAGGCCGTATTTCAGGCAGTGCAGGCCGCCGGAATTCTCCGCCACATTGCCGCCGATGGTACAGGCGATCTGGCTGGAGGGATCGGGCGCATAGTAAAAGCCGTTGGCCTCCACCGCCTTGGTGATGTTGAGGTTGGTGACGCCGGGCTCGACCACGACGCAGCCATTCTCGTAATCGATTTCCAGGATGCGTTTCATCCGGCCCATGCCGATCAAGATGCCGTCCTCGCGCGGCAGCGCGCCGCCCGAGAGCGAGGTGCCCGCCCCGCGCGGTACAATCGGCACGCCATTGGCTTGTGCATATTTCAGGATTTCGCTGACCTGCTGGCGGTTGGTGGGCAGCACGCAGACCAGCGGCATCTGGTGATAAGCGCCTAGCGCGTCGGCATCGAATGTGGCCAGGCCCGACGGATCGGCCACCACACCGCCGGGCACGATCGCTTTCAGCGCTGCGACGATCTCGGCGCGGCGGGCGACAATCTTTGCGTCGGTGGGTGGAAGAAGCATGCGCCTGTCCTGGAATGCGGCGCGAGTATTGCTTAACCTTGGCGGGCTTTGAACCGCGGATTCTTCTTATTGATCACGTAGACGCGGCCCTTGCGGCGGATGACGCGGCAGTCCTTGTCACGCTTCTTGAGCGACCGGAGGGAGTTGCGAACCTTCATGACACGCCTTCTGAGCCAAAAATTCGGCCCGGGAGGCCGTCATCCGTGGAAGGCGCGGAAACTATGCAACGCCCCCCACCCTGTCAACCCGCCAAATACCGCAAAAAACCCAGCTTTTCCGCCAAAAAGCCCCCGAACCGGTGTACCAATTCCACCCATGGCACGCCCTGTCCCCCGCCTGACCGGCCTTTACCGGCTTGCCGCGCTGTGCGGCAGCCTGTTGGTAGCGGCCTGCGCGGCAACACCCCCAAAGCCCGCCCCGCCGGCGCCGCCGCCTGTCACAATCCCGGCCGCGCCGGCGCCTGCCCCGCCCGGTTCCGGCAACCCGAAGTTCGACGCCTTCCTGGCCGAGGCGCGCAAGAGCGCGCTCGATCAAGGAATAACGGCTGAGACTTTCGATGCCGCAACGGCCGGGATCGCGCCCCTTCCTTCCATCGCCGCCATGAACGCCAATCAGCCGGAATTCGCCAAGCCGGTGTGGAGCTATCTGGACCAGGCGGTATCGGCGCGGCGCATTGCCGACGCCAAGGTGATGCTGACGCGCTATGGCGATGTGCTGGCCCGGATCGAGGCGTCCAGTGGAGTCCCCAAGGAAATACTAGTCGCGATCTGGGGCATGGAAAGCGATTTTGGCGCCGACAGCGGCGGCTTCAATCTGTTCGCGGCATTGGCGACGCTGGCCTATGACGGCCCGCGCGCCGATTATGCCAAGCCGGAATTCTTCGCCGCACTGAAGCTCTATCAGGAGCAGCACTATCCTCTGAGCGAGATGATCTCGAGTTGGGCTGGCGCGTTCGGACAGACCCAGTTCACGCCCACCACTTTCTTCAAATATGCCGCCGATGGCGATGGCGACGGCAAGATCGACCTTTGGACCTCGGCGCCCGACGCATTGGCCTCGGCGGCGCGGCTTTTGGCCGAGCAGGGTTGGAAGAAAGGTGAAAGCTGGGGCTATGAAGTGAAACTACCCGCCAATTTCCCTTATGACCAAGCCGACATCGACACGCAAAGGACGGTCGCGGAATGGCGGGCGATGGGGATCAAGACGGCGAATGGTTCGCTGCTACCACAGTCTGGTGACAGCGCGGGCATCTATTTGCCCGCCGGTGCGCGCGGGCCCGCCTTTCTGGTGCTATCCAACTTCAGCGTGATCCTCAAATACAACAATGCCGCGAGCTATGCGCTGGCGGTGGGCCTGCTTGCCGATCGCATGGCCGGTTCTGCGCCCGTCAAGCATTCCTGGCCGCGTGACGAACGGCCCTTGTCGCGCACCGAGCGTCTGCAGTTTCAAGCCGATCTCGCGAAGCTGGGTTTCGACCCGGGAACGCAGGATGGTGTGATGGGGCGCAAAAGCCGCGCCGCACTCCGTCAATATCAGAAGGCCAAAGGCCTGCTGCCCGACGGTTTTGCGACCGCATCGCTGCTTCAGATGCTCGACAAGAACGCCGCCGCTCTCTGAGGCTGTTTCAATATTTCACGCCGGGGCAATCAAGACGCCCGCGCTTGCCATTTTGCGGCGCGGTGAAATGGCATTGGCCCTTGGGGTGCGCGGCGGGGTCATAGAGATCGATGGTCCAGCCCTCGTTCGTGCGCGTCATCAGCAGAAATCCAAAGCCACTCACCGACAGGCCGTCCGCCACGGTGACACCGGAATGGCCGACGAACTGGGCGCCGCGCAAATTCCGGGGCGTGACCATGAGATCGTCGCCGCCATTGCCGGCCACGATCTGGGGCGGCACGTCCTGGTTGAAGTTGATGGATTCGAACGTGTGAATGTGACCCGACAGCATCAAGGAGACCGAATGGGGCACCGCGGGCTCGCCATGTCCTTGCGCGATCTGTCCGGCGTCAATCAGGGTGAGGTTGCCGCCGATCGGAATGCCCAGCGGACCGCTCATCGCCGCCCAGGTCGGACGGTGATGCACGAACCAGACCGGCGCGGGCAGCTTGGCCAATCCGCCGATCTCATCGGCATAGACTTGCGCCGCAGCGCGGTCGAGGTCGGTCTCATCGGACACGGCATCGTCCAGCACCGCCAAAGTGAGGCCGCCAAGATCGAGGCTGTAGAGCGGCTCGTGCTTGGCACAAGGCGCGGCGTCATCAAATACCCTCGGACCTTGCAGCAACGTCCAGCCCAGGCCGGCGCGCTTGCAGTCCTCATGATTGCCGCGCACCAAGACGATGGGCGCGGCCGCCAGCAAAGGCGCGGCAGGGGTATAGAAATCCGCCTGCCAGGTGGTCCAGTTATCGCCCCAAGGTGAACCGGCACAGCCCCGGTTGCCCGCCGGACAAGCATTTTCGCGATAGAGATAGTCGCCCAGATGGATGACCAGATCAGGCTTGAGGCTGGCCGCGGCGGCGGCAACTTCGGGAAATGGCCATTTGGCCGGATCGTTGCAGGCCTGAAGCACCGAACCTTTCAGGCGGCAGCCGGTATCGCCCAGCACCAGGATGCGTTGGGGTTGGGTGATCGGCAAAGGCAAAACAGTCCCGCTGATCTCCGCGCTCCTCGTTCCCGCTGAAATCGGCGCACTGCAGACCATCGGGAAATCAGCGGGGCGGTTTTGCCTGTGCCGGTCACCCAACCCCAACGCATCCTGGTGCTGGGCGATACCGGCTGCCGCCTGAAAGGTTCGGTGCTTCAGGCCTGCAACGATCCGGCCAAATGGCCATTTCCCGAAGTTGCCGCCGCCG
>DATKEP010000035.1:0-7458 GCA_035512055.1 Rhizomicrobium sp.
GACGCGGCGGCGAAGGTGGCGGGCATGCGCGCCACCGCATAGGCTATTGCCTGAAGCTGTGTGGTGATGGGCTTCGACGTGGCGCCCTGGCGATATCCAGCCGATAGGCCTTTTGCGGCAGCCGCCAGCTCCTTGCGCGGCATGCCCTCCAGAAGGGCCTCGAGGGCCTGCGTCAATTCGGGCGGAAATTGCATCAAAACCCGGGTGAAATGGCGCTTTTCCGGCCAAGCTTGACCGGTCCGCCCCCCATGCTTAGATCATGGCTGCATATTGCAAGGAAGTTCCAGATGTCTGATGTGCAGGCCCGCATCGCCGACGACGTGAAAAGCAATGACGTGCTGCTTTACATGAAGGGCACACCCGCCTTTCCCCAATGCGGCTTTTCGGCGGTGACGGTGCAAATACTCTCCCATATCGGGGCCAAGTTCAAAGCCGTGAACGTGCTGGAAGACCCGGAAGTGCGCGAAGGCATCAAGGTCTTCTCCAACTGGCCGACCATTCCCCAGCTTTATGTGAAGGGCGAATTTGTGGGCGGCGCCGATATCGTGCGCGAGATGTTCGAGCAGGAGGAATTGGTTCCCTTCCTCCAGCAGCATGGCGTGGCGCTGCAACCGGCCTGACATTTCCGGCCTAAAGGCAACAAAAAAGGGAGCCGAGGGGTTCGGCTCCCTTTTCCGTTTTTGGGGCATGGCCCCTTTTGCAGCCACGAGGGGAGACAGGCTGCAATTCTTGTCGCCAGGAGCGAGGTCAGGCAGCCTTTAGCTGAGCTATCGCCTGCTCGAACAATTTGATGTTTTCCGGCGAGTCTGGCTCGTTGCCGGCCTTTTCGGATGAGATCTTGGTCAGCATCGCCAGTTTCATGCGTCCCATCACGCCATACTGTTTGGTGGCCTGGGCGTAGAATTCGGTCAGTTTCGCAGCCATTTCTTTATTCTCCTATCTTCTCAGGCCGCTTTGGACGCGGACTGCGCCACATGCAGCAGTTCTTCGATTGCGGCGCGAACGCCCTTCATGCTTTCGCCGAATTCGCCGATCTCGTCCTTGCCGGAAACATCGATCGACAGACCCGCGACATCGGCTTTGGCCAGGCGGCCGGACACGGCACGCAGGGCTGCCAGGCGCTGGACGATACTGCGCACGGTGAGGAAGCCAAACACTCCAAGCAGGAGCAGCAGGCCGGCGGAGATGGTAAGCGCCAGCGCCTGATTCTTGTGCACGGAGATCTGCTGCGCCGTGACCGTCATTTTGACGCGCGTATCCAACCGCTGCACGACCTTGTCGAACAGGTCGGTGGGGGCGCGGTCCTGACCACGGACCAGCTTGTCGGCCGTCTTGAAATCAGCATTGCCTGCCACATAGGCTTCATAGGCGTTGCTATATTTTGTGTTCATGATGTCGTCGGCGGCGATGAACTTGACCAGGAGCTTGTGCGCTTCCTCGTCTTCCACGGTCTGGGACAGGGCGACGGCGCCGGCCCGGACACTGGCCTGCTCATCGTGAAACTGCTTGGAATATTTGGCCAGATCCGCGGGATTGTGGCCGCGCAGTAGCGTGTCCTTCCATTCCTGGACTTCCTTCTTGAAGTTGACCTGCACGACGCGGGCGGCATCGATGTCGCGCACGGGCGAGGCCAGCACGGCGTCATAGCCGTCGGAAACAAGTTTCATCTGGGCCAGCAGCGTAACGCCCAGCAGGACGAACACAGTGATCATGCCCGCGAACAATAATCCAAGTTTTGTCGTAATCTTCATATCGCGAGACTCCATAGAATGGCCCGGCATGGGCCGTGAGAGGCTTTGGCAATGTCCCGTTGCGGACCCTTCAACCTCGCGGCGAACCGATCCGGGGCACCAACCCGACCATATGCAACGCCCACAGCGTGCCACGCGCATTGCGACCCAATTTCAGAATGTGTCGGAATGTGTCTGGTGCCCGCGCGAGGCCTGCCGGACATGAAAAAGCCCGCCATTTCTGGCGGGCTCTCGATATTCCAGGTGCACCTTGACTAGCGAGAATAAAACTCGACGATCAGGTGCGGCGACATCTGCACCGCGAAAGGCACATCGGCCAGCTTGGGCGTGCGCAGCAGCTTGGCGGTCTTGCCTTCCGCCACTTCCAGATAGTCGGGCGTGTCGCGTTCCGCGCTCTTGATGGCTTCCAGCACCAGCGCCATCTCGCGCGCCTTGGGCGTCAGCTCGATCGTGTCATTGTCCTTGACGTGATAGGAGGCAATGGTCACGCGGCGGCCGTTGACCTTCACATGGCCATGGCTGACCAGCTGGCGCGCGGCAAAGGGCGTGGGCACGAATTTGGAGCGGAACACCACCGTGTCCAGACGGGTCTCGAGCAGGCCGATCATGTTCTCGCCGGTGTCGCCGGGGCGGCGCGCGGCGTCCTGATAATATTTGCGGAACTGCCGCTCGGTGATGTTGCCGTAATAGCCTTTGAGCTTCTGCTTGGCCTGCAGCTGCGTTCCATAGTCGGAAAGCTTCTTGGCGCGGCGCTGGCCGTGCTGGCCCGGTCCGTACGAGCGCTTGTTGACAGGGCTCTTGGGGCGGCCCCAGAGATTTTCGCCGACGCGGCGGTCGAGTTTGTATTTGGAATTGGCGCGTTTGCTCATCGGTCCTCGGAAGGTATTTGGGTCGCCGGCGGAGTGCCGGGAGGCGGCGCACTATATGCAGCGACTTCGGCGAGTCAAACGAACACAACTTTTGGTTTAGTGTCACATCTCTATTTCAATCATTTCAATCGGTTATATAAAAACCCAACGCCATGGGGGCACTGTTACAGTTCGAACCATGACGGGGGTTGAGGGGAATGCGGCCCGGGACTAGGGTGCCGGAATGACGCCAAGAATAGCACTTTGCATCATGACGGCCCTACTTTTGGGTTTCTGGGCACTCCTAGCGTGGTGGGTGGTGGTAGTTGGTTTCAACCCCATCGTCATTATCCCAATCGGTGTCGCGTCATTTTTTGTTTTGATGGGAATAACGCTGGGTTATCTCATGTTGTGGAAGCGAAATGCCTAAAGGGCCCCAAGGCCAGAAGCGGGCCGCCGATGTAATCCGCAATATCGTCCAGGTCATGCGGATTGCGACGGGCGAGGAAGAAGAGACCAAACCCCCATAGGGCACTGGCACAGTTTGAATTTTTCGGCGGGTTGAAGGGTTCCGAGCCCGGCGTTAGGGTCCGATTATGCCCAAAGCATCAGAAGAACACTTACTGCTCGCCTATAAGCACCAAATTGATTGGCTGTTGGCCCTCGCAGATGAATTCGAGACCGGCGCCCGCCGGCTCATGGGCCAAGTAGAAGGCAAGGAGATCGACCTTACTTCCAGTCTGGCCGCAGAATGCCGCCACAGGGCCGGCAATATGCAGGCCGTCCTTGAAGTATACCGGAGGCTACATGCCCAAGGGACCTAGCGGCCAGAAGCGCCCTGCCGATGTCACCCAGAATGCCGTCCGAGTCATGCTGATTGCGACAGGACAGGAGCCGCAGACGGACGAAGCTCCGGATCCAAAGGCGGTCAAACGTGGCAAGGCTGGCGGAATTAAGGGGGGCAAGGCGCGGGCGGCCAAGCTAACGCCCGCTCAGAGGGCGGAAATCGCTAAAGTCGCTGCGTCTGTGCGTTGGAAGAAGTCTTAGCCGACGTCGTCTAGTTGTTCCAATTCTTCCAAGTCAACGTTGAAGTTGAAATCGGTTTGGATCGGGTCCTCCGGGCAGTGGCGCTCGCTGTAGCTGTCCAGATCGTTTTTTAGCTGCCGACATTCACCCAATATCTGATTGCGGCGGTTTGCAGAGAATACCCCCATAAATGGACGTGGTGCGTTCCAATTATCCCACTTCATGACGAGTTGCCCGTTCTCACGAATACGAGCGGCATAGAATTTGCGAACGCTCCGACCCTTGCGGTCCCTTACATGGAAGGGGACGGCGTGAATGCGGCTTACGGGCGCTTCCAAGGTGACTGTCCTGCGGTATCTGGAACAGGCCGGGGCGGCCTGCATGGCGCATCACAACCGGGCCGTGCGCGGCGTGAAGGCAAGCCGGGTCGAGTGCGATGAAATTTGGGCCATCAACTATTGCAAGCGGGCAAACTTGGCGAAGGCCAAAGCCGCGCCGGAAGGCGCTGGCGACGCATGGACTTGGACCGCCATTGATGCCGACAGCAAGCTGATCGTGTCTTACCTCATCGGGAGCCGCGATGCCGAGTGCGCGCAGGACTTCATGTTTGACGTGGCGGACCGTCTGGCAAACCGCCTCCAACTAACCACGGATGGGCACGGGTCCTCTCTGCAAGCCGTCGTGGGAGCGTTCGGCATTGATGTGGACAATGCGCAGCTAATCAAATTCTACGGCCCCACGGCTGACGCTGCTGGCCCGGAGCGCAAATATAGCCCTGGCGAATGCTGTGGCACGCGCAAACAGCGCTTTCTTGGGAAGCCCATCGAGGCGCTAGTTTCCACGTCCTATGTCGAGAAGCACAATCAAACAATGCGCCAGCACATGCGGCGCTTCACCCGCCTGACTAACGGCCATTCCAAGAAGATCGAGAACCATGTCCACATGGTCGCGCTGTACACGACTTGGTATAATTTTGCCCGGATCAATTCAGCCGTCCGCATGTCGCCCGCAATGGCTTGCGGCCTTGAGCAACGCCTTTGGGACATTGGCGATTTCGTCAAACTGATTGAAGAATGGGAATTGAAGGGGGCAAAATGAGTGGCGAACAGCTAATGCGGACCATTATTGCCGCATGGGAGAAATCCGACATACAGCCGCTATTTGCGGCGCTACACGATAATGTGGTGTGGAAAAGCGGCTCCCGGCACCCCGGCAGCCCCTTCAGCTTCAAGGGCGATTATACCAACAGGGCTGGAATATTGGATGTCGTGTCGAATATCGCGAAGGACTACACCTTCCATCGCATGACTCCGGTGGAAATCGTGGAAGGGCCGGACGTTGTATGGGGACTATTCGATGTCACCCTTTCGTATGATGCCAAAGGCCGGAGGACGGCTGCCAAGACCATGCAGATGGAATGGGTGCTGCACTGGCGGCTCAAGGACGGCAAGATCATCGAGCATCAAGCATTTTTCGACACTGCATATTTGTTGATGCAGCAGGAGGCACAACCCTAGGCAAACTGTACCAGTGCCCGCCGTAGGGCACTGTTCCAGTTTGAATATTAACCGCCGTTGAAGCGGGGCCGCCTGCGGGACTAGAGTAATTCCATGCCGCTGGGGTTGGCGTTGGAAGCTTTAAAGGCCGCTTATCGCGGCCAATGCGCTTGGTTGCTGGCATGGGCTCAAGACCTGGAAACCGGCAACGTAAAGATTGTGCGGCGCGTCAACGGCTCAGATGTAGATGTTACAGCCGAGACCGCTCGTGATTACCGGCATCGTGCCGGCAACCTTGAAGCCGTGATCGTGGGCTATGAGAGATTAGATGCCAAAGGGACCCCAGGGCCGGAAGCGTGAGGCTGACGTGATCGGAAATGCAGTCTTGGTAATGAAGATCGCCACGGGCGAAGTGAAGGAACCACATTCCAAGAAGTCTAAGTCTGGGCTTTCTGGTCGAACTGCAAAGAAAGCTGCGCGGCGTCCTCGCTAGCATTCGCCAAAGCATGTTCAATCATAGCCTGAACTTCGCGAGTCGCACTGATATAGGATAGGTTTGCGTTCGGATGGACTCGCGCCCAAACGCGGAATATCTCATCAGCGAATTGTTGGCCGATCTCGGCCACATCTGTGAAATCTAACCATACTTCGCTGAGCTTCTCGGCCCGCATCATTATTCGGCGAGCCTGGGAACGGGAAACTAAGTGTTTCCCCTCGTATTGAGCCAACTTGATCGGGATGATCGCTCTCGTGAAGCGATATTCGTCCCCTAAATATTGATCAAATGTGCCCTTAATCGTCTGGGTAGAATTCATTCCGATTTCCATGTTGACACATGTACCGTTCTGTCCGGCATTTTTTCTCAACGTCGATTAGATACTCACCGCTCGATGTGCGCCTGCGGATATAGCCGAGGCCTCCAGATGTAGTAAGTTTACCCTTGGACAATTCCAGAATCGCTTCGTGCTTATCGGTCAAATGACATTCGCGAGTAATTTTGTCGAATATACGACTTGGTACAATTTCGCACGTATCAACCGCGCGGTTCGCATGTCACCCGCAATGGCGCCCGTCTCACGGATCGCCTGCAGGACATTGGCGATATCGTGAAATTAATTGAAGATTGGGAAGCGCGTTCCTGGCCATTTCCCTCTGGACAAATCGAGGGTTTGTGGTTGTAAAATCCGGGGTGTGGAACATGGGAGGCTTCCATGCACGAATACGAAATCCGCATCCTTCGAGCCGACGGGCGCTCGTCGCTGATCACGTCGCAAATCCATTTAAACGACTACTATGCTATCCGTTCGGCTCTCAGACTCGCCAACGGAAAGGCAGTTGAGGTCTGGTGCGGGATAGAGCGCGTCTATAGCGGTGGTACTATGCCGCCACTTCGCGCTGCCAACCATTCAGCGGCGTAGCCACCCACAACCACAGATGCAGTTTGACTAGAACTGATTAAACCGGGTCAAGTCGCCATAGGGTGAAGCCCGCAAGGATCAGGAACATCGTAAAGCCCCTTGTTCCAGAAGCTGTCAGGCGGGCCGTGATCGGGACGCCGCTGCAGCATTGGTATCCCGGAGCCGGAATCGGGATTTCGTATCCCGGCACCCGGCCGACACGCCCCTAGACCAAACCGCACGAGTGCCCTGCCGCGGCCACTGGTGCAGCTTCGAACTCTTGGAAAGTTGTGATGGTTAAGGCCCGGAGCTGAGACAATCGTTTCAAGGTCTTAAGTTGAAAATTGCAATCAAGCGATGCGCCGGCCTATGAGGCGGCTTGCGTGGTTTGCGGTGGCTCGCATCAAAAAAATCAAAGACCACGTCCATATGGCCCCGCCCCATATAAGTTGGTACAGTTTGGCACGGACCAATCCTCCGGTCCGCATGTCTCCCGCAATGGTGGCTGGCCCTTACGGAGCGAATTTTGGGACGCAGGCGACACAGCAGAGCTTATCGAGGGCTCCTGGACGCGGGCTCAGCGGGCATCGTGTGGGCAGTATTGATGGTCGTCACCGTGGCGGGCGCGCTCGCGATCTTCATTTGGTTGACCTATGTGTTGCTGGAGAGCCTGCTGGCGTTGATGTAATCCAAAGTCGAACTGCAATCTTGCAGGCCGTGGAGCATAAGCGAAGCGCAGGCATGAGACTGATCGTGACAATCGGCCTTTGCTTGCTCACTCAGTCCGGGTGCATAGCCGAATGGCCGTCTCACAGAACGGGCCCACGCTTTACCGGTGGACCGAACCTCTCTCCCATCAGTGCGGCGCGGGCAGATTCATGGAATAGGCAATTAGGATTGGCCTCCAGCGACCTTGCATCGGTCCGCCGTGGGCAGGGCT
>DATKEP010000036.1:0-22813 GCA_035512055.1 Rhizomicrobium sp.
GCCTTTCGGTTGAGTGGGCGGATCGAAGCTCGGCCAATTGGGGGGCGTCGTCATGCCAAGCTTGATGCCCATCGTGTATTCCTGGTTCGCAGGATGGAGGAGAAGGGCGACATCACGATGTCGGAATTGGCCGCGGATTTACTGGCTGAGACAGGAACTCAAACTGCACCGGCTTCGCTTTCACGCTGGTTTCTTCGCAATGGCTACAGCGTTAAAAAAAAGCCTTCTGGCCAGCGAACAAGATCGTGTGGACGTCCGACAAGCACGCGAGGAATGGATCCATGGCCGCCAACCAAGAATGCGGCTTAATCAGCATCGCCTGATATTCTTGGACGAGACCGGCACAACAACCAAGATGACACGCCAGCGGGGGCGCTGCCTAAAGGGTGAGCGTCTTCGCGCCAACGCGCCATACGGGCATTGGAAGACCCAAACCTTCATTGCAGGCTTACGGTTCAACCGACTGACTGCACCCTTTGTCTTCGACGCACCGATGAACCGGCGCATCTTCGAGACCTATATCGAGACCCAGCTTTGCCCAACCCTCAAGCCGGGCGATATCGTGATCTTGGACAATCTGCCCGCCCACAAGAGCCCGAAGGCGGAACAAGACATTCGGGCTCGCGGCGCATGGATGTTATTTCTGCCGCCCTACAGCCCAGACCTAAATCCCATCGAAATGGCATTCTCCAAGCTCAAAGCGCATTTGCGAGCAAAGGCCGCCAGAACAATCGATACCCTTTGGCAGGAGATCGGCCGTATTTGCGATCTCTACCATCCCCTCGAATGCCAAAACTTCTTCAAAGCCGCTGGCTATGGACTCGTATGAAAATCCACCGCTCTAGATCGTATAGCCCGATTTGCTGAGCGGCAGCCGGCGCACGCGGTCGCCTGTGGCTGCGAATATTGCGTTGCAGATGGCCGCTGCAATGGGCGGCAAGGCCGGTTCGCCCATGCCGGTGGGACTGAAGTAAGACTGGATGAAGTGCACATCCACGGGTGGGGCACTGCGCATCCGGAGCAGGGGATAGTCGGCAAAGTTCAACTGCTTGATGCGTCCCTGTTCGATGTCGATCTGGTGTCCTACCATGGTCGAAAGTCCGTCCAGCGCCGCGCCCTGACACTGGGCTTCGGCACCACTCAAATTAACCACCGGACCTATGTCGGCCGCCACGGTGATCCGATGCACGGTTAGCTTTTTCTTGTCATCCACGCTCACCTCTGCCACCTCGGCGACGTGCCCAAGATGGCAGAAGTGGAAGGCCAGCCCCATGCCACTGCCCTTTGGCATGCTTTTCCCCCACCCGGCCTTCTCGGCGGCCAGCTTGATGACCGCGGCAGCACGCCCCGTATTGAGGGATGCCGGATCGCCCGGCTTCAGCCAGCGCGGGTCGCCCAGCATTTCGAGACGGAATTCGAGATGATCCCGGCCAGCTGCCACCGCCAATTCGTGAATGAATCCCTCGATGGCATAGGCGAAGCCGTTCGAGCCGGGCGCGCGCCAGGAACCGCAGGGAATCATCAATGGCATCATGCTCCTGGTGACGCGGGCGTTCGCCAGCACATTGACCGGAAACTCGGCAACCGGCAGGTCGCCGCCATGGACCGGCTGTTTGCCGTCGGCTGTGAAGGTGATCAGGTGATCCTGCCAGGCTGTCAATTTCCCATTGGCATCCAGTGCGCCCTTGAAGGCATGGAATCCTGCGACGCGATGAAAATCGTGCGCCATGTCGTCTTCCCGCGTCCATTGCAATTTTACGGGCGCATTCACTTTCATGGCGATGGAAGCGGCCTCGCAGATGAAATCATTGGTTCCGCGGCGGCCGAACCCGCCGCCAACCCTTGTCTGATGGACGACAACCTTGTCTTCAGGCAGCTTCAGCAAGGCTGCAACTTGGCTCAGTCCGCGCGTGGGCGCCTGGGTGGGAGACCAGATTTCCATGACACCGTCATGAAACCAGGCCGTCGTGTTCATCGGCTCGAGCGTGGCATGGCAGAGGAACGGGTATTCATAAAAAGCATCCACCGTCTTTGCTGCATTGCCGAAGGCCGCGTCCACATCGCCGACATTGCTGATCACATGATCGCCGGATCCCTTGGCCAGATCCCGCGCTTTTGCGGCAGCCTCGGTGGAATTGTCTTTCGAGGCCAGGCTTTCGTCCCATGTGACCTGAAGCGCTCTCTTTGCGTTGATGGCGCGCCAGGTTGAATTGGCGATCACCGCAACGCCCGGCATGACCTCCTCGGGACGGCCATTGCCGTCCAGGACAAAGGCATCCTTCACGCCGGGTAGGCGCTTGACCGTATCGAGATTCGCGTTTGCCACCTTGCCGCCAACGGCGGGACATTTGGTGTAATTGCCATAAAGCATCCCGGGAAGCCGCACATCGATGCCGAACAATGGCCTGCCGGTAACGACCTGGAGGTTGTCTACGCCGGTCACCCTCGTGCCGAGCAGCTTATAGTCTTTGCGGTCCTTGAGCGGCACGCTTCCGGCCCCCGGTACGGCCTGCTGGGAGGCCTTGATGGCAAGCTCGCCATAGCTGCGCTTTCGGCCGGTCGCCGCGTGGATGACGGTGTTCTTGTCCGTCGAGCATTCCGCCGCAGGGACCTTCCATTCGTCTGCCGCGGCAGCAACCAGCATGGCGCGCGCGGTGGCGCCGGCCCGGCGCAACGTGTCCCAATTGCGCGGTGTCGACATCGAACCGCCCGAACTCTGGTTGCCGTAGCGTTTTGGATCGACTGCCGCAGTCTCAACCTTCACCCGCGACCAATCTGCGTCCAGTTCCTCGGCAATGATCATGGCGAAGGATGTCTTGATGCCCTGGCCGATTTCCGGATTGGTGGCGAAGATGGTCACGCTGTTGTCGGGCGTAACGACCACATAGGCGTTCAGTGTCGAGCCACCGCCATCGGAAGCAGCCGCGAATGCCGAGCCTGGACGAAGGCAGAAGGCCAGTGCCAGTCCGCCGGCGCCTGCCATCTTGAGAAATCCGCGCCGGCCTATCGCAGGGTCGGACCGTGTCTCAATCGCCTGCAACATGGATCGGCTCCTTTTCAGCCGCCGCAGCGATGCGGCCGGTGACGGAATGAATGGCGGCCCTGATCCGGTTATAGGTGGCGCAGCGGCAGAGATTGCCCGACATCGCCTGGTCTATGTCCGCATCGGTCGGGTGGGGCTTGCTGGCCAGCAGTGCCGCAGCACTCATCAACTGCCCCGGTTGACAATAGCCGCACTGCGCCACGTCCAGGTCGATCCAGGCCTGCTGCAGCCGGGTCAACTGGCCGTCGCCCGCCAGGCCTTCGATGGTCGTGATTTTCTGAGATGCCGCCGTTGCAACGGGGACCTGGCAGGAGCGTACGGCCTTGCCGTTCAGATGGACTGTGCAGGCGCCACACTGGCCGATACCGCAGCCATATTTGGCGCCACTCAGCCCCAAATGATCGCGCAATACCCAGAGCAGCGGCGTCTTGGGGTCCACATCGTCGTCAAGCTGGCGCGTCTGGCCATTGACCTGAAGCTGCAGCATGCTGCCTCCTCACTCAACCGGGCAAATTTTGATCCAATTCATTTCCCCCTTCAAGGCGGCCCAGGCAAATGGATCCCGATACGCTATGTTCCAGCGTATATATCGCTTGCATGGCTTAGTCGTCGTGATTTGAGGCATCATTCAGCGTTCGGCAGCGGCTCGTTGTTGTTCCAAGCCGCGACAGCGATTAGAAATTCGTGTTACTTGCCGCCTTGAAACTAAGGAGAACCGGCCATGGCGAAGGGCACAATTCCGCGGCGTGATTTTCTGGCGGCCGCGGGCGCGGCGGGTGCCGGCGTTGCCGCAGCCGCACTGCCGGCCGCAAAGGCGCAAGCCGCTCCCGCTCAAGCCGCAGAAGTCCCGACCGAGACCTGGCTGGTGCTAACGGCGGAAGAGGCGGCATTCTATTCGGCTGTCGCCGATACCATCATTCCTGCCGATGCGCTTTCGCCTTCGGGCACGGAATGCGGCATTCCCGTCTTCATCGACCGCCAACTGGCCAGCGCCTGGGGCGCGGGCGCCAGAATGTATCGGGCAGGACCGTTTCATCCGGGCATGCCGGAGCAGGGGTATCAGCTGCCGTTGACGCCGTGCGACTTTTTCTCGGCCGGGGTTGTGGCGGCAAATGCCTGGTCCCATAAGACCTATGGCAAGACCTTCGACCGTCTCACGCCCGACCAGCGGATCGAGGCACTGACGGCTATGGAAACCGGAAAGGCTGAGTTCGAGGATTTCGACGCCCGGGCTTTCTTCCAGCGGTTGCTCACCATCACCATGGAGGGCTTCTTCTCCGACCCCATTTATGGCGGCAACCGCGGCAAGGCATCCTGGCGCATGCTGGGCTTTCCCGGCCTGCCTGCGACCTATGCCGACAAGATCGAAGAGTACCGCAACAAACGCTATGTCGCCGAGCCGCAATCGATTGCGGACTTTTCCTGAAGGGGGATGGCGATGGCGACAAGGCTCAAGGAAATCGACGCCGTTGTGATCGGGATAGGATGGGCCGGTGCCATCATGGCGCGGGAGTTGACGCTTGCAGGCCTTCATGTCGTTGGCCTAGAACGCGGTCCCGACCGACGGCCCGCCCAGGACTTCGCGCTGCCCGGCATCCGCGACGAACTCAAATACCAGCAGCGCTTGGAACTGATGGGCGACAATTCGATCGACACCATCACCTTCCGCAATCGGCCAGACCAACTTTCGCTTCCTATCCGGCGCTGGAGCGCGTTCCTGCCCGGCGAAGGTGTCGGCGGCACCGGCAATCATTGGGGCGGCGCGCATTGGCGCTTTCAGCCGGATGATTTTCAGCTGCGCTCGTATCTTGAGGGCCGCTATGGCGCCAAGGCGGTTCCCGACACTATGACGATCCAGGATTGGCCCGTCGGCTATGACGAGCTCGAACCCTATTACGACCGCTTTGACAAGGTGTGCGGCGTTTCGGGCAAGGCGGGAAACCTCAAAGGCCGCAAGATCCAGGGCGGGAATGTCTTTGAAGGCCCGCGCAGTAGCGAATATCCCAACCGGGCAATGCCGTCGTCGGAAGGCGGATCGATGTTTGCGGCCGCGTCCACGAGCCTCGGCTATCATCCATTCCCAGTTCCTTTTTCGGCAGCAAGCGCTCCCTACAAGAATATTTACGGTGTCTCCATGGGGGCCTGCCAGGAATGCGGCTTCTGCACCCGCACCGCCTGCGAGGCTAGCGCCAAGGCCTCTGCGGTCACAACCATCATGCCGGCGCTGCGCCAGGATCCGAAATTCGAATTGCGAACGCGCGCCTTTGTCTCGAAGCTCCTGTACGACAAGGCTGCGAAGCGTGTGACCGGCGTGCTCTACACCGATATGAAAACCGGCATGGAATACGAGCAGCCGGCCAATATCGTGGTGCTGTCGGGCTTCGTCTTCACCAATACCCATATGCTGCTGCATTCCGGCATCGGGGAGCCCTATGATCACTTGACCGGCAAGGGCCAGGTGGGCAGAAACTACTGCTACCAGTTCGAGGCGCCCGCCGTCGCTTTTTTCCCCGAAAAGGAACTCAATCCCTATATGGGCTCGCCAGGCGGCGGCGTTGTGATCGACGACTTCAACAATGCCAGCTTCGACCATTCCGGGCTGGGCTTTGTCGGTGGCGGCTATTTCGCCGGCTCCAGCGGCGGCGCCCCGCCGATCGATGGGCGCTCCGTACCGGCCGGCACGCCCTCCTGGGGCAGTCAATGGAAGCGCGAAACCGTCAAGTGGTACTATCACGCCGTCCATTTCAATACCCAGGGCTCGGTCTATGCCCATCGCGACAATTATATGGACATCGATCCGACTTACCGGGATGCGCTCGGACGGCCGCTGTTGCGCCTGACTTACAACGGCACCGACAATGATCATGCGATGTCGCGCTATCTGCTGTCCCGGCTGGAGGGCATCATCAAGGCAATGGGTCCGGCACATTACGAATTGCGGCCGCGACCCAAGAATTTCACCATCGTGCCCTATCAATCCACGCACAATGCTGGCGGCACGATCATGGGGACAAACCCGGGCAACAGTGTGGTGAACCGTTATCTCCAAACCTGGGATGCGCATAATCTTTTCGTCATGGGTGCCAGCACATTCCCGCAGCAACATGGCTACAATCCGACGGGTACGCTTGGTGCGCTGGCGCTGTGGTCGGCGGACAAGATCAAGACAAGCTATCTGAAGAATCCGGGCCCATTGGTGCATGTGTGAATCGGGAATGAGATGGGCGCGTTCTGTGTTGAAGGGTGCCGCGTTGGGCGCCGTGTTTCTGGGTTCGCCCGTATCCGCGGCCGATCCGGCCCACGGCAAGCTGCTCTTCGCTGCCTGTATCGCCTGCCACAGCGAGACAGCTGACGCGCAGGGGCCAAGCCTGAAGGGCGTTACAGGGCGCAAGGCCGGCTCGCTTGAAGATTTCCGCTACTCCAGCGCCATGAAACGCGCCGACTTCAGCTGGGATGCGACCAATCTTCGCGATTATCTGCATGACCCGCAGGCCAAGGTGAATGGCAACCACATGCCTTTCTCGGGTTTTGCCAGCATGCGCGATGCGGAAGACGTCGCAGCCTATCTCGAGACTTACAAATGATTCTTGAGGCGCAAACGCCGATGTCAGGACTGCAGGTCGGGATTCGCCAGCAACAGGCGCACGACCCGGTCATGCACGGATGACAGCGCCTTTTGCCGCTGCACCACGATTGCGATTGTCTGTTCCGCCGCGTTAAGGCGTGCCACAACCTGCTCCGCGCTTTGGCTGAGCGATTGGTTCTTCTGCTCCAGCGTTTCGAGCTTGCTGATCAGCGCCGCATTCCGCTCCGATTCGTGGAGCCGCCAACTTTTGATTTCCGCGGCCGAGTTGCGTTCCAGCTCCGCCAGGCGGCCATTGAGGGATTCAATCTTGTCCTTGAAGACGCCGTACATCGCGCTGCTGTCTTCGACTGACGCAATGCGGGCAATGGCTTGTCCAAGATCATCCCGCAAGGTGGTTGTGCGCTCATTCAGGGTCACCAGACCTTGGCCGAGAACTTGATCAAAGGATCCGATTCTCTGACGCAAGCCGTCGATTTCTTTGCGGCCTTCTTCGACGCTGCCGTCCAGCTTTGCCAATCCCTGGGCGAGGACACGATCAACCGACTCAAACCGCTGTTGCAATCCGGCCGCGTCATTGCGACTGGCCGCAACGTCCGATCCCAATGAGGCCAAGCCCTGGGCAAGAGCGTGGTCGGTCGACTCGATCTGTTGCTGCAACCCGGAAATAGTATTGCGATCCGTGGTGATTTCGTCACCCAGTGACGCCAAGCCCTGGGCAAGAACATGGTCGGTCGACTCGATCCTTTGCTGCAGTCCTGTGATCTCACTGCGGCCCGCTGTGACATCGTCGCCCAGCGATGCCAGGCCGTGGGCCAGTGCGCAATCAGACGACTCGATCCGCTGGTGCAAGTCGGCGATCTCGGCGCTTCCGGATTCAACGCTATCGTTGAGCTTTATGACGCACGCCGACAGATCGCGGATCTTGTTCTGGCTGCGGGATTGGATTTCCTCAAGCGCCGAGATTGCGGCACGAGCGTCTTTTGAGAGACCTTCGAGCGAAGCCAGCCGGTCTGCGGCGGCTTTTGCGCCCGAGAGAAGTGCTTCGACATTCGAGGAATCGATGATGTTAGGGGTGTCGCCGCCGATAATGGTCAGCGCATCAACCAACACGCCGATCTTTCCGGCTGCCTGCGAAGAGTCCTGCTTCATTCGCAGAATCACTTCGGCCAGGGCCGAGCACAGATCAACCACGACATCGCGCAACCTTGCGATTTCCGTGTCGCTGTCCAGGCGGCTGATCTGCTCGACCAGATATTGAATCTGGTCGCTCTGCCGCATGATGGCCCTGGCGAATGAAGTTGCCTCTGGGAAAGGTTGCTCCGGCGCAGGTTGCGCATCGGTCTCATCTGCTTCAACCGAAAGCACGGAATTCAGATGGTCGATCAACGATCGCGCATCCTGAACACGGTCTGCAGCTTCGGCACTTTCTGCCTGCTGTTCGGATTGGCTGGCAGTCTGCAGATTCTGGGTCATGCGATCTCGCAGAATTAAGGTCTGGGCGCGAAGCACCAGGGTAGGGAAGCTTGGTTAATTTGTGGTTATGCCTGCGGCCTTCCGCCTATCCGACAGACTCGTGAAACTTTTCGAAAAGGATTGGTTTCGCCGGGTCTTGTTACGGGGTTCCTCGGCATCGTCATCGAGGCGCTGATGGCAGGCGCCCATGGAATATCGCGTGGTCATTTCGGCCAGAAAAGCCAACGACTCCACCGGCTTACACCCCTTGCGCTCCGGCCTCCGAATTGGGGCGGTTCCGTCGAAAGTGCGCACAACAGGCGCCCCCCGCGGCGGGATCATGCCGTGATACCATTGTCATGATCTTCAAGGAGGTCGCCATGGTGGCATTCAAGGTCAATGGAACTGCGCACAGCCTGGATCTGGAACCGGAGATGCCCCTGCTCTGGGCGCTGCGCAATGAAGTGGGGCTGACTGGCACGAAATATGGTTGCGGCATCGGAGCTTGCGGCGCATGCACCGTGCTGATGGATGGCGTAGCGGTGCGCTCGTGTCAGGTTCCCCTCTCGCGTGCCCAGGGCAAGGAGATTGTCACGATCGAGGGCTTGTCGGCCGATGGCAGGTCGCATCCGGTCCAGGCAGCATGGATCGCCGAAGATGTGCCGCAATGCGGCTATTGCCAGTCGGGACAGATTCTGGCCGCGGTTTCATTGCTCAAGCAGAAACCCAATCCCAGCGATGCCGACATCAATTCGATCGGCAACATCTGCCGCTGCGGCACCTATGTCCGTATCCGCCGCGCTATCAAGCGCGCGGCCGGCATCAAGGCGTGAGGCGGACCATGAGCAAATCCAAATCAGCCGAAATCAATGGCGAACTGTCGCGCCGCAGCTTTGTGATCACGGGCAGCACCTTTGCGGGCGCAATGGCTTTGGGCGTGCTGGCATCCGGTGCGGCACGGGCCGAGGCGCCAATACTCAAGTCGCGCTACTGGGCCGATGACGGCATCAATGCCGATGAGGTCAATGCCTGGGTTGTGGTTGGGCCCGACGAAAGAGTCACCCTTCGCTGTCCCATGGCGGAAATGGGGCAGGGTACCGGATCAGGTCTTCCCATGCTTCTGGCTGAAGAACTTGGATGCGACTGGAACAAAGTCGAGGTCGAATTTGCCTCGGTGAACCGCAATCTCAATTCCGGCACGCCCTATGGCAATATGCTGACTGTCGGCAGTATGGGCATCCGCATGAATTGGGAGCGGGTCCAGCAGGCCGGTGCGTCGGCGCGTGTGCGGCTGGTCCAGGCGGCGGCGAACAGATGGAATGTACCGGCTGCGGAATGCGAGGCCGTTCAGGGCAAGGTCACGCACAGACCAACGGCCAGATCCCTCACTTACGGCGCACTGGCCAAGGATGCCGCCAAGGTGACGCTGGCCGCGGAACCGGCCATCAAGAGTCCAGAACAATTCACATTGGCAGGGACACGCCAACTCCGGCTCGATTCCGCGATCAAATCGAATGGTGCGGCCAAATTCGGCATCGATACGCGTGAAGCGGGCCAGCTGTATGCCTCGCTGATTTCTTGTCCGGTGTTCGGCGGCAAACTTGTGTCCGTGGACGACAGCGCCATCAAAGGCAGGCGCGGCATTGTCAAAGTAGTCAGGCTGTATGACGCAGTGGCGGTCGTTGCCGACAATTACTGGCGCGCCAACGAGGCGCTGAAGGCGCTCAAGATAGTCTGGGATGGAGGCACCGCAGCCGGTACCGACAGCGCACAGTTCCGTGCCGAGTATAGGAAGGCTTTGGATGGGCCGATGCTGACGGCCCGCAATGACGGCGACGCCAAGTCCGCGATCGCCAATTCTAGAAACGCGATCGAGGCGGTTTACGAAACCCCGCTTCTGGCGCATGCCACAATGGAGCCCTGCAACGCCACAGTATATCTGCGCGATGGCAGGCTCGATATCTGGATGGGGTCGCAATCGGCCCTGGCCAATGCCCGCATGGCCGCGGAACTCGCCGGCGTCGATCCCGCGCAGGTTTTCTTTCATCAGTCTTATCTGGGTGGCGGTTTTGGCCGCAGGTCGTTCGGGGATGAGCTGCGCCATGCAGTCATGGTAGCGAGGGCGGGTAATATCACCGTGCCGCTGCAACTGGTCTGGTCGCGGGAACAGGATACGCATGCCGACCGCTACAGGCCGCAATCGGCCATACGGCTCAAAGGAGCGCTCGCGTCCGATGGCAGCCTCACGGCCCTGCATATCGAAAGCGCCTGCGGTTCGATCCAGAAGTCAACCGGCCAGATGCATGGCGATACTGTCGACAATACTTCCGTGGAGGGCATCGGCCCGTCAGTGCCCTATAACAAGGTGCCCAACTGGTATACGGGGGTTCAGAACAAGAGTACCCATGTGCCGGTCGCTTATTGGCGATCGGTCGGTGGTTCGCAAAATTGCTTTTATCTGGAGAGCTTCATTGACGAGCTTGCGCACGCCGCCGGCAAGGATCCGCTGGCCTTTCGCCGCAGCCTGACAGACCGGCCTGATTGTCTTTCTGTCCTCAACAAGCTCGAGGATGTCAGCGACTGGCATTCGCCGTTGCCCGCCGGGCGGGGGCGCGGCATTTCCCTCGTCGATAATCATGGCGCCATTGGAGGTCATGTCGCGGAAGTGACCGTGGACGGCAAAGGGACCGTGAAGGTCGACCGCGTGTTTGCCGCCACCGACGCCTATCACGTGGTCAATCCCAACCTGGTCGAGGCCCAGATCGAGGGCGGTGTGATTTTCGGCATGACCGCGATGCTGTATGGCGAAATCACGATCAAGAATGGCGCCGCGGTCGAAAGCAACTTCAACCAGTATCGCATGGTCACGCTTTCCGACGCGCCGGACGTGCAGGCGCATCTCGCCAATACCGGCGGACTGGACCAGAGGGGAAAGCCAAAATGGGGCGGGGTTGGGGAATGTTCCGTCGCCCCAATTGCCGCGGCCATTGCCAATGCGATTTTTGCCGCCAGCGGCAAGCGCATTCGCTCTTTGCCTTTCAAGAATGTGAAGTGGACTGAACTGTCCCGGCTCTAGACCGGCGGGCAAAAGGGAACCAATTTGGGAAAGGCAACGATCGGCTTTTTCTTCGGACTGCTTGTGGGGCTGTTTTTTGCGCCCATCATTTTTCCAGATGGCATGGTCTTGGCCCTGCAGCGTTGGGCCGACAATGTTCGAAGCTCGATGCCGATTCATTGACGGCCGGCTCTTGCTGCCGTGATATGGTCGGCGCCAAAGAGCTGCAAGACACGAATAAGAAATAAGGGGGGCCGATGAAATTCGACAGGCGGGAGTTGCTTACGGCTGTGACGGCGGGGGGTGCGCTGGCTGCAGCGCCGTCTTTCGCGCAGGCCGACGCCAAGAGCGCGGTGTCCAGGACCCGCCAGCCGCTCAAGGCGCGGATAGGTCACGAATTGCAGGGTGTGCTGGATGACAGGATGGCATCCTATCTTGCCCGCTTCGGCGTGAACGGAGTGGGTTGTGCCGCGGTGGTCAAGGATCCCAGTCGAATCTATGCGACGGTAGACGAGCTCAGCCGGGCGCGTGAGTTGTGCGAGAAGCATCGCCTGACCATGGACATTGCCGAGTGTGCGCTGCCAACAGAGAATGTGGATAAGATGGCCCATCCGGCGATCGACTTGGGCGAGAGTCCGCAACGTGACCGTGATATCGAAGCCTTCCAGATTCATCTCAAAAATTGCGCAGCGGCTGGCATTCCCTGCATCAAATATGCGCTCACCATCCTGGGCGCGATGCGAAACGGTACCGTCCAGGGGCGCGGCGATGCCCTCTATACCGCCTGGAAGCTGGCTGATGCGCCCAAGAACCCTCCTCTGACAAAGGCGGGCATGGTCACTGCCGACATGTTCTGGGAACGCATCACCTATTTCCTGGACCGCGTGGTCCCGGTGGCCAACGAGTACAAGGTCAAGATTGCATTGCATCCGCATGACCCCGGTGTGCCGCCATCCGGGTATCGCGGCGTGCAGCGGGTGTTGGGAACAGTGGAAGGCGTCAAGCGCTTCGTGCAGATCAAGGAAAGTCCGTATCACGGTCTGAATTTCTGTCAGGGCACAATGTCGGAGATGCTGCAGAAACCGGGCGAGGAAATCTATGATGTGATCCGTTGGTTCGGCGAACGCGACAAGATTTTCAATGTCCATTTCCGCAATATTCGCGGTCATCGCGACGATTTTGTCGAGACTTTCCCCGACGAAGGCGATGTGGATTTTGTGAAGGCCCTGAAAGTCTATCGCGAGGTGGGATATGACGGGCTTCTGATGCCTGACCATGCGCCGCGCTTCAAGGACAATCCAGGCGGCGTGAATGAGAGTTTCGCTTTCGATTTCGGCTATATCCGTGGCTTGCTTCAGGCCGAGGCCCATATCACATGAGCCGCTGTCATTGCATCATCGCAGCACTTTTCTGGGCCACCTGGCCGGTGGCGGCTGCACCGCTGCCGGATCCACACAACTGGGCAGGTTGGGGCAATGGCCTCGCCTATGACCGATTCTCGCCGGCCGGCCAGATCGATACGCGCAATGTCGGTCAGCTCAAACCGGTGTGGAAATATGCGCTCGACCAGAAGGGTAGCTGGGAGATGACGCCAATCGTGATGAACGGCGTCATGTATCTGCAGGACATGCAGGGCACTGCGATCGCACTCGATCCGGAAACGGGCAGGGAGCTTTGGCGCTTTGCCAGCGGCCAGCGCGGCAGGATGCGGGCCTTATCCTGGTGGCCCGGAGACGCAACCCATCCCCCGCGCGTCGTCATGGGTGCGAACGACCGCATCTATGCGCTGGATGCCGTGACCGGAAAAACCGCGCCTAGCTTTGGCGGCGATAGCGGCTATATCAACATCCGCGACGGCTTCGCCTCGCCGGACCAGCGTTATGCCATTTCCTCGCCGCCGACCATCTACAAGAATCTCCTGATTACCGGACCGGCGACACAGGAATTCGGCGCCCATGGACCCCCTGGCGATCCGCGGGCTTATGACGTCATCACCGGGCGCCTGGTTTGGCGGTTCCATACCGTGCCCAGGCCCGGTGAACGCAACGCGGGAAGCTGGGGAGACGGGTGGAAGGATCGTTCCGGACCGAGTGCCTGGGGGGCGATGTCGGTGGACGAGGAGACCGGGCTTGTCTTCGTTCCAATTGGCAATCCCGCCGATAGCTTCGTGGGGGTCGATCGGCCCGGCGACAATCTCTACGCCAATTCGATTGTCGCGCTGGATGCATTGACCGGCAAATACCGCTGGCACTTCCAGATGGTGCATCACGACCTGTTCGATTATGACGACGCAGCCGCCCCCGCGCTTGTCGACCTGACGGTAAAGCGTCGCAAGGTCAAGGCGCTGGTGGAAGTCACCAAGCAGGGATTGATCTTCATTCTCGACCGTCGCACCGGCAAGCCGGTGTTCGGGGTCGAGGAGCGTCCCGTTCCACAAAGCACGATCCCCGGGGAACACGCTTCTCCAACACAGCCTTACCCCAGGAAGCCGGTGCCCCTGGCCAAAATGGGGATGATGCGGGCCGACCTCTCTACGATCACGCCGGAGGCAAACCGCTTCTGCACCGACAAATGGAACAGCTTAGGCCTGAGCGATATTGCGCCGTTTCAGCCGCCCAGGCTCAATGGCCCAAGCCTCTTTCTGCCGGCCAATGTCGGTGGGCTGGGCGGCGTGTGGGGCGGGGCATCGATTGATCCGCGCACCGGCACCATCTTCGTCAATACCGACAATATTCCTGCCTACGGTACGATTGTGCGCGCCGCGCCGAACGATCCCCAGTCCGCTGGCGGCTACAAGATCGATCACGCCTACACCAAATTTCTTGATGCCAATGGCATGCCCTGTGTCCAGCCACCCTGGGGCGAAATGATTGCGGTCAATGGCAATACAGGCGAGATCGCATGGCGCCGGCCCCTTGGCGGTGCGGAAATTTACGGCAGCGTCGGCGCGCATACCGGCATGATCAATATGGGCGGGTCGCTTGCCACTGGCGGCGGACTTGTTTTTATCGGCGCAACGAGCACAGCTTATTACGGCGCGGTATACGATCAGCCGTTGTTCCGCGCCTACGACGCGCGTACCGGCGAGGAATTGTGGAATGTGCGCCTTTCGTCGCCGGTCGGCAGCAATCCCATGAGCTTTGTCGGAAAGAGCGGCCGTCAATTCGTCGTGGTTGCGGCCAGCGGCGGGCCAAGACCGGATGGCGAGGTGGCGCTGATCGCCTTTGCGTTGCCTAGGCCCGGTGACTTGCCGGTGGAAATCAAGCCTGCGCCTGTGCCGGCACCGCGCGATGGCACCCATTGAGAGCAGGGAGGCGTCATGGATGACTTGAACCGACGCGATTTTGTTTGTGCTGCCGGGCTGTCCGCGCTTGCAGGTACAAACACGTCACAGGCCGCGCCATCTGGCCAAGCTGGCCGGCCGCACAAGCGCGCGCTGATGAAAGTGGGCGAAGTTTCCGTCGCGGAGGTTTGCAACAACTATCCGTTTCTCGCTCGCTTCGGTGTGCATCACACCTGCGGCTGGTACGACACCGACATGGTCAATCCCAAGGCCCCGACGGTCGAGCAGTTGAGCAAGCTGCGCGATCAGGCCGCCAAACATGATATCGAGATTGTGATGACCAACTGCTTCATCGGCCGCGGCCTGTCGGGGATCATGTTGGGCGACGCCAGGCGCGACAGTGAGATCGAGGAGTTTCAGACCACGATCAAGAACTGCGCGGCGGCGGGTGTCCCTGCGATCAAATATTATTTGTCATTCCTGCAGGTACTGCGCTCCGGCAAGGTGCCGGGTCGCGGTGACCTCATTTACAACCGGTGGAACTATGACAGCGCGAAGCCGGACACGGCACTGACGATAGCGGGTCATGTCGATGCCGATCTCTATTGGGAGCGAATAAGCTATTTCCTTGAGCGCGTGGTTCCCGTTGCCAACGAGTACAAGATCCGCCTGGCCCAGCATCCTCATGACCCGCCAATGGGACCGAACGGGCATCAGGGCATCGACCAGGTGCTCGGCACGGTCGATGGCATGAAACGCTTTGTCTCGATCCAGGAAAGTCCCTATCATGGACTGAATTTCTGCCAGGGCACGGTGGCTGAGATGCTGCAGGAGCCGGGCCGGGAAATCTATGACGTCATCCGTTGGTTTGGTGAGCGCAAGAAGATTTTCAGCGTCCACTTCCGCAACATCAAAGGACATCGCGATGACTTCATAGCGGAAATCCCTCCCGACGCAGGCGATGTGAATATGGCGCGCGCCATGGGCGCCTATCGGGATGTCGGCTACGACGGGGTGATCGCCGTAGACCACATCTCCCAGCTGGCCGACAATGTGTCGGACAAGAACGAAGCGGAATTACAGCAGTGGGCCTATGGCTTCGGCTACATCCGCGCCCTGATTCAAGCCGCAGACGAATCCGGCTGAACGCTTAATCGGGCGGAGGATGGCCGCAACGGCGCTCATATTCTCGGCGGCCACCATGGTCGCGCCAGACCGGATCGCCCAAATTCACAGTGCAAGGATCGGTTACCACGCCGGTAACGCCGCCGGCAACTGCACCGATTGCGGCTCCGGCGGCGGGGTTGCCGACAGCCGCACCTATTGCGGCACCACCCGCCGCGCCAATCATGGCGCCACTGGCGAGACGATCACCGGGATCAGTACCGCACCCGGCGAGGAACAAAGCGGCCGCAAGTCCAGCGAAAGCGAGGGTGGCGCGCATGACATTCTCCTTTTGATCGGTCATGTAACGCGCTTAAGAGGCCGCTGTTCCTGGTTCCAGGTTCCCGTCGAGCTGGAACATCCCAACGGAATTCCCGTAATTTCGGCAAGATGAACTATTTGCCGGCTGAAGAGATATGCCGCGTCTTGAACAGAATGTAGCGCATGACCGGTGATCGAAGGACATCTTCGTGCCAGGTACCCGCCGGTATGATGACGATGTCGCCGGCATGCATCAACACACTGTTACCGCCCGTAATGGCGTCACCGTTGAACTCATCTGGGCCGGTTTGGCGGATATTGGTCCCGTTGCCTCCATAATTGAGCAGCACATCGCCCTCCTGGATCACCAGTTCTTCGTTCCAGCCCATGTGCTTTTCGACATGGCTGGATGCCGTGCGCCTTCTGAGACTCATGCTGAAACTGCCTTCTTCCGCTAGGCTGTCGGCTGCCTTTGGTCCGGCAAGCATTGTCCGGGCGTTTTCGGCGCTGACGAATTTGAATGCGATATCAGCCTCCGCAAGGCCGGGCACGGTGGCCAACCAAACCGCTATCAGGCAGCCCACTGGCCCAGGATGGCACTGGATCTTCATGGTATTGTCCTCTCTCCCTCGGCATTAATATACCCAGAAGCCTGGGGGTCAATCTCATGCGTGCAATCGCGGTGCTCATAGCCCTGTTATGCCCTGTGGCCGCTTTGGCCCAGATCGCGGGGACGGCCAATCTGGGTGGCCCGCAGGCCATGGTGAGCACGCCAATTCCCGACAGCGATTTTGCGGCAATCGCAGGCAAGCTGGGGTTGGTCGAATCCTCCCGGCCTGCGCGCGAGCTGATAAAGGGGTGGCGCAAACCAAGGAAGATCCTGGTTGCAGTCGACAACAACACAAACCGGCTTGCCTGGCTTCAGGCGGCCGCACCCGGCGTCCGGCTGGTCGCCGTGCATAACAAGGCAGAGGCCCTGGCCCAGATCGCCGATGCCGACGCGCTGATCCGTTTGCCCTGCGAGCGCGACTATCTTGAGAGCGGCAAGATTTTGCACTGGATCCAGCAGGGCAGTGTGAGCGTGGCCGGGTGCTTCCAGGTGGGCGAGCATACCGACGCGATCCGCGAAGTGCCTCAACCGCTGATGGACGGCAGCGTCGTGATCACGAACTTGAGTGGCGTTCTTGCCCGACCGCTCGCCGAACATGCCATCGCCATGATGATGACCCTGGGCCGCGGTCTTGATCTCTATGTCAAGCAGCAAGAGCAACACCACTTCCAACGCGACGCGATTCCGCAAGGCCGCCTGTGGGTGTTTGAGGGACGAACGATGCTGGTCGTGGGGCTGGGGGCTATCGGAACAAATGTGGCGGACATCGCGCACGGGCTTGGCATGACTGTCATCGCCACACGGAACAGCGGTCATCAGGGACCAACCACAGTGAGTTATGTTGGGCTTTCGGGCGAGTTGCCGAGCCTGGTAGTCAAGGCCGACGTGGTGGTTCTGGCGGCACCGTTGACGCCGGAAACCAGGCATTTATTCGACGCCGCCATGTTCAGGCGCATGAAAAAAGGCGCATTGCTTATCAACGTGGCCAGTGGCGGGGAGGTGGTTAGTGCCGACCTTGTCGATGCCCTCAAATCTGGTCAGCTGGGAGGCGCGGGGCTGGATCTTGCGGACCCCGCAAACCCATCCAACTTGGGGCCCGGCGATCCATTGTTCGGTGCGCCCAATCTCATCATGTCGCCCGAGACGGCTTCCCATGCGGTGGACACAAGGGATGCATCCGGCGGTGAAGATATGTGGGCGCTCGCACGCGAGAATCTCAGGCGTTACGTTGCTGGTGATCGGCTCTATGCCGTCGTAGATCCAAAACGCGGCTATTGACTCGCGCACCTGCGGCAGACCGACCATGCTGCCGGAATGTTTGCGCCCACCGACAAGACGGACCCTTCGGTTCGCTGCCAATTTGAGACCCCAAAGCGCAAGACCGATCGGGATTTGCAGAACCTGACCAATGACGACACGTGCGCCCTGCCGTATGACCCCGTTGGCCGAATGTTCCATGCGCGTGTCCGCATCAACGATTAACCTTGGCGGCGATTCGCGGTTTGCGGGCACCCTGGCCGTCGAGGATGCCCGCGCGATCAATGTTTTAGCGGGATCTGGCCTACGGTTGCTGCGAGCGCGAAATCATAGCCGGACGTGTTCCGGGCAAGCGGATATGGTATTATTGGTGACTCTCCGTCGCAGGAGTTCCCGGGCAAGGCTGAACCAGGCTCAACCAGGGCACCAGTAGCGGTGTCGGCAGAGAAAAAGAAAACGAACGATCTAGGGCTTGCGGCATCGGCTCAGCCGCGTAAGAAATATGTAAAACTCGCCATTTCTCAGTGCTTTAGCGCTAAGTTGAATGACGTTTCGGTTCCAGTGGTCGCGGGGTCTTGGATGCGCAATGTGGCTGGATTGATTTTGTCCGTGGCAGCGGTGTCTGCGGTCCTTGCGGTGGGCACTTTGGCCGCCCGTGCCGCGACCACGGAAGTCGTGAGCCTCAGGCGTCTGACACAGGCGGAGTATCGTAATTCCATCGCCGACATTTTTGGCCCGGACATCGAGATACGCGGCACGTTCGAGCCGACCATTCGCATGGGCGGTTTGCAAGCCACCAGCACGGGCGTGCTCTCCATTACACCGGCGGGGTTCGAGTCCTACACCAAGATGGCGGACAGCATCGCCACGCAGGTGACGTCCGAGAAGTATCGTTCGAAGCTGCCCTGTGCGCCCCAATCGGCCTCAGCGCCAGACGATGCCTGCATGGCGCAGGTGCTTAATCACTATGGCATGCTTCTCTTCCGCCGGCCACTAACGCCGGATGAGCTCAAGAATGGCGTCATGTTAGGGCGCACGCTGGCCAAATCGTCGAACGATTTCTATGCCGGCCTGCGCTACAGCCTCGCGACATTGATTCAGGCTCCCGATTTCCTGTTCCGCAAGGAAGAAGCGGTGACGGTGGGCAAGAACCAGTACGCGCTCGAGTCATACAGCCGGGCGACGCGTCTGAGCTACCTCTTGTGGAGCACCACGCCGGACAACGAGCTTCTATCCGCGGCCCAGAATGGCGAATTGAACACTGCCGCGGGCCTTGACAAGCAGGTCACCCGGTTGATGGCCTCGCCGCGGCTGGAAGCCGGCATGCGCAGTTTCTTCAACGACATGTTCGAGCTCGATACGTTCGACAATGTTTCGAAGGACAGCCTGTTCTATCCCAAGTGGAGCGCCATCATCGCCGCATCGGCCAAGGAAGAAACTCTTCGTACGACTCTCGACTTGGCCTTGCATTCCGACGGGGACATGCGCGATCTCATGACCACACGCAAGACGTTCCTGAATCGCAGCCTGGCGGCACTTTACCAGATACCCTTCCCGTTCAAAGGTGACTGGGTGCCTTACGAGTTCTCACCGGACTCAGGCCGCAGCGGCATTGTCACCCAGGCGAGCGTAGTGGCGATGTTCTCCCATCCCGGGCGCAGTTCGCCGACCGAGCGAGGTGTGGCGCTGATGGACATCTTCCTCTGCGAGCCAACGCCGTCTCCTCCCGCAAATGTGGATTTCTCGATCGTCAATGACACGAGCGGCCCGCTGAAGACGGTGCGTGAGCGGCTGACGGCGCATGCCACAAATCCCACCTGCGCCTCTTGTCACAATCACAGCGACCCAATCGGACTGACCCTTGAAGGGTTCGATACCATCGGTGGTCGCCGAACCACGGAGAACGGCAAGACGATCGACCTCTCTTCCACGCTGCAGGGCAAGCATGTCGTTGGGGCCGAAGGACTTAGCCATTACCTGCACGACAATCCGAAATATACGATGTGCATAGCGCGCAAGCTTTATGCCTATGCCGATGGACTGAACAGCGAGGATGTGGAGCCCTCGGCCGTCAAGACCGCATACAAGGCCTTTTCCGATGCCGGTTTCCGGTTGCGCGCGTTGATCAAGGGCATGGTTGAAGCGCCCGACTTTTTCAACGCGGCACCGCCCGCCTCCGAAACCCCCAATGCTGCGACCAAGGTCGCGGCCAAGTAACCAGGAGATAGTCATGAAGCTTGATCGCAGGTTTCTTCTCCGCGGCACGTGCCAGGGCGCCTTGGCTGTCATGGGGCTTCCCTTTCTTGATTGCTTCCTGGACGGAAATGGCAAGGCGCTGGCTGATGGCCGACCGCTGCCCACCCGCTTCAACACATTCTTTTACGGCCTTGGCCTGACCAAGAAGCTCTGGATCCCCAAGACCGGCGGCAAGGACTATGAGATGACGACCCAGCTGAAGCCGCTCGAGCCCTTCCGTGCAAAGATCAATGTGTTCAGCGAATTGCGCGTCATGCTGGATGACAATCCCAATTACCAGCACTGGTCGGGCGCGGGAGCCGCAGCCACCGGTATTTCTCCCTCCAAGCAGGGAGAATTCGATACCAAGACGATCGACCAGCAGATCGCCGATGTCATCAGTCACGGCACCCGCTTCAAGTCCGTCTCCGCGGCCGCGGCCGGCGATCCCAAGGAAAGCTATTCGAGCCTCGGCGGCGCCAATGCGCTGCCGGCGGAACCTTCACCGCTGGCGCTCTATACGCGCCTCTTCGGCCCGGGCTTCCAGGACCCGACCAAGGGCGACTGGAAGCCGGATCCCCAGGTGATGATCCAGCAGAGTGTTCTGTCGGCGGTGGCGGAAAACCGCAAGCATGCAATGCAGAATCTGGGCGCCCCCGACCGCGCCCGCATGGATCAGTATTTTACCTCCGTGCGCGAAGCCGAACTGGAGATGGCTGCGGAGTTACAGCGGCCGGAGATCATCGCCAAGGTCACGATTCCGGATGCGCCTCCCGAGATGACTTGCAACAATGCGCTACCCAATGTGCGCAAAGTAACGCCGATCATGGCGAAGCTGGGTGCAATTGCGCTAGCCACCGACCAGACCCGCGTCTTCAACCTTTCGATTTCCGAACCACAGTCCCAGCTTTTCATTCCTGGCGATTCGCTGGGCTATCACCAGTCCACGCATGAGGAGCCGATAGACCCCGTTCTGGGCTATCAGCCGCGGGTATCACAATACAATCTCTACACCATGGAATTGTACGCCACTTTCCTGAAGGAACTGGATGCAATTCCCGAAGGCGATGGCACTATCCTGGATCACAGCATCGTCTTTTCCTTCACCGACCAGAGCTATGCCAAGATTCATGCCGTGGACGGCCTGCCGATCATTATCGCGGGCGGCGCCAATGGGCGCCTGAAGACGGGCTACCACATCGCCGGCGACGGCAGCCCCATATCCCGCGTGGGCCTCACAATGCAGAAGGCCATGGGCGTGTCCCTCGAAAGCTGGGGCAGGGCTTCCATGGAAACCAAAACGCCTTATACCGAACTTCTGGTTTAGGAGTTGGCCTAAGCCCGCGTCCGTCAATTTCCGCCTTAGTCAGGGTTGTTTGAATGTCACGATTTGGATTTCGCCGCATCTGTGGAGCGGCGGTTGCGTGTTTTTCTGCGATTGCCGCGGGAGCCATTGCCGGTCCGGCCGAAGTTGCCCAGATCAAGCCGCGCCAGGACAAGCTTCGGGACATGGGCGGGGCGCTCAAGGCAATCGATGACGAGTTGAAAAAGAGAACCGTGGACTGGGACAATGTCGTGCTTCCCAACGTGCAGACACTGAAGGACCGCAGCGGGTATTTGCTGAACTGGTTTCCCAAGGGCAGCGGCCCGGAAAGCGGGGTCAAGACCTATGCCCTGCCGGCGATCTGGCAGAAGTATGACGACTTCGTGAAGCTTGGCAAGGCTATGCAGGGGGAGACCGCAAAGCTTGCCCAGGTCGCCGCCAGCAAAGAGATGGATGCTCTGAGGGCGCAGTCCCTGGCCACCGGCAAGGCATGCAAGGCCCGTCATGACAATTACCGCTCGCCCGATTATGAAAAAGAAAACGAGGATTGAGATCGGCCATGAGCGCGGTTCCTGCCATGGATGAAGCGTCATCCGCCAGATTGCGGATATGGGACGGCCCCACACGCATGATGCATTGGCTGCTGGTGGTCCTCATTGCGGTCTGCTGGTGGACCGGAATCCAGGATCAGCTTCAGTGGCACCTCTATGCCGGCTACGCGATTTTGTGGATCGTGCTGTTGCGCCTTTATTGGGGATTCGTCGGGTCCTCCACTGCCCGCTTTGCCCATTTCGTGCGCGGGCCCAGACACATGCTCGATTACGCGCGCACATTGCACCACCGCGACAGTGCCCACAGTTACGGCCACAATCCGCTGGGCGCCATCAGCGTGCTGGTGATGCTGGGCGTCGTGCTGGCGGTTGTCGGTCTGGGGCTGTTTGCCGTCGATGTCGATGGCCTTTATTCGGGGCCGCTTTCCAGCTTTGTCAGCTTCAGAACGGGCCGCCACCTGGCCCACCTGCACTATCAGTGGTTCGAGTATCTGCTGGTGGTCATCGCCCTGCATCTGGCGGCGGTGGTCTTCTATTATGTCTACAAAAGACAGAACCTCGTTTTCCCGATGATATCGGGCAGCAAAACGGTTCCTGGACCGGTCGAGAAAGAGCTGCAGACGGCACCGTTCTGGCGGCTGGCGGTGGGAGCGGCAATCGCCTCGGCGATTGTCTGGATGGTGGTAGATGGCATTTATTATTTCTTGTGATCGAGACAGAATACGGAAACGCACAATGAAAAACCAAATTTGCATTCTTCTTGGCATTGTCGCACTGGTGGGTGCGAATGCTCCGGGCTTCGCCGCCGACCAGCCTGCCACGGCCCCGCCGCCGGCCAAGCCGGCGCAAGCCTCCGACAATCCACCCATGGTGCCGCCGGCGGCTGCGGGGGTGTTTTCCGTCCAGACCAAGGGCAACCGGCTGCATTTGACCGTCACCGGTCATAAATTCACCACCCGCGCCGAGATCGAAAAATATCTCGCCTATCGCGC
>DATKEP010000037.1:0-6529 GCA_035512055.1 Rhizomicrobium sp.
GTATGGCGACGCCTCGGGTCGGCTCGCTGTCATCGAATACCGGCTCTGTGTCGGCTGCGCGTACTGGCGCTGCGAGTGCGAAAGCACCAGCAGTCGCCATAATCCCGCGACGCGTGAAACTATCCTGCATGAAAGCCTCCCCTAATTCCTGTTTGTTAGACGACTTAGCTTGGCGCCGGTTCATCGGCATTCAATTTAATGTGTGAAGACGGCTCGGCGGGGCCGAGGACCGCAGGCGGCTTACGGCGGCGGGGCACCCGAGGGCAACAGGATCGACATATCTGCCACCTTGCCGTCCACTGGCGTGAGCTGATGCGGTGTATTTACCGGCACGATGTAAACATCGCCCTTGGAAAGACGTACGCTGGTGCCGCCTTCGATCTTCGTGCCGACCATCAGTGTGGGGTTGTTGGCGCTTGGCTTTGGGTCGATCAATGTGCCACCGGTGCGTACATCGACCGTGCCGTCGATGATGTAGAAGAACTCGTTGGAATGCGGGTGGATAGCGGCGTTGCCGATCGAGCCCGAAGCGCGCAATTCCAGATTGGCTCTGTATGGTCCGATCTTCGCTATATTGCCGGCTTTGTTCGCGTCCATCATCTGTTGGATCTCGGCAGACTTGGCCAAAAGCTTCGGCGCATCGGTTGCCGGGGCTTGGGCAAAAGCCTGCGGGACAACAA
Organism: Rhizomicrobium sp.; assembly: GCA_035512055.1. Classification (GTDB taxonomy): domain Bacteria; phylum Pseudomonadota; class Alphaproteobacteria; order Micropepsales; family Micropepsaceae; genus Rhizomicrobium. The sequence goes on from DATKEP010000037.1 coordinate 681, forward strand.
CAATTATGGCAACGGCGAATGCAAAAATGGGCGCGCGCATAAAGGCCTCCCTTACTTAGTCCCAGGTTATACCGCAGGAAAAGCCTAACACGGTACCGGCTTCCGCAGGTAGGCCTGCAGCCATTGCCGGGACGTGCGGAGGCTGCTGTTGATCGGGGCGACGTTATGCCAGATTACCAGTTATACCGGCGGTGCGCGACTATCGAAAAAGCGCTCTGAGGATACGCTGCAGGAGCGGTGGGACAAAGCGGTCGGCTCGACCATCATTCGACCCGATGCTTCTGCCGGCCTGACCCATTGCATCCGAAATGCGGCCCCCGAATAGCAAGAGCAGGACAAGCCCAATAATCAGGACGTGCCAGATGCTAAGACCGAACATTTCGGCCCCCAGGCTGTGGCGAAATTATCCTCCCCAACAACTCGCGCCCCCAAGCCCTTCGCCGGCGGCGCTTCTGGACTTGGGATCCTTTAGGCATGGGACTTTCCAAGCAGGATGGGAACGGCCAGCAGGATCATAAGCCCTGTAAAGGCCAAGAACGGCACTCAATCGGCATTGCCGCTGGTGATTTGATCCCGTATCACCTTTGCTCCATCAACCACCCAGATCAGGGTAGCGGCAGCGGCGTAGCGGTAGCGGATACGGTCCATGGTCACAACTTATCCTCGCGCCCGGGGCCTCTCAACCCCCCCGCAACATTTCGGTACTATCCTGATTTGAGATTTCTGGGATCAATCCCGATCCACCACACTTTGGACAGGTCTCAAACTCGTTTTTGATAGGCGGCATACGTGAAGCCACCCTTCCCTCGCCGCGACACATATCGCAAGGCACGGTTTTAGATCTAATGCGACGTTCCATGACCTTCTTGCCTATTTTCTCTCTGTTCCGCCACTATAGCCCTCTGACAGCCTCCCTTAACCCCGAGATGAGCCCCAATCTCGCGTACAAAGCCAAGATTGGGCCTGCGCATCAGCTTTGCTAAGGCGGCAGGCCTTTCTTGTAGGATGTGGTCGCTTGAAGAATTGGTGGAGCAGACCAGCAATTGGGCCATATAAAAGCGGCGCGGGCATCAAAATTCACTATAGAATTTTCGGTAGTGCTAATTCGATTCCTGCTGCGCTCGCAAAGCCCTGACTTTGAGGACCACGCCAGCGGCAAATTCCAGTTGATCGGGCCGCACTTTTTCAAGGTACAGGTTGTAGGCTGCTGGGTTCAAACTGCGCCCGTTGACTTCCACAAGGTGAGAAAATTGCGTGGCGCATACCGGCTCAATAGCTTGCCCAACTGTTCGTGCATCAGATTTTCCGTCATCCATCTGCTCTGCAGCCCTTCCGAGGCAATTGCCCAAATTATTCGTTGCCGCGTCAATTTCTGCCGTTGAGGCACGTGCAGGAATTTCTGCGGTTGACGCAGGCACCGGTGGGCTTGCGCATGCTGTAAGACATACGGGAAGGATCAGCCATACGGATCGAAGTGTGTTCATTTCGGCGCCCTCGCTTCCGACACTTTAGCCGCCCCAATAACTTCTACCTTACTAACCTTGAAGACCTGGTAAAGAAATTGTCGCCAGCGCGGCGGCTCTCTAAAGTTCCATTATGCAACAAGGGAACTTGGCGACTATCCCGGAAGTCGTGCCTATTTGACTAACCTGCAGGCGGAAAACAGAGGCTCGGAATTTGCCGGGCCCAATAGCCGATAGGCTGGTTCGCCAAAATGCCAACTTGATCGAACGCGTAATCGGTCAACTTCGAAAGCGAAATACGCTAACTGGCGATGAGGTCAGGGCGCTAGTAGCTAGAGCATCTTAAAAAGAGCCCGTGGCGATGCTGGTATCGACCGATCAACCGCTGAGAGCAGTACCAAATAGCAAAGGGCACGGGAGCGGAAGCCCGTGGGCGCGATGCGCATGCGCGCCAAGGGCTATGCGATCGAAGGCCCGCGAGAGCGCGGCGCACAGGCTCCCTCACAGCGCCAGCACCTGCCTGCTAGCCTGGCCTCACCGACTCGGCCGTCACTGCCATGCGCCTGCCTAAGGCCAGCGCCGCCAGGATGAGCAGACCCACCGCCTGCCAGAGGGCAATCCGTGCCAGGGCGAAGTTGCCCATGCTGATGAGCAGGAACAGGCAGGAGGCGATGCCCAAGGGCGCACTGACCCAGCAATACGGCACGCGAAAAGAACGTACGCGCTCAGGCTGGCGCCAGCGCAGCCACAGGACTGTGGCGCACACGGCCGCAAAGGCCAGCAGCGTGCCCGTCGAGATCAGCTCGCCGACCAGCCCGATGGGCAGGAAACCCGCCATTCCCATGCCCAGCGCGCCGGCCAGAATCACGGCGTTGTGCGGCACGAGCCGCGCCGCACCGATGGCGCCCAGCCGCGCGTTGAGTAATCCGTCGCGGCCCAGGCTGTAGAACAGACGCGATGAGGCGAACACCACCGCCCACAGTCCCGCCCACAAGCCAATGGTCACGGCGAGGCCCACATAGGTCTTCAGCCACCGCAACGATGGGCCCGCGGCCGCCAGGGCCGTGACGATCGGCGCGTCACTGCCTAGGGCGCGATAGTTGACCAGCCCGGTCATAACCAGCGAGACCGCGATGTACAACACTGTCGTGATGGCCAGCGTGCCCAGGATGGCTATGGGCACGTTGCGCTGCGGATTGCGTGTTTCCTGGGCCGCGCTGCCCAGCGCATCGAACCCCAGATACGCAAAGAACACCACGCCCGCGGCGTGCAGCACTCCGGCCAGACCGTAGGCACTTGTGCCGTCAGGTTGTAGCTCGGGCGGCGGCACGAACGGTGCCCAGTTGGCCGCGTGCACGTGCACCAACCCAAAGGCAATGAAGCCAAACACCGCAGAGAGCTTGATGGCCACGGTAACGGCCGTGAAGCGCCCCGACTCGCGCACACCGGCCAGGTGCGAGGCCGTTACCAGCAGGATGATGAGCACCGCCGGGAGATTGATTACGGCCCCCGTGGCCACGAGGGTCTGTCCGTGCAGCGCCAGCGGCGAGCCGGCCCAGCGGCCCGGCAGATGCAGGCCAAAATCGCCAATGACCCCCTGCATGTAGCCCGACCAGCCGATGCCGATGGCCGCGGTGGCGAACAGGTATTCGGCCACCAGCGCCCAGCCCACCACCCAGCCCGCGGTGCGGCCGAATGCCTCCCGGGTGTAGCTGTAGGCCGAGCCGGCCAGCGGTACCATGGAAGCCATCTCCGCATAGCACAGTGCGCTGAAGACACAGACCACGGCGGCCAGCACGAAACTCAATGCAATCGCCGGACCTGCGTAGGCGGCGGCCGCCTGACCGGTAATGACAAAGATGCCGGCACCGATGACCGAGCCGAGCCCGATTAGCGTGAGGGTCCACGCATCGAAGCTGCGCTGCAGCTGCAATTCGCCCGTCTCGCCCCCCATTCCCCCCATCCTAAGGCACCTTATTGGAATTAGTCCGTAAATTCGCGTCTTGCCGTTCCACCGGGCATAATTCAGGTTGTTAAAGAGCGCAACAGCCGACGTGGGCGATGTTCGAGGTCGTAAACCCATCCGGGGTTGGCAGCGTGATCAACCTGTTCCGGGTGTTGGCGAGAACGTACGTCAGGTAGGTGAGCGGATTGACCTGGTTCGCCTTGCAGGACTCAACCAGTGAGGCATAGATCGCCGCCGCATGAGCGCCGCCGCATGAGCGCCGCTCGCAAGAGCGATTACGAGACTCGTGTCGGCAACTCGAGCGTGGCCCAGCAGAAAGTGTTAGATGAATTGCAGGCGATCATTTCCGGATCGGGTTCTGCTAATTTCCGGCCTTACCTAGTAAGGGCATTAAAGGCGGTTCACGCCTCCAAGACATCCTTTATCAATTACACAGCTCAAATGTGTGGAAGCGTCGCCGCGCCTTCGCATGGTTCTGATGGCGACCTTCATTCGCCACCGGAACGGTCCGCCCAAATCCGTTTTTAGACCGAGCCCCAACGTCTGCATTTGTCAGGTGGACTGTGTTCGAATCGGCCTAAAAGACAAAGGCCCCCGCGTCGGCTGAATTAAAATAATTGGGTCTCACGACGATCTATATGAAATTTCGCTTCTGATGGCGGACATCGGACTGACCGGGGTCGAATGACAGATTCTGACCGATTGTGTTGAAAAAGTCCCCGGCCCTGAATTTGGGGCCCTTTCCGCGCAATAATGATTCAATTTCGGGATGCGCCTTGAATCATTGCTGCATCAGCAAGGCTCAGCTCGACCGGAAATTGCGCGCAAAAAATATGCTCCGACTTTTTCAGCACAATCGGACAAAGATATTCGGCAATTACTCGATCCGAAACATTCTCGTTCTACAGCGTTCCAAGCGATGAGCAACGTCAGTTGCCGCTAGGCTGTATTCTGGAAAGTGGTGCCCGCACGAAACGAGCCCATGTCCATTCTCGGCGTGTTGGGAGCCGTTCCACCCTACCTCAATGCGGGGTCACCCACCAATGGCCGCCTTGGGTTTCAGGATGTCCGCGCGGCGCCGCTCAACCCGACGCCGCCAAAAGCTTATGCTGCCTAGCGCAAAAAGGGCGGACCCGAGCAGGCCGAGAGTACTAGGCTCGGGAACGCCATATCCGCTGTAGTTCAAAGCAGCGATTCCGGTCGGGACAGCATTTGGATCCGTGAAATCAGTGCAATCGGCGCTGCTGCCCGGCGCATTTGGCCCACTCCCACCGCAGTAGCTTGTCATCGGATCGAGAATATCGGGGGTAGCTAGACTTATGGTGTCGATGAGGCCGCCATTGTTCCAATCGATGATGTAATCCGATGGCGGGTCGCTGGGCGGATCGAGAAATGCGCCGCCTGCAACTGGCCCGAAGATACTGTTGAGGTCGAAGCGGGTGACTAGGCCAGTAGTGAATAACTGGTTGCCAACCAGGTTGTACCAGCCCAGCCCATAGCCATTTCCGAAGCCGGGGACCGTGTCCGAGATTTCGAACCCCCAGTACTGATAGTTCGGCGAGGTCAAGTATTTCACACCCGGCCCCGGGTACAGAGGCGAGTACGGTGTCCCAGGTGGGTTGAACACGGCAGGCCGAAATGGGTTGTTCGCGCCTCCCCAGCCGCCGGGCAATCTCTTGCCGTCGATTGCTGGCGTCTGCTGCGTGATGGGCAATCCCACCGCAGCTAAGTTTGTCGGACCTGCTGCCGGTAGCCCAGGTAAACCGAAGGAGAAGTCGGAGTTATATTCAATATTGGCACCGGCGCCGCCACCGATGCCGCCCGCAAATGCCGCAATCGGAAAGCTGCCTCTGTTCGCAACCTCAAATATGTAGTCGTAAGTAGGAGCGCCAGCTGAGCCAGGGATCGTATCGTACAAGATGCCTTCGGCGAGGAGAGCGCTCTCGAGGGGGGCGCCGGCAGGGCCGGTGATGCCAGTGTAGTACCAGCCAGAAAAGAGGATACCGGCATGGACTGGTGAGCCCGACAGCGCAATTGGAAGCAGGAACGCCCCGACGAGCACATGTCTGCGCATGGCATTGCCTCCCTTTCCAATCAACCGATGCAGACGGCGTTGGGTGACTGACCGAGCTACCCACCGAGGCGGGAGGACAGGAGCATTTATGCTCCCGCACGGCACGTCTCGGTCAGGATTGCCCGAGATTTTGCGCTTTCATGAGCAAGAATTGTACCACTTGCCGGATACGGCTCGAAAACTCCACCATCAATTTGTGAGCCCGACCGAGATGTAAACACTGTTTACACCCGGAGAGTTCGAACCCAGTGCGCCGATCTTTTGAACCCGCCACCCAAAGATGGGGCATTAGCCGGACCGTTGCCCTAACCGGCGGCCGCTTCTGATTCGGCGCGCCAGCGCCGCC
>DATKEP010000038.1:0-18382 GCA_035512055.1 Rhizomicrobium sp.
ATCCTGGCCAAATGCACGTCGGTGGAGTGGCACGGCGCGCGCCTGAACATCGTCGACACGCCCGGCCATGCCGATTTCGGCGGCGAAGTGGAGCGCATCCTCTCCATGGTGGACGGCGTGGTGCTTCTGGTGGATGCGGCCGAAAGCGTGATGCCCCAGACCAAGTTCGTGCTGTCCAAGGCGCTGAAGCTTGGCCTGAAGCCCATCGTGGTGATCAACAAGATCGACCGTTCCGACGCCCAGCCCAAGGAAACGCTGGAGTCCATTTTCGACCTGTTCCTGGCGTTGGACGCCAATGACGACCAGCTGAATTTTCATTACCTCTACGCCTCGGGCCGCAGCGGCTGGGCGGTGAAGGAACTGGAGGACGAGCGCAAGAATCTCGATCCCTTGTTCCGCCTGGTCGTGGATGACGTGCCGCGCCCCAAGCCGCAGAAGCTGGCCGGCGATGATCACCCTTTCAAGATGCTGGTCACCACGCTGGAAGCCGACAATTATCTTGGCCGGGTGCTGACCGGCCGCATCGAATCCGGAGCCATCACCACCAACCGCAATATCAAGGTTCTCTCGCGCACCGGCGAGGTGATCGAGAAGGCGCGTGTCACCAAGCTGCTGGCCTTCCGGGGCCTGGCGCGCGTGCCGGTGGAGCGGGCCGAAGCCGGCGATATCGTCGCCATTGCAGGTCTTGAGATCGCAACTGTGGCCGACACGCTGTGCGATCCCTCGGTGGAAGAGGCGATCCATGCACAGGCGATCGACCCGCCGACGCTGGCCATGACCATCTCGGTCAATGACTCCCCGCTTGCCGGCCGCGAAGGCGACAAGGTGCAGAGCCGTGTCATCGGCGACCGGCTATTTCGCGAGGCCGAAGGCAATGTCGCGCTCAAGGTCCACGAAACCGGCGAAGGCAATTTTGAAGTCGCTGGCCGCGGCGAGTTGCAGCTGGGCGTACTGATCGAATCCATGCGCCGGGAAGGGTTCGAGGTTTCGATTTCGCGTCCGCGCGTGCTGTTCAAGACCGAGAATGGCCAGCGGCTGGAGCCGATCGAGGAAGTCACGGTGGATGTGGATGACGCCTACACCGGGGTGGTCATCGAGAAGATCTCGCTGCGCAAGGGCGAGATGGTGGACATGCGTCCTACAGGCGCCGGCAAGACCCGCGTCGTCTTCCATGCCCCGGCACGCGGCCTGATCGGCTATCACGGGGAATTCCTCACCGACACCCGCGGCACCGGCGTGATGAACCGCATGTTCCTGGACTATGCGCCGCACAAGGGGCCCGTCGGCGGGCGTATCAATGGCGTGCTGATCTCGACCGAGGATGGCGAGGCGGTGGCCTACGGCCTCTGGTATCTGGAAGAACGCGGACGCCTGTTCGTGACGCCGGGAACCAAGGTGTATGAGGGCATGATCATTGGCCAGAACGCCAAGGACAATGACCTGGACGTCAATCCTACAAAAGCCAAGCAGCTGACCAACATCCGCACCACGTCAAAGGACGAGGCGGTCCGGCTGACGCCTATCGTGCCGATGACGCTGGAACAGGCGATGGCCTATATCCAGGACGATGAGCTGGTCGAGGTGACGCCACAGAGTATCCGGCTGCGCAAGCGCGAACTGCTCCCTCACATGCGCAAGCGGGCGAAGCAGGCTGCAGAGGCTTAACGCGCGTCCGCGGAAACCTGCAATTGCGCCAGCAATGCCATGCTTCATGTCGCGCTCCCATCGGCTTTCGGACTATTGTGAGCCCCTATTGTAAGCCCTCGGGGGCCAAAGCGGGAAGACGCGAGATGACCGTGGACGAAAAACTGATCGCGTTTGCGAACCGACTTGCCGATGCCTCGGGCGCGGTGATCCGGCCCTTCTTCCGCCAGCGGATCGAGGTGGTCCACAAGCCGGGCCAGCGCGCCTTCGATCCGGTCACCGAGGCCGACAAGGGCGGCGAGCGCGCCATTCGTGCCATCATCGAGCGCGACCGGCCCAATGACGGAATTCTGGGCGAGGAATATGGGGAAAAGCCGGGCTCGAGTGACCTGCGCTGGGTTCTGGATCCGGTGGACGGCACGCGCGCCTTCATTACGGGCCGTCATGAATGGGGTTCACTGATCGCACTGGAAGACCAGGAAGTGCCGGTGCTGGGCATCCTGGACCAGCCGGTGCTGGGCGAACGCTATATGGCGGTCAATGGCCGCGCGGTGCTTTTGGAAGGGGAGAGGCGCACGCCGCTCAAAGTACGCGAATGCGAGGGGCTGAAACACGCGATCCTCTGTGCCACCGATCCATCCGCCTATTTCACGCCGGACCAGCAGGCGGCCTTTGCACGCGTGCGGTCTGAAGCGCGCATGACACGGTTCGGCGGCGACTGTTATTTGTTCGCGGCGCTGGCGCTTGGTTTCGTCGATATCATCATCGAGGCCGGCTTCAACCGCTGGGATGTGGCGGCGCTGATTCCGCTGGTGCAAGGCGCGGGCGGCATCATCACCAATTGGAGCGGAGGCGACTGCCGCGACGGGAAAACCATCCTGGCCTGCGGCGACAGACGCGTCCACGAAGAAGCCATAAAGCTCCTGAAAAGCTGATTATTCGGGCTTTATTGTCTCAGGATTGCGGCGCGCGATGCCCAATCTTGCCGCAATTTGCCTTTGTTTCCGCGCCGCGAAACCGCTGCGCTCAACTCACGTTGTCTACTTGAAAGCGAAATTCCCCTTGAGGAGGAAAGCATGTCTTTGCGCGACTTCAACGAACCTTCGCAACCGCTGCACACCGATCCGGCGGGCAATAGCGCGGGCTTGAGTTCCTTCCACACGACCCACCCTGAAGAACGTGCGCCCAGCCACACGCCGCAGATCGTCGGCGCGGTGGCCGTGGCGCTGATGGTGGGCGCCGCCGCCATCGGTCTCTATGTCTATTCGGGTCCGTCCCACCCCAAACCGGTGATTGCCACCAATGCCAATCCGGCTACGCCTTCGGCTCCGGAGCCTGCCGCAGCGCCCCTGGCGCCGCAGCAGGCGGCGAACATGCCGGCCGACGACGCTACGACGCCGCCGGCGAAGGCGGCGGCCAAGGACAGCACGCCGGATGCCGCTCCCGTGAAAGAGGCCTCGACCAAGCCCGCGCGTAATCATCATCGTGTGGCCTCGAGCGCGTCAGGCGACTCTGCTACAAGTGCTTCCAGCCAGAACGCTTCGAATGGCGCGTCTGTCCGGATGAGTGCGGATTCGACCCAGGCCAGCAGCCAGGCTCCGGCCCAGCAGGCCACGGTTCAGGCCCCATCGCAGCAGACCACTGCGCTGCCTGCGGCTCCGCAGCCCTCGCCGTCCGACGTAGCGACCAACAATACCCAGTCGGGCCAGCAGGTGCCGCAGGGTGCGGCCACCGCATCGGACATGCCGGCACAATCGAGTCAGAACAGCGCTGCGCAGCAGCCTAGCACAGCGGATCAGCAGGCCGCCCCGGCCCAGTAAGTTCGCATAATGAGAAATCGCGCCGTAGCGACAGCTGCGGCGCGGTTTTCTTTTGCCGCTGGCTCAGCTCGTGGGGAACAGGGCGTGGCGCGACATGAAGGCGTCGAAGGCGCGCCAGAACTCGGCGCGGATGGGATTGCGCTCCATCAGGATCTCGTGCCCCGCCTCTTTGATCTCGACGTAGTCGGTATTGGGGGCGGCCCGCGCGAAGGCTCTGGTCCGGGATGTGACACAGATGCGGTCTTTTCCCGCGCCTACCATAAGGAGCGGTGTCGTTATGGCCTGGGGCTGGTGGCGCAGCCAGTCCATGGAGCGCAACGCCGCCGCCAGCCATCCCCAGGTTGCGCCCGCCAGCCGCAAGTCGGGATGCTCGCGCAACAGAATCTGGGTGCGCTCGAAGCGTTGCGAATCGGATGTGACCAGCTGCGTGGCAAAGCTGACCTTGTGGGGATCGCGCGCTTCCATTCCCCAGACCCAGTCGGCGCGCTTGCCGCGCCACATCTGAAGGGCGGTGACCGCGCGCACCAGGAATTCGCGCTGGCCGCGAAAGGAAATCGCGATCATGGGTGCGCTCAAGGCGCATGCCTTGAAGCTTTGAGGCCGCTTGACCAGGGCGCGCAGCAGAACATGCGCCCCCAAGGAATGGGCCAGAGCGACAGGTTTTTCGCCGGCCTCCAGCATGGGCGTGACGATCCAGTCCATCAGCGTATCCAGGTCCTGGTCATATTCACTGAAATCGCCGACAAAACTCTTGCGGCTGTCCGTGGTCATGCGGCCGGAATCGCCCTGGCCCCGCCAGTCCATGGTGGCGACAGCGAAACCCCGTCCGCGCAATTCGTCGATCACCTCGAAATATTTCTCGATGAATTCGGTCTGGCCGTTCAGCAGCACGCAGACGCCCCGTGCCGGAACATCGGGTGCCGGCTCGAACCTGGCGGCGCGCAGAGTGGCGCCGACGGCCTTGATGGGCATGGGCTCAAACAGGGTCGCGGCGGGAATCATTTTTTGCTGAAGGGCATGTCTCGATAAGTACTTAAGCCTGATTTTCAAGTCCCCGGAAAGGCCTTGAAGACGCGTTTTTTTGCCCCAAATAAAGGATGTCCGGTTGCCTTGATGGGGCCGGAGTTCCAGCGCCTGTGCGGAACCTCTCTTATTGGAAGAGCGGCCGGCGGGACCCGACGGGACCAAGACAACGCTTTCAAGGAGGTTGTTTCCATGCGTATCGACTATTCCCCTTTTTTCCGCTCCACCGTCGGTTTTGACCGGCTGTTCGATCTTCTGGAGTCCGCGTCCGAGCAGGGTTATCCGCCCTACAATATCGAACGCAATGACGAGAATAACTACCGCGTGACGCTCGCGGTCGCCGGCTTTGGCGACACGGATATTTCGGTCGACGTGAAAGACCGCGTCCTGACCGTCACAGGCAAGCGCGAGACCGATGCCAGCGGCAAGCAGGCCTCGCTGCTTTACCGGGGCATTGCCGGCCGCGCCTTCGAGCGCAACTTTCAGCTCGCCGAGCATGTCGAGGTCAAGGCGGCGCGCCTTGAGAACGGCCTGCTTCACGTCGACCTGGAGCGAGTCGTGCCCGAAGAAAAGAAACCGCGGCGCATTCCCATCAATGGGCGCTCGCTTGCCGCCATCGAGGGCGCAAAGGCTGCATAAGCCTGTTCATGTTTGACGGGAACGGGGGCCTTTCTTTTGGGAGGCCCCCGTTTTTTTGCTAAAATACCGGTGCAGTGCTGCTTCGGCAAAAGATGGCGTTCTGGCCGCAAAATCTGGTTCAGACCAAAAGTCCTCCGGGAATCGAGGAGGTGCGCTTGCGCTACGCCGCCGTTTTTTCCCGCTTCGGTGTATCACCGGCGGTGGAATTAACGGCCGGACAGCTCGGCCCCGTACCCGGCGAATGGGTGGGCGCGGCCGGGAATGGCCGCACGCTGCTTTATTTCCATGGCGGCGGCTTTGTCGCGGGCTCGCCCGAGAGCCATCGCCCCCTGGTGGCCCGGCTGGTGGAGGCATGCGGCGTGGGCGCCTTCAGCGTCAAATACCGGCTGGCGCCGGAATATTATTTCCCAGCCGCGGTTCGTGACGGCATCGATGCCTACCGGGCTCTGTTGGCAAGAGGCGTAAGCGGTTCCTCCATCATCCTGGCCGGCGACGAAGCCGGTGGCGGCCTTGCCTTCTCGGTGGCGCTGGCGGTTCGCAATGCCGGCCTCGCAATGCCTGCCGGGCTGGTGGCGCTTTCGCCCTGGGCGGACCTGTCGCTTTCGGGTCCCTCCATCATGGCGAACCGCAGGAGCGATACGCAGCTCGACTGGGAAATGTTGTTCCTCTGCGCCCGGCGTTATTTGCGCAAATCCAATCCGGGCGACATATATGCTTCGCCCGTCTATGCGGACCTTCGCGATTTTCCGCCGCTGATGGTCCATGCGGGCGCCAATGAAGTTCTTCGCGACGATGCATCAAGGCTGGGCGACCGCGCCGCCGAAGCCCAGGTGCCCGTGAGCGTGGAGGTCTATGATGGCATGGGCCATCTCTTCCAGGCCGATGCCGGCCGCAATGAGGCGAGGGTGTCCTTGTCGCGCCTTGGCCAGTTCATCCGCGCCAAGAGTTCGGCGCTCGCTGCCTAAGCAGAAGCCGCCAAGGCCTCAGCAAAGCGCCCAGGCAGTTTCGCGCCGGAGAAGTCAGCGCCCTGGATTTCGGTGTCGCGCAAGTCGGCATCGCCCAGATTGGCGTAGGACATGTCGCAGCCCGAGAGCCGGGCCCGCCTGAGATCGGCGCCGCGAAGATCGGCATAGCGCAGTTGGGCATTGTCGAGACGGGCCGGCAGAAGCCGCCCCCCTCCAATCATCAAGGGCCCCAGCTTGGCGTCGCGCAGATCGGCATGATTGAGCAGCGCCCCGGAAAAATTGACGCCGCGCAGGTCAGCACCAGCCAGCTTGGCCGAACGCAGGTCGCAAGCAGCGAGATTAGAACCTTGCAGCAACGTGCCTTCGAGGCTGACCCCGTAAAGCAGCGCCTGTGGTGCAATCAAAGCGGTCAGCCTGTATTGCGGCAGGCGCGCGATATTGCGCAGATCCTTGCCCGTCAGATCGGCGGGTTTGCCCCGTTGGCCGTCTGTCTGCGCCCACTGCGAATGTTCTTCCAGCAGTTTTTCGATGCTGGCCATCGCTTCGGCGTTCGGCTGGGCCGCTTCCGTCAGTGTCTTGGTCATGTCGCAGCCATGGGTAGTGGCGAAGTCCAGCTTGGCGCCGATCAGGATGCAGCCGACCATGTCCGCGCCGGTCAAGTTGCAACCGGACAAGTCGGCGTTTTCCAGATTGGCGCCACTGAGGCGAGCCTGGCGCAGATTGGCGCGGGTGAGCCGGCAACCCTTCATCACCGCGTCGGTGAAATCGGCCTGCACCGCGATGGCGCCGGTAAGCTTGGCGCGTTCCAGATTGGCGGAATTCATCATTGCCGCCGGCAGTTCGGAGGGCCCCAGATCATGCAGCAAGACCCGGAGATTGCCGTATTTGTCCTTCTCCGCGATCGTGCCTTCGCGCAGGTCGGCTTCAAACATGTCGGTGCCGATCAGGTTGGCACCGCGCATGGAGGCGCCGCGCATGTCGGCCCGGCGCAGGGAGGCGGAAGACATATTGGATCGGCGCAGATCGGCGCCGAAAAAGCTCGCGGAATCGAGCTTGGCGCCCTGCAGGTTGACCTCCTCCATGATGGCGCCGGTGAAGTCGGCGTCGGCCAGGTTGCGGCCAGACAGGTCCAACCCTGAAAGGTCACAGAAGGCAAAAACCGCCCGTGCCCCGCCTATCCGCCCGGAATATAGCATTTCGTGGCGGGCGGCAGCGGCGCTCACATCGTTCTGGGTGAGCTTGGCAAAGCCGGTGTGCCGGGCTTGGGTCATGCGCGCAAATTTCGGTTGTTAATGCTTTTTCACGCAAGAATTTAGCGCAGAAGGGCGCTAACGGCTGATTAAGAGGGCTGGATTTGGCCGGGGTAGGGCAAAGACGCCAAAAATTGCTGTTGAACCGGGACGATAGGCGGGTACAAAGGGCGCGTGCCAGACCGCCCAGCCCGCCTTCCAGGGGTCGGCAGTCTGGCCAAGGGTAATTGGCCAAGGGTAAACAGGGTGCACATTCCCGCGGGGGACGCGGGGAGATTGGCCGAGGTCCGGGAGCGGGCCTTGTGGAAAGAGATGCCGAGATTGGCGGTGCCCCGCCCGGCGACATTTTAAAGAGGCTCGTGTTGATCAAGCACCGTTTGATGCTTTCCGCCGCTGCGGCTGCCCTGCTGGCGGCGGCCCTGGCAGGAGCCGCCAGCGCCGACACCGAAGTCTCCACCGCGACCTCCACCGCGCTTTCCACTTCCACCAGCGGCAATATCACCATCGACGCCAGCGGCAGCGTGAGCATCCAGACCAGCGGCACCCCCGCGATCACCATCAATTCCAACAATTCGGTCGGCAACAACGGCACCATATCCAACGGCAATGTCGACAGCGGCATCGGCATTTCGATCGACACCAGCGGCGGCAACATCAATCCGGGAGCGGGCGGCTTCAGTTCGACGGGAAGCATCAACCTGGGTGGCAACGGCACCGGCAAGCTCGGTATCGTCGTCCAGGGTGGCAATACCTTTTACGGCCCGATCACGCTGACGACGCTCACAGCGCTCAACACCTTGACCGGCGCCACGAGCGCCGCCCAGGCCTCCTCCCTCATCCTCCAGGGCGATTCTTCGGCCGCCTTCGAACTGGTCCAGGGCACCAAGATCACCAGCAACATTCTGCTGGGCGGCGGCGGCATCATTCAGAGTTCCACCGTCAATTCCACGGCCTCCAACGCAGTCATGGTGGACCTGAACGGCACGCTGAACGGCAATTTCCTGATCGCTTCGGCACTTTCCGGGGTGGGCGCCGGCATGACCGGCATCGAGACCCTGGGCGGCATCCATTCCTGCGCCAGCGATACCGGATTGCCTTCCGGCTTTACATGCCCGAACTCCTCGGGAGGGTCGTTCGTGAATGCCGGAAGCATCTCGCTGATCGGCATTTCGTTCCCCAACCAGCGCGGGGGAAATCCGGAGGCCGGTTCCGCCGTCATCATCGGCGGCAATATTGACGGCGGTTTCGTCAATACCGGCCCGGGTACCTCCTCGACCATCGGCGCGGCCCTGATCGCCTCCTCGGGCCTGGTTGCGTCCGGCGCTTCCGCACCCGTGCTGATCATCGACCCGACCAAATCCACCACCAGTTCGCTCGGCACGCCGCGAGGGCCCATCATCATCGGTCCGGTCACTGCGGATATAGACGCGGTCGATCCGGGCTATTCCTTCATCAATCGCGGTACCATCCATGGCCAGCCGATCGACGTCGATCTGAGTTCCGCCGCCATGCTCATTCAGGGCGCGTCCTCGACCTACTTCACCTGCCTGGGCACCTCCGTATCGGCAACGACTTGCGATACCACACCGCACACCGTGACCGAGAGCATCACCACCACCGTCAACAGCACGCCCACCACGACCACCCAGACGGTCAACAATATCGGCGGGTTGCTCAATACCGGCACAATTTCAGCCCAGGCCGTCACCGGCTCCCAGACCGTGACCAGAACGGGCATCACCACGGCCTCGGCGCTTTATATTGGTGCCTTTGCCACTGTGCCGCGCCTGGACGTGATAGCCGAGGCGGAAAACTCGTCAAACAATACCCCGGGCTCGATCTCGGCCCAGGTGGCGGGCATCGGCCAGGGTAGCGCCTTCGGTGTGATCCTGGGAGCCAATTCCAATGTGCCGCTGATCAATGTGGGCAAGAATGCCAGCATCTCCGCCAGCGTCAGCACCGACACAGTATCGCCCACCGCGACCATCGCCAGCGCCAGCGCGCCCTTCAGCCTGGTGTCGGAAGCCATCGTCGACCAGGGCGGCAGCCTGAAGACCATCAACAATGCCGGCACGATTTCCGCCGTCAACACGACGCTGACGCCCGGTACCGGCGCGGTGGTCAGTTCTATCGAAACCGCAATCGACATGTCGGCCAACACGACCGGCGGCCAGACCGTCAACAATAGCGGCCGCATCCTGGGCAACATCTTCTTCGGCAGCGCAGGTAATGGCGATACCCTTAATGTCGGCAACACCGGCGGCGGCGGCACAGGCGCCAATGCGACCGGCGTGGTCAACACGCCGTCGGCCTACGCCATCGTTGCCCAGACCGTCGTGTCGAATACGGTCGGCCTGGCGCCCCTGACCGAAGCCAACACGATCAGCTTCGGCTCTGGCTCCGGCAATTTGCTGCATGTCGGCGGCTATGGCTATGTCAATGCGGTGATCACCTCGGCGGTCGGGGGTCTGGCGGTGCAGGTCGATCCCAATGGCCAGCTCTTTGTGGCCAACACCACGACTGCGTTGCAGGCCTCGACCTTCACGATTGCCAATAACGGTACGCTGGGGCTTGCCATTTCGCAGACCAATCTCAACAGCCTGACACCGGTGGTGCAGGCCAACAGCGCCACGCTGACGGGTGCGAATCTGTCGCTCCAATTCGGCACCTATATTTCCTCCGGCTTCACCGTTGCCAACACGACAAGCCCCGCTGTCCAGACCATCACCCTGATCCGCGCGCCCGTGATCAACGACACGGCCTCATCTCTGGCACTCCAGAACTCGTTGCTGGGCCTAAACACGCCCTTTCTGTTCGAGACACCCACAGAAAGCGGCGTCACGCCTCTGACCGAAGCCACGGATATCTCGACCGGCCAGCAGGTTCTGCAACTGCACCTCTTGCCGCGCTCCACCGGGGCCAAGAATGCGGATGGAACGCCTGGCTTGAATTTGTCTGGCGAGGCGAGGAACGAATTTCCCTTTACCGCCGCCGCGCTGGCCACCGACAACCAGCTGGGTGCCGCGGTTGCCACCAGCCTTACGGCCTACAACATACCCGGCGTCCCATCGAGCGGCATCAACGTGGCGGCCTCCCAGCAGCAGGCGCAGCAGGTCTTTTCGCAATTCGCGCCCGACGTTTCCGGCGGCACGCGTGAAATCGCCATCATGCTGACCGACCAGGCGACGGGTCCGGTGGCGGCACGCCAACGGCTGCTGCGCAGTTTCGGTAACCAACCCGGCGACACCACGCTCTGGGGGGAGGAGTTTACCGGCCAGATCAACAATAAAGGCCGTGTCTCCAGCGACGGCACGCTCACCGACTATAAGGATCACGGCTTCGGCTTCACCTTGGGCATGGATGCCGGCAGTCCCCGCAACGGCTGGTATGGCGGCGCCTTCACTTTCTATACCGGCGACGTGATTCAGGACCTGCCGCGCGACACACGCACCAATACCCAATGGTACATGCTCACCGGTTATACCGACTGGCATGGCAAGCATGCCTTCTTGGATACGACGCTCAGTGCCGCTTACGGCGATTTTGAGGAGAACCGCTTCATGGATGTGGGGGGGATCGTCCGCGAGGCAACCAGCCGCCGGCCGGGCGCCATGCTTGCGCTGGGCGCCAATACCGGGGCGACCCTCCATTATTCGGGCATCGAGGTGGACCCGCATGTCAGCCTGGACGGCATGACCTTGCGCGAGGAAGGCTATCAGGAAGCCAATGGCGGGCCGGGCCTCAATCTGGACGTGGCGCCCTATTTCGCCAATTCATTTCGGGGTGCGATCGGCGCCGACGTGAAGGGCAATATCAGCCTGTGGGGCTTTGACCTGACGCCGGAAGGCCGCTTGGGCTATCGCTACGACTTCGTGCAGAATGCGGTGAAGATCAAGGCGGCGTTCGAGTCCACAGGCGGCCGTTCGACGGCGGGCAACACCATGACCTTCATCGGGCCGGATCCGGATACCGGCAATGCCATAGTGGGCTTAAGCCTGGGCGCGCACACCGACACCTGGGAACTGGGCGTGAACTATGACTGGATCCGCGGCAACAACGGTTCGACCACCCAGGTGGGTATCCTGACCGTTTTAGGCCGCATCTGAGAGCCGCGAGCTAATGCGAGCGGCTGCGGCAACAGGTGCCTGAGTTCACCAGCTGCCCGTATTGGGCATAGAAGCCCAGGGTTCCCGGGGCTCGAGGTGGCCATCCTGCAAAAGTTCGATGGAAATGCCGTCGGGCGACCGGATGAAAGCCATGCGGCCGTCGCGCGGCGGCCGGTTGATGGTGATGCCCGCCGCCATCAGCTTCTCGCAAAGAGTATAGATATCGCTGACACGATAGGCGAGATGCCCGAAATTCCGGCCGTCGGCATAGCCCTTCTCGTCCCAGTTATAGGTGAGCTCGACCACCGGGCTTTCCACTCCGCCATTCGCGATGTGCTTGGCGTCTTCCGGGGTGGCAAGGAAAACTAGCGTAAATCGCCCTTTTTCGTTCTCGATGCGCCGAACTTCTCTGAGGCCAAGTTTGTTACAGTAGAAGTCCAGTGACGCATCCAAGTCCGAGACGCGTACCATGGTGTGGAGATAGCGCATTTACATAATCCTTACGTTCGAGCGGTGGTTGACCCGTATCATCGCGGATTTTGATCCGCCAGAAAAAGTAAAGATGTCGCAACGGAACTAAAGCCGAGGCCATGGCACCCTGCCTGGAGACTTGCCTTAATGTGCAATAGCTGTGTGTCATATCATGGCCGAGGCGATTTCCATCGGCTCCGCCGAGGCTTACGTGCCAAACGAAGTGATGCTGCATGTGCGAAAAACGCATGTGCAGCAAGCGATCCTAACGCTTACCGATCGGGCCTAAGGAAGCGGATGGCCAAACGAGCCGCTTTCTCGTTGCTTCACCCAACAGCGATACCTCTTGCCAAGAGGGTAACCGATTGCTTTAAAAGCTCCCGGCTAAGACGTCAGTCATACGGCGTCGCGTTGGGTAGACTTTGGTCTCGAACAATTTGTTGGGCCGGGCGCGCAAGTGCCGGCTTGTCTGTTTTGAGTGAGAGCGCATGGAACGTCCGAATCATTTGAATGTTCAACAAAAGAGCACCGCGAGCAAGGCGACCAGCGTTGCGATCGTCATCGCCATCCATATCGCCGGTATTGCGGGACTAGTCGCCGCGCTGGCCCAGGGTGCGCTGATGAAGCAGCTGCAGGAGATCAAGGCGTCTGTCGATACGCAAAAGGTCCCGCCCAAGGCGCCGCCGCCGCCGCCGCCGGATCTGGTGAAGCCGCCGCCGCCTGTTGCCATCCAGCCTGAATTCCAGGTCGCGACCGCGCCGCCGCCACCGGTTCATACCGAAGCGCCCAAGCCGCCGCCGCCGCCGCCGCCCAAGCCGACGGCCGCAATCACCAATGACCCGCTGCGTCCCATCATGCGCACACACACCCAGCCACCCTATCCGCCTATCTCTGTGCGTCTGGGCGAGCAGGGTTCCACGCTGATAGAGGTGAACATCAACGTCGACGGCAATGTCACCGAATGCAGTGTCGTGAAGGGCAGCGGTTCGGAACGTCTGGACGGCGCCTCCTGTGACTGGGTCAAGGGCCATTGGCGCTGGCAGCCACCAACATTGAACGGCGCCCCCACCGCGGCCAAGACCCAGATCAATGTCACTTGGAACCTGAAAGACGCCAAGTAAGCAGTCCCCTTTCCCCCTTTCATTCAATTCGATTACCCACGGAGTAGGAAAATGAGCTTCAAGACACTGACGATCGCAGCTGCCATCGTCGCCATGACCAGCCTGGGCGCAGTTGCCCCGGCCCTTGCCCAGGCGCCAGCCCCGGCCGCGCCTGCCGCGGCCCCGGCCGCCCCCGACGCGGCCGCCCCGGCTGCAGCGCCGGCTGCCGATGCCGCTCCGGCTGGCGATGCCGCCAAGCCCGCCGCTGGCGCAAACCCTGCCGATACGTCCACCCCTTACGGCCTGCAGCATATGTGGGAAACCGGTGGCTGGATCTCGCGCACCATCCTGGCCGTTCTGGTGATCATGTCGGCCGGCACCTGGTACATCTTCTTCACCAAGTGGATCGAACAGCAGCGCATTATGGGTCAGGCCACCCAGGTCGAGAAGAAGTTCTGGACCTCCGCCACCCTGAATGAAGGCGTAGACAAGCTTCCCAAGAATTCGGTGTTCCGCGGCATCGCCGAGGCCGGCCTGAAGGCTTCCGCCGGTGGCACGACGCTGGTTGGCCTGTCCGACTGGATCGGCATGACGCTGACCCGCCAGCTGGAAGATGCCAATGCCCGTCTGCAGGGCGGTATCGCCTTCCTGGGATCGGTCGGTTCGGTTGCGCCGTTCGTCGGTCTGCTTGGAACCGTTATCGGCATTCTGAACGCGCTGATCGGTATCGGCGTCGCCGGCCAGATGTCCATTGACAAGGTTGCCGGCCCGGTCGGTGAAGCGCTGCAGATGACTGCCATCGGTCTGTTCGTGGCTGTGCCCGCGGTGCTGCTGTATAACTACCTGGTTCGCCGCAACAAGGTGATCACCGAGAAGCTGCGCGCTTTCGCCGGTGACCTCCAGGCCTATCTCATCAGCAAGAAGTAAGAGTCAGGCCCTTACGGAGTTAGTCCGATGTCAGTTGACGTCCAACACGCCGTCGAAGATGACCAACAGGAACTGAACGTCACGATCAATACCACCCCTCTGGTGGACGTGATGCTGGTGATGCTCATCATCTTTCTGGTCACCATCCCGGTGGTGCTCAAGATCACGCCCGTCCAGTTGCCGACCTATCGCAATATCGTCACTCAGACCAAGCCTGAGAATATTGTGATTGCGGTCACGCCCGACGAGCAGATGTATTACAACAATGTGGCGGTGGATCCGGTGACGATGGAGCGTAACTTTGTCGATGCCCTGAGGCGGGCAGCGGCGGCAGGAAAGTCGCTCCCCGAGGTGCATATTCGCGGCGACAAGAGTGTGCGCTTCGAGGCCATCGGCCGTGTCATCCTGGCCTGTCAGAAGGCCGGTATCCAGAAAGTGGGCTTCATCACCGAACCCCACTCGCTGGAAGCCAACAGCTTTTGAGGTAACCCGCCATGGCAATGAGTACCGGTACAGCTGAAGGCGAAGTGATGGTGGAAATGAACACCACGCCGTTGATCGACGTGATGCTCGTCCTCCTCGTCCTTCTGATCGTCACCCTTCCGATCCAGACCCATGCGGTGAAGCTGGACATGCCCGCGCCCAACACAACCCCGCCGACGGTCGAGCCGGAGACGGTGGATCTGGGCGTGGACTTTGACGGCACCGTCACTTGGAATGGAACCGCGGTGGACCGTTCCACCATGGACTCCTATTTCGAGGACGCGGCCCGCAAGAACCCGCAGCCCGAAATCCATGTAAATGCAAACCGGCTGGCCAAGTATGACGCCGTGGCCAAGGTGCTGGCGGATGCCCAGCGCCTGGGTGCGACCCATATTGGTTTTACCGGGATCGACCAGTATAATTAGGCTGTGAGGGTCACAGCCGTAGGTGATAAAGCGTGCGGCAACCCCGCACGCTTTCCCTTTTTGTGATGAACGCGAAAGAGGTTTTGTTATGCCTGTCCGTACTCTGCGAGCCGCTCTGACGGCCATCCTTCTCGGCTCGGCCATGGCTGGTGCCGCCGTTCTCACCATGGCCGGTCCGGCCCAGGCGCTCACCGTGAGCGCGAAGGTGGGCCCAATGATAAAAGAGGCTCAGTCGCTGGCGGCTGCCGGCAATTACAAAGCCGCCATGGCCAAGCTAAACGAGGCCGAGGCCGCCAAGTCCACACCGGACGATACGACGGTCATCAACCAGCTCAAGCAGTATGTCGCCGTCAAGTCGGGCGACGTCTCGATCGGTGGCACCGTTGCCGCCAAGGCCAAGTTCGCCAACGACTATAATGCCGGCAAGTACAAGGACGTCATCGCCGACGGTGAGATCCTGCGCAAGGCAGGCGCTCTGGACGGCCAGTCCCAGCTGCTCGTCGCCCAGGCCTATTACAAGTCGGGCGACAATGCCGGTTGTGTTCGCTACGCCAAGACCCTTGAGGGCAACGAGACTGCCCTGCAATTGCAGGCGCGCTGTGCCTATGAAACCGGCGACGAGGCGACCCAGCGATCGGCGCTGGAACAGTTGGTCGCGCGTGACCCCAAGCCGGAATATTGGTCGGACCTGCTCAAGCTGGGTGAGCGCGCCCGCGGCCTGTCGGACCACAATTCGCTCGACCTCTACCGCCTGCGCATGTTGACCGGCAGCATGGGCAACAAGG
The DNA here is from genome assembly GCA_035512055.1 of Rhizomicrobium sp. Taxonomy (GTDB): domain Bacteria; phylum Pseudomonadota; class Alphaproteobacteria; order Micropepsales; family Micropepsaceae; genus Rhizomicrobium. The sequence continues at coordinate 15,639 of DATKEP010000038.1, forward strand.
ACGACTATGTCGCCCTGGCGCAATATGCCATGCAGCTCGGCTGTGCAGCCGAAGCGCAGAGCGTTCTGGAAAAAGGTGTGGCCGCCAAGGCGGTGAGCGACGACCGTTCGATGCGCCTGCTGGCAGCTGCCAAGCAGCAAGCCGCCGCCAATCTCGCCAATGAAGCCAAGGCCATGGCCGCCGCCAATGCCGCGCCTCAGGGCGACGACCTGGTCAAGCTGGGCGAGAACATGATTGGCGAAGGCAAGGCCAAGGACGCCATTGGCGTGATCCAGAACGGCATGAAGAAGCCGCTCAAGGACGCCAACAATGCCCAGATCCGCCTGGGACAGGCTTACGTGGCGGCTGGCCAGAAGGCCGAAGCCGAGGCTGCCTTCAACAAGGTCAAGACACCGGAGAAGGACGCCCTGGTCGCCCATCTATGGGCGCTGGCGGCGCGTCACTGATCCAATTGACAAAGACAAGGGCGCCGGCGGCAAACCGGCTCCCTTTTTTGTTGGTGTGCCAGGCATGGCGCGTAGGTGCGCAAGCACCGGTTGACCGGGATGGTATCCGGTCGATGACTTGGAGGTGTAAGTCCTTTGCGGGCCCTGGTGATGGGAACCGCTAGCCGAACAGCAAGGGCGTCGCCGCGAGGTGGGGTCTGAAGGAAGCTGTAAGCAAAATGGCGGCCTGACGAACAGCAAGCGCATAAGAGGCGTCCGCATCTGGGCGAGGGGGCCAAAAGACCCGAAGCCCGATAACACCCGGAAGGTGCGGCCGTAGATGCGGCAGGCCCATGGCACGAAGGTCACGCGCACTACCCTGGGAGATCTGCTGTCCTGCCTTCCGGAAACGGATGTGCTACCGGCGCTGTAAGGCGTCGGGATGGGTCAGCAGAAGTCAGCAGACGCCGTAATAGTCGAACCAATCGACGAAGGGCTGAACGTCAAGTGCCGGAGGAAGGCCGGTCTTTCGATGGTGAAAACAGACGCAGAAGATGGAGCTGGAATGCTCCATGCCCGCCCCAAGGGTAGCAGCCGGAAGCTGCGTCAGGACGACGCTCCGTCAAGGACGAGGACGAGCCCTGGCACAGACCATCGAGACCCTCACGCCCATCTTGCGCGGCTGGATGCAATACTTCCGGCTGGCGGAGACAAAAGGAGCGTTCGAGGAACTCGACGGCTGGATGCGGCGCAAATTGCGCTGCCTCCTCTGGCGTCAGTGGAAACGGCCGCCTACCCGAGCCAAACAACTGATGCAGCGCGGGCTCGATCAGCCACGAGCATGGGCGTCCGCAACCAACGGACGTGGCCCCTGGTGGAACGCCGGGGCCAGCCACATGAACGAGGCCTGCCGCGCAGGATTCTTCCTCACTCTTGGTCTGCCGTCATTCCACTCTCTGCATCAAAGCCCTAACCGTGCATGACGAACCGCCGTATACGGACCCGTACGTACGGTGGTGTGGAAGGAGGGACACCGAAAGGCTCCCTCCTATCCGATCCCAGCTGTTGCTCTAGACGTAGATCATCTTGACGGTCATGCCGCCATCCAGGATCAGATTTTGCCCGGTGATGAAGCCGGCATCCTCCGCGATAAACTGGCAGGCGATGCCTCGCCCAATGCCCGCGCCGCCACCGGTGATGGCGATGATCTTCATCAAAGAGGTCCTCTAAAAACAATTTTTTTCGACAGGGTAAAATTGAATGCCAGTCCCAGCAGCACGCCGCACACCAATGCCACAGTCAGGTCGTTGAATGGCGGCGGCGAAAAGCGAACCAGGACCGAATAGAGCCCGACATTGACCAGTCCTCCCACCGCATTGGCCGCCAGAAAGCGCAGCCATTCCTTCACAGTGCGGACAAAACCGCGCGCCCGCGTGCCCGCGAAGGTGAAATAGCGGTTGCCGGCCCAGGTAAAGGTCGCGGCGCAAAACCAGGAGACAACCCGCCCGAGATAGGGACCGGTTCCCAGATGCACCATCAGTTGCAGCACGCACCAGTCCACCGGCATACCGAGCGCGCCGATCACCGCGAAACGCAGGATCGAAAGGCGGGAAAGGAACGCTACGGTCCGTTTCACGATCCGGGCGTCTCGGTGCCCCTGTCGGCCGTGGCATGCGGACCGGGAATGGCGAGATAGGCCATGCGCTTGGCCTCCCAACGGCCACGCGTCACGGTGTCCAGGATCAGCCCGCAGGTCAGCGACAGGAAAGCGATCACCATCAGGCCGGTGGCGAGCACCGCGGTCGGCAAGCGCGGCACCAGTCCGGTCCGGAAATAGTCCGACACGACCGGGGCACCGATGATGATGGCGACGGCCGCAAAGAGGGCCGATATGGCGGAGAAGAACACCAGCGGCCGCTCCTCGCGCACAAGATAGGCGATGGTTCCCAGGATCCGGAAGCCGTCGCGCCAGGTATTGAGTTTCGACACCGATCCCGCCGGCCGTTCCTTGTAGCGCGTGTCCATCTCCGACATCGGCATCATCAGGCGAACCGCATGGACGGTCAGTTCGGTCTCAATCGCAAAGCCTTCGGCCGTGAAAGGAAAGGATTTCACGAAGCGCCGGGAAAAGACGCGATAACCGCTCAACATGTCCGACAGATGCACACTGAACAGCGTCGCGGTCAGGCCGGTCAGCATGCGGTTGCCCATCACATGACCGGGCCTGTAGGCGGCCGCATCGGTATGAACGCGGCGCGCCGTCAACAGATCGGCACCCTCTGCGATCATTTGTGCGATCATGCGCGGCGAGGCTCCCGC
>DATKEP010000039.1:0-8967 GCA_035512055.1 Rhizomicrobium sp.
CCGATGGCGAATTCGCGGCGGGTGGAAGCGATGCAGCGATTTACAGCAGATGCAATCGCAAAGGGCGCGAAATTGCGTCTTGGCGGCCGGCGCATGCAACGCGAGGGTTTTTTCTTCGAGCCCACGGTTTTTACCGACGTCCCTCTGGAGGCGGCACTCATGAATGAAGAGCCGTTCGGACCAGTTGCGATGATAAATCCTTTTGACGAAATCGAATCGGCAATCGCGGAAGCCAATCGGCTGCCCGTGGGTCTTGCGGCTTACGCATTTACCGGATCCGCGTCGACGGCCAAGACCGTTGCCGACAGGGTTGAGAGTGGCATGGTGTCAATCAATCATATCGGCTTCGGTCTTCCGGAGACGCCCTTTGGGGGCATGAAGGAATCCGGTCACGGTTTCGAGGGCGGCACCGAAGCCATCGAAGCCTATCTGCAGACCCGCTTTATCACGACGGCAGGTCTGGGCTAGCGATGTGACTTTAATGTCTGTCCGCTTGGCGCGCTTGCGAGGTGGTGGCAAGGGCGCCTGAAGATTGGTGGACCGATAGTGGCAACCAGACTCGCATGGGCATGAATGTTCGCTATTCAAGCGGACATTCGCAGTCGCACAAAAATCTCAGACCTTGCTCTGTATCTGCCTCACCAACTCGGCCTTGTCGGCCTCGCCCAGGTCCAGTGTTGATGCGGCGCGATAATGGGCGCGGGATTTTGGTACATCGCTTCGACAGCATGGATGGGCGGGCTCTAAATCCACTCCGGCTGGCGCTGGTCCGGCTATCGTGAACTTTCGGGGAAAAATGAAACCGACGTATCGCGCGGCGTTAGCCGGCGCGGCAGGCCTGATCATCGGCGCCGGGGCCGGTTCCGAGTATGCCAGCGCGCTTCGGAACTTCGCGACCTGACAGCCGGCGGCAAAGTGGTAGGAGGCGGCTTCGGCCTCTGACCTGAAACGGAGATTGTTCGAGAAGTGAGAGGATTAAGATGCCTTCCATGACTCCAAATTTGAAGGATGCAGCAGTATCAGTATACTTCGATCGAGAGCAATCCTTGAACCGGAGCACCTCGCCATGAAGACAATCGTGCTTGTTGGTATTGCTTGCGCCGCTCTTGCGCTATTGAACGTAACTCCCTCTTTGTCGGCCCAAGCCGACACGGATGCGTGCGCATTGTTGACCGCGGCTCAAGTTAGTGCGGCCGTGGGCTTTCAAGTTGGGAATGGAACGCACGTCACGCCGACCTTTGTAAAAACCTGCACTTGGACCGGGACCACCAGCACAGTCGTGCAATTCGTTACGCTCAATATCCAAACTGCGTCCTTCTTTGACGGCGCAAAAAAACAAGCATCCATGATGACGGGCGCGGGAGTAGCAGTGAAGTCTGCCGGTATAGGCGATGACAGCTATTTTTCGGTCCTGGGAACCCAAGTTGCGTTATGGGTGAAGAAGGGTAACGGCTCATTCAAGGTCACGGTCTATAAGCAGATTCCGGTTGATCAGAAGGAGGCGATGGAGCTGACGCTCGGCAAACAAACCGCGTCAAAGCTCTAATCTCGAAGTTCGGCTCCAATTTTGGTATTATCGGTTCTTGATGCAGAAGGGGCGAATCGTACCTGAGGTCGTCTCAACGACGATGTCTATTGGCGGGCATCCTCGCGGCGCCTCCTGAATGTGTCGACGGCCTCGTTTCGACACCCAATCACCTTCCTTTGCGGGCTAAACTGGGCAGAAAAGGGGTACGATTGGGATGGGATACCGAAATTACCCTGAGCCGAGCCGAAGCTCTTTAGGTTGTCATTGGGCAGTATATTATCGATGAAATAGCAAGGAGAGGCCGCCATGAGATGCCACACTCTTTTCACCGCCCTGCTTGTCACGGCCGTAAGCACATCTGCGGCCACGACTCCGGCGACCGCACAAACACCCATGAGCGAGATTGACGCCCATATCGCAGCGGCCAAGACAGCCGCGGGACTGGATTACCGTGCCACCTTCGTCAACTTGTGCTTTCCTACCCCATTGCCAGGTGGTCCGCGCGGCGCGGCCGCGCTGCTTGCTCCACGGCCCGCGCCAGACCGGGGTATTTGGTATGCCTCGCCATATCGGGTCTTCGACAATCTCTATTGGCTGGGCACGCGGCAACATTCCTCCTGGGCGCTGAAGACCAGTGCAGGCCTCATCATCATCGATACCAACTTTGCCTGGGCGACGCAGCCGGAGATCCTGGACGGCTTGGCCAAGCTGAAGCTCGCCCCCAAGGACATCAAATACGTGATCCTCAGCCACGCTCATGGCGATCATGACCAAGGCGTCGCTACCTTGCAGAGCAGATTCGGCGCCAAGGTCGTGATGGGTGGCCCCGATTGGGACGCCACGCTGAAACGCGCCCCCGATGTGGCGGGCGGCGTGCCCATGCGGGGACCGGGTGACATTGCGGTGGGACCGGAAGGCTCCAAGGTGACGCTGGGCGATACCACGGTGGACATCATCTTCACCCCCGGCCATACGCCGGGCACTCTGTCCTATGTCTTTCCGGTCAAGGACAAGGGCAAGACGGTAATGGTGGCCTATTCCGGAGGCACCCTGACTGGCGCCTTTGGCGCCGACGCCAAGCGCTGGGACGAATACATCGACTCTCAAAAGCGCATGGCCGCCGCAGCGGCTGCCGTCGGCGCCTCGGTGATCCTTTCCAACCATAGCGAGTATGACAATGCCTATACCAAGGCGCGGCTGGTGTCGGTGAAGCGTGAAGTGGGGGAAGACAACCCCTTCATCGTGGGGCCAGAGAGCGTGCAGAATTACTTCACGGTGATGGAGGAATGCGCCACCGCGTCCAAGCTGCGTAACGGCGCGAAATAATCTTTAGATCGCGGGCGCCCGCCCATCAGGGAGCATCTCATGACACTGTGGAATCGCCGCCGCACGCTGGCGCAGCTGGGCGGAGCCGCCAGCGCGGGACTATTGCTACCGCCTTCGGCCGACGCGCTGAGCCTTGCCGCCGATAAGATCAAGGTGATCCGGTATTACATCAATCCGGGCGACGCCCAGGGCCGCCAGGGCCAGCCGATGGTCAACCAGTCTGCCAATGTGGTGATCATCGAAACCGAAAGCGGCCTCAAAGGGATCGGCGAAGGCGGCGAGCCCCGCACCATGGAGGAATGTGCCGCTATGCTGATCGGGCAGGACCCGTTCCGCACCGAAAACATGTGGCAACGCATGATGCGCGGCTATTTCTACCCGGCAGGGCGAGAAAAAATTCATTCCCTGGGAGCTTTGGACCTTGCGCTTTGGGACCTCAAAGGCAAAGCGGCGGGCTGGCCGGTGTGGCAGTTGCTGGGCGGCAAGTCGCGCGACTATGTCGAACTCTATGCGACGGCCTATCCTCGACCTCAACCTGGCGCCACCATCGCCGACGCGGCGCGCGCCTGCCGCGACGCCGGCTTTCGCGTTTATCGCAGCGCCGCCGATATCAGCGGCGCGCGTGAGGTGGACCGGTTCGCCCTGGTGCGGCGGATGTTCGACGACTGCGAAGCCATGCAGAAGGCGGCGGGCGATGGCGGCTGGGCAATGGATTTCCACACCGAACTGGACCCGCCCGATGCCATGCGGCTATGCCAGATGATCGAGGGCGCCCAGCTTGCCCCCTATTTTTGTGAGGACCTGATCCGCAGCGAGAATGTGGACGCCTATGAGACCGTGCGCCAGCACACCAATCTTCCGATCGCGGTAGGCGAGCAGTTCGGCTACAAATGGGACGTCAACAAGCTGATCGAGCGCCAGCTGATCGACTATGCCCGCGTCACTCTGCCCAATGTCGGCGGCATCAGCGAGTTCATGAAGATCGTGGCCCTGGCCGAAACTCATTATGTCGGCATGATCCCGCATTTTACCGGCCCGATTGCGGAGGCAGCCCTGGTCAACTGCCTGACTGCCACCTCGGTGCCGGCGCTGATGGAAATGCTGGGCGACGGCAGGCGCACGTGGCCCCACCTGCCCAAGGTCTATGATTTCAAGGAGGGCAAGCTGTGGCCCAATGAGCGGCCAGGCCTGGGGGTGGACGTGGATGTGAGCAAGCTGACGAAGATCGGTGAATACGCCACCTATCGCGCTGGCATGCTGCTCAATCACCGGCCTGACGGTTCCTTTACCAACTGGTAGCATGACGGAGCCCTTTGCCAGATATCCGTAATCGGCTTTGCTCCCAGCCGGAGACCGCAGGGTGCCGCGTTGTATTTCTGGCGCGTTTCTGTTGCCCTAGTATCGGTGGATCTTCGAAGGAGCCGAGTATGAAAACAAATCTTGCCGCCATTGCGGCGTTTTTCATCGCCGCTGGGGCATCACAAGCCATTGCCGACCCCAAAGAAGACCTAATGGCGGTCGACCGCGTCTTCGCCCACATGTCGCTGGAGAACGGCTACGACCAAGCGTATATCGCCAATCTGGCGCGCGACGGGCAGACTTTCACCGGTGCTTCGCCGATCAAGAACAAAGCGGATGCAGTCCGGCGTTTCAACGATTCCAAAGGTCCGCATAGCGATCCCAAGATCAAAATCACCTGGGTGCCCGATACTGGCGGAGTTTCTGCCGATGGCACGTTGGGTTGGACCGAAGGGCATTCCAGTCATATTGGACCAGGTGTCAGCACGACCGGTCATTACATGACCGTCTGGGTCAAGGAGAACGGGACCTGGAAAGTGCGAGCCGATTTGGGCAGCAGCGATCCAAAGCCGAAGCCCTGAGCCAAAGAAAAAGGCGCGCCCGTCAGAGCGCGGACTTTCGATCTCCGGGGAATATATTTTTCTGGCGGCGCAAAGCGGATTGTCCGACCGATTGTGTTGAAAAAGTCCCCGGCCCCGAATTTGGGGCCCTTTCCGCGCAATAATGATTCAATTTCGGGATGCGCCTTGAATCATTGCTGCATCAGCAAGGCTCAGCTCGACCGGAAATTGCGCGCAAAAAACGTGCTCCGACTTTTTCAACACAATCGACCCACAGCGGACAGTGGGATCAGCGATCATTATGGTTCGAACACGTCCTCGATCCGACAGCGGAACAACTTGGCGATGGTAAAGGCTAACGGGAGGCTGGGGTCGTACCGCTCGGTTTCCAGCGCATTGACAGTCTGACGCGATACAGCCAAACGGTCCGCCAGTTCGCCTTGGCTCCAACCTTTCTCGGTTCGCAATTCACGAATCGTATTTTTCATTGGTCCGCCGGACGAATGGCGCGATAAAGGCCGCCAATCAACCCACCAAGGCCGGCCAGTAAGACTCCCCTTGGAAATGTGAGTGCCGGCCAGCCGAACCAAGGCGCTGCGGCCCAATAGAGTACCGGCAATAGAGGCACCAGGAGCAGGGGCAACACCCGAAGGATGGCCCGCACAGGTCCAGAAGCCTCCCATGTCCGGCGCAACTCATAGACGGTGCCGCACACAATGAAGCTGCCGGACAGGACTACCAGCGTAATCATCCTTGAGAGATCGGGCATACCCAACGGCCGCAGGAAGGGCCACGCCATCAACAGTAGCAAGGACATGAGCCCGCCCGCCGCGGCGACTTTCAGCATATCCTGACGCTGCATCTCATCGCGCCCAGCATAAAGGCGCCAGACTGCCAAACCTATCAGCGCAACCGGGATAAGCGCCAACAACGTGACAGCGGTAACCAGCGCATGACTGGCGCCATGAGTGTGCAAATAACCGTGTAGCCCACCGAGTCCAAGAAGAAACAGCGCTGCCCCGACGAACTCTAGGAAATACCGCCGTGGCGCCGTCTTGAGATAAGCCATGCGTGCACCGTCATGTAAAGCATGCTTTACATAAGTCAGGTGGCATGGTCTGTCAAGTATGCTTGACACACGTACACGAAAGGAGCGCCGAGAGCGCGGCGAACTGATTTCGGTAGAAGCTCGCCAAGCTGTCGACCGCGCCCGAAAAGCGTCAGTAGATTTTGCGAAGGGCCAGGAGACTGTTTGGTTCAAGTCTCCGGAGTTTTGGCTCAAAGGCGACAAATGTGGTTAAGCCGAACGCCCGATTGCCCGCATATAATTCTGGCGTCATCAAAGACAGGCTTGTTGTCATGTTCAAATTGAACTTCGAGAAGAATGTCCATCACAAGCGCGACCTGGGTGGAGTATCCAGCATAGTGTTGGCTGCGATTGCCCTCGTACTTTGCCTGGAATGGAGCCTTTTAATTCACTTGGGCTAGGATCGCTTCCCGGCCCCCAAGCGGACATGGGCCAATGCTTTTAACACTCGAAGGATCTCCTCTGGGTTCGTTCAGCGACCTAACTGTTGCACCCGCGTTACAATGAACGGAAGCGATATTAGTTCGGCCAACCAAACAATCCGGGACACGAGCAACTTCCCCTCATTTCCTACATTGGATGGATGTAACACCGCGTCGGGGGCGCGCGAATTTTGTGGAGATACAGGGCGGCACACTGACCTTTAGCTTCGCATCGCCGATCCAGGCATTTGATACTTATTCTTCAGGTGCGCAGAATTTCACCACGGACACGGTAAAATTTTCCGACGGCACGAGCCAAGTGTTGGACATTCTTGAGGCCGAGACGAGCGGTAGCACGGGCGCGTTGGACGTCGTCGAGGTCACGGACGTGGGAGCGTCCATCGCTAGCGCTACCATCTTTGCGGGAAATAACGGTTTTGATGACATTGGCGTAGACGATGTGCGTTTCGGACCCGTGACCGCAGTGCCAGAGCCGTTGACGCTCTCGATCTTTGGCGCGGGCGTTGTCGGTGCAGCAGCTCTGCGTCGTCGCAAGCTGAAGACCGCCTGACGACAATCACTCTCTATCGAGCATGAGATGGCGTGGCTAGCTCATACCGGCACTAGTGGACCGGGATCTTTGAGATAACGGTCGCGGATCGCTTCGGCGGTCCAAAAAGCTAGCGCCCCCACAGTGCCAGTGGGGTTCATCGCGGCATTCTGCGGAAACGCCGATGCACCAACCACAAACACATTTGAGACGTCCCAACTCTGGAGATAGCGGTTTAGCGCACTTGCCTTGGGGTCCACACCCATGATGGCGCCACCAGTATTGTGAGTGGTCTGGTACGGCACTGAATTCCACCCTTTGCGTACCTTGCCCACAGTCAGAATTTTAGGATTCAACGACCGGGCGATCTTCTCGATCTGCGTGCTGACCCAGCTCTGCATGCGGATATCGTTGTCGGGGAAGTCAAACGTGATGCGCAGCAAAGGCCGGCCAAATTTGTCGGTATAAGTGGGGTCGAGGTCGAGATAATTTCCGCGGATTGCATAACTCGACCCTGAGCCTCCAATTCCCATCACACGGCCATAAGTCTCAGCCGTCGCCCTCTTCCACTTGGAACCCCAACGCGGCGTGCCTGGTGGAGTGGGGCGGTTGTTGATTGGCCTTCCGTTGCTCTCGCCCGAGCCGATAGTTACACCACCGACAAAATCCAAGTCGGAATGGTCGAATGCGTCCCCGTTATAATCATGTACCGACATGCTCAAGGCGCCGGCACCTATAAATGGATTGAACCGCTTATCGTCGAAAATGAGCTGCGAACCACCGCCTCCTGTCTGGTAGCAGTAATTTCGCCCGACCACGCCCTCAGCTGACTTGGGATCATAAGGTTTGCCGATACCGGACAGCAGCAACATGCGCACATTCATCAGTCCATAGCCGCACAATATTATGATATCGCCGGGCTGCTCACATTCTTTACCTGACTCATCGATATAAGTGAGACTCCTGGCGCTCTTGCCGTCGCTGCGAAGATTGATCCTCATGACCTCGCATTTGGCCCGGACTTCAAAGTTCACTTTCCTGATTAGTACGGGAAGGATCGTGGTTTGTGGGCTGGCCTTGGAGTAGTTTCCGCAACCGAAGCGCTCGCAATAACCGCAATAGGTGCACTGGCCCATCCGCACGCCCAGCGGATTGATGTAAGACCTGGAGAGATTTCCGGCCGGTGCTGGAAAGGGGTGCAGTCCCATGTTGCTCGCCGCCTCGGCAAATAGGACCGAGGAATAGGGCATCTTGAGGGGTGGGTTGGGATATTCGCGGCTGCGCGAACCCTCAAATGGGTTACCGCCAGGCTGGATCTGGCCTTTTATTACCCCGGCCTTTCCAGAGATACCGCAGAGATACTCAAACCTGTCGTAACAATGTTCAATCTCGTCGTACGAAACGCCCCAATCCTGGACCTGTAAATCATGGATTTTCTTAGAGCCGTAACGTTTGGTGAGATGACTTCTGCATTCGAAGTCGCTGGGCCAATAACGCCAAGCAAATCCGTTCCAATGGACACCAGCGCCGCCAACACCAGAACCCGGCAGGAAAGATCCGTAATCCCGCATCGGCAGTGCCGTCTGCGATGCGTCGTTGCGCATCGTCATTGCTTCCTGGCTTGGTTGCAGAAACAGTTCCTTGCGAACAGCAAAACGCAGCTCGTCAGGCATATAGCCGATATTGAAATCTGTAGCTGTGTCGCGCCACGGGCCACGCTCGATGGCTACGACATTGAGTCCGGCATCGGTCAATTCTTGCGCCAAAATGGCGCCAGTCCAACCCAAGCCCATAATGACAACGTCTTTTTTAGGAAGACCCTTTGCCATGACACCTCAATTTGACCACTAATATTTCCCCCTGATGTTGCGCAGAAGGAGTTTGAGGGAATTCCGCCCTGCCGGCCAATTCAGTCAGGGAGAGAGTCAATCCAAGGCTGTGGATCAATGGCCTAGTCCGACATATCCCAGATGCTGAGCCGCCACGAAACGCGTCAGGTAAGATTGCAGACCCAGCCCGAGCCGGCATCGCAATACCAGAGGACGCCGTCCTTAATTTCCAGGCCGTGAATCGCCGGGTCGTTCTTCTTGTCCAATTGGATCTTGGCGAGGATCTTGCCGGTTTTTGCATCCAGCTTGTGGATCTGGAAGAAATCAGCAGCCACCGACCAGAGGAAGTTGCCGTCGATCGCCAGA
>DATKEP010000040.1:0-4593 GCA_035512055.1 Rhizomicrobium sp.
GGCTGATAGACCACGCGCTTGAGTTCGTCGTCATAGCGCAGCTCGACATAGCCGGTGAGCGGAAAATCCTTGCGCAGTGGATAGCCGGAGAAACCGTAGTCAGTAAGGATGCGGCGCATGTCGGGATGGTCGGTGAAAGCCACGCCATACATGTCGAACGCCTCGCGCTCGAACCAGCCGGCTGCAGGCCAGATGCTGATGACGGAGGAAATGCTTTCCCCCTCGCCCACCTTCGCCTTGACGCGGATGCGCGCATTCCTGGTCAGCGACAGCAAGTGATAGACCACGTCGAAGCGCTTCTCGCGCTGGGGCCAGTCCACGCCGCAGAGGTCAACCAGGATCTTGAATTCCGCCTGGTCGCGCAAATGCAGCATCACGCGCAGGATTTCAGCGGCCGGGACTTCGATGGTCAACTCGCCGCGCGCCATCACGCTCTCGACCACCGCGTCGCCCAATGCGGATATGACGCTTTCGTCCAGGGACGCCAGGTCAACCATCTTCAGCGCTCGAGCGTGCCGGTGCGGCGGATCTTCCGCTGCAGCAAAAGAATGCCATAGACCAGGGCTTCAGCCGTTGGGGGACAGCCCGGCACGTAGATGTCCACCGGGACGATGCGGTCGCAGCCGCGCACCACCGCATAGCTGTAATGGTAATAGCCGCCGCCATTGGCGCAGGAGCCCATGGAGATCACATAGCGCGGCTCCGGCATCTGGTCATAGACCTTGCGCAGTGCGGGCGCCATCTTGTTGGTCAGCGTGCCTGCGACGATCATCACATCGGACTGGCGCGGCGAGGCGCGTGGCGCGATGCCGAAGCGCTCCAGGTCGTAACGCGGCATCGAGGCCTGCATCATCTCGACTGCGCAGCAGGCCAGGCCGAAGGTCATCCACATCAACGAGCCGGTGCGCGCCCAATTCACCAGCATTTCGGAGCTGGTGACCAGAAAGCCCTTGTCGGCCATCTCGGCCTGCATGGCCTTGAAATAGGGGTCGTTGTCGGAAATGGCGGGGCTTGCGCCTTCAACGCCAGCCCGTCCGACCGTTCCTGCGGGGATCACTCCCATTCCAGTGCGCCCTTCTTCCATTCATAGATGAAGCCGACCGTCAGAACGCCCAGGAACACCATCATGGACCAGAAGGCGAAGGCCCCGGTCGCCCCCAGCGTGATGGCCCAGGGGAACAGGAATGCCACTTCCAGATCGAAAATTATGAACAGAATGGCGACAAGATAGAATCGCACGTCGAACTTCATGCGTGCATCCCCGAAAGCGGGGAACCCGCACTCATAGGCGGAAAGCTTTTCCGGATCGGGCTTGGACGGCGCGATCAGCAACGGCAACACGATCAAGGCGCCGCCCATAACAGCTGCCAACCCGATGAAAATCAGGATCGGCAGATATTCCAGCAGCAGCTTGTCCATACGCGTATCCCATGGCCCGTCCCCCGGCGCACGAAGACGCCCCTAAACCAGCCGGACCGGTGTTATTTCGCGGGTGCAGTATAGGCAGGCTCTGCACGCGCGACAGGGGGTTTAAAGGAAGATTCGCGGCAGAAAAACAGGAAAATCCGCGCATGCGGCAGAGGCCTGTGCGAGCGCTGGAAACATGACCCGGATTTGCGAATGGTTCGCAACAAAAGCCATTTCAGAGGAGAAATGGCGGGAGCGACGGGGCTCGAACCCGCGACCTTCGGCGTGACAGGCCGACACTCTAACCAACTGAGCTACGCCCCCGCGGCGGTTCCCCGGAAGGGGTCAACGCGCGAAGGGGGCCGATGTACGGGGGCGCCCATCCCCTGTCAAGCAGTGCAAGGCGCTATTGTGGCGGTGGGCCTTCGCCGGGCGGTTCGCCGCCGCCGCCTCGGCGCCGTCGATGCTTGCCTGTGTCCTGGTTGCCGGGCGGCGTGGTGTTGTCGCGCGGCTTGGCACCGGCGCGCTGCAGTTCCTTCGGCGTCAGCTTGCCATCGTGATCCAGGTCCAGCTGGTCGAACAGCGAATAGGGCGCGGCCGAAAATTCGGTGTAGTCGATGCAACCATCCTGGTTCCAATCCATCACCGGGCTGGCAATGGATTGGTCTTCGGCCACGCGTTGCTGGTTGATGGCCAGCGCCTGTTCGGAATCCAGGCAGCCATTGTGGTGTGTGTCGTGGGCGGCGAACTCGGCCTTGAGCCCCGCAATCAGTTCGGCGCGCGTCAGCGTGCCATCATGGTTGGCATCATATTTGAGGATCATGCCGGCATCGCCGCCGTGATAATTCTCATCCCGCGGCTTTTCCGCCGAGCGCATCCATGGCGGGGGCTGCCGGGGCCCGCCACAGGCAGCCAGTGCGATGGTGCTGAATAGGATCACAGGCAAAAGACGCAAAGCAGGCGTTCCTTATTATTCGGGCAACTTAAACGTGGGGGCGGGCTTTGGCGAATGACGCGCAGGACAGGTTCCCGTAAGCCGCAAACGCATAGGTTGGAGCAAGACTGCAGCTGCCGCGCGGCCACTAGGCTGTCGCTATATCGCCTAGCCGCGCCTTGGCACCAACATTGGGCCACCCTTCGGCGCGTTTCGGCGCCTCGCCCGCGCCCAATCGTTCGGCTATCTCCGACCGTTCCCGGTCGAGCAGCGTAAGCCGGCTCTTGAGAGCCGCAATCTCTCGAACAATGTCACTCATGGTAGAGGGCGCGTCGCTATATTCAGCTAGGCAAGAGAGCCTGGACACTCAAAAATTCCGTGACAAGCGTCTCGTAAATACTAAAAGGCGTTTGGGCCTGATCGGCCTTTCGCGACTTCCAGCGTGTCAGAAGCGCCAATGCCCCGTTGTGGCAGCTTGGCCTCAACGACGGACTTGCTGGCCTTTAGCTCTGCCCAGTAGCCGCGTTCCGAAACAGTTATGCCGGCGTTCCGGCAGGCCTTTGCGAACCCAACTTCCGAGATGTCGATACGGGCGGCCAAGATTTTATCGGGCTCAGACCAAACAAAGTCATAGAGCTTCTGGCGCGTGAATTGCGGCATACCTTTGTGACTGAGCTGGCGGTTGGAGAACTGGGCTATGCTCGAGGAAACTGGTTAGCCAACGGCATGACCTGCTTCTGCCGATGATTCGATTCCCAGCTATCTCCAGCGAGAGGCTCCCTCTTTCCGCGTCTTTCGGGATATAAATCCCCATATTTTCAATGGCTTGGAATATACTGCGCATTGGATTATTGCAAGTTAGCAGTTCTATGCTTATAAACTGCAAAAATAGAGATGCAGTAATGTCGCTTCATCAAGGGCCCGCCCGGCGTTTTCATCCGCCCCTCCCCGCAAATGCTCTCCGAGGATTTTTCCAGATTATGGATGCATGGGGAATCAGCGCAGAGGACGCCCGTATCATCCTCGGTTCGCCTGCCGAGCGCACCTATTACGCATGGCGTAAAGGAGAGGGCGTGAGGGTACCCGAGGATACCTTGCGTCGGATCGGCTACGTAGCCGGTATCTATAAAGCTCTGCAGATACTCTATTCCAATCCGGAATTAGCCGACGGCTGGATTAGGCGGCTCAATAGAGCCTTTGGAGGTCAGACTCCTCTAGAGCGTATGCGTGCTGGCGATGTCACCGATCTGGCAGCCGTTAGAAACTATGTGGATGCGGCACGGGCGCCCTGGAGCTAATCGGTGGCCCTTTGTCGCGTTAACTGGCCCCAAGCCTGGCGCATCATTGCGTCCCGTCATCCCCCGATAAACCTGTTCGAGCGACTGACGCCCGATCGTGACGTGTGGGAAGCGCTTATAGAGCTGGAACAGCTTACCAATCCTCGCGTCCGCGATGAGATCGGCAACATCGCCCTTGTCCCGCCAGAAGATCGCGTGATGGGCCCTGGAGCAAGCTTTGTGATGGCTTCCTTCACGCATTTGAACCCGAAAGGCTCGCGCTTTAGCGATGGCTCCTACGGGGTCTATTACGCAGCTTCCGACCTGGAGACAGCGATTGCCGAGACGATATTTCATTTTGAGCAAATTGCCCGAGACAGCCAGGATCCGCCTCGCACCGAAGACATGCGCGTATTAGTTGGCGTCGTTGAGAACGCCTTCGAAGATGTGAATGCACTGCCCGAGGCTCGGCGCATGAGCGTGCTTGATCCCGTCTCTTACGCGGCGTCCCGGGCCTATGCCCGGGAGCTGCGTGAGGCAGATTCGTTAGGCGTCACCCATCCGAGCGTGAGGCGTGTTGGGGCGAACTGCGTCGGCGCCTTTAAGCCGCGGGCTGTCGGCCTTCCGCATCAGGAGCGGCACTTAAACTATCAGTGGAATGGCGAACGGGTGGATCGGTATTTCGACTATCAACGCGATGTCTGGATTGATGCCTAGAGCGCAAACAGATCCCGTGGCTCCACAGGCAGCCGGTGCTGAAAGAACTCCTCTCCGCAAAAATTTGCAAATACGGATTCTCCCGCCAAACCGCGCAGACTTCTTCGTCCGAAAGCTCTTTCATGTCCTTGAGCATTTGCAGCCCGGCCATCAGCCGGATCGAGCCACCAGGCCGGCCATTATCCGGGCAATAACAAACCGAAAGCTCTTCCTGCAGACCGCTCCAGTCGATCTTGCCAGCCAGCTTCACTAACTCAT
>DATKEP010000041.1:0-4017 GCA_035512055.1 Rhizomicrobium sp.
TGGTGCGCGCGAACCTGTTGTACCGACGGCGTACCCGTATATTGCCCAATATCCGATGGGAATCGCGGTCCGCCTGCGTCCGGACACGATTTCCCAGGCGGTGGATTTCGTTGACCGCACCTGGCGCGCCTTCTCGCCCAATATCGCGATCCAGCGCGGATTCATGGACGATCGATTCGGCAAGTTTTACCAGGTCGACGAACGGCAGGGGGAGATGTTCGGCACCTTTGTGATGGTGGCCATCTTCATCGCCTGCCTGGGCCTGTTCGGGCTGGCCGCCTTCACTGCCAACCGCCGCACCAAGGAAATCGGAATACGCAAGGTTTTTGGTGCGCGCACGCGCGATGTCGTCCTTCTCCTGTTGTGGCAGTTTTCCATTCCCATTCTGGTTGCCAATGCCATAGCCTGGCCGGTAGCCTGGTATTATCTGCATGGCTGGCTGCAGGGCTTCGCCTATCGCATCACGCTCAGTCCGCTTTATTTCCTGGGCTCGGGGGCGACCGCCCTGGTCATCGCCTGGGCCACCGTCTTCATCCATGCCCGCCGGGTGGCGGGCGCCAATCCAATCCATGCGCTGCGCTATGAATAAACTCCTCGCCCTCTCGACCCTGCCGTTGCTTGTGAGCCTGCTCGCAGGTTGTTCCACACCCGTGCCGCAATCCCTGCCGCATGAGATGCAACCGAAGGCCTTCACCGGCCCGATTGCGGCCGACGCGCCAGTCTGGCCGGAAACCGACTGGTGGAAAGCCTTTCACGATGACGAACTCGCATCCCTAATCGCCGAGGCCCAGACGGGAAACCGGGATCTGGCGGTGGCCGCGGCGCATGTGATGGAGGCAGAAGCACAGACGACGATCGCGCGTTCGGCGCTGTTTCCGCAAGTGAATGGCCAAGCCAACCATGTCAATGCCGGATGCAACGGCCAGGGCTGCCAGAATTTCGGGAAGGAAAAGGCCTTTGGGCTGACTTTCAATGCCAGCTATGAACTGGATGTCTGGGGTTTGGCGCAGGACAATCTGCGGTCTGCCAGCGAGCAGCTGAAATCCTCGCGCTTCGCCGAGCGGGCGGTTGCACTTGCCCTGAATGCGAATGTGGCGGACCAGTATCTGAATGTGCTGGCGCTGCGCCGGCGCATTGCCATCGACAACCAGTACATTGTCGCCATCAGAAATATCTTGAACCTGATCGAACTCAGGGTGAAGGCAGGCTCCATCGACCATCTGGACCAGGCGCGGGAACAGGCCCAGTTGGAGTCGGTGGAATCGCAACTGCCGGGCCTGCAGACACAAGAAAAGCGTGCTCTTTATACTCTGGCGGTATTGTTGGGGCGGCCTCCGGAAGGCTTCGACGTCAAGGCACAGAATCTCGATGCTGTACAGTCGCCGCTGATCGGAGCCGGGCTTCCTTCCGATATGCTGCTGCGCCGGCCCGATGTCGCCCAGGCCGAGGCGAATTTGGCCAGCGCCCACGCCAATGTGGATGCCGCTCGCGCCGCTTTCCTGCCCCAGATTTCCTTGACCGGGTCGGGCGGATTTGTCAGCACTGCTATCGGCACGCTACTGCAGGGCTCCAATTTTGGCTATGGTTATGGCGCAAGCCTCCTGCAAACGATCTTCGATGGCGGCAAGCTTGCAGGCGAGAAAGACCTGGCAAACGCCACCCAGCAGGAATTCGTGGCACAATATCAAAGCGCCGCGCTCAACGCCTATTCCGATGTCGAAACGGCACTGATCCAGGTTGCCAACAACAGGACTGCCGAAGACCATCTGCGTCGCGCGGTGGCGGCAGCCCAGGAGGCGTTTGAGATTTCCCAGCTGCAATACCGGCAGGGAACCACCGACCTGCTGAATGTGCTTCAGGCCCAGCAGACGCTGTTTTCCGCGGAAGACCAGTTGGCCCAGACCATCCAGGCCAGCCGCCAGTCGTCGGTTCATCTGTATGAGGCGCTAGGCGGCGGATGGGTGGAAAATCCCGAGGATCGCACGCAGTTGCTGCAGGAAGCGTCGGCAGCACCGCCGAAACAATAGCGATCAGCCCGCTCTCATAAGGCTGGAAACATGGGCAGCGGCTGAGCCCGCAAGGGCTTTCAGGTCGTAACCGCCTTCCAGGACTGAGACCAGCCGCCCTTGCGCATGGCGGCTGGCAGCCTCGGTCAGCCGCCCGGTAACCCAGCCGAAATCGTCCTCCTCCAGTTCCAGTCCGGCCAGAGGATCGGCACGGTGGGCATCAAAGCCTGCCGAGACCAGCAGTAATTGCGGAGCAAAAGCGTCGAGCGCGGGCAGAATGCGGGCCTCGAAGGCGCGGCGAAACTGCGAGCCCTCCGTGCCAAAAGGAAGAGGGACGTTGACGACATTTCCGAGGCCGGTTTCATGGGCCGCTCCCGTGCCAGGATAGAGCGGATACTGATGGCTGGAGGCAAAGAAAAGTGTCGGATCCTGCTCTGCGACCGCTTGCGTGCCATTGCCGTGATGGACATCGAAATCCACGATTGCCACGCGCACAACCCCGTGCTTTGCCTGGGCACGACGTGCTGCAACGGCGATGGAATTGAACAGGCAGAAACCCATCGCATGGTCCGGTTCCGCATGATGCCCTGGCGGCCTGACGGCACAAAACGCATTTTGCGCCTCGCCCTGCATGACGGCGTCCACCGCCGAAGTCACGGCGCCAACCGCGCGCAGTGCCGCGTTCCCCGACTGGGGCGATAATATCGTGTCGGCATCCAGCGCTGCATAACCCCTTTGTGGCACGCGTGACATCACCGAAGCCGTAAAGGATCGTCCATGTACGCGGGCAATGTCGGCTTCATCACCAAGTGGTGCTTGCCGCCTTGCAAGGCCGGCGAATTCAGGCTCCTGAAGGGCTGTGAGGATGGCGGCGAGCCGGGCCGGCGCCTCGGGATGGCCATGGCCCGGATCGTGACCGACGCAATCGGGATGCGTCACAAGCAATGTCGTCAAGGCGAATACCTGTCCTAATCCAGGCACAATAAGTGCGGGACTTCCCAAAGGCTAGTCATGCCTCCTATTTGGGCGGAACGCGCCCATTGCCGTGTGCGGATCGTGGTTCTATTTTGCATGCGGAGGTGCCCATGCTCGACCGCCGCGAACTTCTTGCCACTGCCGCTGTTCTTCTCGCGAGCCCGCCATCAGCATTTGCCGATAGCCAAGGTGGCGATGCCGCGCTGAACAGGCTGTTCGACCAGTTCATGAAAGAAAATCTGGACAATTCTCCCACGACCGTCACGTCTCTTGGGCTGGATACCGGCGCGCGCGCCTATCAGAAAAGCCAGATCGATGATGCATCTCTTGTGGGCATCGCCAAGGACAAGGCCATAACTGCCAACCAGTTTTCACGGCTTCAGGCCTTCGACCGCAATTCGCTCACGCCCAAAGGCAAGGTCAGCTACGACGTGATCCTTTACGGGCTTGCGTCCAATGCCGACGCCAACAAACGATTTGCCTATGGTCCCGGTGGCGCGGGTCAGCCCTATATCCTGAGCCAGCTCACCGGCTGCTACAACCAGGGGCCGTCCTTCCTCGATACCCAGCACATCATCGCGACCAAAGCCGATGCCGATGCCTATCTGGCACGGCTGGCAGCCTTTGCCGTCACCATGGACCAGGAGATCGAGGCCGCGCGCCATGACGTCGCCCTGGGCGTCGTGCCGCCGGACTTTGCCTTGGCCAAGACGATTTTGCAGATGAAAGACTTGCGCGCGCCGGCGCCAGAAAAATCCACTTTGGTGGAATCACTGGTACGCCGCACCAAGGAGAAGAATATCGCGGGTGATTGGAGCGGTCAGGCCGCAAAAATCCTCAAGGAGAAATATTATCCCGCGCTGGAGCGCCAGATTGCCCTGGTCACGGAAATGCGAAAGCAGGCCGTGCACGATGCAGGCGTCTGGCGGCTGCCGGATGGCGCGGCCTATTACCGCGCCTCGCTCAGGAGCTGGGCGACCACCGACAAGAGCCCGGAAGAGATTCACAAGCTGGGGCTGGAGGTGGTGGCCGACAG
>DATKEP010000042.1:0-17200 GCA_035512055.1 Rhizomicrobium sp.
CGCCTATGTCACCGGCCAGACCCTGAACATCAATGGCGGGATGTTGATGTCATGAAAACATTGTTGATGAAGACACTGCTGATTTTGGGCGCCGGCAAGGAACAGGTCGCGGCCATCGCCGCGGCCAAGGCCAAGGGCATCCGTACGGTGGTGCTGGATATGAATCCCAAGGCCGACGGCCGCGCCCTGGCGGATGAATTCCATCTGGTCAGCACCCGCGACCGCGACGCCATCCTCAATTTCGTAGCTGCCTATAAGTCGAAGATAGACGGCGTTATGACCATCGCCAGCGATATTCCGCACATGGTTTCGGCGGCCGGCGAGGCGCTGGGTGTGCGTCATATCCCGCCATCGGTCGCCGAACTTTGCGTGCACAAACTTCACATGAAGGAAAAACTCAGCGCGGAAGGCGTGAATGTCCCGGCTTTCGCGCGAGTCGCTTCGCCTGGCGAACTTCAGGCCTTCATAGATCGCGTAGGCTTCCCCGTGGTGATCAAGCCGGTGGACAATTCCGGCGCCCGCGGCGTGCATCGCCTGACCAATGGCATGGATATCGCCGCGGCCTTCGGCTACGCGAGCGGCTTTGCCTATTCCGGTGAGGTGATCGCCGAAAAATTCATCTCCGGCCTTCAGATCAGCACGGAAGGATTGTTCCATGAGGGCGTGTTTCACTGCACGGGTTTTGCCGACCGGAATTACACAAGGCTGGACGATTCCGTGCCTTTTATGGTCGAGGATGGCGGCGATATTCCGACTTTGCTGAACAGCGCTAACAAGAAAAGAGTCGAGACCGAGTTCGAGAGGGCCGCACGCGCCCTCGGGATCGACTGGGGTCCCGCCAAAGGCGACATGATCTTCGGCGATGACGGCAAGCCTTATGTGGTGGAAATCGCCGCCCGGCTCTCCGGCGGCAATTTCTGTTACGACAAGGTGCCATGGTCCACCGGCGTAGACATCGTGGCCATATTGGTGGACATGGCGGTGGGCAATCCTGTGGATCCCGCACGCTTCGTACCCACCTGCAATCTGGCGACGTCGCAGCGCTACTTCTTTCCGGCTGCGGGCGTCATCAAGCAGATCGAGGGCATCGCGGCGGCCGAAGCCACGGCTCATATTCGCAAGGTGGATGTTTGGACGGGACCGGGCCAGACCATAGCCGCGGCCGAGAACCATCCCTCGCGCGTCGGTTATGTGATCGCCTGCGCGCCGTCACGCGCAGAGGCCGTGGCCGCGGCCGAGGCTGCCGTGGCACGCGTTGAATTCCGGATGGAGGCCTGAATGGTGAAATTCATTGCCGAAGTCTCCAGCAATCATGCCCAGGATCTGGGCCGTTCGCTCGCCTTCGTGGACGCCGCCGCCGACTGCGGCTTCGATGCGGTCAAATTCCAGCTTTTCCGCGTGGCCGAGCTGTTCGCCCCTGAAATCCTGGCCAGAAGTCCCCAGCACAGGAAACGGGTCGCCTGGGAATTGCCGGTTGCCCATCTGGAGCCCCTCGCGCGGCGCTGTCACGAGAGGGGAATGGAGTTTTCCTGCACGCCCTTCTATCTGGAAGCGGTCAAGCAGCTTGAGCCTTACGTGGCCTTTTACAAGGTCGCGTCCTACGAGCTTCTATGGATCGACCTGCTCAAGGCCTGCGCGGCAACCTCCAAGCCGGTGATCATTTCGACCGGAATGGCCATCATGCCCGAGATCAAGGCCGCGGTCGCCACGCTGCAACAGGCGGGCGCGGCCGATATCACGGTCCTGCATTGCGTTTCCGCTTATCCTTCGCCGCCGGATCAGTCCAATCTTGCCGCCATTGAAGCGATCCGCAGGGCGACCGGCGCCAGGACCGGCTGGTCGGACCACTCGCGTTCACCGGCGGTGATCGAGCGGGCGGTGCATCACTGGAACGCCGCAGCGATCGAGCTGCACCTGGATCTGGACGGCACGGGCGAGGAATACCACACCGGTCACTGCTGGCTGCCGGACGAGATCGCGCCTGTGATTGCGCGCGTCCGCGAGGCATTCACCGCCGATGGCAGTGGCTTCAAGGAGCCGGTTCCCGCCGAATTGCCCGACCGGGAATGGCGCGCCGATCCGTCCGATGGCTTGCGCCCCTTCAGACATGTGCGTGAAAGCTGGACACCCGCCTGATGTTTTTCATGAGAACGGCACCTTTACCCGCAGCCACCCCCGGCACTATTGGCCGGTTGGGAATCGGCACGGTCCAGTTCGGCCAGGCTTATGGTGTTTCCAACGCCCAGGGCCAGGTGCCGCGCGCCGATGTGAAGCTGATCCTCGATCTGGCGGCGCGCACCGGGATCGGACTTGTCGACACGGCGGCGAGTTATGGCGAGGCGGAAGCCGTTCTGGGCGGCGGTGATCTCAAGTCTTTCCGCATCGTCAGCAAGACGCTCGGCGTGCAGCATGGCGTACATGCAGTGATTGCGCGAGCCCGTCAGTCTGTTCGCGCCTTGGGTGCCGTTGATCTCCTTCTGGTACATGCCGCAAAGGACCTTTTGGGCCCAAGCGGCTCGACCCTGTGGCGGTCCCTGCAGGCGCTGAAGGCCGAAGGAATTGTCGGTGGCATCGGCATCTCGGCCTATGTCGACGATGATCCGGTGATGCTCGCGGAATGTTTCGGACCGGATGCGATGCAGCTGCCTTTCAGCCTTCTGGATCAGCGGCTGCTCGAGGATGGTTCGCTCAAGAGGCTCAAGCAGCTGGGGGTTGAAATCCACGCCCGCTCGCTTTTCCTGCAGGGCCTGTTGTTCATGCCCGAGCCGCCGGCACAACTCAGCGCCGCCCGGCCGATGCTGGAAAAGGTGAGGGCGGAAATTGCGCGTGCAGGCACTACGCCACTTGCAGCCGCGCTCGGCTTTGTGCTTGCGCGGCCCGAAGTGGATGTTGCCGTGATCGGCATGACCGGCCTGCAGCAACTCAAGGAAATCATCACCGCCGCCCTGTCACCTTTGCCGGAGTGGAACTGGAATGCTTGCGCCCTGTCGGACGAACGAATCCTGACTCCATCCTTGTGGTGATCTAGGTAAGCAGTGCCGTCACATATTCGGCGATGGCAAGCGAGGATGTCAGACCGGGCGACTCGATCCCGAACAGGTTGACCAGACCGGGCAGACCATGTGCGTCGGGCCCTTCAATGCGGAAATCGGCGTTAGGCTCGCCCGGTCCCGATATTTTGGGCCGCACGCCGGAATAATCCGGCGTCAGCATGTCTTCCCGGATGCCGGGCCAATAGCGCGCGATCACCGGCGCAAAGCGCGCGGCAATTCCGGGCGCCACCGTATAGTCGATCTCCGCCGGGTCATCGGAGGCCAGCCATTCCACATTGGGTCCGAAGCGGGCGCGCCCGCCCATGTCCAGGGTGACATGCACGCCCAATCCGCCAGGCTCCGGCACGGGATAGACGAGATGGTTGAACGGGCTCGCAACCGACAGGCTGGCATAATTGCCCTTGGCAAGGCGCAAGGACGGAACCCCGCGCATGCCGTCGATGCGATGTGCTACCTTATGTGCCCAAAGACCCGCGGCGTTCACCAGGAGCCGCGCATTCAGAACCATCTCCTCCCCGCCGCTTTGGATAACCAACGACCAGCCGTCGCCGTGGCGATGGACGGCAGCGACTTCACCGTTTTTCACAAGCGTCAGGTCGCCCAGCAGGGCAAGCATGTATTGATGGCTGTCGATGATGCCGGTTGAGGGCGAGAACAGGCCTTCCGTCGCGGCCACATGCGGTTCCAGGCTTGCAATCTCGCGCGCGGCGAGTGGCTTGATGTCGTCCACGCCATTGTCAGCCGCAGCCCTGGCGATGGCGGCGAGCTGGACCTCTTGTCCGGCATGCCCGACGATCAATTTGCCCAGGCGCCTGTGGGGCACTCCATGGGCGGCGCAGAATTCATAAAGCAGCGCCTTGCCGCGCACGCAGAGACGCGCCTTCAGCGAGCCTTTCGGATAATAGATGCCGGCGTGTATCACTTCGCTGTTGCGGGCGCTGGTCTCCATGCCGATATGGCTGTTCTTTTCCAGGATGACCGTGTCATGACCGGCAAGATGAAGGGCGCGTGCCACGGCCAGGCCCACCACACCCGCGCCAATGACCACCGCTTCAGCTTCGAACTGCTCCATGGCGCACGGTTCTGCCGCGAAATTGCGGGCACGGCAATGCTTGTCTGGAATCTCTTTTTATGACGCTATGGCGCCATGTTTTTCATAATGTCCAAGACATTTTGGATTCTGGCGGCGCCCAGCCACTGGCTGGGTCTGTTCGTATTGGCCACGGGCCTTTGTCTGCTGTTGCGGCGGCCACGCGCCGCAGGGATTTTTTCATTCCCGGCGGTTCTGATTCTCGTGCTGGCAGGCACATCGCTGCTGAATGGTCCCATGGTCCGGGCGCTGGAGAACCGTTACCCTCGTCCGCCCTGGCCTGCTCGTGTCGACGGCGTGCTGGTGTTGGGGTCCGGATTCGATGTCAACATCTTGCGCAAACGCCATGCGCCCCAGGCCAATGCAGGCGTCAACCGGCTAGTGGCGGCAATGGCGGTCGCACGTCACTATCCCGCGGCGCGCGTGGTGTTTACCGGCGGCTCTGGCGTCCTGATCGGGGCCGAGAACGCGGAATCGGTGACAGCCCGTTATGTCTTCAGCGAACTCGGCCTGGAGTCCGGGCGGCTGCTGCTTGAACCCAAGGCACGCAATACCTATGAGAACATTCTGTTCGCAAAAGAGCTGGCGAAGCCAAAGCCGGGTGAAGTCTGGCTTCTCGATACCGCCGCGATCGACTTGCCGCGCGCGATGGCTGTCGCGCGCAAACTCCGCTGGCCGTTGATTGCCTGGCCAAGTGATTACATCACGACGCCGCGCGATGCTGGCGCGAGATTCTTCGATATCAGCGACAATTTGCGCTTAACCGATTATGCAGCGCATGAGTGGATCGGACTGTTAGCTTATCGCCTCAGCGGCAGGGCGCTATAGTTCCCGGGGGGGCCGCTTAAGTCCAGGTTATGGCGAATTGATGTCGCTGTTCCGTGCATGGTTTCCATGGAACCGGCGCAACCTCCACTAGTCTGTGTTGTTTCCTCCACGCCTAACACATGGGAGAGCAACTTGAAACTCGCAACTATCGCAGCCATCGCGGCCCTGACCGCGACCCCGGTACTCGCCGATCCGGTGCAGGAACAGGCCAAGGCGGATTACCACCAGGCCAAAGCCGACGCGGAACATGCCCAAATGCAGAAGGAAGGCGCCCAGGCGCAAGCCAATGCCGCCCAGGAGGACGCTGTCGCATCGCAGACCCAGGCCAACGCAGCCCAGGCTGACGCCAGCACTCTGCAGTCGCAAGCGAACGCCGCGCAGGCTGAGGCTGATGTCGCGCGCAATCAGGCCAGTGCTTCGCAGTCCCAGGCCGCTACTGCCCAGGCTCAGGCTGACCAGGCAAAGGCCAACCGCGATGCGGCACTGGACCGCGCCGCCGAGGCCCGTAACACGGTCAAGGACCACTAGGACTTGCATGAAGAGGCCCGCGGCTAGCGGGCCTCTTCTCTATCCGGTACGCAGATAGCGCACGGCTTCGTCGCGCCCAAAAAGATAGAGCAGCACGCGCAATGCCTCGCCCCGCGGCGATCTGAGATCGGGATCGCGCGCCAGGACAAGGCGCGCATCGTCATGAGCCACGGCCAGCAGATCGGCATGGGCGGCGGGGTTGGCCATGCGGAATTCCTCCAGCCCGCTCTGGCGCTTTCCAAGCATTTCACCGGGACCGCGCAGGCGCAGATCTTCCTCGGCGATGACAAAGCCGTCATCGGTGTCGCGCATAGTTTTGAGCCGCGCCTTGGCTGTCTCGCCCAAGGGTTCATGCCATACCAGGATGCAGGAG
This sequence comes from Rhizomicrobium sp., assembly GCA_035512055.1. Lineage (GTDB taxonomy): Bacteria > Pseudomonadota > Alphaproteobacteria > Micropepsales > Micropepsaceae > Rhizomicrobium. The sequence goes on from DATKEP010000042.1 coordinate 5,873, forward strand.
GATTTTCCCAAACCGCGGCCGACGCGGCCCCGCAGCTGATGCAGCTGGGCCAGGCCGAAGCGTTCGGCATGTTCCACCACGATGATGGTGGCTTGCGGCACGTCGACGCCCACTTCGATCACGGTGGTGGCGACAAGCAGTCTCGTTTCGCCGGACTTGAACGCCGCCATGGCCGCATCGCGCTCTGCGGCTTTCATCTTGCCGTGCACCAGGCCGACCTTGAGCCCTAGCACGCCGGCGAGCATCCGCGCGCGCTCTTCGGCGGCGGCCAGATCGATCTTTTCGGATTCCTCCACCAACGGGCAAACCCAATAGGCCCGCTGGCCGTGATCGAGCGCGGCGCGCAAATGGTTGACCAGTTCGTCCAGTCGGTCTGCGCTCATCACGCGCGTTTCCACGGGTTTGCGGCCCGGCGGACGCCCGGTAATGCGCGAAACGTCCATGTCGCCATAGGCGGTCAATGCCAAAGTGCGCGGAATCGGCGTCGCGGTCATCACCAGAACGTCCGCAGGACTGCCCTTGTTCTGCAACTGCATCCGCTGGTGCACGCCGAAGCGGTGCTGCTCATCCACCACGGCCAATCCCAGATCCTTGAACGCGACATCCTCCGAGAACAGCGCATGGGTGCCGATCAGGATGTCGATCTCGCCGGCCGCCAGCCTTTCCAGCGTTTCCGCGCGGCCCGCACCTTTTTCGCGGCCTGTCAAACAGGCCAATCGCACGCCGGCGGCGTTGGCATAGGGTTCGAGCGAGGCGGAATGCTGTCGCACCAGAAGCTCGGTCGGCGCCATCAGCGCCGCCTGCAGGCCTGCCTCTACCGCACCCAGCATGGCAAGCAGCGCCACGATCGTCTTGCCGGAGCCAACATCGCCTTGCAGCAGCCGAAGCATGCGCTTCTCGCTCGCCATATCCTGTTCGATCTCGGCCAGGACCTGCAGCTGGGGATCGGTGAGGGCAAAGGGCAGGGTGGCGATGGCCTTGGCCTTGAGGAGGCCGGTGCTGTCGATGGCACGGCCCTTGGGCCCGCGCAGGCTGGCGCGGATCAGAAGCAGGGCAAGCTGGTTGGCCAAAAGCTCGTCATAGGCCAGGCGCTGGCGGGCCGGCGTAGCGGGCTCCAGATCGCCGTCATGCACCGGATTGTGGACGGTCTCCAGCGACGCGTTGAAGCCCTGCCACTTGCGCTGTTTCACAAAGGCGGAATCCTGCCATTCCGGCAACACGGGGACTTTTTCCAGCGCGCCCTTCACCGCCTTGGCCATCGGCCGCGCCGTCAAGCCTTCGGTCAGGCCATAGACTGGTTCGTGCAAGGGGAAATTCGCGATCTCTTCCAGAGCCACAACATAATCGGGATGGGCCATCTGCAGCCTGTCCTTGAACCGCTCAATGCGGCCGGACACGACGCGCTTTGTGCCCACGGGCAGAATGCCCGCCAGGTATTCCGGATGGCTGCGAAAGAACACCAGCTCCATCAGATATGTATCATCCGACACCATCACCCGGTAGGGCTGGGCCTTCACGCGATTGGGGCGGTGCTCCAGCACACTCACTTCGACGGTGGCGATACGTCCGGGCTGGGCGCCGGCAAGCTTGGGCCGATAGCTCCGGTCCACCACGCCCACGGGCAGGTCGAAGGCCAGGTCGACCAGGCGGGGCCCGGCGACCTTGGCGATCAGTTTTTCCAGCTTCGGCCCCACCCCGCTCAGGGTGCGGATCTCGGCAAAAAGGGGGAAAAGAATCGCGGGCCGCATGTCGCCCGAACATTATGGTTCCAGGCGGTTGTTCTCAACGCAATGGGTGGCTATATCCGCCCCATGACCGACCTCAAAAAGGGTGGCTCTTCGGAGAACCGCCGGAAACGGCTTTTGTTTCGGGCGCAAAGACGCGGCTTCAAGGAAGTCGATCTGATCTTTGGCGCCTTTGCCGAGGCCCGGCTGGCGAGGCTGGATGAGACCGGTCTCGACCAGTTCGAGGCGCTGTTGGCTGCGCCTGACCAGGAGGTCTATGCCTGGCTGCGCGGGGCCGCACCGGTGCCGGCGGAGTTTGACAATCCGGTGTTCGCCGGACTGAAAGCGGTGTGCCAGCAGCAAGCGCCGCGCTGGAACAGCTGATTGGATCGTCTAGACTACATCGCCAAACAGCAGGGCAAGCTGACCGTCACGGGTGCGCCGCAAGGCTATGACGCATATGTGGCGGCGGAAGCCGCGCGCCGCCGCGGTGCGCCGGTGCTATTCGTGGCCGTGGATGACATGCAGGCCGATGCCGCGGCGCGGGCAATCAACTTTTTTGCACCCGAGCTCGCGGTCTTGCCATTCGCTGCCTGGGATTGCCTTCCTTACGACCGCGTCTCGCCCAAGCCGGATATCGAAAGCCGCAGGCTGGCGACGCTCGCGGCATTGGCGCGTGACGTGGGCAAGCCCGCAGTCGTGGTTACCACAGTCAACGCACTGCTGCAGCGCGTGCCGCCCAAGGACGCGATTGCTCGCGCCAGCTTTGCGGCGAAAAATGGCGCGGATGTGGACCGCGAGGCCCTGGTCGCATTCCTGTCGGGCAATGGCTATGTCCGCGCGGGCACGGTACGCGAGCCGGGCGACTTCGCCCTGCGGGGCGGCATCGTGGATCTTTGGCCGCCAGGCGAGGAACAGCCGCTCAGGCTGGATTTCTTCGGTTCGACGCTGGACGCGATCCGGCGCTTCGATGCCGAAACCCAGCTTTCCGACAAGTCGTCCGTGGCAGAGATTGCGCTGCTGCCCGCCAGCGAAGCACCGCTCAACGTCGAGTCGATCAGCCGCTTCCGCGCCGGCTATGTCGCCTCCTTCGGTGCGGCAGGCGATGATCCGCTCTATGAGAGTGTCAGTGCGGGCCGCAAGACCCAAGGCATGGAGCATTGGCTGCCGCTCTTCTATGAGCGGCTGGACACGCTGTTCGATTATCTGCCGCGGGGACTTGTGCTGCTCGGCCATCAGGCGGACGAGGCGAAGAACGCCCGGCTGGAACTGATCGCCGATTATTATGAGACCCGCGAGCAATTCCGCCATGCAAAGGACGAAAAGCATGCCATCAAGGGGCCGCCGTATAAGCCATTGAAGCCGGATGCGCTTTATCTGACCGACGCCGACTGGAAAGTCGCGCTGGCGAAAAACATCTTGCGCGAACTATCGCCCTTCCAGGCGCCGGAAAGCGTAAACAGCGTGGACGCCGGCGGCCGCCAGGGCCGCGACTTTGCGCCGGAACGACAAGGCGGCAACCTGAATGTGTTCCAGGCAGCGGCCGATCATCTGAAGGCGTTGCAAGCTGCCGGCAAGCGCGTGCTGGTGGCAAGCTGGACCGAGGGTTCACTTGAACGCATGGGCGGCGTGATGTCCGACCATGGCGTTTCGCCCATCCGCAAAATCGCGGACTGGCCCGAAGCGTTGAAGCTGGACAAATCCGCTTTTGGCATCGCGTGCTTGGGGCTGGAGCGCGGTTTCGAGGCGCCGGACTTCGCCATCCTGTCGGAACAGGATGTGCTGGGCGACCGCATGGTGCGCGCGCAAGGCCGCGCACGGAGGGCGCAGAATTTTATCGCCGAGGCTTCGTCGCTGACGCCCGGCGATCTGGTCACCCATATCGAGCACGGCGTCGGCCGCTATATCGGGCTCAAGGCCATCGATGCGCTGGGCGCGCCGCATGACTGCCTGGAGCTGCAATATGACGGCGGAAAGCTGTTCCTGCCGGTCGAGAATATCGAGCTTTTGACTCGCTATGGCTCCGACGAGGGCGCCCAACTCGACCGGCTGGGTGGCGCGGGATGGCAGCAGCGCAAGGCGAAAATGAAGGAGCGGGTGCGCGCCATCGCCGCCGAACTGATCAAGATCGCCGCCGCCCGCCAGTTGAAGTCCCTGCCGCCTGTCGAGCCGCCGAATGGCCTATACGACGAGTTTTCCGCTCGCTTCCCTTATCAGGAGACGGAGGATCAGGACAAGGCGATCGGCGAGGTGATCGGCGATCTCGCCGCCGGCCGCCCGATGGACCGGCTCGTATGCGGCGATGTCGGCTTCGGCAAGACTGAGGTGGCAATGCGCGCCGCCTTTGTCGCCGCCATGGCGGGCGAACAGGTGGCGGTGGTGGTGCCCACCACGCTGTTGGCGCGACAGCATTATCGCAGTTTCGCCGAGCGGTTTGCCGGCTTTCCCCTCAAGGTGCGGCAGCTTTCGCGATTCGTGGAGGCCAAGGACGCAAAGGAGATCAAGGCGGCGCTGGCCGACGGCACGGTGGACATCGTGGTAGGCACGCATGCCCTTCTGGCCGAGAGCATCGCATTCAAGCGGTTGGGCCTGGTCATTGTGGACGAGGAGCAGCATTTCGGAGTCATCCACAAGGAGCGGCTCAAGAACCTCAAGGCCGATGTCCATGTCTTGACCCTGACCGCCACGCCCATTCCGCGCACGCTGCAGCTGGCGCTGTCCGGCGTGCGCGATCTCTCACTGATCACGACGCCGCCGATAGACCGGCTGGCAGTGCGCACATTTATAACCCCGTTCGATCCACTGGTCGTGCGCGAGGCGCTGCTGCGCGAACATTATCGCGGCGGCCAGAGCTTCTTCGTCGCGCCCCGCATTTCCGACCTGCGTGAAGCCGAGGAGTTCCTCAAAAGTGTCGTGCCGGAAGTGAAGTCCGCCATCGCCCATGGCCAGATGTCGGCCAAGCTGCTCGAGGAGGTTATGACCGCCTTCTATGAGCGGAAAATCGACGTGCTGGTCTCCACCAATATCGTGGAATCTGGCCTGGATATTCCCACCGCCAACACGCTGATCGTGCAGCGTGCCGACATGTTCGGCCTGTCGCAGCTCTATCAGTTGCGCGGCCGCATCGGGCGGTCGAAGCAGCGCGCCTATGCCTATCTGACCACGCCGGCGGAGAAGAAGCTGACCGAGACCGCGACCCGGCGGCTGGAAGTGCTGCAATCGCTCGACCAGTTGGGCGCGGGCTTTTCGGTGGCAAGCCATGACATGGACATCCGCGGCGCCGGCAATCTGTTGGGCGAGGAACAGTCCGGCCATGTTCGCGAGGTGGGTATCGAGCTTTACCAGGAGATGCTGGAAGAGGCGGTATCGGGCCTGAAGGAAGGGGCTGCGGCCGAAGTCGCAGACGAATGGTCGCCTACGATCAATCTTGGCGCTTCGGTGCTCATCCCCGAGGATTTTGTCGCCGATCTCAATGTCCGCATGTCGCTCTACCGCCGCCTGGCGGGTATCGAGACGCGGGAAGACATCGACCGCTTCGCCGCCGAACTGATCGACCGTTTCGGTCCGCTGCCGGACGAGGTTCGCCACCTGTTCGAGATCGTCACCATCAAGCAGCTGGCCAAGCAGGCGGGGGTGGAGAAAATCGATGCCGGGCCCAAGGGCGGCACCATTGCCTTCCGCAACAATGCTTTCGCCAATCCGGTGAAGCTGATCCAGTTCATCAGCCAGCACGCCGGGAGCATGAGAGTCAGGCCCGACCAGAAAGTGGTGGTCTCCCGTGACTGGCCCACGCCGGAGGACCGGCTTGCGGGTGCCAAGGTTCTTTTGGGGCAGCTTGCAAAATTGGCGGCCTGATCGTCATGAGCCTGCCGATATGTTTCAATGGCGCGGGGCAGGGGAGATGAACCAGATCGAATTCCGCGCCGACCACCGGCTCAGCGACACGTTGGCACTGCAGTTTTTCATGCTGCGGAACCATCTCTTGCGCCGAAGCCTTGTGCTGACGCTGGGTCTTTTGGTTGCTGTGGCCGTTACCACGCTGATGAACGGCGCGCCGCTTGCGGATTCGCTGGCTGACCTCAGGGAAAATGCGGGGCGCTATTTGACCGTGGTTATCGTGGGCTTGGCCGTCATCTATGGCCTTGCGATGCTTCTGGCCGTGCTGGCCTGGCGGCGCCTGCGCAAGCCGCGCCAGATACGCGCCGTCATCACCCCGGATGGAATCACGATGCAGAAGGACGGATTCAGCTTTGGCGCGCGCTGGGCCGATGCCAATCTGGTGACCGAGAGCCGCGCCGCCTATCTGATGAAATTCAACCGGCTCTATATGCGCCTGCCCAAGCGCGGCTTTGCACCGGACCAGGATGCAATGTTCCGGCAGATTGCACTGGTCGCCGTTCCCGGCGCGGCAAACCGGCTTCGGGCACTTTCTCAAGGGTTGTGAAGCGGAAAGGCTTGCTTTTCAGCCATATTTTCGTCGCGCCAAGGTCCTCGCCTAGGACTTTCTTAAGATACGCAATACAAAATCCTGGCCGCACTTTTGGAAAGAACGACATGCGCGCGATCGCTGCGGGTTTTGTGGCAATGACGATGACGATATCCGGGGCCTTTGCCGCCGACGGCATGCTTTCACCCGGCAATCCGGCCGGCACCAAAAAGGCGCAGATCGAATCCGGCGGTGTGTTGCTGGTTGCAGGCATTCTGGTGGCGGCAGCCGGTATAGCGCTGGTCGCCTCCACGACGCAAGGCAACGGCGTCACCGCCTCGACCACCGGCACCGCGAGTTAGACCTCGCGCGCCGCCGCGGCACGCGCCAATGCTTCCGCAGGCCACACGTCCGGAACGTTATAGAATTCCGCAAAGCTGCGAGCGCCCTCGGGTAGGCGCACCCAGGGCTGCTTGCTGCTGGTGAAGATGTGCACGTCCGGCGGCACCGCGTCGGGATTGTCCAGCGTGCCCACCCGAATGAAGGCAAGCGCCGTGCCACGCCGGGAATAATGGCTCCACAGCGCCACGCGGCATTTGGGACAGCGCACGATCCTCTGGCCCTTGCCGCTTTGCGACGGCGTGTTCACGATTTCCGTCTCGCCGGTCACATCCAGGGCGCTGGTTTCCACGATCGCGTTGATGACGAAGGCGCTGCCGGTCTCACGCTGGCACCAGCGGCAATGACAGCAATGGACGATGATGGGAGAAGCCGTCATCCGGTAACGCACACTGCTGCAGGTGCAGCCGCCTTCCATCGCGTTGCTCATTCCGCTCACCATTTGAGGATCAGATTGCCGCCACTGAAGCTGTAGGACTTGAGACGCTTGAGGAACGCCATGCCAAGCAGCGAGGAACTCATCTCTGCCCCGTTTATGGCCACCTGGACATTGGCAAAGCGTATATCGCCCACCGACAACTCGCCAACCTCGGTTGTTGCGCCGTGACCGATGCCATTGGCGGATTCATAGATATGGTCGAAAGTCAGTTTGCTGAAATCGACACCCAGCCTGCGGGCATCCGCGGGGCTGAGCACGATGTCGCTGGCGCCGGTGTCGACCAGGAAGCGCACCTGCTGGCCATTGACCGTGCCATAGACATGGTAGCCGCCGCCTTCATCCTCGGAAATAACCATCTCATGCGGGCCAGTCTGGACCGGATAGCCAGGCACCAGATTCGAGCGAAGCCTGAGACCCAGATCGGCGATCTCATGCTGATACGAGAAGCCAATGATCAGGACACCGCCAACCGCGACCCAGATCAGCACATTACGCACCGTCTGCCTCAGCTTGATCTCGCGCACGAAGAGCAGGCCGCTGGAGACCAGCGCCAGCATTCCCAAAGTCTGAATCTGGTATGGATCGCCATAGGGGTTGTCTCCGGACGGGAAGTGCCGGTCCAGCACATAGATCAGCCCTGCCGCTAGGACCATCACACCCAGCCAGAGATACAGTCCAAGACGGGAGACCATGCGCTGGCTGGGCCGGCCCCAGGGCCCAGGCGTCGACGTCATTCCAGCTCCATCACAACGCTGCTGCCCGCCTGAATCCGTTCCAGCAGCATGGGACATTCCGGCACCATGCGTTCCATCCAGTAGCGCGCGCAGGTCAGCTTGTTCCTGTGAAGGGGATCGTCCTTTCCAAGGCTGACTTTGGCCATCTTGCCCCACATCAATGCGACCATGGTGATGCCCATCAGCCTCAGATAATCGCTGGCACCGGCGCCGGCATCATTGGGATTCTTGAGACCATTGGCTGCCAGCCACATGGTCGCGGCCTGCAAGGCTTCGGTGCCGCGCTTCACCCCCGCCGCGAATGGCTTCATGGCTTTGTCTTTTTCGTGCTCGCCGATCCAGGCGGTCAAAAGACCAAACAGTGCCATGGGCGCCGCGCCGCCTTTGCGGGGAAGCTTGCGCCCCACCAAGTCCATCGCCTGCACGCCGTTCGCGCCTTCATAGACCTGGTTGATGCGCGAATCGCGCACGAACTGTTCCACGCCATTGTCGCGGATATAGCCATGGCCGCCATAGCACTGCATGCCCAGATTGGCGGCCTCGAATCCCATATCAGTGCCAAACGCCTTGATCACCGGCGTCATCAAATCGGCCAGAAGGCCCGCGCCTTCGGCCTCCGGGCGCGCCGATTCGGCGATGGACATGTTGAGCGTGGTCCAGACTGCGAGCGCCCTGAGGCCCTCGGTGGCGGAACGGGCCTGCAGCAGCATGCGCTTGACGTCGGGATGCACGATCTCCAGATCGGCCGGCTTGTCCGGCTCTTTGGCGCCGGTCAGCGCGCGGCCAACCCTGCGTTCATGGGCATAAGCATAGCCGTTCTGCCAGGCGACTTCGCCGACGCCGATACCCTGCACGCCCACGCCAAGACGCGCGGCATTCATCATGCCGAACATGCCCGCCATGCCCGCGGATGATGACCGTGTCTCGCCCGGCTTAGGGGCCACGGGCTTCGGCCCCAGCCGCCATGCCTTCGCGTCATCGAAGTTGAGCACGCAGGTCGCCTGGCCCTTGATGCCCATCTTGTGTTCGATGCCGCCGGTGTTGATGCCGTTCTTCGCGCCCATCTTGCCGTCTTCGTCCACCAGGAATTTCGGCACCATGAAGAAATTGACGGTGGCGAGGTCATCCTGCAGCACGCCGTTCTCGTCGGGAATTTTCGCAATCACCATATGGATGATGTTACTGGTCAGGTCCTGGTCGCCGCCGGAGATAAAGATCTTGGTGCCGTTCATCTTGTAAGTGCCGTCGGGCTGCTCGACGACCCTGGTCTTCATCAGCCGAAGGTCAGTGCCCGCGCCCGGTTCGGTCAGGCACATGGTGCCCGCCCATTCGCCCGACGCCATCCTCGGCACGATATGGTGCTTCATCCAGTCCGGCGCGGTCGCCAGCAGCGCGCCATAGGCACCGGCTGTCAGCATGGGATACATGGCGAGCGACTGGTTTGCGCTCATGCCCATTTCGCTCACTGCCATGGTGACGATATGGGGAAGGCCGGCGCCGCCATATTCTTCCGGCGCGCCGAGCCCGCCCCAACCCGCTTCGCTATAGGCCTTGTAGGCTTCCTTGAAGCCCTTTGGTGTCGTCACCACACCATTCTCGAAGCGGCAGCCCTCTTCGTCGCCGGCCTGGTTCAAAGGCTGCAGCACTTCCTCGCAGAACTTCCCCGCATTTGTGAGAATGTCGTCGGCCAATTCCGGCGTAAGATCCGCAAAGCCGGGCAGGTCGCGATGCTTTTCCAACTCCAGCACTTCATTGAACAGGAAGCGGTAATCCTCGATCGGGGCGCGATAGATGGGCATGGGATAATCCAGGGAGGTGACAGCCAGACTCTTAGCCCGCGCCCGTGCGACTGACCACTGTGCAGCCGCAAAAAAGGAAATGCCCCGGCAGGCGCCGGGAAGGGGGTCCGAAGTGCGGAGAATTATGGTGACCCCGGGAGGACTCGAACCACCGGCCTACGGTTTAGGAAACCGCCGCTCGGTGTCAATCGATGCTTCCAAATCCCAATGAATGCGCGATTTCGGTCTTACGTTGGACGCTTTAGTCAAGGCTTGGGGCACAACTGGGGCACAAATCCTGTGATTTTGGCACATGGCGCGCCAGCTCCGACTTGGCCTTTGCGGAATCTCGGTTTATGGATCGCTCAGTGACCCCGTAGCTCAGCAGGATAGAGCATCAGTTTCCTAAACTGAGGGCCGGAAGTTCGAGTCTTCCCGGGGTCGCCAGCTTCTAGCCCGCGTTGCCATCGAGCAAAGGTCCAAATGGGTGAGCGACTGCCGCTGGCGCCGACGGGTCTCACTGAAGAGCATAAATTCCCTCAGCTCCGATAGCGCTATCGGTACAGCTCGGTCCTGATCGCCACTAGGCAATCGCGCCCGGCCTCAGTACAGTCGCAGTCTTGCGGCCAATGCAAATGGCCCCGCAAAGGACATTGTGAAAGCAAAAGCCGATCCACATGGCAAATCGGCTTTCCTGTCTTCCGAACGGATGATCAGTCTCAGCGACACAATATTCGGGGTCGCGATGACCCTGCAGGCTTCGACGTTGCTGCCCTCGATCCTTACGCTCAAAGGATCGATCTTCGACATATTGCATGACATCCAGGGTCAGCTCATTGCCGTGGCATTGGGCTTTGCCATTTCCGGCAGTTACTGGGTGGTACAACAGCGCCGCCTAGCCATGACCGCGACGGTCACACCGTTGCAGACATTGCTACATTTCCTATTCTTGTTTCTTTTTGTCCTGCTGCCTTTTTCAACCGGCATCTGGGGCCAGTATGGCGAAACCCGGCCGGTGGTGGTGATCTATGGCACCCACCTCATGCTGATCGCGCTTATAAACCTGCTGCTTTGGATGGACGTGCACCGTAGCGCCTCCGCCCACGCGCAAATCGTGCGTTCATCTTTCGGGCTGGTACTGTTTGTCGCGGCGTTGATTCTGGGCGCGTTCCATCCCTTTGTCGCGCCCTATCTCTGGTGCGCGGTGTTCGCGACCTCCTTTATAGGTGCAGACCTCGCACGGCGCTTCTATGGGGCATGACCGACGCGCGCTGTTGGCCGGAGGCGCGGCTGCTCTAGTTCTGGGGGGGCTTGGATTTCGCGCCTGGGATCGCGGCATATGGTCGGGCGGCAAAGGCATTGCTTATGCGCCGTGGCAGGACTGGCAGGGAAATCCTGATGATGGTGGCCATCGGCCGTTGCGCGCCGCAATACTGGCGGCCAACCCGCATGACACCCAGCCCTGGCTATTCCAGGTTCGGGAAGATGCCATAACTTTATTTGCCGACCGCGCTCGCAACCTAGGTAGCTTCGATCCATTTCGCCGTGAAATGCATCTGGGGTTGGGCGCCGCCATTGAAAATCTCGTGCTGGCGGCGCGCGCCACAGGATTGTCGGCCATCATAGATCCTGTAGAGGGCCGGCTGAGGCTTTCGCCGGACAATTCCCCAATAGCGGTCGCCCGGATAACGTTTCGACCAATTCCTCCGGCGCAAGGTCCGTTGTTTGGCGCAATCCCATACCGGCATACCAACCGGGGCGCATATCGTGCCGACCACCCTGTTGACGCGGAGGCTCTGCGCCGCTTCGCTGATCTGGTGAGTGATGA
>DATKEP010000043.1:0-3759 GCA_035512055.1 Rhizomicrobium sp.
CCGCGCCCGGATCCGCAGAAGCGAGGAAGCCGCTTGAGTGCGCCGCTCATCTTCCTTTCGATCGATGTGGCGACGATCGTCTGCGCCGCTCTGCTGGGCGTGCGGGTGTTGGCCAGCCGGCCACGGCTGCGAAGCGCTCAACTCATCGGTCTGATAGCGTTCAGCATGGCCTGCGGCGTCGTGCTCGGCCATCAGGAGTACGGCTATTGGATGCCGCCGGCATTCCGGATCGACGTCGGCGGCTGGGCTGGCTTCCTGAATCTCGCCCGCAATCTGACGCCGGGCCTCTTCATGCTGCTGTGTTTCACCCTGTTCACGGACCGGCGGCGCTTGCCCCGGTGGCTGCTGCTCCTGCTGGTTGTCCAACTCGGCCTTGAAGAGCCGGGACGCGCGCTGATCCCCACCGCTTGGCGTTACGCCCGCCTCGCCACCCAGACCGCGCCCGCTCTTCTGCAGACGCTGTTCGCCGCCTTGGCCCTCTATTGGACCGTCGCCGACTGGCGGTTCGACATGGTCGAGCGCCGGCGGCGCATCCGCGTCCTCACCCTGGCGATCAGCGGCGTCGTCGCCATGGTTTCCGGCCTCTTGACGCGGGTTCTGATCGATCCGGACAGCCCAGCCAACTACATCGCCCATGTGACGCTCATCGCGACCGATCTGGCGATCCTGGCCTTCGTCCTCTTTCAACTCACGAACGGTGACGTCGGCCGCTATCTCGACTTTGACCCAGCGGAGCCGCCCTCGCCGGCGCGGCGGTCCGCTGCCGACGCTGATTCTAATTCTGGTCCGGCATTGGCAAGACTGATGGCGCTTCTGGAAGATGAGCGGGTCTGTCAGCAGGAAGGGCTGTCGCTGAAGGGCCTGGCGGACCGCGTCGGCTTGCCGGAGTACCGCCTGCGCAAGCTGATCCACGAGCAACTGGGCTACCGCAACTTCAACGCGCTGTTGCATGACTACCGCATCCGCGAGGCCTGTCGGCAACTCAGCGATCCTGGACTGCGGCGCACCCCGATCCTGACCATCGCGCTCTCGGTCGGCTACGCCTCGGTCAATACCTTCAGCCGGGGCTTTCGCGAGATCATGGGCGTGACGCCATCGGCCTATCGGGAGGCCGAGTTGGCCAAGTTGGCCGCTCGCGGACGGCCAGAGGGCGGATAATCACCCCATTTTCTGAAATCGGCGGGGGGTTCGAGAAATCGGGGCGCGAGCCGCCGGGGCGGCCTGTCATGGAATCGACCCTGGCATTTTCGCCCTCTTGAGCAGGATTCCCCCAATGGAAACCCGGAAGTACTTCCTCGACTGGTTGAGGGTGCTGGCGTTCGGCGCTCTGATCTTCTTCCACGTCGGGATGCTCTATGTAAGCTGGCGCTATAACATCAAGAGCCCGCGCCTCTATCCGGCCATCGAGCCATGGATGAACGCGCTCAGCGCCTGGCGCCTGGCTCTGCTGTTCCTGATTTCCGGCGTCGCCAGCCGCTTCCTGATCGAGAAACTTGGCCCTGGCGCCTTCGCGCGCAACCGCCTGCGGCGACTGCTGCCCGTCATCCTCACCGGCATGTTCGTGGTGATTCCGCCCCAGACCTATGTGGTGCTGGTGAGCCGCAGCGGCCTGCAGATGGATTTCCTCACCTTCTGGTGGACCCAATATCTGCGTGCGAACCAAACGCTGGTCCGGCCCCTAGGCATGACGATGCCGACCTGGGACCATCTCTGGTTCCTGGTCTATCTTCTGATCTACGCCCTGGCGGCGGCGAGCGTCATCTGGGCGGCGCGGCGCCTCAAGCCGCGCGGTGGGCCGGTCTCGCCCTGGGCGCTGATCTTCGCGCCGCCCGTCTGGCTCGCGGCGACCAATCTGCTGATCCTGGCCAAGGCGCCGATCACCGACGCCCTGGTGAACGACTGGGGCGGCCACCTGAAATGGGCAGGCCTCTTCGTGACGGGCCTGCTGGCTGCTCGGCAAGACCGGTTCTGGGCACTGCTGGAAGCGCACCGCGGCAAGGCGCTGGCCGCCGCCGCCGTGCTGATGGCGATCCTGTTGCGGGTGAACGACCCGGCCTGGAGCGTCGTCTCGGGGCTGTACGCCTGGGCCGCGATCTGCGTCCTGTGCGGCTTCGCGCGGGCCGCGCTGAACAGGCCTTCGGCGCTCCTGTCGCATCTGAACGAGGCAGTGCTACCGATCTATGTGCTGCACCAGCCGATCCTGCTGGTCGCGGCCTTCTGGCTGTTCCCGCTGCGGCTGCCCGTGCCGGTGGAAGTCCTGTTGTTGGTCGGCGCCACGGGCCTGGGTTCGTTCGCCGTCTATGAGGCGCTCATCCGGCCCTTCGCGATCAGCCGGTTTCTATTCGGGCTCAAGCCCAAAGCGACGTCAGGTCGTCCGCGGAGCGGAGTGATGCAAGCGGCCTCCTAGCGAAGGCTCCTTGCCAGCGGGCTGGTCGCTGCCAGTCCCGCCCAGAAGCGGAATTGGGCGACGCCCGGCATGGATCGAGAGCGCGGCCTGGCACCCCTGATCTTCGCAACACGTACCCTAAACCGAGATCACGGAGCGATGGCTATGAGAAGATCGTATCACTGGGTTGGATTCAGTGCGGCCCAGAGCGTGAAGCTTTGGGATTTTGAGATAGCCGTGCGAAATAAATCTTGGCGGGAAGGTTTTTCTAGGCGGTGTCCAAACTGTAGCTCGATTTCGAGATAGTTATATCCCCCTGCAGGGGATGGTTTGTCGGCCACCCGCTATCTAGATGCAGGGCCGGCCTTCAGTTCGACGGAAGGTTGATCCTGCGGTTTAGACGGTAATTGCTGCCGCAGCCCATCATAGATGAATGGCTTGGTAAAATCTGTCTTGGCAGCTTTGTTCACCTGGGCGCTGGGCCGAGGCGTTGGCGCCGCCGTGTCTGCAAAGGCGGGGGCGGCCATCACCATCACGGCGATCAAAAGAAGCAGTTTCATGGGGCGCCTCCAGCTGCACCATACCACCCAGCCCGGCCTACTCAATGACCTCGGAACGTTTTTTCCATCTGGTAAGCAATGTCGTCTTCCTGGGCGCGGAGATATGCATCTGGATTCGTTTTATAGAGACCCCGAAGATAGGCCAGGTCATTTTCAGTCAAATTCTTCGTAGGTGTGCATCCTTGGGTAAGCAAATCCAAAATGCTCGCTAACGATTGGCAATCGTCAGGGGGATTGATTTGGGCCAATGCCAGCAGGCCGATATAATCGGTGATGGTGCCCAATTCTTGACCTATGAGCTTGCTGGGGTCTGCAACAATGACGACGTTGTAAAATGTACTGCGCAATCCATCGCCCAGATGCGAATCAGTAGCTGTTCTGAATCCATGCTGGGCCTGAATTCTATAATGGATGATGCCGCCGCCCGATGGATCGTGAATTGTGATTTCCATTTCGGCGGGAATAGTCTTGCTGGAATCCACCAGTGGGCTGCCATTGAAGTCCTCGGTTGCGGTAGTATACCAAGCCTGGATATCACGTGTAACTTTTGACAGGCGATCTCGTTCGTCGTTGCTATCGGCGTAACCGAGAAGCCCATCGTGATGCTGGCGAATGTCATCGAGCAACAATTGCGGTGAAAGCGTGAAGATAATCTCGATATTGGCGTGACAGTCATCCCTACCATTGACGGGCGCACCGACCGAAATAGCGAGTTCCTTCACTCGTGCCGCGACGAATTTTGCAACGGCAGGAGGTAACCCGATTGTGACTGGACAGATTCCCTCTCTCCAACGGGCTATCTTTCCGGTAAGG
>DATKEP010000044.1:0-6605 GCA_035512055.1 Rhizomicrobium sp.
GCACCGCTCCTCACCCCTCCGGCACCACCACGGAAAGCCCAATCCTTGCGGATCTTTTTTGGTGACTCTTTGTGCAACCGGTAGGTGCGCAATGGCCGAATACACGCCCTGCTCAACAATCCAGGCTGATGTGACGCCAGATATGTATCGTGACGATACATGACAGGGTAATTTGGAGAGTTGCACCAAGCGGTTAACTGCCACTCGGCTATTCCTTAACTCGGACTTAGCAGTGGTTGGTGTCGACTCTCCCCGTCCACTTTGCGTGGCAATGACTTCGGATTCCTTGCCGGAAGCTGGCGCCGATGACGGGGGAAAAAGGCTACAATAACTGGCGTGACTTGTTGCCCTTGGCAACCGTGATCGCCACGGGCCTGGCGCTGGCGATTGCCGCGTTCGTGGCGACGCGCGCCTATTATGCGACACTTGAACAGCAGCAGTTCCGGCGCAACGCCACCTACTTCGAGACGAAATTCAAGGACGATGTGACACGGCACGTCACGTCCCTGGCTGCCATTCGCGCCTTTGTGTCGGCAACGCGCGGCGTTACGCGGTGGGAGTTTTCCACCTACGCCAACCAGATATTGCCGCTCAATGCCGGTTTTCGTGCCGTTCTCTGGGCGCCGCGCGTAACGGCAGACGCCCGCGGCGCCTACGAATCCGGCCTGCAACGTGATGGGCTTTACGGCTTGCGCGTTCACGAACTTGCCGGCAACAGCCAGGTCGTAGCTGCCAAGAACCGCGCATTCTATCTGCCAATCGGATATGTGGAACCCTTTGAAGGCAACGACGCTCTCGTCGGCCTGGATCTGTTGTCGGTTCCTTCCCTGTCACAGGTATTCACGGCCGCCCTTGCGACAGGACGTGCCGCGGCATCCGCGCCCGTGATGCGTTCCCCGGTGTCGAGCGCACAAGGCCCCACCATTCTGCTTGCCTTCCCGATAGACGGCTCGCCGGCAAAGAACTCCGCAACCGCTGCACCGCAGGGATTTGCAATCGGCGTCTTGCAGCTTCAGTCGATCATCGAAGAAACACTCGGCGCCAGCGCCATGCCGGTTCAGGCGACGCTTGCCTTCGCCCAACCGGCGTCTCGAACATCGCTTGTGCTGGCCTCCAATGTCACGGCGCAAGCCTGGCTCGGCGAGGCCAGGCTCGGTCACAGCACTGCCGTTGAAATTGCCGGACGCCATTTCCAGCTTCTGTTGCGCTCCACCAACCGTCAGGATCCGACAACAGTATACTATGTGCCCGCCGGCGCGGCCCTGCTTGTCATCGCGCTGACCGCACTGCTCGCGCAGAGCATGTTTGCTGCGGTCATGCGCAGGCGCCTGATCGAACAGGCGGTGGTGACACGCACCGCCGAGCTCAGGTCCGCCAATGAGACGCTGCGGGGCGAAATCGTGCAGCGCCGGACAGCGGAAATGGAACTCTTGCTGGCGCGCGACCGGGCCGAGCGCGCGAGCCGCGCAAAATCCTCCTTTCTGTCCATCATGAGTCATGAGCTGCGCACGCCATTGAACGCCATTATCGGCTTTTCAAGCCTTCTTGCGAACAATGAGGCTGGCGCTCAGCATCAGGAGGACTATGCCGGCGAAATACTTGGCGGCGGCCAGCGCCTTCTCGCTATCGTCAATGACATACTGGATCTTACCGAGATGATGTCCAAGCCCGACCTGCCGGACGACGGTCTGGTTTACCTGGGCGATTGCATAGCCGCGGTCATTGCGGAGAGACAACCGGACGCGCGCGCCGCCGGTGTCACGCTCAAGGCGATCATGCCGAGCGATCTTCCAGCGCTGCGTGGCGACAACCGGCGCATTTCGCGCGCACTTTCGCATCTCGTCTCCAATGCCATCAAATTCGCCCCCGATGGCGGCACCGCCATCGTGAGTGCGCGCCAGGACCCCGACCAAAGCCTGATCCTCGAGGTGGTGGACGATGGCGGCGGCATGATGGCGGATGCGCAGGAAAAGATCCGCGAGGCATTTTCGCAGTCCGATAGCCGGTTGGGCCGCAGGCACGAAGGTCTTGGCCTCGGCCTGACCTATGTCAGCAGAGTGGCGGAATTCCACCATGCAAAGTTCGACCTCGTCAGCGAAGCCGGAAAGGGAACGCGTGTGCGCCTTGCCTTTGCGCCCGAGCTGATCTGCAAGGCGCTGGAGGTGGCATGACAAACCGGAAGCTGATTGCGACCTTGGTTGCCCTCGTTCTTTCTGCCTGCGCCCAAAACACAAAAACCGCGGCACCCTCTCCGCCGGCTGTAACCGCCGAAGCACCTTCTCCGAGGCCGGTACAGGCTGTGCCGGCTGTTGATTCCGCCGCTGTCGTCCAGGCCGAACGAGATCTCAAGGCGCTCGGCTATCCCGCCGGCAAGTCCGGCGACGTCAATGATGCCACATTGCGTCGCGCCATTCTGGCATTTGAAAGAGATCAGGGCCTTGCTGAAGACGGCGCGCTTTCGCTGGCGCTGGAAGAGCGTCTGAGACAGTTGCGCGCTGCAATGATTGCGAAAGGCCCCGCGCCCGCAAATCGCAATGCGCTGTTCGTTTATAGCGACGGCGCGGTCAGGAGCAGCGGTCTCAATATGCTGCCTCCTATCCCGCCCGGACAGGCTTCCGATGCGGCAATCAACCTGTTGCGGCCGATTCGGCCGGCGAGCGAGGCCAGTTTCCATCTGGGCCATCGCATGCAGGATGGCAGCTTTGTCGCGACAAAGACGATCAGCTGTCATACCGGCCGCCTTATCCGCTCGAACACGGTTTTTGGCGCAAGCGACCTGCTGGCAGTGGATTGCCACATGGAGGGCGGCGCCGAGCCTGCATGGCATTCGCTTTACAGTCCGGGTCTTGACACCGTCGTCGAGCAGGTAGGTGCGGGCAAAAGACGGACCCTGATCGCGATAAGGCCGTCGACCGCCAATTGGCCTGTGGCGGCCAGAACCGGGCTGGATTGGGCCATCACGCATGCGCTTGAAATGCCTGCCTCCGACACCCCGCTACAGTGGTCGAGCACCGGCGTGGCGCAACATTTCGAGATCAGGGCTTTCGCCAAGGTCCTGGGACGGGATGTGGGCCTTGCGGGTCGATTTGCGGCCGCCAGCTGCAGGCATTTTGAATTGAGCGGAAATGATCGCCAGCCGTCCCGCTATCCCGGCATTGCCTGCCAGAATGAAAAAGGCTTGTGGACCATCGCCGGAACCGGCATGGCTCTTTCTTCACCTGCCAAGACGGTGACCATGCGCACCGCCTCTCCAAGCCTCGAAAGCAAACCGCTGCGCTAGGGCAAGCCATCAGCTGTCCATCGCGCCGCGGAGGGCAGCGACGGCGAACATGCGCATCACGCGCATGTTCGCCGCAAGCAAGCTATTTGGGTGTCACCTTGAACAGCCCGCCGGTGGAGCTGTCTTCCAGCATCCACACATTGCCGTCGGGCGCGATTTCCACATCACGGATGCGCTTGCCCACGTTCCAACGCTCCGCGGTCTTTGCGCCGCCCTGGCCGTCGAACACGATGCGGTTGAGCGTCATGGTCGACAATCCGCTCAGCAGCATCGAACCCTGCCACTGCGGAAACACGTTACCTTTGTAGAAGGTGATGTTGCCCGGCGCGATCACCGGCACCCAATAGATCACCGGCTTGGCGAGATCGGAACGCGTATCCGGGCTGGCGATCGGCACACCGTTATAGTTCATTCCGTAAGAGACCAGCGGCCAGCCGTAATTCTTGCCCCGCTCGATCAGGTTCAATTCATCGCCGCCGCGCGGGCCGTGCTCCGCCTCCCATAGCCGGCCGTCAGGTCCGAAGGCCAGGCCATAGGGCGTGCGGTGTCCGCTGCTCCAGGTCTCGGCAGGCGTCAGATTTTTTCCGGGGAATTTGTAGGTGTAGACAACGGGCGCCGTCTTCGCGGCTTCGGTGTCGGCCGGAGGATTTATGACGTCAACACTGGCGGCGCCGGTCTTTCCGGCCATTGGATTGTCCGGCGCGGGCTTGCCGTCGAGCGTCAGATGCAGAACCTTGCCCAATGGCTGGTTGGGATCCTGCGCAGGTGTAAATCGCTGGCGATCGCCCGAGGTCAGAAACAGGGATTTG
Source organism: Rhizomicrobium sp. (assembly GCA_035512055.1). Lineage (GTDB taxonomy): Bacteria > Pseudomonadota > Alphaproteobacteria > Micropepsales > Micropepsaceae > Rhizomicrobium. The sequence goes on from DATKEP010000044.1 coordinate 4,090, forward strand.
CCATCTGGCGCGAAAGCAAGTGCGGCACCGAACTGGCCGCCCCGGCCCCGTTCGCCGTCGCGCCAAATCACTTTCAGGTCTTCCAGACTGGCAGTCGCAGGCGTGGCGCTGTCGTTCAGTACAAGCTTGGCTTTTGCCAGCGCCAGGCTCGAGCCACTGATTCCGCCGATCGTGCCTGGTTCGCAATATGCGAGATAGATGCTCTGGTCGTTGGTGTAATTGGGCGAAACATAGACACCCAGCATGCCACCCTGGCCGCCATACAGCACGGCCGGATAATTCAACACCGGCCGCTTCATCTTGCCGTCGGCGCTCACCAGCCACAGCGGCCCGACCTTCTCGGTCACCAGCATGCGGCCATCGGGCAGGAATGCCATGCGCCAGGGAAGGTTGAAGGTTGCCGTCTGGGTCATGGTGAAGGGCAGGTTCGGTTCGGGAGCTTGATTGCCCGCATTAACCTGCGCCGCGGCCGGAGCTGACACCAACGCTAGCAGCATCGCTGCTTTCGCAAATTTCATGATCTGTCCTCTGAATTTCTGGAACGGGGCGAACCTTAAACGGGTGAACCGGCGAAATGCCAGCCCTTAGGGGCATCGAAAGCGGCTCGGTGCTGCTCCTTTATTTGGTGTCATTGCGGCCGCAATCCCGCGGAGTCGCCCTAAGGCTTTATGAAACCGGCCTAATTTGGCCGGCAGAGCGATAACGGCGTCTTCTCGCTGGGTTATGGATGGTAAGGCGCCTCAACCAGCTTTGCTCAAGCCAAAACCGCGTCAAGAATTTTCGGATCGTCATTCCTGGCATTGCGCACACGCCGGCTGACGGGCCATGCGGTCAAGAGTTCGCCCGGGAACGGCCGCAACAGGTCGCGCAGGCCGCGCTCCTGAAGCGCTTCCGTACCCAGCCATAGATTCCAGTCGTCGGACTGGATGATGACCGGCATCTGCTTGCACAGGGGTGCCATCATCTCATTGGTCTCGGTTGTGAGAAGCGCAAAGCAGGCAATGCGTTCCCCAAGCGGAGACGTCCACACGTCCCAGACGCCGCCAAGGGTCATGACCTGCCGGCTCGCCAGCGCGACGGCAAAAGGCTGGCCGTCCCCCAGGCGCCATTCATAGAAATTGTCCACCGGAATCAGGCAGCGCCGCCCGGGATGTGTGATGGCGTCGTTGAGACTGCCATTGATCTCCACGACGCCGACATAGGCGCGTACGATCACCGGACTTGCCGCCGAAGCCGGTATCAATCCCCAACGCATCAGGTCCAGGCGCCGCCATTGAAGCAGGGTGTCCGGGCGCAGGACGGGCAGAAGATGTCCGGGGCCGATATTCCAGTGCGGCTTCAGCCTCGCCTTGTTTTCGGCAAGGCCGAAGCGGCTACTGATTTCACCGAGACCGGTGGACAGGCAGATACGGCTGCACATGGTTCCCCGCCTTCGGGGGTTACCGGAGTGACCAGCTCCCGCGCCGGACATGATGCCCGGCGCGGGGACGGTGCTTTGTCCGGTCAGTCGCCTTCCGCGCCGATCGCGTAGGCGGTCTCGCCATGCACGGCGTCGTCACCCACCTTGAGGGTGGCGTCATCCATCCTGAGCGGAACGAAGATCTTGATTACGAACAGGATGACCGAGGTGGCGATGACGTTGAGGACGATGATGAAGGCCGCGGCTTCCGCTTGCACCACAAGCTGGTGGGCGTTGCCATAGAGAAGGCCGGTACCGGCAACGCCAGGCGCGTCCTTGCCCGTGCCAATATATTCAATCATCGCCGGATTCGCGAGAACGCCGGTGAGCAACCCGCCCATCAGACCCGCCACGCCATGGGTGGAAAAGACGCTGAGCGTATCGTCCACCTTCAGCATGAAGCTGGTCTTTTGCAGGATGTTCATGCTGGCCCAGGGGATGATGCCGGCGCAGACGCCGATGATAAGCGCGCCCGTGCCGTCTACATAACCCGCGGCAGGCGTGATCGCCACCAGGCCGGCAATCATGCCGTTCACCGCGCCCAGCACCGAAGCCTTGCCGTATTTCATGGAGTCCATCAGGGTCCAAACTGCCACGCCCACGCAGCTGGCGATGTTGGTATTCATGATGGCGGCGGAGGCATCGGCATTGGCGAAATAAGGATCGCCGCCGTTAAACCCGTTCCAGCCAAGCCACAGAATGCCTGCGCCTGCCAGCGTCATCAGCAGGCTGTTGGGCGGGAAATGATCCCGATCCGCCTGCATTCTGGGACCCACGATCGCGGCCGCGACGAATGCCGAGGAAGCCGCGGCAAGATGGATGACGTAGCCGCCGGAGAAATCCAGCGCGCCCATCTGCGCCAGCCAGCCACCACCCCAGATGCTGAACGCACCCACGGTATAAACCAGCGTCATCCACAACGGGCAGAACACGACCCAGGCCTTGAAGTTCATACGGCCCAGAAGCGATCCCGCCAGGATGATCACCGTGATGGCAGCGAACACGAACTGGAAATACATCATGGTCGACATCGGGAAGGCCAGAGGCGGCATGCCCG
>DATKEP010000045.1:0-12064 GCA_035512055.1 Rhizomicrobium sp.
GCAGACGACGTCCATGCGCATAAATTATTGCTCGCCTCCACCAGCATTCCAATCGCCGTGGGCGAGTCGCTCTATAGCATCTCGCAGTTCAAGGACTATATGCAGCTGGGCGGGTGCTCGATCGTGCAGGTCGATGTCGGACGAATCGGTGGTATTACGCCGTGGCTCAAGGTGGCGCACATGGCCGAAGCCTTTAACATAGAAATTTGTCCGCATTTCCTAATGGAATTGCATCTGCCGCTCTGCTGCGCAGTGCCGAACAGCCGCTGGCTCGAATATATTCCACAGATCGACATGGTCACGTCCACTCAGATGAAATACGAAAAGGGTCGAGCTTTCGCGTCGCAGGCGCCTGGAAATGGAATTGATTGGGACTGGAAAGCGGTGGAAAAATTTATCGTTCACCGGACGGTCCATCCCAGGGGGTAACCGGCACTTCCGTTAGGAATTCAAAAAAACGAACCCGGTGAAATGATTACGGCGATGTCGACGCCCGCGGCAACGGAGCGCTATCGAGCGAAAAATCTGATTGCGCTGGGCCAGACAGTCGCATTGCTTCGTTTCACGTGGAGGTGTGGAGTGAGAGTCGTTGGCACAAAATACTCCACGGCGACTCGCTGACCATCTGCGTCGCAAGTTGACGGGTTTGCCAAAAATGCCAAGGTTCTATTCGCCAGTCGTTGCATCGAGCCCTTCGGCCGTCTTCCGGCGCAGTGCCGCCCATTTCAGCAAAGCGTCGAGCGTCGGGCATAAGCGGCCGCGAGAACGCAACCACCTGTGCCCATGAGGCCATCGCTGTGAACTTTCCGCACATGCCTTATTGCGCTTCCACGTGTATCAATGAATCAGACGCGGCGTGTTTGTGCCGTCCAACTGTTCACCCGCTTCAGCGATGCCAGCCATTGCACCACGCCGACCCGGCGCCAGAACCAGAGTCGTCCGGAACTCCTTCAGGGCTAGGTCGGGATGCCTGAGATCAAGCAAAAGCTCGCCCAGTTGTTCGCGAGCGGGCACAATGGGGCCGGGGGTGGTAGGCAACTTTTCTTGCGCGTCTTCCTCGTCGGCAGCGGCTCGCAAACTGAGGACCGCAGCGTCGGATTCGCCTTTGACCGCCAATTGCCATGCTTGCGCTTCCTTGAGCATCGCGTCCGTCTGGGTCGCCCCATAGTCGTCAACTGAGGTGCGCAGTTGGTCGAGGCAGGCCATTAGCTCGGCTATGTCGGGGTCTGCCGAACTGGGCTGCTTGGCGCGGGAATGACCCAGCGCCCTCGCCCAGTACGTGACGGCCGCCACTTTCGGCGCTGACCCAGGCAGCGGCGTTAGCCCTGCCGCAGTTTCCCAATCGCGGCTCTCTACAGCCAGACGAACCGGCATGGCGCTCGCGGCATAGCCTACCTTGAATTGCGAGGCCGGAAGATCCGTCATTGCGTGAACTGCGGCGACCACCTTCGCTGCCTTATCGTGGTCGCCTAGCTGCAAGTAGGCATAGGTGAGGTAGTCCATCGCGTGTAGTTCTTCGCCGAGGTCACCCTGCGCGTGGGCTGCTGCGCGCGCCCTTTGATTTGAGGCGACCGAGTCATTCCAAAGCCCAAGCCGCGTAAAAATGTGTGAGGGCATGTGCAAGGCATGCGGCGCCGAAGGCGCAATCTTGGAATAGGCGCGAGCAGCGGCTAGGCCACGCGGAGCTAGTTCGGCGCTATCAAAGGCGTGAATCAGATAGTGGGCCAGTCCGGGATGTTGCGGTTGGCGACGCCACATCGGCTCTAGGATTGCGGCTGCATGTTTCTGGTTGGCGTGGGCCCTGTCAGCCGGTGACGCCGTTGCGATCAGGGACAGTGCGTAGAAGATCTGCGCCTCGCCATCATTGGGGTTTGTCCTCGCGACCTCGGCCATGGCTTGGGCGTAACGTGCCGCGCGGACTCTCGGCGACGAGTGTGCCCAGTCGAGATAGTACTGTTGGACGGCTCCGATGTACTGGTGCTCGCGTGGTGAACCACCGACGATATCTCCCGCCCGAGTGATTTCTGCAGCGCCCTCGCGCATCTCGCTTTCCGAATCGACGGGAGGCTCCCATAGCTGGTGGTAATGGGTCATCGCCATGCCCCAGAGTGCCATGGCGCATCGGGGATCGCGGTCGGCAACGTCGCTGAAGGCCTTTCTCGATACAGAATAGGCGAAGGAATGCAGGAGCGCGACGGCGCGCTCGAAACTCGCCCTAACAGCGGGGTCGCACGATGTTTGGAATGTCACCGCTCCCAGCTTTTCCGGCGCTGGATGATCGAGATGATGTTCCATGTCTTGAGCGATTGCTGGAAATGCACAAGTGAGCGCGAAGGAGGCAGCGACGGCCCACCTAATCATCGGTTCGACCTATTACGATATCCGGGAGCGGAGTGGGCACCCCGCAACCTTTGTATCACATTCGGTAATTAAAGTTCGCCTTGATACTGTGGCCGCTCAAAGCGCCTGCCAGGGATGCTGCCGGGTCCGCTGTTTCCGGGGTCAGTCCTTGTGCGCCGTATGTTCGGAAGGTTCAGGATTTACAGTATCTTGGACAACGCCGGTGAATTTTTGGCGCTGCGCCTGAACAAGAGGTGTTCAGTGAGCGCGCCGGATGCGTCACACTCGGGGCGTTCAGTGGTGCGTGTGCAGCAGAAGGACTGATAAGCGCGGATTATGAGAAGTCCGCTTTGCGCCGCAAGCGGCACCGTGTGCACCTGAGGAAGGGTTAGGAAGTTTGAATCGGCTTTCGGACCAGCGCGAAATACAGAACGGCGGCCGTGAAGGCCACCAATGCGCTCATCAGCAGCGCACTCTTGAACGATTGCGTGTGTTCCAGCAGCCAGCCGGTAATGACGGGCGCGAAAGAACCGCCGAAATAGCCGCCGAAATTCTGCATGGCGCCGACTGTGGCCACCGTGTGCCGCGGCGTCATCACATTGACCAGGGCCCAGGCCCCCGTGCTAGCCAAATAAAGAAAGAACATTACGCCACAAAGATAGATGACGGCCATGTTGGCGTCCGGCGTGTAGGCCACGGGCACAGTGAATCCGGCGCTACCAAGCAGCCCGATGCAAATCGGATATTTGCGGCTGTTGACGACGCTCACTCCGCGCCTGAATAGACGATCTGCCAGATAACCGCAGGACAGGCTTCCCAAAGTTCCGAACAAATAAGGGATTGTCAGAATCCATCCCACATGCGCAATGCTGAAATGTCGCTCATGCTCCAGATAGACCGGAAGCCAGGTGAGATAGAGCCAAATCGTGTAGATGACACCTACAAAGCCCAGGACGAGGCCCAATACGCTGCGCTGGGACAATAGAATGCCCAAATGCGCGAAATTGAACTTGGAGTCGGTCAAGTCCGCCTGGTCGAAATATGCAAGTTCCTCAGCGGTGAAAACCACGTCCTTGTGATCGCGAGCGCCGAAAAACCAAATTACGGCCAACAGGAGGCCCAGCGCGCCCAGCGCAATATACATGTTGCGCCATCCCAGGCTGAGCATCAGTGTGGTAATGATTGGCGGCGCAAGAACAGGTCCGATGGTCGTCGAGGACAGAAAGAGCCCCGTGGGCACGCCACGCTCGCGCTTGTTGAACCAGTCGGCGATCATTCGCGCCCCGGCCGGAAAGATAGGCGCCTCACCCAAACCGAGAAGAATCCGCGCCGTCAGGAATTGTGAAAGCGCACCGACGAAGCCGGTAAGAATCTGGGTAGCGGCCCAAATCAGAATACCGCAGCCCAACACGATACGCGCGCCGATGCGGTCGAGCAGAACACCGAGTGGTAATTGGGAAAACGCATAGGCCAGAGAAAAACTGGAGAGCAGAAGACCCATCTGTGTGGGAGACAGATGCAGGTCGGAACTGACATTGTGATTGGCAATCGCCAGAGTACTGCGATCGACAAGGAAGATCGTGCCGACCGCAGTCAGCAGCCCAACGGAAAGCCGTTGGCGGCGACGCACATGTGCGCTCTTGCCAGCCACGTTCAACTTTTCCATGGGAGCACCTGAATTATTACCTATAGATCGCCCCACCATTTCTCGCCAGGCAGCAGATGCGCACTGACCACCTCGCGGTTCAGCATCGCCCCGGTACCCGGCCGATCGCTGACTTTGACATAGCCTTTTTCCATGTAGGGACCGTCCAGTTTCAGCACCTGATCCATCCACCCACCCTCGCCGGTCACGGTTTCGCACGCCATGAAGTCGCGGATAGAAGCCGCCCACTGACAGGCCTGATAGGTGTAAAGCTGGCTGCCGGTGTTGTGGATCGTCATGGGGATGCCGAACACTGAGGCGAAATCGGCGATGCGCTTGGATTCAAGGAAGCCACCGCTGTTGCGAAGATCCGGATTGGCGATGTGGCAGCCTTGGTTGATCAGAAATGGGACAAAGCCATCGATGCGCTCGAGATTTTCACCCGTTAGAATGGGGACAGGCGATTCCTCAGTCAACCGCTTCCAAGAATCGTTATAGGGCACCTGAAGCGGGTCTTCCAACCACAACGGTTTCATCGGAGCCACTACTCGGGCCAGTTCGAGTGCGCTATTGAGGTCCAGTTCCCAATGGCAGTGCACCATAAGGTCATGGTCCCAGCCGATCGCCTCGCGCATGTTCTCGTAGCCTTGGGCGATGCGCACGAGCTCCTTGGTAGTAAGCTGGCGATTGGATGGATCATGGGCAAAGTCGGGCATGGTATTGGGCCGTTTGCTGTCCGACCAAATGCTGACGGTGCGCGGAATGTCCACCTTGTGAGCGGTGAATCCGCTGGGATGAGCGCGCACTTTGTCGGCCCATTCCCGGCACGACGCCTTGTCGAACATGTCACGCGGCGCGGAATGGTCGTAAACCCGCACACGGTTGCGGAACTGGCCGCCCAACAGCACCGAGGTGGGCGTGTCCAGAATTCGGCCAGCCAAATCCCAAAGCGCCATCTCTATGCCGCTTGCGGCACGCATCATATTGTGAGCCGACGCGTCGGTCCGCGTGCCGGCCAGGCTCGGCGCGCCCTCACCCAGAAAGGTATAGAGCTTGTCGATCTCTAGCGGGTTCTTGCCCACGAGCTGGGGCTTAAGCGACAGAATCTGTTCGGCTGCGCCGACACTCGGCGTGCCATAGGCTTCGCCAATGCCATACCGGTCGTCGTTGGTGATCACCCGCACCAATACATAGGTGCGCGCGCCGCCCAGAGTCATGGTCTGGATGTCTTTGATCGTAGTGCGAGTGCTTTCGGCCGCGTTGGCCAACCGCGTGCTACTCAGGGCTGCAACGCCGACGCCAGCCAGCGCGCCGCCGCCGCGCAGGAATGTCCGACGCGATGCGTCATGATTCTTTTGATTCATCCCGACCTCCCATTGCGACCGGCGGTTCATTATTGTGCCGGTTCGCCCTATCTCGGTGGCGGCGGCGCCCCGCAAATACCGGGCTCAACCGTCCATCGCAGCCCCGCAACCGATGCGCTAGCGGGTTAACGGCCCTTTTCTTTACGCCAAATCTCGAACATGTTCCGTATTGTGGGATTGGTCATTGGATAAAGCCCGACAATGGAATGACCGGCAGCCACCATGTCGACGACAAAATCCTCATAAACGGTCATCTGGGTCGCTTCATCCGCCACATCGCGGGCCATGGCGGCGGGAATGACGATTGCGCCATCGGCATCGCCCACGATTACGTCACCCGGGAACACCGGTGCGTCGCCACAGCCGATTGGCACATTGATATCGATGGCCTGGTGAAGCGTCAGGTTTGTGGGTGCCGAGGGCCGGGTGTGGAATGTCGGAATCTCCAATGCCGCGATTTCGGCACTGTCGCGCAGGCCGCCATCAGTGACTACCCCGGCACAGCCCCGCATCATTAGTCGCCTGACCAGAATGGAGCCGGCAGAGGCGGCGCGCGCATTGCCCCGGCTGTCGATAACCAGCACCGCGCCTGGCGGGCAGGATTCGATAGCCTTGCGCTGAGGATGTTCGGGATCGTCGAATACAGAGATCGGATTGAGATCCTCGCGCGCAGGGATGTAGCGCAGCGTAAAGGCGACGCCCACCATGTTCGTGGCTAGCGGCGCCAGTGGCTGCACCGCCTGGATCATCTGGTTGCGCAACCCGCGCTTGAACAGAGCAGTGGCCAGTGTGGCGGTGCTGACGTGGCGCAACGTTTCCAGGACGTCGGGCTCCACGGTTGGAGCCACTTTATGGCGCACCGCATCCAAAGCCGCACGGTCCACTTGCTGCGGCGAGATATCGACTGTCTCATTCATGCAATATCACCACATGTGATCGTTTCACAATATCCCCAAATAACACAGGACAGCCGGTTCTGACATCACCACAAATCCGCTGCAACGCGCAGGGTACCGGGTGACCAAGAGGACCGCTTGGCGTCGAAAAAATGGACGGCCACACCTGGGGTGACGGCTGCCCAGAGATGGACCGGCCCGCCCCGGCACGGTCGCGGACCAGCCTTCCACCTTATCTCAAAGGCTGGCACGGATGCCGATCGTGAAATAGCGTCCGATCAGGTCTTGGCCGAACGGTATCGGATAAGTAAGGCCCACCGAGCCCGACGTGGTATAAATGTCTGACTGGGCATTGGTGAGATTCTGGACCGTGAAATAGCCAGTATACTGTCCCCCACTTACATCAAAGTTCCGCTCCAAATCGAAATCGAGATAATTCACCGAGTGCACATGGGGGTTCGTATAGTTCTGATTCGCCGCCGTCGTCCGTTTGGAGAACCCGCCAATCCAACGATCCTCCAGACCTATCACCCAATTGTCCAGTTCATAGCGCAGAAACCCGGTAACATGGCCCTTGGGCGCAGCTGTCCAGGTCAGCGGAGTCTGGCCTGGTACCTGAATGGTCTCATTGTCCGGCTGATAGTTTGCCAGCAACCGGGCAGTCCAGGACCCGCGGGAACCATCAATAATGTCGGCCATTTCCCAGCCATAGTCGGTCTCGAAATCCCAACCCTCGATTTCAGTAAACGAAGCGTTGAGATTTTCCGAGAAAATCGCCGTCGGGAAGTTGGCCACCGTCGTGTTGGTATATGGAAAGGGCCGCTGCCACAAAGCACACAAGGGCAATGTGCCGCCCGAGTTGTTGCACGCGATCTGAAGTGTTTGGGTGGCGCCGCTGAGATTGCTGATCGCATTATTCAGCTTGATCCTATAATAGTCGAGTGAGCTGGTGAGGCCAGGTATGAAATCAGGCGTCAACACGATGCCGGCCGTGTAGGTGCGGGCCACCTCCGGAACCAGGTTGGGATTACCCTGGTTCGAGACAAATACTGTTCGGGTCGGACCGGTGAGCACGTCAGTATAGCCGGTCACCGACTGCTGGAGCGGCTGGAACAAGTCGTTAAGTGTAGGCGCGCGTATGTCAATCGAAGTGGTGGCGCGGAAGCGGATGCTTTCATCGACTTGCCAATCACCGCCGATCTTCCAGGTTTGAACCGCGCCCGAGGTACTGTAATCGGTATAGCGGCCGGCCAGGTTGAGCGACAGGCTCTGTATCAGCGGAACGTCCTTGACCAGCGGAGCGTCGACTTCGCCGGCGAATTCCCACACATTGTTGGAAACTGAGACGTTATTGATGACATTCTGGGCCCATAAAGGCAGGTTTTGGTTGCAGATTCTCAGACCCGTGCAATCAACCGTGCTGTTGGACGATGCATTGCTGTTCACAACAAAGCTGTTCCAGCGCGCTTCCGCCGAGAGCGCGAACCTGATCGGGCCGGCCCCCCAGCCTTCGAATGCCGTCCCGGATATGCTGCCGCCGACATCGTCCAGGATATTGGTCATGTGATAGAAGGTGGTTCCTGTAAAGTATTTGTAAGCGCTTTGGCTTATCGCCGTCGGACCGAAGGGATCGATCGGCACACAGTTGTTATATGGGGTGGCCGCCACTCCCGCTGGAGGCGGGCCATATATGGCATTGGCCGCGGCTCCCGCGGCTGGCGTAGTGGCGTAGCAAACAACCTGGCCAGACGCATTGAGAACGGCATCGGAGGCCGCGAACTGCCGCTGGTAGTTGCTATTGTTGAGATTGTCCACCGCCTGGCGGTTTTCGCCATGGGTATAAAAAAGGTCCCAACTATAGTTCCCGAACACCGTGCCATCCAAACCGGCCGTGATGTTGAGATTGCGGTTGACATTACGCGTGCCGACCAGGCCGTTGGGACCAGTGCCCTGGACATATTCACCCAACTGAAAAGTGTTGCTTGGCTGAATTGAATTGGGATTGTTGAGGGCCCCGAGCTGGACCGCCGCTGGATTGGTGCCGTCATTGCCCAGCGCCGCTTGCACTGCAGCCGGCAGGAAAGCATTGTTTTTGTAGAAGGTGCTGGCCTGCAGGTTGCTGGTGCCCGCGGCAGGGGCGGCCCCCTTGGCTACGCCGCCGCTGCTGTTTGTGGGAGTCTCCTTGGTGGGGAACCACCAGCCGTTGGCGAAGGATTCCGACGCCGAACCCTGAACATAGAAAACGGTATCAGGGTCCACATTATAGCTGAAGCGGCTGAACAACTCGTTTTGACGGATAGCGGACTGGGCTGTCCCGAATTTGTTGAACCCGCCATCGCCGCCGGAGTTCTGGTTGCCGGTGCCGCTCGTTTGACCGGCAAAAAAGGGACCGAGGACGCCAGTGCCGATGAACTGCTGATTGTCTGCGAGGGGACAGGCGGGCAGACAACCCTGGATCAAGCCCCCGATTGGGGAATCGGGTTTACGGGTATTCAAGAGGTTCGTGAAGGGATTGGCCGCGCTTCCGTTACCAGCCTGCGTTACCACAAGCTGTCCAAGGGGCCGCGAGAAGGCCGGGATCAAATCCTGTTGGAAATGCCGCAGCGCCGCTTCAATGTGCGCACGGCCGCCGAACAGATCCGTGCCGGCAGCCGCGCCAAATTTCAAGCTCGCGCCGTCGCCATAGGTGGAGATGCCTGCATTGGTGTCGAATTTCAGGCCTTCAAATTTTTTGTCGAGAATGAAATTGACTACGCCAGTGACAGCGTCGGAGCCGTACACCGCCGAGGCGCCCCCCGTCACCACGTCGACGCGGCTGACCAGCATCTGCGGCAGAGTATCGACATCGACGCTGCCGTCCGCATTGGTCGGGGGCGCGCGATGCCCGTCCATCAGAACCAGCGTGCGCTGGGTGCCGAAATTGCGCAGGGCCAATACGTTTTGCGGGACACCACCGGAGGAACTATTGCCGCCACCGCCATTGCCCGCCAGGCGCGGTACGTTGGAGCCCGCGAAGACCGGCAGCTTGTTCAGGCCGTCAGGAAGATCGCTCGGGGTCGTCGCCTGCAATTGCTCGGCCGTGACAATCGTCACGGGCGTGGGGGAGTCCTGGATATCGGTAATCACGCGCGAGCCGGTCACCACCACCGTCTCAACGCCGCCAGTCGTCTGTTGCGCCAACGCAGCCGTGCCATGCAAAACGGCCAGGGCGGTGCTGCATGCCAGAATCGCTTTGGTCTTCATGGAAATGTTCCCCCTGCTGAAATTGGATTTGCTGATTTCTTATTCGTGCTGCCCTGCAACGGCCGGCACAGCAAAGACCCTTCCGGCACCTAAATAGATCTGCCGCTTAAACTGCTGGCATTCCGAGCTGACAGAAAAGTACAAAACAATACCCGCATCGCGCTGCGCATCATGCGCTGCGCGAATGTCGAGCGTTCGACGCTCCCCGTCCTTTCTATCGCGAGCTTTCTCGCTTTGAACAAGTGTGCGCGCACCACGCAAGGCTGTCTAATTCGAATTTCCTATCGACTAATGCGTTTACTGCAAGCGAATGCCCAAGAAGTAATCGTTCGCGCGTAGAGCACTGGTCCAACGAGAAGCGCAATCACTTCCTCGATAACGGATCGAAAAGCGACCGGCACAGGGAAAGAAATGGTGTCAGTGCCGGATTGCGGTTCTGGGGACGCCAGGACATGAACATTTCCAGTGGATCGGGCGGATCGATCTTTACTGGTTTGAACACGACATTCGGAAAGGCGAGCAGTGCCAGGGAATCCGGCACCAGCGCGGCGCCCAACCCTGCCGATACGAGCGAGAGGATGGCGTGATTCTGATCCAGATGATGAACGAATTTCGGATTGACCTCTGCCTGTTCGAACATCGCCGTCAGGATTCTGAAACTGTATCCGGCGCCGTCGGCCGAGTACATGATGAAGGGCCGCTTGTCGAAATCGCGCAAGGTCAGCCTGGATTTTGCGGCACGCGTATCGCCGGTGTGCAGAGCGGCGATGAATCTTTCCTTGCGAAGCGGAATGATACCGAAGGTTTCCCGGTCGACTGGCGGCCGCATGATGCCGACATCGAGCATGTCCGCCAGCAGAGCGTCCTTTTGTATGGAACTGACGCTCTCCTTGAGGAGGATTTTCACATCCGGCAACTTGGTCGCGGCTCGGTTGAGGATCAGCGGCAGATCGACGAAACTGGCCGTGGCGGTATAGCCAAGGCGCAGCACGCCAGCCTCGCCCCGCCAGGTGCGGCGGGCAAGATTGGTCGCGTTTTCAATTTGCACCAGGATGCGCTTAGCTTCCGGCAGGAAGATGCGGCCCGGCATGGTCAAGGTGACACGACGGTTGGCGCGTTCGAACAGCTTGACCCCAAGCGTCCGTTCCAGGGCATCAATCTGCCGGCTCAATGTCGGCTGGGTCATGTTCAGCCGAGCCGCGGCGCGCCCAAAATGGACCTCTTCCGCGGCGGCAACAAAGCAGTTCAGCTCAGTGACATTAAGCATCGAAAGCGGAGAACGAACCCTTGATCCTCGGAGATGTGTTCATTTTTCTTATCGAAGTCGGTCGAGACTACTGCATGGCTGAGGCCCAATCTAGATGGAGCATCGGCAGCATAAATGCCTGAGTTGCCAAAGAAGGGCGCGTTTTTTTGGGAAAATTGGGCGCCGATAATGATGGCATTGGGAGCGTGCCAGCACTGCATGTATATCGCACAGGGCGCCGCCACCATCTTCCGCAAGTCTGGCTGGCTATGCAGCGGCAGAATCAGAAAATGCCTTCTATCGGCAACAGCGGTATTTGTGGATGCTGTGGCGCGGATTTCCTGAGCTCACTGAATTCAGGCCGCCATTTTAAGCGCTGCGCCCGGTGTGTGGGGCAACCGTACTGTCGCGACAGTGCCCCGACCCGGGCGAATTCAGTGCGAGCTTTGTTGTACAGGCGGCAGTCGGCACTAAGCAGGTCGCGTGCCGTAAACGCGAAAGACCCGGAACGAGGGCTCCGGGTCGTCACCATTGTGTTTATTCTGCTCCCAGGGCGCGGGGCCAAGGCGTAACGTGCCACAACAGCCAAACTTAGGCCGGTCCAACTTGGTCGCCAGGACTAGACAACAACAAACCTCTGTTCCGGTGCCGGACTCTACCCATTTTTGGTGAAGGTTTTGGGGCTCAGGTCACTCTAATGGCCTCGTCGCGCTGTTTTGTAGATTTGTTCCGTGCTGAGGGCACGCAGATGCTTTTCGGTCGTGATGATTTGGCTGTCTGTACTTGTAGCTAATCCATACTGTTCAGCCAGTTCGTTTATCCTTTTGCCATTCTGATGGCCCACGAATATCGCACGGTTTCGCTCGGTGTTTCTATGGATCTTAAGTGTCGCCGAAGACGATCCGTTGGTGGATTGCGCCAATCAAGGGAATATTGTCATCCTGAGCCGAACATAGAAATACACTGCCCACTCGGCCAGCGCCTTTCGGCGTTGGATACAAGACAGTGTCGATTAACGACACAGCCGCACTAACCGGAGTCGCCTCAGTTCCAAGGTTTCAGAGTCGGTGCTTCCACCAACGAGGATTGAACTTACTACTTTCAATCCCAGGTCCCACCCCGAGCGAATAGACAGGAACGGCCCCTTGCCGAACGTAGGTGTGGGTCTGCTTACGAGGTGGTGCCCGTAGTCGTCGTCGTCGTGGACGAGGACGTGCCGGCGGTGCTGGTCGTCGGCCCGCCAGCATTGTTGGCAGAAACGGCCAAGGCAATACCCAATCCCGCCAACGCAAGGGTCGCAATTATCATTGTCGTGTTCGTGTCCCAGTTC
>DATKEP010000046.1:0-2394 GCA_035512055.1 Rhizomicrobium sp.
CGGATCTTCGTGCTGCTGTTCTCCGAAAGCGCCGCCGAATCCGGTGACATCGCCAAGGAATTGGCGGCCGCAGTACTGGAAAAAAAAGTAATCGTTCCGGTGCGGTTGCAGAATATCGCGCCCACGGGTGCGTTTCTCTACGAACTGGCGTCTCGCAATTGGATTAATGCCTTTGAGGACACGGAAGCCAAGCTGGCGGAACTGGCCAAGGGCCTGGCCCAGCTTGCGCGGACCGGGGCACGGGATGAAAGCGTCCTGCCATTTGAGCACACAACTACGGGAAAAGCCTCAACGCGCGGACGCCTATTCATCGCCACGATGGCATTCGCACTGGTCGCGACCTCGGCAATCGCGACATGGTTCATGTGGCCTGAGCGCAGATGGGCGGTGGAAAGCAGCCGCTCCTTCATCTCGACCATGGCGCTGGAAGGCGAACCGGCCTTTTCGTCCGATGGCAAGATGCTGGCCTATACCTCGGGCGCCGACATTCATTCGCGCAAAATCTATGTGCGCAGCCTGACGGGCGGTGATGCGATCAAGATTACGAATGACGCGTATGACGATGCATCGCCCACTTGGTCGCCTGACGGCACTCGTGTGGCCTATGTCGCGCAAAAGCTGGGTGAGCCCTGTCGCATCATGCTGGCTACCGTGCCCGCCGGAGAGGCGAGGCAGGTTGCGCGTTGCAGCCGGGCGTCGGCCACTGTGGTTTCCTGGCAGCCGGGCACATCATTTCTTTATTACTTCGACCACGTGGGCGCCATCGAGGATCTAATCTTCCGCCTGGATCTCGACAGCGGAACGGTGCAGCAGCTCCCCAAGGCATCCCCGGGTCTCATCGTGAGCATGCAGAACTTGCAATGCTCGCCAGATGGCAAGTCGCTTCTCTATGTGCACCAAAGAAGTGCTTCGACATATGCCGTGGTGATCCGCGATTTGGCGAGCGGGAGCGAAAAAATACTGGGCACGCTGGTCGGTGCATGGTTGGCGGCCTGGTCCGAGGATTCACGCACCGTGCTGGTCAGCACCGCTCATGGCATCGGCAGCGAACTCACCGCCTATCCGGTTAGTGGCAGTGCGCCCTATCGCGTCTATACGACGACAATCAATGTCAGCCATCTTGCGGCGGGCGCCGGCGGACTGCTGGCGCTGGAAACCGACACCAGCCGCCATAACCTTGCCCGTATGCGCTCCGAGCCTGCACCGCAGCCCGATATTACTGATCCGGTCAATGGCAAGACATGGTCTCCGACCTTCGCGCCCGATGGCACCTTGGCTTTCCTGTCGAATCGTTCCGGCAATAATGCCGTTTGGATGATGAAGCCGGGGGCGTCCCCGACCGTATTGTTCGATGCCGGTCTTGCGCCGCTGTTCCGTCTGCAATTTTCGCCCGACGGGACGCGGCTTTCTCTCGTGACCGCAGGCGTCAATATGAACATAAGGATACTGACGGCGGACGGCGGAACAGTTGCCTCATTCGACAGGCCGAGCATCGGGTTTGGCAATCCGACCTGGATGCCGGACAGCAAGGCTGTGCTCCTGCTCGATATTCCAACCCTAAAGGTGGTCCGCATCGCGATCGACGATCCCACGCGGGCCATTCCCTTCGCCCCATCACCGCCCTGGGTGGCTTTCGGATTCCACGACAGCCGTATATATGCGCCCAAGGCGGACATCGGCGGCATCTGGGAATTCGGCAAGGTACCGCGCCTGCTCAACAGCAAATATCCCAGGGCCTTCGCGCCGCCGGTGACCTTCCGGAGCGATGACGTGCTGATCCCGGATTTTGACGCCGTGGGAGGCGCCCGCATCCTGGCCCAGCCGTTGGCGGGCGGGCCGGATCGCGTGCTTGGTTACGCGCCCGGTGCCGAGGCACAGGACAGGTTTTTTGAAGCCAAGATGGCGGTGAATCCCAAGACCAACGAAGTAATCTATGTCGCGGCGGTGCAAGGCGACACGAATATCGATCTGCTCACCTTGAGCAGGCATTAGGCGGGCCATGGCGGGCGAGATTTTCATCAGCTATCGGCGTGCTGACGAAGCCTGGGCGCGGCTGCTGCATCGCGAGTTGAAAGCCGAAGGCGTCGAAGCCTGGTATGATGCGCTGATCGGGCCAGGTCAGGAGTGGCGCCTAGCCACCGCCAAAGCGCTAGAAAACAGCAAAATCTTCGTCCTGCTGTTTTCCGAAGATGCCGCTCACTCCAGTGACATTGCCAAAGAACTGGCGGCCGCAACTCATGAAAAGAAATGAGTGGTTCCCGTCCGGTTGCAGAACATCGAACCCAAAGGCTCATTTCTCTATGAGCTGGCGTCACGCAACTGGGTCAACGCCTACGACGACACCGAGACCAAGCTAGCGGAATTGGCAAAGGGCTTAGCCCATATGGTGCGAAC
>DATKEP010000047.1:0-16037 GCA_035512055.1 Rhizomicrobium sp.
CCGGATGGCATGCACTATCGCGGCCGGACACTTGGCTTCAGCCTGGATACGGACTCCACGCTTTTGTCTCTGCAGGCGGGCTGGAGCGATACGGCGGACCGTTTTTATGAACTCAGTTTGCACCATGCTGTCATCGGCA
Organism: Rhizomicrobium sp.; assembly: GCA_035512055.1. Taxonomy (GTDB): domain Bacteria; phylum Pseudomonadota; class Alphaproteobacteria; order Micropepsales; family Micropepsaceae; genus Rhizomicrobium. Next base: position 140 of record DATKEP010000047.1, read on the forward strand.
ATCATCGCGCAGACGTCAATGTCGTAAGTCAGATACCAGTAATAGTGAACATGGCCGAGGCGCGCCTGTCATTGCCCTGGAGAAGCTGGAAAATAGATCTCGATGGTCGCCTCCAGGACGACCAGCCACGGCCACATAAAGGTTTCGCGGCGGGCGCGGAAATCGCGCTCAGGGCGCCGCTGTGAGTCTATAGCGCGGCCACCAGGAACGGCGCAGAAGGCGCCACGCTCAAGCGATTGCGCAGCGGAAACAGGAACGCGTCGGCTTCGATTTCAAAAATGTCGCCGGCTTCGGTCTTGACACCCGCACTGAAGGACAGGGTTGCAGTGCCGAAGAAATGCACATGCACGTCGCCCGGACGGCGGAAGCCCTGATACTTGAAATGATGCGCCTCGAGATTGGCAATGCTGTGGCTCATATTGTCTTCGCCCGACAGGAAGGGCTGGTCGAAAATGACCTCGTTGCCGCGGCGCAGGCGTGAGCGGCCCGTGACCGCGCGGGGCAGGAGGCCGGTGCGCAATTCCGGCCCGAAGGAGCATTGCCTGAGCTTGGAATGAGCAAGCCACAAATAGTTGAACTTCTCTGTCACGTGGTCGGAGAATTCATTGCCCAGCGCAAAACCCAGCCGGTGTGGCGTGCCATCCGGACCGATCAGGTAGAGTCCTACTATTTCCGGCTCTTCGCCGCCGTCCTGCGCGAATGCGGGAGAGGTGAAAGCGCCTTCCGGCGCCACCACGCTGTCACCGTCACCCTTGTAGAACCATTCCGGCTGCACGCCCTCCTGGCCGGGCTGGGGCTTGCCGCCTTCAAGGCCCAGCTTGAACATCTTCATGGAGTCGGTGAGCTTGGCCGCATCCGACAGGTCCTTGTGCATGCTGTGACGACCTTCCGCAGAGCCCAGATGGGTTAAGCCCGTGCCGGTGACGAGAAGATGCGCCGGGTCGGGATGGTCGAGCGGCGCCAGTACGCGCCCTTCCGACAAGGCCGCGCGAATATCGACGCTGCCGGCGAATCCCAGATGCTCCGCCATCGCTTCCAGGGACTGCTTGCCGACGATGGCCCTGCTTGCCAGTTCGAATGTCGTGCTGACGCCCTGGACCAACCGGGCCTTGCCGTCATCGGCCAATACCGCCACGGCGCGGCTTCCATCCTGGGTCTGAAATTGCACCAGCCGCATCATGAAACTCCTTGAGACAATTCTTGACCGCCATATTAGCCCGACATCGCGCTTTTGCCGCAATCCGGCCTTGTTATCGAGGGCCTCGCACACCATAAGACCCCGCCATGCGACCCTTTGACCCCAAGGCATTCGAGCCCGCAATCAGCTGGGCCCGAAAGCATGAACGCCAGATTTCTGCGCTTTCGCTGGCGGGCGGTTTTGCCTTCGACAGCCTGACCTTCGGGCGCATCGACCACGCCATAACCCAAGCCGTATTTATCGTCTACCTGCTGGCGGCAGGCATCTCGATCGCGGCGCTGCATGTGCTGGAGTCCCGGCCCGACGGCAGAAAACCTTCCGACAAGACACGCACCGTCCTGGTCGCGGGCACCCAGTTCGCGCTGGGCTGCCTGTTGTCGGGCTTTTGTGTTTTCTACATCCGCAGCGCCTCTCTCATCTCTTCCTGGCCGTTCCTGCTGGCGATGGCGGCGATATTCATCGGTAATGAATATATGCGCCGCTATCATTCGCGGCTGGTGTTTTCGGCGCTGCTGTTTTTCTTCTCCCTTTATTCCTACGCGATTCTTCTGGTGCCGCTGGTGATCGGTCGCATCGGGCGCATACCGTTTCTGGTCAGCGGCATTGTTGCGATGCTGATCTTCTTTTTCTACATGCAGGCGCTGGCCCGGCTCGGACATGAACGCTATCGCGGGGCGCGCATGCAGGTCTTTGGCGGCATGGTCCTGATCTCGGCGTTCCTCAATCTCGCCTACTTCCTGCGTGTACTGCCGCCGCTGCCGCTGGTGCTGACGGCGGCCGGTGTCTATCACGATGTCACCCGCGATGGCGCCAATTTCCAGGCCAGTGTCGAAGAGGAGCCGCCTGAGTGGCAATCGCTGTTCGGCACCCGGGCGATCCTGCACGTGCAGCCTGGCGCCAAGCTCTATCTCTACAATGCGGTATTCGCCCCGCGCGGGCTTCACACCCGCATCGTCCATGACTGGCTATGGCTCGATCCCGGCAAGGGCTGGCAGAGCCAGCAACGCCTGCCGGTCGATATCACGGGCGGCCGCGAGGATGGCTTTCGCTTCTACACGACCAAAAGCTCGCCCAGGCCGGGGCAATGGCAGGTCAATATCTTGACCGGGGATGGCCGGTCGGTCGGCCATGTGCGCTTTGCAGTCGAACAACAGGCGGTCCCGCCGGCCACGACCACTTTGGCGCTCAAATAGCTGCCTTGCGGGTTTGGCATCTTGCATCCGGGCGGTCCAAGGCTTATTCCACAGTCTGGAACTGGGGTACTGTAAATTGTCCAGTAAAAAAACTGTTATATCTCATCTGCGCCGGCTGGAAGCCGAGAGCATCCACATCATGCGGGAGGTTGCGGCGGAGTTCGCCAATCCGGTGATGCTCTACTCCATCGGCAAGGATTCCAGCGTGATGCTGCATCTGGCGATGAAGGCCTTTTACCCCTCTAAGCCGCCTTTTCCGCTGATGCATGTGGACACGACCTGGAAGTTTAAGGAGATGATCCAGTTTCGGGACGAGACCGCCAAAAGGCTGGGCCTGGATCTGATCGTCCATGTCAACGAAGACGGCTTGAGGCGGGGCATCAACCCGTTTGACTCCGGCTCTTCGCTGCATACCCAGGTGATGAAAACCGAGAGCCTCAAACAGGCCCTGGACAAGTATGGCTTCGATGCCGCCTTTGGTGGCGCGCGGCGCGACGAAGAAAAGAGCCGCGCCAAGGAGCGCATCTTTTCCTTCCGCACGACCGCCCACGCCTGGGATCCGAAGAGCCAGCGGCCCGAACTCTGGCGGGTCTACAACACCCGCATCAACAAGGGAGAATCGATCCGGGTCTTTCCGCTCTCCAATTGGACGGAGCTGGACATCTGGCAATACATCCTGGCCGAGAACATTCCGATCGTGCCGCTCTATTTCGCCAAGAAGCGTCCCATCGTGGAGCGTGATGGCACGCTGATCATGCGCGACGACGAGCGCATGAAGCTTGAGCCCGGAGAAAGCGTGGAAGAACGGCTGGTCCGGTTCCGCACCTTGGGCTGCTATCCACTGACCGGCGCGATCGAGAGCGGGGCCTCCAGCCTGGAAGACATTGTCACCGAGATGTTCACGGCGCGTACTTCCGAGCGCCAGGGCCGGCTGATCGACAGCGACGAGAAGGCCTCGATGGAGAAGAAGAAGAAGGAGGGCTATTTTTGAACGCCCCATCCACTGAGCTCCAGCAGTTTCTCGCCGCCCAGGAAAAGAAAAGCCTGCTGCGCTTTCTGACCTGCGGCAGTGTGGACGATGGAAAGTCCACGCTGATCGGCCGACTGCTCTATGACACCAAGCTTTTGTTCGAGGACACGCTGGCGTCGTTGGAGAAGGATTCCAAGAAATTCGGCACCACCGGCGAGGATATCGACTTCGCGCTTCTGGTGGACGGGCTCGAAGCCGAGCGCGAGCAGGGCATCACCATCGACGTCGCCTACCGCTTCTTTGCCACCGACAAACGCAAATTCATTGTCGCCGATACGCCAGGCCATGAACAGTATACCCGCAACATGGCAACAGGGGCTTCCAACTCCGACCTGGCCGTCATCCTGATTGATGCGCGCAAGGGCGTCCTGACCCAGACGCGCCGCCACGCTTATATCGTCTCGCTGCTCGGCATCCGTCATATCGTGCTGGCCGTGAACAAGATCGACCTGGTGGATTACAGCCGGCAGGTGTTCGACAGGATCGTGTCGGACTTCCACGCCTTTTCGGCGCGGTTGAAATTCGCGAGCCAGGTGGCGATCCCGCTGTCGGCGCGTTATGGCGTCAATGTCATCGAGAAATCGAAGGAAACGCCTTGGTATACCGGACCCTCGCTGCTCGACCATTTAGAAGTGGTGGATGTGGACACGGCGGTCGCCGACCGGCCCTTCCGCTTGCCGGTGCAGTGGGTCAACCGGCCCAATCTCGATTTCCGCGGCTTTGCCGGCACCATTGCGGGCGGTCGCATCCGGCCAGGCGATGCGATTGCCGTCGCCAAGTCGGGGCGCACGTCCAAGGTCGCGCGCATCGTCACCATGGATGGCGATCTCTCCGAAGCGGTGGCTGGCGATGCGGTCACGCTGACCTTGACCGACGAGGTGGACATTTCCAGGGGCGATGTGCTCGCCGATCCGCACGCCCGGCCAGCGGTCTCAGACCAGTTCGCCGCGCATATTCTCTGGATGGCGGAAGAGGAAATGCTGCCCGGCCGGCAATATCAGCTCAAGCTGGGCACTGCCACGGTGCCGGCACAGATCAGCACACTCAAGCACAAGATCGACGTCAACAGCCTCGACCATCTGGCCGGCAGGACGCTGCAGCTGAACGAGGTGGGCTATTGCAACCTGGCCCTGGGCTCGGCTCTGGCCTTTGATCCCTACCGCGAGAATCGCGATACCGGCGGCTTCATCCTTATCGACCGCTTCACCAATGCCACGGTCGGTGCAGGGATGATCGAATTCTCCCTGATGCGCGCCACCAATGTGCATTGGCAGGCGCTGGACGTGAACAAGAACGCCCGCGCGCGGCTCAAGGGGCAGAAGCCTGTCGTGCTGTGGTTCACGGGCCTGTCGGGTTCGGGCAAGTCCACCATCGCCAATTTGGTGGAAAAGAGCCTGGCGGCAGAAGGCAAGCACACTTATCTGCTCGACGGCGACAATGTCCGCCATGGGCTCAACAAGGATCTGGGTTTCACTGACGCCGACCGCGTGGAGAATATCCGCCGTGTGGGCGAGGCAGCAAAGTTGTTCGTGGATGCCGGCCTCATCGTGCTCACGGCTTTCATTTCACCCTTCCGCTCGGAGCGCCGCATGGCCCGCGAGCTTCTGGGCGATGGCGAGTTCCTGGAAGTGTTCGTCGATACGCCCATCGATGTCTGCATCGCGCGCGACCCCAAGGGACTTTACGAAAAAGCAAAGGCCGGCAAGATTAAACACTTCACGGGCATCGACAGCCCCTATGAGGAGCCAGAACGGGCCGAAATCGTCATCCGCACCGTCGAGGCAAGCCCTGAAGACCAGGCCCAGGCCATCGTCAAATACCTCCGAGACAGGGGCTATCTGGGCTGAGGCCGGTCAGGATTTCCACTAGAAGCCCTATATCACCAAAGCCGCAGCTCTCATGTGGGTATTTTGGCTGGCGCGGCTCGGCGGATGGCCTTATACGGGCCGGCGGAAATTCCAGGACGACTTCATGAAGACTGTCGCGAATTTTGAGCGAATCGGCGAAGAAAACGCCTTTGCCGTGTTGGCTAGGGCCACCGCGCTCGCAAGCGCCGGACGGGATATCATCAATCTGGGGATTGGCCAGCCCGATTTCCGCACTCCCGAACATATTGTCGAGGCAGCCGCCAAGGCACTGCGCGACGGCCATCATGGCTACACGCCCGCTGTCGGCATTCTACCGCTGCGCGAGGCAGTCACGGCCGATCTCCACAAGCGCTATGGCGTGAATGTATCGCCGGACGAGGTCATGATCATGCCGGGCGGCAAGCCCACCATGTTCATGTCCATCCTGATGTTCGGCGAGCCCGGGGTGGAGATCATGTATCCCGATCCAGGTTTTCCGATTTATCGCTCGATGATCGAATATACTGGCGCGACGCCGGTGCCGATCCCGATCCGCGAGGAAAACGGCTTCGCCTTTTCGGCGGAGGAAACGCTGGGCCTGATCAGTGACCGGACGCGGCTGATCATCATCAATTCTCCCGCCAATCCGACCGGCGGTGTTACGCCCAAAGCCGAAGTGGAGAAATTCGTCGCCGGCATGGATAAGTGGCCCCAGGTCGCGGTGATGAGCGACGAGATCTATGACCAGCTGATCTATGACGGCGAACAGCACATCACGCTGTTGAATTATCCTTCCATCCGTGACCGGCTGATCTTACTGAATGGCTGGTCCAAGACCTATGCCATGACCGGTTGGAGGCTGGGTTATGCCATCTGGCCGGGCAAGCTTTACGACTTTGCCCGCAAGCTGGCGGTTAATTTGCATTCCTGCGTGAACGCTCCAACCCAATATGCCGGCATCGCCGCGCTGACGGGCCCGCAAGACGCTGTTGCGCATATGCGCGGACAGTTCGACCGACGCCGCAAGCTGGTGGTGGAAGGGCTCAACAAGCTTCCCGGCATCAGTTGCATCATGCCCAAGGGCGCGTTTTACGCATTTCCCAATATCAAGCAGACCGGATGGATGGCCAAGCCGCTGGCCAATGCCCTGTTGGATGAGACTGGCGTGGCGCTGATCGGCGGTCCGGATTTCGGCATCCTGGGCGAGGGCTATTTGCGCCTGTCCTATGCCAATTCGGCGGAGAACATCCTGCGCGCGCTGGAGCGGGTGGACGGCTTCCTCAAAACCCGCAAGGCGGCGTGAAACAGTTTCAGGCCATTATCTTCGATTGTGACGGCGTTCTGGTGGATAGCGAGAAGCTGGCGCTAGATGTCGAACTTGAAGTGCTGTCCGGGCTCGGCCTGACCTTCGAGCGTGACGATTATCTGTTGCGCTTCATGGGCCTTTCCACAGACGCCTTCCACGCGGCCATTGAGGAGGAGGCGCAGCAAAGGCTGGGCCGGTCCATCGTCGCACAGGTCCGTGGCTCCGAACGTCTTCGCCAGGTCATGATTGAACAGCTGACGGAAGTGCCGGGCGCGCTGAAAGCGATTTCTGCACTTCGTCAGCCGAAGGCGATTGCCAGCTCGGGCTCGCGCGCCGGGCTAGAGCGCAAGCTGAAGCAGACCGGCCTGTGGGCCCACTTCGCACCACATGTCTATTCTGCCGATCATGTCGCCAATGCCAAGCCGGCTCCCGACCTGTTCCTGCTCGCGGCGGCGGCGCTGGGCGCTGAACCGTCGGATTGCCTCGTGCTGGAGGACAGCGTGAATGGGGTCACCGGCGCAAGAGCGGCCGGCATGACTGTGTGGGGTTTCCTGGGCGGCGGCCATGCGCGTGATCGGCTGGGAGAGCGCCTGATTGATGCGGGTGCCGAGCGCCTAGTGAGGGATTGGCCCGAAGCCACCCGTTTGTTCTCGTTTAGCGGCCCGGCCGCAAATCCTAACACGCGTTAATACTTAAGCTTTCAGCATTTATTTACTCCAAAGTTTGACACTCGCCCTGATTAACAGGGTTAACGAGCTCATGAGTCCATCCACCGCGCTTGCTTTCGCTGCCGATTCGCGTTCGGAAGCGCCGGCGCTTTTGACGTCATTGCGCAACTTCACACAGCCCTGGATGGATCTCAACGACAAGTCCGTGTTGGTAACTGGCGGTACCGGCAGCTTCGGAAAGCACTTCATCAAGACGGTAATTGGGCAATACAAGCCGCGCCGTCTGATCGTCTTTTCTCGCGATGAACTCAAACAGTCAGAGATGCAACAGGAGTTTCCTCAGGCGAGATATCCTTTCATTCGTTATTTCATCGGCGATGTGCGTGACAGGGATCGCCTGGAGCTGGCGTTGAACGGCGTGGATTTTGTCGTCCACGCCGCTGCCATGAAACAGGTGACGACCGCCGAGTATAATCCGTTCGAATGTGTGCGAACCAATGTCTTCGGCGCCGAGAATGTCGTAATCGCGGCCCTACGCACGAGCGTCAAGCGCGTCGTGGCCCTTTCCACTGATAAGGCGGCCAACCCGATCAATCTCTATGGTGCTTCCAAGCTGGCCTCGGACAAGATCTTTGTCGCCGCCAACAATCTTGCGGGTGCCGACGGCACCCGGTTCTCGGTTGTACGCTATGGCAACGTATTTGGCTCGCGTGGTTCAGTCGTTCCATTCTTCAAGAAGCTGATCACCGACGGAGCAGAAAGCCTGCCCATTACCGACGAACGAATGACACGATTCTGGATTACGCTGACCCAGGGCGTGAACTTCGTCTTATCCAGCATGGAGATGATGCGGGGCGGCGAAATCTATGTGCCCAAGATTCCCTCCTGCACGGTCCCCCAGCTCGCGAACTTGGTGAGTCCGGGCCACAAGCAGCATGTCATCGGCATCCGTCCGGGCGAGAAGTTGCACGAAACCATGATTCCGGCTGATGACGCGCATTGCACCGTCGAATTGGAAGACCGGTATGTCATCCTGCAAAGCTTTGCAAATATGGCGAGGGACGCCTATCTGAATCGCGGGGCTAAGCCCGTAGCGGACGGATTCAGCTATTCCAGTGACACCAATTCTGAAAAGCTGGATGCGCGTGGTCTTCAAACATTGCTTGCCATGGCCTATGCCTGACAAGCCGCCTATTCAACAGATATTCCTGCCTTATGGCCGGCAAGAGATCACCGAACCTGACATTGCCGCGGTTGTCGAAGCGCTCTCGTCTGACTGGTTGACGACGGGCCCGCGCGTGGCCCGTTTTGAGGAAGCATTTGCTGCTTATTGCGGCGCTGCACAAGGTGTTGCGGTGAATTCCGGCACCGCGGCTCTGCATTGTGCCATGCGTGCGTTGCGATTGGGTCCGGGGGACGAAGTCATCGTTCCAGCTATAACATTCGCAGCCAGCGCCAATGCTGCAGTGTATGAGGGCGCGACGCCTGTCTTTGCCGATGTCGAAGCCGACACGCTGTTGATCGACCCCAACTCTGCGGCAGATAAAATTACGGCTCGCACCAAAGCCATCGTGGCCGTGGATTATGGCGGACAACCCGCCGACTATAGTGCACTTCGGCAATTGACCGCGGCGCACAGCATTCCTGTTCTCGCCGATGCCTGCCATGCGCCGGGTGCCACCTACAAAGGCTGCCAGACCGGAACGCTTGGAGACATCTCCTGTTTTTCTTTTCATCCAGTCAAGCATCTGACCACCTGCGAAGGTGGCATGGCCGTGACCCAAAATATCGACTTTGCCCAACATATGCGCCGCTTTCGCAACCATGGGATCGACAGCGATCACCGCGCCCGCGAGGTCACCGGAGCGCACGCCTATGATATGGCCGAGATTGGCTATAACTATCGCCTATCGGACTTGCAATGCGCTCTAGGGCTGGCCCAGCTTAACCGTCTGCCGTATTGGATAAAGGCACGCCAAACCATTGCGGCCTGGTATGACGAAGCACTAGCAGGAATGTCGATTGCGACATCGCTCAAAACGCGTCCCGATCGGACCAATGTGTATCACCTCTATGTCGTGAAATTGGCCGAGGGAATTAATCGCGACGTTGTGTTTTCCAGCCTTCGCGCGGCCGGCATTGGCGCCAATGTCCACTATGCTCCCGTCTATCTGCATTCGTTTTATCGAAACCGTGGCTATAAAAAAGGTGCTGCCCCCATTGCCGAAGCGGCGTCACAACAAATACTCACTTTGCCGATGTTTCCAGCCATGAATCGCTCGGATGTAGATCGAGTTGTGAGCGCACTCGCGCGCGCTATCCCTTAGACTCAGTCGCTGGCAAGCTTTCATAGATTCTGATGCTGTGTAACGACGCGTAATGTGACTGCTCAGCTTGCGGCGAATTCCGCTAGCGCGGCGGCGAAGCGCGGCAGCACAGCGTCCCAGTCCCCGAACTTCTCCGGCCAGAACACCTGGGTGTCGGCATACCAGGGATATTCCGCGGTTCCGAGTTGCGGCCAACCGATGCCGGCCGACAGGAACCAGGTCTTGGTGCCCACGCTGGCTGCTGTGTGGGCGGCGGCCGTGGGCGCCGACAGCACCAGGTCGAGCGCGGCGCACAGGGCCGCGGAGCCATCGATGTCGCTCTTGAGGTCGAGGCCTTCCATCTGATGGATCTTGACCCCAAACGCCTCCTCGGCGCGCGCTATGTCGGCGGCGCAATCGCCGTATTGGATATTCACGAAGCTGACGCCCGGTGTCTTGAGGATCGGTCCCCAGCTGTCGATGGGCGAGAAATATTTTGCGCGCTTGGCTCCCATCATCATGGACCGCCAGCAAATGCCGACCCTTTTGCCAGGCAGTGACGCCAGGCCGGACTTGAAATCCGCGACCCGGGCGCCATCCGGCACCAGAAATGGCTGGTGCGGAAATTTGGACAGGTCGTCGCGGTAATATTGCAAGGCGGTGCCCATGGGCGCCCAGAGGTCTGGCTTGTTGTCCTTTGACGCGAAGGGGACAAGGCGGAGCGCCTTGTTGCCGTCCTTGTCGATCAACGTTCGATCGTCATAGCCACCGACTTCCGCCCTGGGGAAGGAACGCTGGACCAGCGGCACCAGCCGTGTGTCCACGCAGACCTGCAGCTTTCCCGTTTCGCCAACTGCTGCCTGGGCATCGGGCAGAATGTTGGCGAACATCAATTCGTCGCCCAGGCCCTGTTCGCCGACAAGTAGCAGCTTCTTGCCGTTGAGGTCTTCGCCCTGCCAGCGGGGCGCGTCGATCATGTGATGAAAATAGCAGCGGAAACGGGGATTGTTGCGGATCTCATATTCCCGCCAGCCCTCTTTGAGATTGCCCAATCCAATCAGGCAGATGCTGCGGGAATGCAGCGCCTCGATGCGCTCGGAGGGGTCGACCACCAGCTCCAGCGCGCGGTCATAAGCTTCGAGTGCCTTGTCGCGCCGTGAAAGATGCTGATAGGCGTAGCCCAGATTGTGGTAGGCGCGCGCGAATTTGGGCTCGAGCCGCGCAGCTTCCTCGTAAAAGATGATGCTCTCGTCGGCACGGCCTTCCTCGGCCAGCACGGTTGCCAACGAATTCCAGAGGATGGCCTGCCCCGGCATCTTCCTAATCGCGTCACGCAGGATCTCGATCGCCACGCCGGGGCGGCCCATGTCGCTTTCAACGCTGCCCAGATTGTTGTAGCCGAGCGGGGAGTCCGGACAGGCCGCGATATAGAGCTCGAACATTCTGGCGGCGCCTTCCCGGAGCTTGAGCCCCCAGGCAGTGAGGCCAAGATTGATCAGCAGCTCTGGATCTTCCGGGTCGAGTTCGAAGGCCCGCTCGTAGGTTATCAGTGCCTTGTGCAGATGGCCCATGCGCTCGAGCCCCATGCCCAGGACATGGAAGGCCTTGGCATTGTCACCATCGGCCTCGGTCGCCCGAAGCGCCCATTGCGAGGCCTTGACGATGTCTCCCCGGCGCCAGGCCTGGATGCCGCGCTTGAGCGCGATGTTGGAGCGGTGCCGGGCCCTCTCACGCGCCACTTCGTTAACAAGAGCTTCCAGCTTGTCGATGGCTTCCAGCCGGGCGTCGACGCCGGCAAGGGAGTCCATACTGGGCTGGGGCAGGGCCTGGGCCATGTGCAATCCGGTTTGGGAAAATCGACCTTCATCAAACCGGCTTATCGTTAATCACTCGTGAACGAAAACATTCAAAAATGGGCCAACCGCCGGGGCTGGGTATGGTCCGGCCGGAACAAGCACAAGGCCGAAAACAGCCATGAATCTCGCCGAACGCCTGATCGAGGTGTCCGCCCATTATGGTCCCATCATCGCCAGCGCCGACGGCCATGATGTTATCGACTGCGCGCGATGCGGCTTTCGCCATATCGATCCGCTGCCTTGCGAAGAGGAACTGAAGAAATTCTATGACGGCGCGTTCTACGAAGGCGAACGTCCCGACTATTTCGCGAAGATGGAAGAGGACAAGGAATGGTGGATGCTGCGCTACCGCCATTACTACGAATTGCTGGAAGCGCATGCTCCCGGACGGCGTATCCTCGATATCGGATCCGGTCCCGGCTATTTCCTGGAAGCCGGCGCAAGGCGGGGATGGCAAGTGTTGGGCTTCGAGCCGTCGCGCATGGCCTGCGACTATACGAGGGTACGCGGCCTGAAAGTCGAACAGGGCCTGTTTTCCTCCCGCGATGCGCGCGCGCATGGCCTCTTCGATGTCATTTCGCTCAGCATGGTGCTGGAACATGTCCGCGATCCGATCGGACTGATCGAGGACGCGCGGAGCCTGTTGGTTCCGGGTGGGCTTTTGCTGCTCATCTCGCCCAACGACTTCAATCCGCTGCAGATGACTTTGTGGAAGTCGCTGGGATTCAAGCCCTGGTGGGTCAATCCCAGACATCACCTGAATTATTTCGATCTCTCTTCAGGCCGCAGTTTCCTCGCAGCTCGTCGCTTCGATGTCCTCCATCAGGAAACCAGTTTCCCCCTGGAAACCTTCCTCATCGCCGGCCGCAACTATATCGACAATCCCGAAATCGGCCGGCGGTGCCACAGGGAACGAAAGGCTTTTGAATGTGCGCTGTTCGCCCATGATCCCGCCCAGATGCGCGCCTTCGCGGCCCAATGGGCGGCACATGGCATCGGCCGCGAATTCCTGGTCCTCGGCCGGAAAGGCCAGTCATGAAGACCGTAGGGCTGATACAGGCGCATCATCGCGGATGGGGCGGCGCGCGGGATTTTTCGCTGGCCCGTGTCAATGGAAAATATGCCGTGGAAGAGGTGATCATCCGCCTCAAATCCATGCCCGCGGTCATGGACGTGGTCATTGCAGTGCCAGATGATCCGAGTAATGCCATTTTTCGCGAGATCGCTGCAGAGCATTGCGTGGGTTGCCACTACGGATCGCGCGAGAATGTGTTGGAACGATGCACAGGCGCGCTCGATGCCGTGAAAGCGGACATTGCGGTTCATGTGATGGGCCAGCATTGCTTCATCGACACCGGCCTGTTGGCCGACATGCTTGCATTTCTCGACAGCAGCGGCGCGAGATTCGTGTCGTTGCCGGATGCGTTCACCCCCTATTTCGCGGGCAAGATCTATACCCGTGCCCTGCTCGCGGAAGTCGCTGCCGCAATCGCGGCCGAGCCGGAAGACCGGGCGATGAACTTTGCCCGCTATTGCGCCTTCATCGAACACAATCGAGAGCGTTTTGGCGCGCGCGTCTATGAGAAGGTCCCGCAATATGACCGCGATTACCTGATGAAGGTTCGCGAGACGGCGCGGGAGATTTTCGCCGATGACCGCATGCATGTGGATGCGGGCACGGCCAGCACCATCTCCAATGCGCTATTCGAAAGTTATGAATTCGCGCGCAACCAGTTCGATGCCGGCGACTATGTCCTGGATATCGCCTGTGGCGACGGTTATGGCTGCCGCATCCTGGCGCCCAAGGTCGGCCGGGTTCTGGGAGTCGATATTAACCAACCCTTGATTGCCGCCAACCTGCAGAACAACCAAGTCGAAAACATATCCTACGACATCGGCGATTGCTTTGCGCTGGATCTCGGTGATGGCGCGGTGAGCGGCGCGACCGCCATGGAGCTGATCGAGCACCTGCCCGTGGAAAAGGTAGACAGCTTCATCAATGAAGTGCGCCGCGTGGTCAGGCCCGGCGGCAGCTTCATCTGTTCCACGCCGCAGAACAGCCATGGCGACATTCCGGTCGTGCCCTGGCACGTCAAGGAATATTCCGTGAGCGAACTGCGCGCGATCCTGGAACGCCACTTCGCTTCGGTCAAAATCCTGTCATCTAAGTCCGGCGGCCGCCTCAGCGAGGCCTGCGAGACCGGTCAGAAAATGGTTGCCCTATGTCGCTAGTTGATTTTGATCCTCATTCCGCCCAGCGCCCGCGCGAAGGCGCCGATCTAGTGCTGGAAGCGTTCCTGCGCCATCACGTCAGCCGCGTCTTCATTTTCCCGGGCGGTACCATCGCGCCAATCCTCGATCGTATCGAGAAGCGCTCGAGGATTGAGATCGTCTGCCCGCGCACCGAACAGGGTGCGGGTTATGCCGCATTGGGTTATGCGCGCATGTCCGGCGAGACTGCGGTTTTCATGGTGACGTCCGGACCCGGTGTCACCAATGCCGTCACGCCCGTTGCCGATGCCTATTACGACAATATTCCGCTGGTCGTGATCACCGGCCAGGTGGGTACGGGCGACATGCGCGGTGATTTGCCCGTCAAGCAGCGCGGCTTCCAGGAGGTCGATACCGTTGACCTGATGCGGCCAATCAGCAAGGCGACCTTCCAGGTCAGGGACATTCGCGACCTGCCCAATGTGATGGAGCAGGCTTTTTTCCTGGCACGCTCAGGCCGGCAGGGGCCGGTGGTCGTGGACCTGCCGATGAATGTCCAGCGTGGCGCGCTGGCCGTAGACGCCTTCCCGGTCACCAAACCCAACGAGGTCGTCCCCTTTGTCCCGGCCGAGAAGATTGAAATGCTTGCCCAATGGATCGCCCGCGCCCAACGCCCGGTGATCCTTGCGGGCGGCGGCGTGATTGCTGCCGGGGCGACAGACGAGCTGCGTGCCCTGGCAGACACCTGCCGCATTCCCGTGGTCATGAGCATGCCGGGTATCGGTGCGTATCCGTCACGCTCACCCCTTTCGCTGGGCATGTGCGGCTATGCCGGCAGCCAATATGCCAATTTGGCGATGTACAAGGCCGATCTTTTGATCGGTGTCGGCACCACTTTCCATCTGCGCCAGACCGGCAGCCTGCCGGACAAGACGGTCGAAAAAGGCCAAGTCGCGCGTATCGATCTCGATGCCAATGAACTCCGCCACAGCCGCGTGCCGCTGGATCTTGAGATCCATGCCGACGCCAAGGCGGCGCTGGCGGCCCTGGTGCGCGCACTTCAGCTCACACTACTCCCCGACACTGCGGCGTGGCTGGATCAAATTTCCCAATGGAAGGCCAAATACCCGCTGCTGAGGGGCAAGCCATCCCACCTGCCCAAGCCGCAATCGGTGATTGAGGCAGTCAATGTCTCGGTGCGCGGCAAGCCGGTGATTGTGACCACGGGCGTAGGCCAGCATCAGTGCTGGGTGCCGCGGCATTTCGATTTCAATGCACCCGAACGCGTGCTGTTGACGTCGTCCGGTCACGGCACGATGGGCTTTGACCTGCCGGCTGCGATCGGCGCGAAGATCGCCAATCCTGGGGCGACCGTGGTCTGCTTTGCCGGCGATGGCAGCCTGCAGATGAATATCCAGGAACTCGCCACCATTGCCGAGCAGCAGATGGACATCAAGATCGTGGTGCTGGACAATCATGCGCTGTCAATTGTGGCGCAGTTCCAGCGCCAGAATTGGAAGTCCCATCCCTCCACCGGCGAAAGATACAATCCGGATTTCGCGGCCATCGCCCAAGCCTATGGCATCGCGGGTGTTTCGATCACGTCCGGCGATGACCTGCGCGCGAAGATCAGCGCCGCGTTGAAGCGCAAGGGACCAGTCCTGATCCACTGCCTCGTGGATCCGCGGGAAGATCTGCTGCCGATGCTTCTCGGCGGCCACACGCTGGACGACATGTCCAATGATTGGTCCTTCTGATGGTGAAAAGGCTTGCCTTGGTGACAGGCGCCGGCAGCGGCATCGGCAAGGCCGCGGCCATTGCCCTGCTGGAGGCCGGCTATATGGTGGCGTGCGGCTATAACGCCAACCGCAAGGGTGCGGAAGCGATCCGCCATGCCGATGCCAAACCCGTCAAGATCGACATCGCCGACCGCGCCTCTGTAAGGCGCGCTGTTGCGGCCAGCAGGAAACTCTTTGGCCGCGACATCGATGTGGTGGTCAACAACGCCGCGTTGGCCCAGGAAACACCGTTCGAGACCATCACCGACGCCGACTGGGACCGGATGCTGACGGTCAACCTGCGCGGTGCTTTCATTGTGGCGCAGGAAACCTTGCCGCCCATGCAGGCCGGGAAATGGGGCCGAATCATCAATGTCACCTCCATCGGCGGGCAGTGGGGCGGCATGCGCCAAGTGCACTACGCAGCAGCCAAAGCCGGATTGATCAACCTGACCCATTCGCTGGCGCGGCTCTATTCCGGCGATGGCATAACAGCGAACGCAGT
>DATKEP010000048.1:0-51727 GCA_035512055.1 Rhizomicrobium sp.
CCGACCGCGTGAAGCTGGACCTGGACGTGGCCAAGGAATGGATCGGCAAGGGCGCGGTGGCGTCCGACCGCGTGCACCGGATGCTGGCCAATGCCGGCGTGGTGAAGGCGCGTGTGCACAATAATCCGCAAAAGGCCCAGCCCAAGAAGAAGGCGCAGGAGCGTGCTGCTGCTGCTGTTGCTGCTTCAGGCCAAGCCGCTTCCTGAAGGCTGGATAGTTGGGCCGCGACGTGCTCCTCGCCGCCGTCATCGGCGCGCAAGGCTTGAAGGGCGAGGTGAAGGCCAGGCTCTTCACCGCCGCGCCCGACGCCCTGCCGCGCTTTGGCGTCCTGCACACCGGATCGGGACGCGAACTCAAGATCACCGCCTTTCGCCTCACCAAACCGGGCGAGGCGGTGATTGCGTTTGAGGGCGTGCGTGACCGCAATGCCGCCGATGCGCTCAAGGGCGCGGAACTGTATGTGCACCGGGGTGCGCTGCCCGCGACGGAAGAGGACGAGTTCTATCACGCCGATCTGATCGGGCTCGAAGCGCGCGATGCCGAAGGGCGCGTTCTTGGCAAGGTGAGCGCGCTCCACAATTACGGTGCCAGCGACGTGATCGAACTGGCGCGGCCCGACGGTGACAGCGTGTTGCTCGCCTTCAGCAGGCAGACGGTGCCGGTACTCGATGTCGCTGCCGGCTATATCATTGTGGCCGTGCCGGAAGACGATGAGGGCAATGATCATGTCGAGTGATCATTCCTGGGACGCAACCGTCCTGACGCTGTTTCCCGAAATGTTCCCGGGGCCTTTGGGCATGTCGCTCCCGGGCAAGGCGCTGGAAAAGAAACTCTGGTCGCTCGAGGCGCGCGATATCCGCGACCATGGCCTGGGCAAGCACCGCACGGTCGATGACACACCGGCCGGCGGCGGACCAGGCATGGTGATGCGCGCCGACGTGGCGGCGGCGGCGATCGACGCGGTCGAAAGGGCTGGTCGGCCGCTGATCTACCTGTCGCCGCGCGGGACACCGCTCAACCATGCCAAGGTGCGGGAACTGGCCGTCGGTCCGGGGGTCATTCTGCTCTGTGGCCGGTTCGAGGGGCTGGATCAGCGGGTGATCGAGGTTCGGGCGATCGAAGAAATCTCCATCGGGGATTTCGTGCTGGCCGGGGGCGAAATTGCCGCCATGGCCCTGATCGAGGCTTGCGTCCGGCTGATCCCCGGCGTGCTAGGCGCTCAGGCCTCGACCGCCGAGGAGAGCTTTGCCGCCGGACTGTTGGAATATCCCCATTACACCCGCCCCTACAGCTTCGAGGGACTGCCCATTCCGGAGGTCTTAATGCAAGGGAATCATTCGGAAATCGCCAAATTCCGCCAAGCGCAGGCGGAAGGCATGACAAGGCTGCGCCGTCCCGACCTCTGGACCCTCTATGAAAAGAAGAAGCCGTGAGGTATACGCGCCGCCTCAATTCCCGAATTTCCGCTACCGACGAGACCGACCCATGAACCTGTTGCAGGAGCTCGAAGCCGAGCAGATGAAGGCCATCCGGGCCAAGGCGCATCCCGAATTCCGTCCCGGTGACACGCTGAAGGTCAACGTCAAGGTGGTGGACGTCACCTATGACGAAAAGGCCAAGCAGAACAAGACGCGCGAACGTCTCCAGGCTTTCGAAGGCGTGTGCATCGCGCGCCAGGGTTCGGGCCTGAACGAGAGCTTCACCGTGCGCAAGGTGTCCTATGGCGAAGGCGTGGAGCGCGTCTTCCCGGTCTATTCGCCGCTGGTGGATTCGGTCGTCGTCGTGCGCAAGGGTAAGGTCCGCCGCGCCAAGCTCTATTATCTGCGTGGCCGTACCGGCAAGTCCGCCCGCATCAGCGAGCGCAGCGAGGCCGCCGGCGAAGACGCCGTCTGAAGATCGCATAGAATCGCTGCAAATCGGGCCGCGCGGGCATTCCCCACGCGGCCCGATTGCTTCTGGATAGGCGAAAAAGCCCGGTTTTTCGTACTTTTCCGGTGCATAAGCCAGAAATGCCCCAATTTCTTGCGTTTTTTTGACCATCACCCCCTTTATCTTGCAGGAAATGCCGTAAAATCGGGCTCATCGTTGATTCGTTAAGAGGGAGAGTCCCAATGGCTACGGCCGCAAAAGCAAAAGTCGAAACGGTTTCCACCCGCCAGTTGGCCAGCCAGCTGGCCGAAAAGCACGAGATCTCCCAGAAATCCGCCAACGCGATGCTGGAAGACACAATCGGGCTGATCACCAAGCACCTGAAGAAGGGCGCGCGCATCCGTCTGAATGGTCTGGGCATCCTGGTGGTGCGCAAGCGTGGTCCGCGCATGGGCCGCAACCCCGCCACCGGCGAAGCCATCAAGATCAAGGCGTCGAAGAAGGTTGCGTTCCGCGCCTCCAAGGAACTGAAGGAAGCCATCTAAGCTTCCCTCATATTTCCGAGAGAAAGAAAGGCCGGGCTGCGCCATAGCGCCCGGCCTTTTCTTTTTGACGCGGTTCTTTTGCCCTCTGGCGGCGTCGACGCGTCGCTCATGGGCTTTCGCCCGTCCATAGCGCCAGCGTATGGACGCTCTTTGCTCCTGGCCAGATGGCAAACTTCCTCGCGTCAAACGCGGAATTGCGAGGGGCGGCGTTGTGCACCTTGCTCCGTCAGGCTCCGGCAGGCTAGGTAATCGGCGCGAAATTATGGCTTAAGCGGGGATCGCATGGCGCGCAGGAAAATCGCTCTCATCGGCGGCGGACAGATCGGCGGCACACTCGCGCACCTGGTGGCGCTGAAGGAACTTGGCGATGTGGTGATCTTCGACATCATGGAAGGCCTGCCCCAGGGCAAGGCGCTGGACCTAGCCCAGTCCGGTCCCGTCGATGGCTTCAACGCCAAACTCAAGGGCACCAACGATTACGCCGACATCAAGAGCGCCGATGTCGTGATCGTCACCGCCGGCGTGCCACGCAAGCCTGGCATGAGCCGCGACGATCTTTTGGGCATCAACTTGAAGGTCATGTCGGCGGTCGGTGAAGGTATCAAGGCCAATTGCCCGAACGCTTTCATCATCTGCATCACCAATCCCCTGGATGCGATGGTGTGGGCGCTCCAGAAATTCTCCGGCGTGCCGCATGCCAAGATCGTCGGCATGGCTGGCGTGCTGGATTCGGCGCGCTTCCGTCATTTCCTGGCCGATGAGTTGGGCGTGTCTGTGGAAGACGTTTCCGCCTTCGTGCTCGGCGGTCATGGCGACACTATGGTGCCGATGCCCCGCTTCTCCACCGTCGCAGGCATTGCGCTGCCCGAGCTGGTCAAGATGGGCTGGATCAGCAGCGACAGGCTGGACCAGATCGTGGACCGCACCCGGAATGGCGGCGCCGAGATCGTGGGCCTGCTCAAGACTGGTTCGGCCTATTACGCCCCTGCCACCTCGGCAATCGCCATGGCGGAAAGCTATCTCAAGGACCAGAAGCGCGTGCTGCCCTGCGCCGTGCATGTCGACGGCGCCTATGGCATCAAGGATCTCTATGTCGGCCTTCCGGTGGTGATCGGTGACAAGGGCGTGGAGCGCATCGTGGAGCTGGATTTGACGGGGGATGAGAAGGCAGGCCTCAACAAATCTTCCGATGCCGTGAAGGGCTTGATCGAAGCCTGCAAGAAGCTGGAACCCAGGCTGGCTTGATCCTGGCCGGCGCGCGCACCAAATATCGCTGCTGGCAACCATAAGGCGGGTTCGCGCTTGTGTTCTGGAAGGAAGTTTGCGACAAATTGATACAAACGGGAAATGGTGTGGTCAAGCAGCGGAATTTGCAGGCTTTTTTGATTTCGGCACTGGCCGCGCTTTCCCTTGCCGCGCCCGCGCGGGCGGAGGAGCCGGCCACGCTGGTCATCCATGTCGAGAACATTTCGCCCAAGGGCGGCATGTTGCGACTGGGGCTTTATGACGAGGTCCGTTATCCCGATGACGATTCCACGCCCGTGGCCAGCGCCGATGTTCCGGCCCGGCTGGGAGAAACCGTCATCACCCTGATCAACATCAGGCCCGGCACCTATGCCATCGAGACCTTTCAGGACATCAACTCCAACAACAAGATGGACACGACCTGGTTTGGCTTCCCGTTAGAACCTTTCGGATTCTCGCGCGACGCCCGCCCTCGTCTGTCAAAACCCCGATTTGCCCAGGTGAAATTCACGCTGGTGCCGGGCATGAACATTCAGATCCTGCATTTGCAGAATTCCATTTCGCTTGTCGCCGCGAAGTAGGCAATTCCACATACCCGTGTTAAGTCACGCCGGTTCATGAGCGACCACTCCAGAATTGTTTATCGCGATCGCGATCTTTATTCCTTCGTCACATCGCGTTTCATCGCCACTCTTGCCATCCAGGTGCAGTCGGTCGCCATTGGTTGGCAGATTTATGACATGGAGCGCACGCCGCTGGCGCTCGGGCTTGTCGGGCTGTGCCAGTTCCTGCCCATGTTCCTGCTGACCCTGCCAGCCGGCGACATCACCGACCGTTTCAACCAGCGCCGGGTCTACAGTCTGGCGGCAGCCCTGCAGGCGCTGTGCAGCATCCTGTTTCTGGCCTTGAGCGTTTTCAGACCTCATACCGGCTGGATGTACTATGTGGTGCTGGTGCTGTTTGGCGCCGCGCGCGGATTTGCCGGACCGTCCGGCTCCTCGCTGCTGCCTTTCCTGGTGCCGCCGGAGCGGTTCTCCAGGGCGATAGCTTTCAGCTCATCCTTCTTTACCGCGGCCACCATCTCGGGACCGGCGCTGGGCGGTTTTCTTTATGGCCTGGGCCCCGTCTATGTTTATTCGATCTGCATTGCAGGCTTCGTCGGCGCGGCGCTTATCGTGGCGCGGCTGGGCGGCCGCCGCTTTGTTCCAGAAAAGAGTCAGACAAACCGTTATGAACGCGTGGCGGAAGGCGTGACGTTCGTGCGCTCGCGACCGGTGGTGCTGGGTGCGATTTCCCTGGATCTGTTCGCGGTGCTGTTGGGCGGAGCGACGGCGCTCCTGCCGATCTATGCCCGCGACATCCTGCATGTCGGGCCGCTGGGCTTCGGCTTTTTGCGAAGTGCTCCCGCCGCGGGGGCTTTTTTCATGGCCTTTTCGCTTACCCACTTTCCGATCAGGAGCGGGGTGGGTGCCAAAATGTTCGCCACTGTGGCGGTCTTTGGCATCGCCACCATCGTGTTCGGACTCTCAACCTACTATCCGCTCTCCCTGCTCGCGCTTTTCGTGCTGGGCGTCTCTGACATGGTGAGCGTAAATATCCGAGGCACGCTGATCCAACTTTCCACCCCGGACACAATGCGCGGCCGCGTTTCCGCCGTTTCCATGCTGTTCATCGGCGCCTCCAACGAATTGGGCGAATTCGAGTCGGGTACGACCGCGGCCCTAATGGGCACGGTACCCGCCGTCGTCGCTGGCGGCATCGGCACGCTGTTGGTGGTTGGTCTCTGGATGAAATTGTTTCCGCCGCTGCGGCAGGTGAACAAGTTCGCGGACATAAGCGTTCCGGTTTAAGATGGCCGCCCTTATAGATGCTTGACCGGCGACGTTCCGATTGCGCTCACCTGCCCGATGCTCCGCTGCTCAAGCCTTGATGTAAACGTCCACCCTGTCAGCCGGGCCCGTATCATCGGCGCCGCCCATGGCCTCCACGTCAATGCGATCCGGCGACACGCCATCGTCGATCAGCACCTGCCGGATCGAGAGCGCGCGCTTGAGCGACAGCCGCCGCGCATCTGAGCCCTTGTCGCCCTTTGAGCCGCCAAAGGCCTGTAGCTCGACCCGGGCATTGGGCGCGGACATGGCGGCATTGAGATCGCTTGCCAGGAACTTGATTGCGCCCAATGCGCCTTGCGCGGGATCGGGCGCGTCCTTTGCGAACAGGATCACGCTGCGTTTGGTGAGATTTTCCTTGCCGGTGGTGGGTCCGGCGGGCGCAGTCCTGACCGGCGGCCGGGCCGGGGCTTGCGGGTGGTTGCCGAACACATTGCTGAGGTCGGGGGCGCCGCCAAAGGGATTGAGCGAAGCTTGCGGTCCTGGCGCGGGGGCCGGAGCGGGGGTGGGCTTTGGCGCAGGCTTGGGCTCGGCGCTTGCGACCCGCTGGGGTTTTGGCTTGGGCTTGGGGGCCGCCTTGCTCGCCGCTGCCACCACATGATGTTTGCTGGGCATATGGAGATGGATCGAGCCCCCCCTTTCTCCCGGATTGAGCAGGGGAGGCACGATGCGGGAATATTCGCCGCCGGGATAAAGCAGCACGCCACCGCCGGGCGGTAGTGGATTCACCTGGATTTCCTGCCCCGTGACGACGCCCTGCGCCAGACCGGCGCTTGTGAAAGCCAACAGGAAGCCGGCCGCAATCGCCGATAAGGACGTGAAACGCATGGAATCCGACAGTTCGAAGGTGCCCGGGCCGCTAGCCTAGCGGTAATCTAACACTTTGCAACCATTACCCAAATGACGCAGATTCGTCCCCTGTCCCCAAGGGTTACAACCATGAAAACAAAAGCCGCTGTCGCCTATGCCGCGAAGGAACCCCTGGTGATCGAGGAGGTGGACCTGGACGGACCCAAGGCAGGCGAGGTGCTGGTGGAAATCAAGGCCACCGGCGTCTGCCATACCGACGAATTCACCCGTTCGGGCGCGGATCCGGAGGGACTGTTTCCCGTGATTTTCGGACATGAAGGTGCGGGCGTGGTTGTGGATGTGGGCGCGGGCGTCACATCGCTGAAGAAGGGCGATCATGTCATTCCGCTTTACACGCCGGAATGCCGCCAATGCAAAAGCTGCACCTCCCACAAGACCAATCTCTGCACCGCCATCCGCTCCACCCAAGGCCAGGGTGTGATGCCGGACGGCACATCGCGCTTCTCCATCGGGGGCAAGAAGATCCATCACTATATGGGCTGCTCGACTTTTTCGAACCACACGGTGCTGCCCGAGATTGCGCTGGCGAAGATCCGGGACGACGCGCCTTTCGACAAGGTCTGCTACATCGGCTGTGGCGTGACGACCGGCATTGGTGCGGTAATCAACACCGCCAAGGTCGAGCCGGGCGCCAATGTCGTGGTCTTCGGGCTGGGTGGTATCGGATTAAATGTCATTCAGGGTGCGCGCATGGCGGGCGCTGCCATGATCGTGGGCGTCGACATCAATCCGGCGCGCGAGGCGCTGGCACGCTCATTTGGCATGACGCATTTCGTGAATCCGAAAGAAGTGAAGGGCGACCTGGTGCCCTATCAGGTCGAACTGACCTAGGGCGGCGCCGATTACAGCTTCGAGTGTGTCGGCAATGTCGATCTGATGCGCCAAGCCTTGGAATGCTGCCATCGCGGCTGGGGCGAAAGCATCATCATCGGGGTCGCCGGCGCAGGCCAGGAAATCAAGACGCGGCCGTTCCAACTGGTCACGGGCCGAGTGTGGAAAGGTACCGCTTTTGGCGGCGCGCGAGGCAGAACGCAGGTGCCCCAGATCGTGGACTGGTACATGGACGGCAAGATCAGGATCGATCCGCTGATCACCCACAAGCTTCCCTTGAGCCGCATCAATGAGGCCTTCGACCTGATGCATTCGGGCGAAAGCATCCGGACCGTGATTGAATTTTAGTGGAATTGGCGTCACGGTAACGCTAACGGGGCGTTTGAAGCTCCGGCTGGGAGGGCCCGATGCGTGTCGTATGCCTTGCGGCGCTGGCCGTGATTTCCATTTCACCCGTTCTTGCACAGTCCTTGGTCCCGCCGCCGCCACCGCCTGGCTTCGATGTGCCTGACTGGGCGCTGCCGCAGTCGGCCACCCACAAGCAGGTCCCGCCGCCCGCGGATTTCCATCGTGTGTCGGTCACGACCAATGGCGCCATCGGACAGTTCGATGCCCAGACCGATGTCGGCGGCGCGCTTGCGCCGGGCAGCGCCAGCTATGACGTCGCGGGCAAGACCTACACCATCAATTCCGCCGGCTATAACATCTGGTACCAGCGTGACGAGTTTCGCTATCTCTGGAAGAAGATGTCGGGCGATGTGTCCATGGCCGCCACGGTTCATTGGCCCAACATCGACGATTTTCACGACCGCAAGGTGGTGCTCATCTTCCGCGACAGCCTGGACGATGACTCCCGCCAGATCATGGCCGCCCAGCATGGCAATGGCATGGTGCATATTTCCTGGCGCGCCGAGAAAGGCGGCCAGATGACCGATGTCGAGTACCGCTCCGCGCGCCAGCCGCGGCTGGGCACCGACGAAAAAGGGCCGCAGACTTTCCATCCCGCCCGCATCGGCATCGAGAAGAAGGGCGATGCCTTCCAGCTTTACATCAGCTGGCAAGGCGAGCCGCTCCATCCCGAAGGCGCGCCGGTGACGTTCAAGACGACCGGGCCGGTTTATGTCGGCATCGGATTCACCTCGCACCTGGCGGCCAATGTGTTGACGGCCAAGGTTGCCGATGTTGTTGTGGAAAATGCGGCCGGTCAGGTTCGCTAGTCTCGGGGTGCTGCTTTCTGCATCGGGTGTGCTGGCGCAAACGCCGGGCGTTGCCGTGCCGGATTGGGCGCTGCCGGATTCGCCGACACATAAGCAGGTGGCGCCGCCGCCCGATTTCCACCGCGATCCGGTCACCGCCAACAAGCCCATCGGCATCTTCGAGAATCAGACCGATGTCGGCGCCGCGCTAGTGCCGGGGGATGCGAACTACAACGCGCGGGACAACAGCTACACCATAACTTCCGCCGGCTATAACATCTGGTACACGCGCGACGAATTCCGCTATCTGTGGAAGAAGATGTCGGGCGATGTGTCGCTGGCGGCGGCCGTGACGTTTCCCGATCCGAACGGTTTCGGCGACCGCAAGGCGGCGCTGGTGATCCGCCAGGGCCTAAATGACGATGCGGTGGAAGTGCTGGTGGCCCAGCATGGCGCGGGCATGGTGCATCTGGCGCGGCGCGAGATTCAGAACACGCGCATCAAGGACATGGAATATCGCGTGGGCTCGCGAGGCGGCCTGCCCGGAGGTACCACGCCCGACAGCCTGGTGACGCTGCATGCCGGCCGCATCGGTATCGAGAAAAGGGGCGATGTGTTCCAGCTGTGGGTCAGCTGGCAGGGCGAAACCATGCATCCGGAAGGCGCGCCTGTCACGCTCCATTTGCAGGAGCCTTTCTATGTAGGGATCGGCTTCACCTCGCACCAGCCCGCGACACTGTCGGCGGCGAAGCTGGGCAATGTGGTGCTGGATAACCGGGCGGGGCGGGTGCGGTAGAATTTTGGCCCATATTGTCATGCCCGCGTAAGCGGGAATGACAATTAGGAAAACTTCACGCCCTTCAGCAGCTTGAGCAATGGCGGATGCAGAATTTCATTCGCCGCCAGCACTGTGCCTTGCGTCAGCATCTCGGCACCGCCACGCAGGTCGGTGATCATGCCGCCAGCCTCGCGCAGCAAGACGATGCCCGCCGCGATATCCCAGGCCTGCAGCGAATGTTCCCAGAAACCGTCAAAGCGGCCCGCCGCCACATAGGCGAGATCGAGTGAGGCGGAACCGAAGCGGCGGATGCCAGCCGTCACATTCATCACCGCGGCCATCTCGGCGCTGGCGCGCGCATGGCCTTCCTTGCCCATGAAGGGCAGGCCGGTGGCGATCACCGATGGTGCCAGTTCCTTGCGTGCCGCAACCCGCAGCCGCTTGTTGTTCAGATAGGCGCCATGGCCCTTTTCGGCGGTGTAAAGATCGTCGGTCACCGGGTTGTAGATCACGCCCGACACGAGCTGGCCCTCGCGCTCCAGCCCGATCGAGATGGCGAAGTGGGGAATGCCGTGCATGAAATTGGTGGTGCCGTCGATCGGATCGATGATGAAGCGATGGGTCGTGTCGGCGCCGGCCACAGCCCCGCCTTCCTCGGCCAAAAAGCCATAGCCGGGACGGGCTTTGGACAATTCCTCGATCAGAATCTTTTCGGTGCGCTTGTCGGCGGAGGTGACGAAATCGGCCGGGCCCTTCATCGAGATCTGGAGATTTTCTAGCTCGTTGAAGTCGCGGATCAGTGGGCGGCCAGCCTTGCGCGCGGCCGCGATCATCACATTGAGGGCGGGTGAGGTGTAAACCATCAGTCAGCCCGGCGCACGTAGGAACCATCTTCGGTGGCGACGATGATCCTCTCACCCGCGGAAATGAAGGGCGGCACCTGGATCTTCATGCCGTTCTCCAGCACGGCACTCTTGTAGGAAGGCGCGGCAGTGCCGCCCTTCAGCACCGGATCGGCCTCACTCACCGCCAGCGTCACCTGTACCGGCAATTTGATTCCGATGGGCTTGTCCTCATACATCTGCACCAGGGTCTTCATCCCGTCCTGCAGGAAGCGCGCCTGATCCTCACCCACGAAGTCGACCGCCAATTCGATCTGGTCGTAGGTCTCCATGTCCATGAAGGTCAGCATGTCGCCGCTGGCGTAAAGGTATTGGAAGTCCTTCTTGTCCAGCTGGGCTTCGTCCACGGCTTCGTCTGAGCGGAAGCGCTGATTGAGCTTGGTGCCGCTGGTGACGTTCTTGAGTTCGACCTGGTTGTAGGCCCCGCCCTTGCCGGGCTTGACCTTCTGGGTCTTGACCGCGATCCACAGCCCGCCGTCGTAATTGATCAGGGTGCCGGGGCTGATTTCGTTGCCTGTGATCTTGGCCATGGATTCTAAAGCCTCCGGGGACGGGGGTGACGGACGATTCGCGGGTTCAAACAGCGGCTGCCTGATAGCAGTCTAGAAGCAGTAATGCCAGCAGGAATAGCCCGCGCCGAGTGTCAGATAGACCAGGAGTGCAGAGGCCAGAAGTGCGACAAAATCGGCCCAGCGAGGGCCCTTGGGCCGGAAAAAGCCCATCATCCAGGCCAGCAGCAGCAGCGAGGCCGCGGGCACGATTACGAACGGGACGTACCAATAGGTCTGGAAGGCCAGGGACTCCGAAAACAGCCAGCCATGAACCTTGTCGATCGCCAGATTGACCACAAAGGCGACAAACACGCCGCAGAAGATGAAGCCGAGCAGGCGCTCTTTCATCCAAAGATGGCCCTCATGCAAACAGCGCGTTGAATGCGCGCACAGCTTCCTCAGGCCCTTGTGCGTGCTCCCACACCCCGGCTGAGACGGCCAGGAAGTCAGCGCCCGCCTCCACCAGCGCGCGTGCATTGGCGACCGTGATGCCGCCGATGGCGACGCAAGGAACCACCATCATCTCGCTCCACCATTGCAGGATTTCTGGCGAGGCGCTGGCCTTGGGCTCCTTGGTCAGGGTTGGGAAAAATGCACCAAAGGCGATGTAATCTGCGCCGGCCTCGGCCGCATCCATCGCAAGGTGCCTGCTGTCATGGCAGGTGACGCCGACAATGCCGCCGGGCAAGGCGGCGCGTGCGGACGCATAGCTCGCATCATCCTGCCCGACATGGACGCCGTCACAGCCCAGCTCGGCAGCGAGATCTGGCCGGTCGTTCAAGATGAAGGCCGCGCCATGGGCCTGCACCACCGGGCGCAAGATGTCGGCTGTGCGGCGGATCTCATCGTCGGCGGCATGCTTGAGGCGGAGTTGGAATGACGCCACGTCGCCGCCCTTGAGCGCTTCCCTCAAGGGGATCAAAAAATTCGCCGCCGAGAGCCTCGGCGGCGATATTAGGTATAGGCGACAGCGTTCGCTCAAGCCGCTTTCTTCTCCTCGGCTTCGCTCCATTTGCCCAGGGCCGCGAGTGAATTCATAAGCGCGCGGTGGGCGAAGGCGGCCTGGCCCTTGGCGACATTTTCGGCCTTGCCGCTCCAGGCTTTCTGGGGCGCGGCCTGCAACGCGCGGCCATAGGAAAAGGTCAGCGCCCAAGGCAGGCCGCCCAGGCGATTCATCGCCGACAGATGGGCGGTGGCTTCCTCATCGTTCTGGCCGCCCGACAGGAAGGCAATGCCAGGCACCGCCGAGGGTACATGGCGCTTCAGCAGTTTTACGGTGCGCTCGGCCACTTCCGCGACGGAATTCTGCGTCGGGCACTTCTTGCCCGGCACAATCATGTTGGGCTTGAGGATCATGCCTTCCAGTGCCACATCGGCGACAAAAAGCTCCTCGAACACTTCCGACAGAACCCAACCGGTGACATCCTCGCAACGCTGGATGTCATGGGCGCCGTCCATCAGCACTTCCGGCTCCACGATCGGAACTATTCCATTCTCTTGAGCGAGTGCTGCATATCTGGCCAGCGCCTGCGCATTGGCATTGATGCAGTTGTAGGTCGGGATGGCGTCGGCGATGTCGATCACCGCCCGCCATTTGGCGAAGCGCGCGCCCAGCTTGTGGTAGTCCTGGAAGCGGCCGCGCAACCCGTCCAGGCCCTCGGTAATGGTTTCGCCTGGCGAAAGCGCCAGCGGCTTGGCGCCTTGGTCAACCTTGATGCCGGGTACTGCGCCCGCGGCTTCGATCAGCTTGACCAGCGGCGTGCCGTCCTTGGCCTTCTGGTGGATGGTTTCGTCGAAAAGGATGACGCCACCGATATGCTCGCGCATCGCCTTGTCGGTGCGGAACAGGAACTCGCGATAGTCGCGGCGGTTCTCTTCGGTGTTTTGCACGCCGATCTTGTCGAAGCGCTTCTGGATGGTGCCGGTGGATTCATCGGCGGCCAACAGACCCTTGCCGGGCGCAACCATCTTCCTGGCGATGGCGTTCAGTTCGTCCAGATTCATTTCCCACCTCTCATTTTGTTTTGTCTGCCTTGTTCAATTCGACTGGAGGGCCTCGACGCCTGGCAACTCCTTGCCTTCGAGCCACTCCAAAAAAGCGCCGCCCGCGGTCGAGACATAGGTAAAACCGTCTTCCACGCCCGCATGGGCGAGGGCTGCCACGGTGTCACCGCCGCCTGCCACCGAGAGTAGCTGGCCGGCCCGCGTCAGGCTTGCGACCAATTGTGCCGCCGCCACCGTGCCCCGGTCGAAGGGCGCGGTCTCGAAGGCCCCCAGCGGGCCGTTCCATACCAGGGTGCGGGTTCCCTGGAGCCGGTTGCGGAACTCCGCGATGGATTTTTCGCCGACATCCAGCACCATCTCGTCGGCCCCGATCTGGCTGACTGAAACGGTGCGGTGAGCCGCGCCTGGCTTGAATTCCCTGGCCACCACCACATCCGCGGGCAACAGGATGGCCGCGCCCGCCTCATTGGCCATATGGATCACCTTGCGCGCCGTCTCCAGGTGATCGGCTTCATACAGCGATTTTCCGACCGCGATGCCCTCGGCGGCGAGGAAGGTGTTGGCCATGGCGCCGCCGATCACCAGCGTCTCCACCCGCTTCACCAGATTCTCCAAGAGCGCGATCTTGGTCGAGACTTTCGCCCCGCCCACGACCGCCATCAGCGGGCGCTCGGGATTGCCCAGCGCCTTCGCGAGATGGGTGAGTTCGGCCTGCATGGAGCGGCCGGCCGCATTGGGCAGAAGACGCGCCACACCCTCGGTCGAAGCATGGGCGCGATGGGCGGCGGAAAAGGCGTCGTTCACGAAGATGTCACCAAGTGCCGCCAGCTGTTCGGCCATGCTGGGATTGTTCTCTTCCTCGCCCTTGTGGAAGCGGGTGTTCTCGAGCAGCAGGACCTCGCCGTCCTTCAGGGCGGCAACCGCCTTTTGCGCCGAAGGTCCGATGCACTCATCGGCGAAGGCCACAGGGCGCCCGATTTCCCCGGCAAGGGCTTGAACCAGCGGCTTGAGCGACATGGACGCTACGACCTTGCCCTTGGGCCGGTCGAAATGGCTCAGCACGATCACGCGCGCGCCTTTTTTGGCCAACTCCCGGATGGTCGGGGCCTGGCGCACGATGCGCAAACTGTCGGTCACCTTTCCGTCGGCCATGGGGACATTGAGGTCCGCGCGCACCAGCACGCGCTTTCCTCGTACATTGAGATCATCAAGGGTCCTAAAACTCATCCGTTTCCTTTTTGTCATTCCCGCATAAGCGGAATCCAACTTACGAAAGCTGTATCACAAAGTTGGATGCTCGCTTTCGCGGGCATGACAAGGTTGGAGTTATATCAACTTTCCCATCGCCACGGCGGTATCGGCCATGCGGTTGGAGAAACCCCATTCATTGTCGTACCAGCTCATCACCGACACGAAGGTGCCATCGATCACCTTGGTCTGGTCCAGCGCGAAGCTGGAAGAGGCGGGGTGATGGTTGAAGTCCACCGAAACCAGCTTGTCATGCACCACATCCAGGATGCCTTTGAGGGAACCTGCCGCCGCACCCTTGATGGCGTCGTTGATCTCCTGAACGCTGGTTGCCCTTTTAGCGACGAATTTCAGATCCACCAGCGAGACATTGGGCGTTGGCACGCGCACCGAAATGCCGTCCAGCTTGCCTTTCAGCTCCGGCAGCACCAGACCGACCGCCTTGGCGGCGCCGGTCGAGGTGGGGATCATGGACAGTGCCGCGGCACGGGCGCGGTAGAGATCCTTGTGCAGCTGGTCGAGCGTCGGCTGATCGTTGGTGTAGCTGTGGATAGTGGTCATCATGCCATGCGCGATGCCGACCGTGTCGTTCAGGACCTTGGCCACCGGCACCAAACAGTTGGTGGTGCAGGAGGCGTTGGAAACGATCAGGTCGTCCTTGGTCAGCTTCTGGTGATTGACGCCATAGACCACGGTGATGTCGGCGCTGTCGCAAGGGGCGGAGACCAGCACGCGCTTGGCGCCCGCTGCCAGATGAGCCGATGCCTTCTCCTTAGAGGTGAAGATGCCGGTGCATTCCAACGCAATGTCGACTTCGAGAGCCTTGTGCGGCAGCTCTCCCGGATTCTTGATGGCGGTGACCTTCATCTTGTGGCCGGCGGCGATCATGAATTCGCCGTCCGTGCTCACCTGGGCGGGGAAACGGCCATGCACGCTGTCATAGCGCAGCAGATGGGCGTTGGTCTCGACTGGCCCAAGATCGTTGACCGTTACGACCTCAATATCGCGGCGCCCCGATTCCACGATCGCCCGAAGGACAAGTCGTCCGATGCGGCCGAAGCCGTTGATTGCAACCCGAATTGCCATTCCCTGTATCTCCTTGTCATGACCCGCCAGCCCGTTCATAGCGACAGCGTCTGAACGCGCGTGCGGGCCAACCAGTCCCTATTTCAAAAGTTTCTTCGCTGCAGCCACTGCCGCGTCCGCGGTAATGCCGAACTTGTTGTATACGTCCTTATAGGGCCCGCTCGCGCCGAAACTGTGCATGCCAATGAAGGCGCCCGCCGTGCCAAGCAATTCCGAGCCGATATACCGGTCCCAGCCCTCGCGCACCGCAGCTTCGATGGCGACCCTGACCGTGCCAGGCCCCAACACCTTGCGGCGATAGTCTTCCGGCTGCTCCTCGAACAGCGTCCAGCTGGGCATCGAGACCACCCGCGACGGGATGCCTTCGGCCGCAAGCTTGGCGCGGGCTTCCACCGCAAGGCTCACCTCGGTGCCGGTGGCGAGGAAGGTCACCTTGGCATTGGCATCGCCTTCCAACTCATAAGCGCCCTTGGCCGAGAGATTTTCTGTGGTGTGATGGACGCGCACCGTCGGCACGTCCTGGCGCGAAAATGCAATCAGGCTGGGGCGGCGGGAGTCCGCCAATGCCAGATCCCAGCATTCCACTGTTTCCACGCCATCGGCAGGCCGGAACACCTTGAGGTTGGGAATGGCGCGCAGCGCGGCAAGATGCTCGACCGGCTGATGGGTCGGACCATCTTCGCCCACGCCGATGGAGTCGTGCGTCATCACGAATACCACGCGAATGCCCATGATCGCGGCAAGCCGGATGGAGGGCCGGCAATAATCGCTGAACACAAGGAAGGTGCCGCCATAGGGAATGATGCCGCCATGCAGGGCCATGCCGTTCATGGCCGCGGCCATGCCATGCTCGCGGATGCCATAATGGACGTAGCGGCCGTTGAAATTTCCAGCGCTGATCTCGATCAGGCCCTTGGTCTTTGTGTTGTTGGAAGGCGTGAGATCGGCCGAACCGCCGACCGTGTTCTGAAGCTCGGCATTGACGACATCGAGTGCCTTTTCCGACATCTTGCGGGTGCCGCCCTTGGGTTTTTCCGCCGACAGCTGCTCCTTGAGCTTGACCAGGGCGGGCGAAAGCGAAGTCGGGATCACGTCGTTGATAGTGTCGTCGAATTCCTTCGCCTGTTTGCTTTGGGCCTTGCGCGCGGCCCAGGCGTCATAAGCTTTGGCGCCGGTCCGGCCTATGGCGAGCCATTGGTTCCGTATGTCATCCGGCACCACGAAGGGTTCATAAGGCCAATCAAGTTCCTTGCGGGTGCCGGCAACGACATCGGCGCCCGGCGCATCGCTATGCGCCTTCTGCGTGCCCTCGCGGCCCGGCATGCCGAAGCCGATGATGGTGCGGCAAGCTATCATCACGGGGCGGTCGCCGCTTTGCGCCTTTTCCAGCGCGCGGAAAATGTCGTCGGCGTCATGCCCGTCACAGGCATCCACCGTCCAGCCTTCGGCCTTGAAACGCTCGAGCTGGTCGGTGTGCGAGGACAGCGACAGCGCGCCGTCGATGGTGATGTTGTTGTGGTCCCACAACACGATCAGGTTGGAGAGCTTGAGATTGCCTGCAAGGCCGATCGCCTCATGGCTGATGCCTTCCATCAGGTCGCCGTCGGATGCGA
This sequence comes from Rhizomicrobium sp., assembly GCA_035512055.1. GTDB lineage: Bacteria > Pseudomonadota > Alphaproteobacteria > Micropepsales > Micropepsaceae > Rhizomicrobium. The sequence continues at coordinate 16,628 of DATKEP010000048.1, forward strand.
TGACATAGGTCTTGTGGTTGACCAGTTCGTCGCCGAAGCGGGCGTTGAGAATGCGCTCGGCCAATGCCATGCCCACGGCATTGGCGATGCCTTGGCCCAGCGGGCCGGTCGTGGTCTCGATACCCGGCAGGTCGCCATGCTCGGGATGGCCGGCCGTGGGGCTGCCCACTTTGCGGAAATGCTTGAGGTCCTCGATGGTGATCTCGGGATAGCCGGTCAGCCAGAGCAGGCAATAGAGCAGCATCGAGCCGTGCCCAGCCGACAGCACAAAGCGGTCGCGGTCGGGCCAGCCGGGCTGGGCGGGGTCGAATTTCAAGAATCGGGAGAACAGGACTGTAGCCACATCGGCCATTCCCATGGGCAGGCCGGGGTGGCCAGACTTGGCGGTTTCCACGGCATCCACAGAAAGCATTCGGATGGCGTTGGCGAGCCGGCGTATGGCATGCTGGTCAGGAAGGACCTGATCTGGCGGGGTCATTTGGGGTTCCCGGCTTTGACGGTGGGTGGCCTTAGCGAGCGGTTGGCGCCTTCGTCAAGGGCTGGGGGCATGCCGGGAACGCGTATCGGTTGACCCGATTTCCCATCCGCGCCTAAGGTCTTGGCCGAATTGAGCGAAGAGGTGCGCATGAGTCGGCTGGATTTGGCGCAAGACCGCTTTCGGGCGGCCCTCGAAAGCATCGAAAATGCCGCTGGAGCGGTGGGCGAAAGCCTGGACCAGGCTGCCAAGTTGCCAGAGCGGATCGCAGAACTTGAAGCCGAACGCGAAAGACTCCTCGCCCGCGTCGCAGAATTGGAAGACGAGATATCCACATTGTCGGGCCTGACCGAAGAGGTCGAAGTCCGGCTTGATGGCGCAATCGGCGAGATCCGAGCCGTGCTGACGAGGTAACGATGCCGCTGGTCAATGTCATGGTGAACAACCGCGCCTACACCATCGCTTGCGATGACGGCGAGGAAGAACATCTCAAGGAACTTGCCGCCCATGTGGACGCGAAGGCGCGCGAAGTGCTGGCGTCGGTGGGACAGGTCGGCGATGGCCGCATGTTGTTGATGGCAGCACTGCTGATCGCCGATGAACATCATGACCTCGCCGCCAAGGTTACGGCGGGCGCGCAGACCGCAAGTGCCAGTTCCGGCGAGAAACAGAACCTGCACCTGCGCGCGGAACAGGCGGAAGGCAAGGCCGCCGACATGCTGGAGCGCGCCGCTAAAAGGCTCGAAGACATTGCCGCACGGCTCGCTCACGCTTAGGTGGGGATTTTTTGCGTCGTGTCGCACGACGCTATCGCTAGCGACCGTCGCGCATGCTCGCGTGCGTTAAGCATGCTTCGCCCGACGCTGCTGCTCATGTCACAAAATCTCTGTAGCCTAGTGCTTCCATATCGGTCACGCGGGGCCTACACTGTCCTCAGGACGGATACTGTTTCGTGCGTCAGGTTAGCGATGCCCAGGGGCCTTAATGGTACTCACCGGGAGCTGTCCCTGACCGGGGCCGTGGCCTCGGACATATGGCACCCACCTGCACAGCAGGCCCGTGAGGATCCAAATGCCAACGGCGAATACGGTTCCGTCCGCCTCCCTAGAACCCGTCATGGCACGCGAGCCCGAAGGGCGCGTGCGGGCCAACGATAAAGCGCTCATGACGTCCAAGCAGGAGTTGCGTCAAGTCGCACGTCAGAAGCGCCTGGGACTGAAGCATCCGCACTTTGCACAAACCATCGCGCGTCATGCCGAAGAACTGGCCGTGCCCAAAGGCGCCATCGTCGGCGGCTATCACGCGCTGCCCGATGAAGCCGATCCCGCTTTGCTTCTGGAGCGGTTGGTGGAACTGGGATGCCACATCGCCTATCCACGAATCGCGGGCAAAGGCCTGCCGCTGGAGTTTCACCGGGTGCCCGATGGCGAAGTGCTGGCGCCCGGCGCCTTTGGCATACACGAGCCGCTGGACACATGGCCCAGGGTCGTGCCCGGCCTGCTGCTGGTGCCGTTGCTCGCCTTCGATGCCCAAGGCTCCCGGCTGGGCTATGGCGGTGGCTTCTATGATCGCACGCTCGCGCTGCTAAAGGTGCCGGCGATCGGGATAGCCTATGCCGGGCAGGAAGCCGCTTCGCTTCCGCGCGGCCCTCATGATATGGCACTGACCATGGTCTTGACCGAACAGGGCGTCAGGCGCTTTTCATGAACCTTCTTTTCCTGGGCGATATCATCGGCAGGCCTGGTCGCGATGTGGTGACGGCCGAGCTGCCGGGCTTGCGCAGGCGCCTAAAGATCGACCTGGTGATCGCTAATGGCGAGAATTCCGCCGGCGGTTTTGGCCTCACGCGCGCCATCGCCGAAGAATTCTTCGCCACGGGCATCGACGTGATCACCACAGGCAATCACTGGGCCGACCAGAAGGAAATCCTCACCTACATCGACGCGGAAGACCGCATCCTGCGTCCGCTGAATTATCCCAAGGGGACGCCCGGCAAGGGCGCAAACCTGTATCAGACGCCAGGCGGCAGCGTGCTGGTGATCAATGCCATGGGACGGGTTTTCATGGATCCGCTGGATGATCCCTTCGCCGCGGTCGACCGTGAGCTCAATGCCTGTGCCCTAGGCGAAGACGCCGATGCGATCGTGGTTGACATGCATGCCGAGGCGACAAGCGAGAAAATGGCGATGGGCCATTTTTGCGACGGCCGCGCCAGCCTGGTGGTGGGCTCGCACCAGCATGTCCCCACCGCCGATGCGCAGATCCTTCCCGGCGGCACAGCTTTCCAGGTCGATGCGGGAGCCTGCGCCGATTATGATTCCGTGATCGGCATGGACAAGACCGAGCCGGTGCAGCGATTCCTGCGCAAGATGGCCAGCCAGCGCTATTTTCCGGCCACCGGCCCCGCGACGCTTTGTGGGGTGTTCGTGCAGACGGCCGCGAATGGGCATGCCAGCCGCATCGAGCCGGTCAGGACGGGAGGGCGGCTGAAATCGTCGCTGCCGGAACTTTAGAGGCCAATATCCGAGACGCGGGCGCGGTTGAATCCGGCGGCGCAGAGTCCAATCCTTGCAAGAAAATGGAGGTGGCATGGAATATCGGCTGCTTGGGCGATCTGGCTTCAGCGTTCCGGTGCTGACCTTTGGCACCGGTACCTTTGGCGGCAAGGGCGATTTCTTCAGGGCCTGGGGCGATACCGACGCCAAGGGCGCGGAACGGCTGGTGGACGTCTGCCTCAATGCGGGTCTCACCATGTTCGACAGTGCCGACGTCTATTCCGCGGGCGCGGCGGAAGAGGTGCTGGGGGCCGCCATCAAGGGCCGGCGCAACAAGGTGCTCATCTCAACCAAATACACCTTCCGCCATGGCGGCGGCCCCAATGATGTGGGCTCCTCGCGATTCAACATCACTCGCGCCACCGAAGCCGCGCTCAAGCGGCTTGGCACCGATCATATCGACCTGGTCCAACTGCATGCCTTTGATGCGAAAACGCCGCATGAGGAAGTGTTGTCCACATTCGATGCGCTGATCCGGGCCGGAAAGATCGGCTATATCGGCGTTTCCAATTTCTCCGGCTGGCATCTGATGAAAGCGCTGTCGGTGTCGGACCGCTACCGTTATCCGCGTTATGTCGCGCACCAGGCCTATTATTCGCTGATCGGCCGCGACTATGAGTCCGAGCTGATGCCACTGGGACTGGCCGAAGGCGTGGGCTGCGTGGCGTGGTCGCCGCTGGGGTGGGGCCGCCTCACCGGCAAGATCCGCCGCGGGGCGCCCTTGCCCAGAGTCAGCCGCCTGCATCAGACCGCAGACAAGGGACCGCAGGTGGACGACGACTATCTCTATCGGGTGGTCGATGCGCTGGATGAGGTGGCAAAGGAGACTGGCAAGAGCGTGCCGCAGGTCGCGTTGAATTGGCTGTTGCAGCGGCCCACGGTCTCCACCGTGATCATTGGCGCGCGCAATGAGGAGCAGCTCAAGGCCAATCTTGGCGCGGTAGGCTGGAATTTGACGCCCGGTCAGGTGGCCAAGCTGGACAAGGCAAGCGACCGGCCGCTGCCATATCCTTACTGGCACCAGACCCAGTTCGCGGAACGCAATCCGTTTCCGGTCTGAAAGGCAGGCTGCGCGCAGTTTTTAGAAACATTCTAAAGAAGGATTTCGGATGCTTATGTGGGAGGCCGTCCCGCCTTTATCGCCAGCCAGCCGGCCAGCAGGAAACCAATCAGCACGGCGCCCTGCACCGCCCCGAAAACGGGTCCGGATGGCGGGATGCCGGGCGCCAGAACGTGCAGGGCCGGGACTTTGATGAAGGACTGGATCACCAGCACGAAGGCATTGAGATAGAGCGCGGATGTCGCGGTGATCACGAAAGTCGTGCGCCAGCGTCCCGCCAACTGCCGGCCATAAAGGGCGAAAAGTGCCACCGCCAGCACGGCCAGCGAGATCGCGCCGACGATCATGCCGGGCGTGACGGTGGTGTTGTGGAATAGAAAGCCGGTCACGCTGGTCAGGACCGTCAAGGCCAGGAAAATGCCGGTGAGTGTGATGGGCATTCTGCCTTTCAGCATGGCGGCAAGAACCGGAAACCCGGTGAGGATGGCGGCCAGACTGATGGCAAGATGGACAAGGGTCAGGGGATCCGTGGCGAGCTGGGTCATGACGGCTCCTTGAATATTTGCTTTGGTAGATCCCGGCGGGAAATGGCGCTCATCCTGCACAGGCCAAATTACCCTTGAAAAGAGGGCGTGCTTGAAAAGAGGGGGCCGGCCCGAGTATTTCAGCGGCCGCAAGGGAAAGCGATCATGGCCGGCCATAGTCAGTTCAAGAACATCATGTTCCGCAAGGGAAAGCAGGACAAGGAGCGTTCCAAGCTCTTTGCCAAGCTGTCCCGTGAAATCACCGTAGCAGCCAAATCCGGACTGCCGGATCCGGCGCATAATCCGCGCCTTCGCACCGCCATCATCGCCGCCAAAGCGGAATCCATGCCCAAGGACAATATCGAGCGCGCCATCACCAAGGCGGTCGGCGGCACCGGCGAGAATTACGACGAGATCCGCTACGAAGGCCGTGGTCCCGGCGGCGTGGCGATCATTGTTGAAACCATGACCGACAACCGCAACCGCACATCGGCCGATGTGCGCGCCGCCTTTTCCAAATACGGCGGCACGATGGGCGAGACCGGTTCGGTCTCCTTCATGTTCGACCATGTCGGCGTGATCACCTACCCGGCCGGCAAAGGCAGCGAAGACGAGATGCTGGAAGCGGCCCTTGAGACGGGTGCCAATGAATGCATCTCCACCTCCGAGAGCCATGAATTCCTCACTGGCATGGAAGACTTTGCCTCCGTGCGCGATGCGCTGGAAGCCAAACTGGGCGCACCGGCTTCCGCGGCAATCGTGTGGCGGCCGCAGAACACCGTGGAAGTGAATGACGAAGCCGGCGAGACCCTGATGAAGCTGGTGGAAGTCCTGGACGATCACGACGACGTGCAGAACGTGTACGGCAATTATGCGTTCAGCGATGCGCTGATAGCCAAAATCGCCGGATAAGGCGCCACGGGTCTGACATCTAGCCAGCCCCGGAACATAAAGCGTACAAAGACGCCATGAGCCTTGCGATTCGCATTCTGGGTCTTGATCCGGGTCTTTCGGCCATGGGCTGGGGCGTGATCGAGATGACCGGGACGCGGCTTTCCCACATTGCCCATGGCGTGATCGCCACCAAGCCTTCGGCCGGGCTTGGTGTGCGGCTGATGACGCTCCATCGCGAGCTGAGCGGGATCATCCAGGCCCATGCCCCGAACGCCATGGCCGTGGAACAGGCCTTCGTGGCGCGCGACCCGCAGGCCGCATTGAAGCTCGGTCATGCCCGCGCCGTGGCGCTGCTGGCGGCGGCGGAAGCCGGGCTTGAGATTGCCGAATATGCGCCCAACCACATCAAGAAATGCGTGGTGGGTGCAGGCCATGCCGGCAAGGAACAGGTCCAGTTCATGGTCAAGCGGCTGTTGCCGGCCTGCGGCGTGACACAAGCCGATGCCGCCGATGCCCTGGCTGCGGCCATTGCGCATGCGCATCTATCGACCAGCCGCACATGGGTGGTTGCGGGATGATCGGCAAGCTCACCGGGACAGTGGACTCGCTCAGGGAAGACGCCGTGATCCTGGATGTGCACGGCGTTGGCTATCTCGTGCAATGCCCGGCCTCGACCCTGTCGCGGCTTTCGGCCGGCGCGTCCGCCACCCTGCTGATCGAAATGAAAGTGAGCGAGGACGCGATCAAGCTTTTCGGTTTCGCTTCGGCCGAGGAACGCGAATGGTTCCGGCTGCTTCAGACCGTGCAGAATGTCGGCGGCAAGGTGGCGCTGTCGGTTCTGTCCACGCTCACGCCACGCGACTTGCAACGGGCGCTGGCGCTGGGCGACAAGGCGATGATCGGCCGCGCCCCCGGTGTGGGACCGAAACTGGCGCTGCGCATCGCGACCGAACTGAAGGACAAGGCGCCTTCGATGATGTTGCGTGGCGAGGATGGCGTCGCCGCCATTCCCCTGGCCCATGCTCCGCGCGGGCCGGAGAGCGATGCGGTCTCCGCGCTCATTCATCTGGGTTATTCCGATGCCCGCGCCGCCGAAGCGGTGGCGCGCGCGGCGCAGGCGATGGGCGAACATACCGAGGCCGGCATTCTGATCCGTGAGGCGCTGAAGGGGATGGCAAGGTGATGAGAAGTGGCACGCGCAGCGTGCGAGCAGGTCCAGCGGGCCTGCGAGAGCGACGAATGCCGCGAGCTTGGGCGAGCGGCGGGGGGCAAATAGATGACATCGCCTGATCGTCTGATCACCCCCGAACGCAGCGAGGACGACACGCTGGAAGCGTCCTTGCGTCCCAAGCGACTTGCCGATTTTGTCGGCCAGCAGCAGGCGCGCGAGAATTTGTCCGTCTTCATCGACGCCGCCCGGTCCCGGACCGAGGCATTGGACCATGTGCTGTTTCATGGGCCGCCCGGCCTCGGCAAGACCACGCTGGCCCAGATCGTGGCACGCGAACTGGGGGTGAATTTCCGTTCCACCTCCGGCCCGGTTCTGGCCAAGGCCGGCGATCTCGCTGCCATCCTCACCAATCTCGAGCCGCGCGACGTTCTTTTCATCGACGAGATCCACCGTCTCAATCCGGCCGTAGAGGAAATCCTTTATCCCGCGATGGAGGATTATGAACTCGACCTGGTAATCGGGGAGGGGCCGGCGGCGCGCTCGGTGAAGATTCAGTTGGCGCCTTTCACCCTGGTTGGCGCCACAACCAGGTCGGGGCTGATCACCACGCCCTTGCGCGACCGTTTCGGCATTCCCGTGCGCCTAAATTTTTATACACCCCATGAACTTCTGGCGATCGTCGAGCGCGGTGCGCGCGTCCTTGGACTGGCACTGACGCAAGACGGGGCGCGCGAAATCGCCGCCCGCTCGCGGGGCACCCCGCGAATCGCCGGCCGGTTGCTCAAGCGGGTGCGTGATTTTGCCTCTGTCGCCAAACATTCGAATGTGGATGCAAAAATCGCGGACGCCGCGCTGAACCGGCTGGAAGTGGATGCCAGGGGTCTGGATGCCTTCGACCGCCGTTATCTTTCCCTGATCGCGGAGGCTTTCGGCGGCGGCCCGGTGGGGATCGAAACCATTGCCGCGGCCCTGGGGGAGGCTCGGGATGCGATCGAGGAGATTGTGGAACCGTTCCTGATGCAGCAGGGCTTTGTGCAGCGCACGCCGCGCGGGCGGGTATTGGCATCGGCGGCTTACGGCCATCTGGGGCTTGCCGCTCCACCTCAAAGCCCGGTGCAGACCGGCCTGTTTTCGGATGATGGCGATGGCTGACGGCCTGAACGGAAATCTGGCGTTAAAGGGCTTGGGGTATTTCGAGGGAAAGGTTCATATCCTGCCCATCAGCATCTATTACGAAGACACCGATCTCTCCGGCATGGTCTATCACGCCAACTACCTGCGTTACATGGAGCGCGGCCGCACCGAATTCTTCCGGCTTGCCGGCATCTCGCGTGCCCGGCTCGACGACGAAGAACCCACGGCCTGGACACTCCGCCGGATCGCGGTTGAGTATTTTCGCCCGGCGCGGTTGGACGACCAGATCGCCGTGCATTCGGTCCTCACCGACGTTTCGGGCGCCCGGCTGAAGGTGCTTCAGCGCGTGCGCCGCGGCGCCGACCTTTTGGTCGAAGGCCGGATCGAAGCCTGCATCACCACGTTAAAGGGCAAGCCGCAACGATTGCCCCGAAAGGTGCATGATACCCTTGCGCCTTTCGTGACCACCGAAGACACTTGATTTTGCCTGTCAAATTTCGGCCAAGATCGACGCGCATGACCCCCTTACCAACCGTTCGGCGACAAAAAGGTTTTTCAATGATCAAGCACGCCGCCGCCATCCTTCTCCTTGTCCTGGCAGCGATCCTACTTCCCGCCGGTCTTTCGCCGGCAAGCGCGCAGGGCGGACCCCAGAGCGGCCCGATCGCCGCCCCCACCGGCCCAGCCGCCCAGTCCCAGGCACTGGCGCCGCCGCCTGGCGCGCTGGCCAGCAATAGCGGCCTGTTGGGCGATGCGGCCGCCAATTTCTCCATCGTCTCCATGTTCATGCACTCCGATTATGTCGTGCAGGCGGTGATGATCCTTTTGCTGATCGCCTCGCTCTGGTCCTGGACCATCATCTTCAACAAGCTGGTGATGCTGTCGGGCTTGAAGCGCAAGGCGCGGCGGTTCGAAAAGCTTTTCTGGTCGGGCCAGTCGCTGGACGAGCTCTATCAGCAGTTCGCCGCACGCAACGATCACCCCTTGGCCGCGATGTTCATTGCCGGCCTTCGCGAATGGCGGCGCGGTTTTGAGAACCCGGCTGGCCTGCGCGAGTCCCTGTTGCCCGGCATCAAGGACCGTATCGAAAAGTCGATGAGCGTCACCATCCTGCGCGAAACCGACGGCATCGAGAAGCGTTTGGGAATCCTAGCCACCATCGGCTCGGTGTCGCCCTTTATCGGCCTGTTCGGCACAGTGTGGGGCATCATGAACAGCTTCTCGGCAATCGCGGCGCGTCACGACACCACGCTGGCGGTTGTGGCGCCGGGCATCGCGGAAGCCTTGTTCACCACCGCCATGGGCCTTCTGGCCGCCATTCCGGCGGTGATCTTCTACAACCGCTTCGTGGCCGAGATCGGCCGTTACGTGAATTCGCTGGATGCCTTTGCGGATGAATTCTCCGCCATCCTGTCGCGCCAGCTGGACGAGAAGGCGCAGCGCTGATGGCGGCCGGTATTCAACACACCAGTGCGCGGGGGCGAGGACGGTTGCGCCGCCGCGCCATGGCCGAGATCAACGTCACGCCCTTCGTCGACGTGATGCTGGTGCTTCTGATCGTCTTCATGGTCACCGCGCCGCTTCTGACCGTTGGCGTTCCCGTGGACCTGCCCAAGACACGCGCGCCGGCACTGGGCCAGGACCGTGAACCGCTTTCAATCTCGATCAAGCGCGATGGCACGATCTTCCTGCAGAAGGAGCCGATACTCGAAAACCAGCTGGTGGACCGGCTGACGGCGATTGCCGCCAATGGCTATAACCAGCGCATCTTCGTGCGCGGCGACACCCAAGCCAATTACGGCAAAGTGATGGAAGTCATGGGCCTGCTTGCTGCCGCAGGCTTCACCCATATCGGACTCGTAACCGATGTCGTCAAACCAAAGCCCGACGCGCAATAGGATGGCGGCACATGCCGCTTTCTATCGCAAGGCACCGACCACCGAGCAGGGCCCGCATTATGGCGTGTTCGTGTCGGTGCTGTTTCATGGCCTGATCTTGGCGACCACGCTTTTCACCTTCCATCAGAATTTCGAGGTGCCCGAAGACAGCCATATCGTTCCGGTGGATCTGGTGACCATCGCCAATAAGACCAATGTGACCGCCGAGTCGCCGCCTGCGCCTCCTCAGCCGGATAAGATCGACATTCCGCCCAGCCCGCTGACGCCACCGCCGGAGCCGCAGCTGCAGGAGATAGAGCCGGCGCCCGTGCCTCCAATGCCGCAGTTCAAGATCGCCAAGGAAAAGCCGCAGGAGACCCGCAAGCAACAGCAGCAGGATTTCAATGCCTTGCTCAACAAGCTCACCGCGCCGGACAAGCCGGTGAAAGAGGCCAAGGCCGGTACGCGGGTGATTCAAGGGATAGGGGCCGGCAACATGATGACCGCCGATCTGGCGGATGCGCTGCGCGGCCAGATCTATCGCTGCTGGTCGCCGCCCACTGGCGCGCCCAACGCCAATGATCTGATTGTGAATTATGATTTGGCGCTCAATCCCGACGGGACCGTGGCGCGCCTGCAAATGACGCCTGGAACGGCCGCGACCGCCGCGCTAAACCCCTATACGCGCGCAGCAGCGGAAGCCGCCAGCCGCGCCATTTATGAATGCCAGCCTTACAGATTGCCTCAGGACCGCTACAGCACGTGGCGGGATATCAACCCCTTACGCTTTGACCCGCGCCAGATGATGGAACAATAAGCGGGCTGCCATGTTGGAATCATGTTGATGACCTTCAATATTTGCTGGAGAACCGGCATGAAGAAATATTTGATCCTGTGCGCCGCATTGGCGGCTTTGTTGGGGGCGCCGCTTCCCGCCAGCGCAGCCCTGCAGGTGGACGTGAACCAGGGCAATATCCAGCCCCTGCCGATCGCCATTCCCGACTTCCTGCCCGGCGGTCCCAATGACGCCCAGGCGGGTGCCAATATCGCGGGCGTGGTGCGCGCCGATCTCGAACGCTCCGGACTTTTCCGTCCGCTGGACCAGCGCGGCTTTACCGAGCACATCACCAATATCAACACCGTGCCCAATTTCCCCGGCTGGCGCGCCATCAATGCGCAAGGGCTGGTGACCGGCCAGGTGACGCAACAAGCAGACGGGCGCTTGCGTGTCGATTTCCGCCTGTGGGACGTCTATGGCGACAGCCAGATGCAGGGGCTGCAATTCTTCACCACGCCGGAGAACTGGCGCCGCATCGCCCATATGGTGTCGGATGCGATCTATGAGCGCATCACCGGCGAAAAGGGCTATTTCGACACGCGGATAGTCTTCATTTCGGAGTCCGGGCCTGCCCTCAAGCGGGTCAAGCGGTTGGCGATCATGGATGAAGATGGCGCCAATCCCATCTTCCTCACCAACGGCAGCTATATGGTGTTGACGCCGCGCTTCAATCCGACGGCCCAGATGATCGCCTACATGTCCTATATCGGGGCCAAGCCGCGGATCTATCTGTTCGACATCGAAACCGGCAAGCAGGAGATGCTGGGCAACTTCCCCAATATGACATTTTCTCCACGTTTCTCCCCCGACGGTAACGAGGTTGCGATGACACTCGAGACCGCAGGCAATTCGGATATCTATCTGATGGACTTGCGCACCCGCGCGGTCCGGCGGTTGACCACCGATCCCGCGATTGACACAGCACCCAGCTTCTCGCCGGACGGCCGCCAGATCGCCTTCGAATCGGACCGCGGCGGATCGAAGCAGATCTATGTCATGAATGTGGACGGCTCGAATCAGCGCCGCATCAGCTTTGGCGCAGGCGAGAACGGCACACCGGTCTGGAGCCCTCGCGGTGACCTGCTCGCCTTCACCAAGCAGCAGGGTGCGCATTTCACGATCGGCGTCATGCGTGCCGACGGCTCGGGCGAGCGCATGATCACCGATGGCTATCATGACGAAGGCCCGACCTGGGCGCCCAACGGCCGGGTGCTGATGTTCACCCGCGAGGCGGCCGGAGGCCGCGGCGCGCAGACATGGTCGGTGGATGTTACCGGTCGCAATGCGCGCCGGGTAATGACCCCGGGAGATGCGTCCGATCCGGCCTGGTCGCCCTTGATCCAGTAGGGCGCTTTTCCTAGAATTGGTCTAATTTCGAACGTAATGTTTGGCTCTTTTTAACGCTTAGCGCGTTTGTTCGTCTTAGGTGCGTAATGCAATTCATAAAGCGTGGACGCCGCCGCACCGCGGTCTTCGCTGCCAGGAGATTCCAGTCATGACCCGATTTCCGTGTTCCCTGAAATTCGCGTGCCTTGCAGCCGCCCTGATATTGGGCGCCTGCACGCACAAGCAGGAAGCCGTCAATACGACCCCGCCGCCGGTCCAGCCTCCGCCGCAAGTGACCAGACCCGCCCCCGTGACCTCGAGCATCATCCCGGGCAGCGCCGAGGACTTCCGTGTCAATGTCGGCGACACCGTCCATTTCGCCCTCAACCAGTACAATATCGAGGATGCCGACAAGCAGGTGTTGGGCCGCCAAGCCGCCTGGTTGTCCAAATACCCGGCTGTGCGCGTGACCGTCGAAGGTCACTGTGACGAGCGCGGCACCCGCGAATACAATCTTGCACTGGGTGCGCGCCGCGCCAATGCCGTGAAGGAATATCTGGTCAGCCAGGGCGTTTCCACCGGCCGGGTCGAGACGATTTCCTACGGCAAGGAGCGTCCAATCTGCTCAGAGTCCAATGAGGCATGCTGGGCCCAGAATCGCCGCGGCGTGACCACCATCACCGGCGGTGCCAATTCGTAACTTGTTTTCGCTATGAAAAGGGGCGTGGGATAAAACCCGCGCCCCTTTTTTGCTGCAAAGACCCGATAAGAAGATCCGTCATGAAAAAGCATCGCCTGTTGGTTTCGGCTCTGGCCGCCTCGGTCGTGCTTGCGCCTGTTACGGCAAGCGCCCAGCTTTTCGGCCCCAGCGACGAGGAGAAGGCGGCCGAAGCCGCCCAGGACCAGGGAATCAAGGATCTGCAGAGCAGCGGCCAGCAGCTCGACGCACGCATTAAGTCGCTGGAAGACAAGGTGCAGGCCCTGACGGACAGCCTCAGCCAGCTCACCGGCACCAATGAGGAACTCAATCACCAAATTCAGTTGCAGACCGACAAGATCGACCGGATGCAGAAGGATTTCGCCTACAGGCTGTGCCAGCTGTCGGCGCAGCAGCTGGGTGCCGGCGATTCCATGAACTGCGCGGCCTCAGGGACCCCATCGGCAAATGCGGGCCCGGTGCCGGGCGGCATGACCCCCGGCCAGGCCCTGCCGCCAATCGGTGCCACCGGCAATGGCGCTGCCGCTGTTGCCAGCGTTCCGCCGCTTCCGCCACCCACCGACACCGGCCCGGTCGAGCGTGGCCGTCCGCCAGGCGTGCTGGGCACGCTGCCAATGGGATCTGGGGCGATGGGACCTGGACCGGCGCCAAGCGCGGTCCCGCCGACCAGCCCTGCGCAATATGACCAGGCAATGAACCTAATGCGCCGCGCCCAGTATGACGAAGCCGCTGCCGCTTTCCGGGCCTATGCGGACGCCAATGCGGGCGACACCGACCTGGCGCCACAGGCGATCTATTGGGTGGCCAATATCAGCTTCATTCGCCAGGACTATGCCAGCGCCGCCCGCACCTTCGCCGAGGTGATCAAAAAATATCCCAAGTCACAGCCCGCCTCCGAGGCTATGCTCAAGCTTGCCCAGTCCTTCATGGCGATGGGCCAGAAATCCGAAGGCTGCACCACGCTTGGCCTCATCAAGTCGAAATACCCGAACGCCAGCCCCCAAACCCTCAGCCAGGCGGCAAACATCCGCAAAACAGCCTGCACCAAATAGGCTTGAGGAAAAATTCGCCGCTGGCCTGGCGGGCTATTCCGGTCCTTTTGCCGTCGCGGTGTCGGGTGGCAGCGACTCCCTTGCTCTGATGCATCTGCTTGCGCGCTTCGCGCGTTCGCACAAGCTGCCCGCGCCTGTCGTGCTCACGGTCGACCACGGCCTGCGCAAGACATCGGCCCGCGACGCGAAGGCCGTGGCAGCCTGGGCAAAAAAGGCCGGGCTGAAGAGCGATGTGCTGGCCTGGAAAGGCAAGAAACCAAAATCCGGCATCGAGGCATTGGCGCGCGAGGCGCGATACCGGCTGATGGGTGCCTGGATGGCGAAACAGGCGATCGCCACGCTGTTCGTCGGCCATACCGAGGATGACCAGGCCGAGACATTCCTGCTGCGGCTTGCACGCGGCAGCGGACTGGATGGACTGGCGGCCATGCGTCCTCGGGCGCCGTGGCCGGTAGCCGGTTTTGGCGGGCTCATTGTGGCGCGGCCCATGCTGGGCATCAGCCGCAAGGCACTGCGCGAATATCTCGTTTCTCTGGACCAGGACTGGCTGGAAGACCCCATGAACGAGGATGACGGCTTCGACCGGGTCAAGCTGAGACGGGTGCGCGCCGCCCTGGAGGAAGCCGGTCTCTCCGCCGCCCGCATTGCGGCGGCGGCTGGGCATCTGGCGCGCGCACGAGAAAGCCTGGAGGCGGTTAGCGAGGCGGTTCTGGCGCGGGCTGTGCGCCAGGACCAGCGAGGCCTCTTGCTTGATCCCACGGTGTTGGCGGCGGCACCGCGCGAATTGGGACTTCGGGCACTCGCGTCGATGCTGATGGCGGTTTCCGGCCAGCCTTATCGCCCGCGATTCGACTCCCTGGAACGGCTGTTCGACCAGCTTTCGAGCGCCGGCGCCCGCACCAGCGCCACCTTGCACGGCTGTCATATTGGCAGGGCGCCTGCACAATTCGCGCCCTTTTCCCTGCTCGTGCGGCGGGAAAATCCCCGGAAAGCTTAAGGATAACCGCAAGTTCCGCCGCATTGCGCGCTTGTGCGCCATGCATTCGCGGTTGCGGCTGCACATCAAAACTCTTAACCTTTTGATGGCTGGCAATACGCTACAACCGTCCTATCTAATATGGGCGGGAGAGTTTGCCCGTGGCGACGGGCCTTGCCCCCGGCATTGAAAAGGACGGCCTTTGAATAATCTGCGAAATCTGGCGCTTTGGATCGTCATCGCGCTGCTTCTGGTGTTCCTGTTCAACCTGTTCCAGGGGACAGGGCCGCATACGACTGCCTCGACCATCACCTATTCCAAGTTCAATGAACTGGTCGTGCAGAACCAGATCCGGAAATTGACCTTCCAGGGCGACCAGGTGAAGGGCGAGATGACCAGCGGTCAGCCTTTCATCACCACCGTGCCCAACAATGATTCGACCCTGTGGCCCACGCTGAAGTCCCACAATGTCGACACCACCGTGTCGCCGGCCGATGACGGCATGCCGTCGCTGCTTGCCATCTTCATCAACTGGTTCCCCATGCTGCTGATTTTCGGCGTCTGGGTATTCTTCCTGCGCCAGATGCAGTCGGGCGGTGGCAAGGCGATGGGCTTCGGCAAATCGCGCGCCAAACTTTTGACCGAGCGCCAGGGCCGCGTGACGTTCGAGGATGTGGCCGGTGTGGACGAGGCCAAGGACGACCTCAAGGAAATCGTGGATTTCCTCCGCGACCCGCAGAAATTCCAGCGCCTGGGCGGCCGCATCCCCAAGGGCGTGCTGCTGGTTGGCCCGCCGGGCACCGGCAAGACGCTGCTCGCGCGCGCCATTGCGGGCGAGGCCAATGTGCCCTTCTTCACCATTTCGGGCTCCGACTTTGTCGAAATGTTCGTGGGCGTCGGCGCCAGCCGCGTGCGCGACATGTTCGAACAGGCCAAGAAGAACAGCCCCTGCATCGTGTTCATTGACGAGATCGATGCGGTCGGCCGCCATCGCGGTGCCGGTCTCGGCGGCGGCAATGACGAGCGCGAGCAGACCCTCAACCAGTTGCTGGTCGAGATGGACGGCTTCGAGGCCAACGAAAGCGTGATCCTGATCGCGGCCACCAACCGGCCGGACGTGCTGGACCCGGCGCTGCTGCGCCCCGGCCGGTTCGATCGCCATGTGGTCGTGCCCAATCCCGATCTCGCCGGCCGCGAAAAGATCTTGCGCGTTCACTTGCGCAAAGTCCCGCTGGCGCCCGATGTGGACCCGCGCACCATCGCACGCGGCACCCCTGGTTTCTCCGGCGCCGATCTCGCCAACCTGGTGAACGAGGGCGCGTTGATGGCGGCCCGCCGCGGCAAGCGCGTCGTCACCATGAGCGAATTGGAAGACGCCAAGGACAAGGTGATGATGGGCGCGGAGCGGCGCTCGATGGCAATGAGTGACGAGGAAAAGAAGCTCACGGCCTATCACGAGGGCGGCCATGCCCTGGTGGCGTTGCATGTCGTCGGCTCCGACCCGATCCACAAGGCCACCATCATTCCGCGCGGGCGCGCGCTGGGCATGGTGATGCGCCTGCCGGAACGCGACCAGCTTTCACTGACACGCCAGAAGATGCTTGCTGATCTGTGTGTCGCCTTTGGCGGCCGCATCGCCGAGGAACTGGTGTTCGGGCATGAGAAGGTCACCACCGGCGCCCAGAGCGACATCGAGCAGGCGACTCGCATGGCGCGCGCGATGGTGACGCGCTTCGGCATGTCCGACAGCCTGGGGCCGATCGCCTATGCCGAGAACCAGGAAGAAGTCTTCCTGGGCCATTCGGTGTCGCGCACCCAGAATGTCTCGGAAGCCACGGCGCAGAAGATTGACGCGGAAATCCACCGCATCATCGATGAATGCTATGTCAGGGCCAAGCAGATCCTCACCGACCGCCAGAGCGACTTGAATGTGTTGGCGCGTGGCCTGCTGGAATATGAGACCCTGACGGGCGACGAGATCGTGGCGCTGCTCAAGGGTATCCCCCCGGTCCGCACGCCCTATGAAGATCCGGTCATGCCCAGCCGGGGCGAGGGCACCAGCGTGCCTGCTGCGGGTAAACCCCGTCCGGCGGCTCCGGGCCCGATCATCACGCCCGAGCCACAACCCAGGTGATAGAATAGGCATGATCACAAAAGGGCGGCTTCAGCCGCCCTTTTCTTTTGGCAGCGACTATGGCCCTGTCCCGGCTTGTTTTTGAGCCTACCGTTTCGCTACCTGAGCCCGCGATGAAAATCCTCGGCATTCTCAACATCACCAGCGATAGTTTTTCCGACGGCGGCAAATATCTTGAGCCGGGCGAGGCGATCCTTCATGCCCGGGCCATGGCCGAAAGCGGTGCCGACATCATCGATATCGGCGCGGCTTCGTCCCATCCGGATGCCGAGGCTGTCGCGCCCGAACTCGAGATCGCCAGGATGGCGGCGGTCATTCCAGCACTGAAGGAAAAACGACTCTCACTATCGATCGATACCTTCGCGCCCGAGGTGCAGCGCTGGGCGCTCGGGCAGGGGATAGACTATCTCAATGATATTCACGGCTTTCCCGACCCCACGCTCTATCCCGCGCTGACAGGGTCGGATGTCAAGCTGATCGTGATGCACATGGTGCAGGAAAAGGGCGTTGCCGTGCGCACCGAGGTTCCGTCATCGGAAATCTTCGGCCGCGTCGTCAAATTCTTCGATCTCCGCGTCAGGGCGCTGACCGATGCCGGCATCGCCCGCGAGCGGCTGATACTGGACCCGGGCATGGGCCAGTTCGTCGGCACCGATCCGGAAAACTCCATGATCCTGCTGCGCCGCCTGCCCGAGCTGAAGGCGCGCTATGGCCTGCCGGTCCTGGTTTCACTCTCCCGGAAGGGGTTTTTGCGAAAGCTGGTTAATCGCCCCGCCCTGGAGGCCGGTGCAGCCAGCCTGGCCGCGGAATTGTTTGCAGAATCCAAGGGGGCCGACTATATCCGGACCCACGCGCCCGGCGCCTTGAGGGATGGTCTTAAGGTCCTGAAAGCGATAGGAAAAGGGCCGCATTAACCCCCCTTGGAGCGGGGATATGATAGAAAGCGACATATCCTCGGGACCTCATCGATGATGCGCAAATATTTCGGCACTGACGGAATCCGCGGCCGCACCAATACGGCCAAACTGACCCCCGAAGTGGCGCTGAAGGCCGGCATGGCAGCCGGCCGCATTTTCACCCGTGGCGAGCACCGTCACAGGGTTGTGATCGGCAAGGACACAAGGCTGTCCGGCTACATGATCGAAAGCGCGCTGGTCTCCGGCTTCACCGCCGTGGGCATGGATGTCTTCCAGTTCGGTCCCCTGCCGACCCCGGCCGTGGCCATGCTTACCCGCTCGCTCCGCGCCGATCTCGGCGTGATGATCACCGCTTCGCACAATCCGTTCGAGGACAATGGCATCAAATTCTTCGGTCCCGACGGCCAGAAGCTGTCCGACGAGGTGGAAGCCGAGATCGAGGCGCTGATGGCTGCGGGCCTCGAGCAGGGACTGGCGCCGTCGGCCCAGATCGGCCGCGCCAAGCGCGTCGACGACAGCCAGGCGCGCTATATCGAATTCGCCAAGCGCACATTTCCGCGCAATCTCAAGCTGGACGGCCTGCGCATCGTGATCGATTGCGCCAATGGCGCGGCCTACAAGGTCTCGCCCGAGGTTCTCTGGGAACTGGGCGCCGATATCGTGACCATAGGCGTCACGCCCGACGGCACCAATATCAATCTGGACTGCGGTTCGACCGCGCCCCAGGCCATGTGCAACAAGGTGCGTGAAGTGCGCGCCGACTTTGGTATCGCGCTGGACGGGGATGCCGACCGCGTAGTGATGGCCGACGAGCATGGCCGCATCATCGATGGCGACCAGATCCTGGCCCTGATCGCCAACAGCTGGTCCAAGGCCGACAGGCTCAAGGGTGGCGGCGTGGTCGGCACTGTCATGTCCAATGCCGGGCTCGACCGCTATCTCAAGACGCTGGGCTTGTCACTGGCGCGTTCGGCCGTGGGCGACCGTTACGTGCTGGAGGAAATGGCGAGGGGCGGCTTCAATGTCGGGGGAGAACAGTCGGGCCATATCATCCTGTCGGACTTCTCGACCACCGGCGACGGGCTCATCGCGGCGCTGCAGGTGCTGGCGGTGCTGGCCCAGGAAGGAAAGCCCGCATCGGAGGCGGCCCATCTTTTCGAGCCGCTGCCCCAGGTCCTGGAGAATGTGCGCTTCAAGAGGGGCTCGCCGCTGGACGATGATCGTGTCAAATCCAGTATCGAATCCGCGAACGCCAAACTGGGTGCCTCTGGCCGGATCCTGGTGCGCAAGTCGGGCACCGAACCCCTGATCCGGGTGATGGCAGAAGGCGAGGACGAGAAGATCGTGCGCGCCGTGGTGCGCCAGATCGCTTCCGCCATCGAGGAGGTCGCTGCCTGACCAAAGGCGGCGACCGCGGCTTGACCAAAAGCCGCCGCTGCCGCACTGATCCCATGCTGTGACCCTTCCACCTCGCCTCCTTATCATCGCGGGATCGGACTCGTCTGCCGGGGCCGGCATCCAGGCCGACCTCAAGACTGCCCAGGCTTTCGGTGTTTATGCCCAGACTGCGGTGACGGCCGTCACCGTGCAGGATACCAACGGTGTCACCCATGTGCATCCGGTACCGGCTGCTGTCGTGACGGCACAGATCAAAGCTGCCCTGGGCGACATTGGCGCCGACGCGATCAAGATTGGCATGCTGGTCAACGCCGAGATCGCGGCCGCCGTGGCCGACATATTGGAAACCAACGACATCCCGCTGGTGCTGGACACTGTGCTTCTGTCCTCCAGCGGCGCGCCGCTCCTGGATGAGGACGGCATCTTCGTCCTGAAGAAGCGCTTGATCCGCAGGAGCCGCCTGATCACGCCAAACCTGCCGGAAACAGAGGCGCTGACCGGTATCTACCCCAAGAGCGAACACCGTCTGCGCAACGCCGCCATGGTGTTCAAGATGCTGGGCAATGACGCGGTGCTGTTCAAGGGCGGTCATGGCGAAGGTGGCCTCGTCCGCGACGTGCTCTGGGCAGATGGCCAATTCACGATCTTCGAGGCGCCGCGGCAGGAAACCGCCCATACCCATGGCACCGGCTGCACGCTGGCCACCGCGATTGCCTGCGGCCTGGCGCAGAAGTGGGCAATGCTGGATGCGGTGGGGCGGGCGCACAGCTATGTGCAGCAGGCGATCAGGTCCGCGCCGGGTCTAGGGCAAGGAAACGGTCCGCTAGGCCATCACCCGCTTTCCGGATAGGTTTTTCCCGGTCAATTGCCCCGGATGACAGGGGCAGAGGGAGGGTTTGCCATGTCCGACAAGGAATTTCGCACATCGTCGCGCCGCGCCGCCATTCAGCAGCTTGCCGCCAGCGCCATGGTTGCCGCCGCCAGCCCGGCGGCGGCTCAGACCGGGCGGCCCAATTCCACGCCGGAAGATTTCGTGCGGCTGCAGAAGCAGATTTCCAACTGGAACCGTTGGGGCGCGAACGACCAGATGGGCGCGGTGAACCTGATCACGCCGGCCAAACGCAAGGCCGCGCTTGGCACGGTAAGGGAGGGCGCATCCTTCTCCATGGCGCGCAATGCCGAGATCAAGGAGGCGGTCGATAATCCCACGCCGATTGTGCGCAAGACCACGCGCACTGGCGCCAGTCAGCCCAAGACCGGTATCACCAGCACCAGCGACACGTTCTTCATCTCCTATCACGGCATGGCCCATACCCACATGGATTCGCTGTGTCACTTCGTCTATGACGGCAAGATCTACAACGGCTACTCCTCGGACACGGTGGGCGAGGACGGCGCGGCAAAGAACAGCATCATCAATTTCAAGAACGGCATCATCACCCGCGGTGTGCTGATGGACATGGCGCGCTACAAGGGCGTGGATTGGCTGGAGCCCGGCACGCCCATCTATCCGGAAGACCTGGAAGGATGGGAGAAGAAGGCGGGCGTGAAGGTCCAGTCTGGCGATGTGATGATCGTGCGCACCGGACGCTGGGCGCGGCGCGACGCCTTGGGGCCCTGGCCCGTGCAGAAACTGGCCGGTCTGCACATGAGCTGCGCGCCATGGATGCATGCGCGCGATGTGGCGATCCTGGGTGGCGACGATGCCCAGGATGTCCTGCCCAGCCAGGTGGAAGGCGTGTCCCAGCCGATCCACGCACTGTGCATCGTCGCCATGGGCATGCCCATCTTCGACAATCTGGATCTGGAACTGGTCGGCCGCGAAGCCGAAAAGCGAAAGCGCTGGGATTTCCTGGTCACGGCTTCGCCGGCGGCGGTGCCGGGCGCGACCGGATCGGTGCTTAATCCGATCGCGACGTTCTAAAGCTTGCTGCGTGCCGGAAGCAGTCATATCGTTGATCCAAAAGGCCCATCAAATGCCCCAAATGTCGGCCCGCCAGGCTGCATTCCGCATCGACTACCGGACGCGAATTTCACCCGCTTATGCCGGGTGGCTGCATGTGGCGCTGATCTTTGTGTTGGGCGGCGCAGCGATCTGGGTTTGTGCGCGCCAGATCACCAGGCCTTCCTGGTACGAATGGCTGGTAATCCCCTTGGCCTTTTGCTTGTCGAATGTCTTTGAATGGTGGATACACAAATATGTGATGCATCGCCCGGTCAAGGGTTTGATGGGTATCTACCGGCGCCATACGCTGGCGCATCATGAATTCTTCACCGATGTAGTGCCGGCCCTCGACAACACGCGCGACTTCCGCATCGTGTTCTTCCCGCCTTATGCGCTGGTGGCGTTCATGACACTTTCCCTCGTGCCAGCCTTCATCCTGAACCGGCTGGGAATCCCCAATGCGGGCTGGCTGCTGCTGATCACCAACACGGCGCTCTATCTCAATTATGAGCTGTTCCACTTTTGCTGCCATGTGAAGAATGACCGCCTTGTTCGACACATCCCGCTGGTGAATTCCATTCGCCGCCACCACATCGCCCATCACAATCCGCAGATCATGATGAAGCGCAATTTCAACCTGACCTATCCGGTGGCGGACTGGTTCTTCGGCACGTCCGACCTCAAATGTGGCCTCGTCAAGCACATCTTCAACGGCTATGACGCAAGCGCAGTGCGCAATGACCTGACGCGCCGGAAGGTCGAGTCATGAATGCCCCGCGCGCCCACATCACGACCGGGAAAGCCAGCCTGATCGGAGGATTCGTGGTGGGCATTGCCAGCATGGTGCTGTGGGTTGCGGTGATGCGCGAGCTGGGCTTTCAAGGCGTGTCTGTCTTGATTGCCGGCCTTCTGGTTTCCGCTGCGGCGGGGACCTGGACGCGGTTGGCCGATCTTTGATTCAATACCAAAAAAGGGAACCGGGACGATGCTTCACAAGACGATCACATTGCTTTTCGCCTCTGCATTGCTGGCGCCGTCTGCATGGGGGCAAACCTCGCTGAGGTCCTTGCCGGCGGAAGGATTCAAATATCTGTCGGCCAGGGATGTCGAAGCCCTGACAGAAAAGCCCGGGCCGGGCGCTCATACGGCCTTCCCGGTCGATCATGAGAATTACTATGTCGAATATGCCCAGCGCAGCGACCAGGGCAATGAGCCGGAAGTCCATACCCACTGGACGCATTACATCCAGGTGATGTCGGGCGAGGCGACGCTGATCTATGGCGGCACGGTTTCCAATGCCAGGGAAACGGGGCCGGGGCAGATACGAGGTACTGCGATCGTGGGCGGCACGACCATGACGGTGCGTGCCGGCGATTTCCTGCAGATCCCGGCGGGCATGCCGCATGAGTTCACGGCCGGCGGGGCGGACAAGAAATTCCGGTACGTGGTGTTCAATACGCGTCAGTGAGCGACACACCGATGAATTGATCCAGTGGATTTATCTGCCGCGCGCGACCGCGACGGTTCTGGGAAAATCGATGCTTGCCGAATCGCTGCTCATCTCGTGATTGCCCACGATAAAAGTCGGCGTCTGGAAGGCGCGGATGCCGCGAGCCAGATTAAAATTTGCGATGATCTCGTCGGAAATTGCGGGGGATGTCATATCACGGCGCAGGCGGACCAGGTCCAGGCCCGAAGCTTTGGCCATGTCAAAAATGTCGGACTCCAGCAGCTGCCCGCGAAAATTCATCATGGCTTGATGGAAAGGCTTGTATTTGCCTTGGGCGACCGAGGCCAGCGCCGCCCGAGTGGCGATCATGGATTGCGGCGTGAGGATGGGAAACTCCTTCAGCACCAGCTTCACCTTGTGGTCGGACTTGAGTAGCGCTTCCAATCGGGGTTCGACCGCCTTGCAGTAAGGGCAAGCGTAATCGAAAAATTCCACGATCACGACATCGCCAACAGGGTTGCCCAGCACGGGCGACCCCGGCGATTGGTTCAGTGCTTCCATCCGCGCCGCGATGCGCTGGTCAACGTCCTGCTGCTGCTGATCGGCCAGCCTGCGGGCATAGGCCTGTTCGATCTTGGATCTGTCGGCGGCGCTGGGCTCGGCGATGGCGCCCAGCGAGGAGCCCAACAGGATCAGTGCGGCGAGAAATGCGCGCATCACCGATCCACGAATGGGTCTTGGACCATGATCGTGTCGTCGCGGTCAGGGCTTGTGGAAAGCAACGCCACCGGTGCCCCGATCAATTCTTCCACCCGGCGCACATATTTGATAGCATTTGCGGGAAGCTCCGCCCAGCTCCTGGCGCCGCGGGTGGTTTCCTTCCAGCCTTCCATCGTTTCATAGACCGGCTTCAGCCGCGCCTGCAGATTGGCGTCGGCGGGCAGATAATCCAGCCGTTTGCCATCCAGCTCATAAGCCACGCAGACCTTGATCTGCTCGAAGCCGTCCAACACATCGAGCTTGGTCAGAGTGATGCCATCCACCCCGCCCGTGACGCAGGTCTGGCGCACCAGCACGGCGTCGAACCAGCCGCAGCGGCGCTTCCTGCCCGTCACCGTGCCGAACTCATGACCGCGTTCGCCCAGCTTTTCGCCGATGGCGTCTTTCAGTTCGGTGGGGAAGGGGCCTTCGCCGACACGAGTCGTGTAGCTTTTCACGATCCCCAGCACGGTGCCGATGGCGCGGGGAGACACGCCAGCCCCGGCCGCGGCCTGGCCCGCCACCGTGTTGGAAGAGGTCACAAAGGGATAGGTGCCGTGATCGATGTCGAGCAGGACAGCCTGGGCGCCTTCGAACAGGACCCGCTTGCCCGTCTTGCGCGCTTGATCCAGCTCCCGCCAGGACGAACCCAGAAAGGGCGCGATCCTGGGCGCGATTTCGTTCAACGATTTCAGCAGCGCGGCGGCATCCACTTCAGCGGCGCCGAAGCCCTTGCGCAGGACATTGTGATGGGCCAGCAGCCTTTCGATCTTGGCCGGCAGCGAGGCGGGATCCTTCAGGTCGATGGCGCGGATGGCGCGGCGGCCGACCTTGTCTTCATAAGCGGGCCCGATGCCGCGCTTGGTGGTGCCCAGTTTCTGCGATGCGGCTTCCTCGCGCAGCGCGTCCAGCTCGCGGTGCAGCGGCAGAACCAGTACGGCATTTTCGGCCAGGACCAGGATATCGGGCGTGACCGTCAGGCCTGCGGCACCGACGCGTGCGATTTCCTCCAGCAGCGACCAGGGATCCACCACCACGCCATTGCCGATGATCGAGCGTTTGCCTTGCACCACGCCCGAGGGCAGCAGGGATAGTTTGTAGGTCGCCTTTCCCACCACAATGGTGTGGCCGGCATTGTTGCCGCCCTGGAACCTGACTACCATGTCGGCGCGGTTCGACAGCCAGTCGATGATCTTGCCTTTGCCTTCGTCACCCCATTGGGCGCCGATCACAGTCACGTTGGACATGGCCGATTACCGTACCCTCAATATGCCGCGCGCAAGAACGCATGCGCGGGTCCCGCTTATGGACCCCGCTCGGTCCGGTAGCCGCTTATAGCAGGTGCGGCCGTTCGCGTAAGGGGCTATCCGCCGCACGCCAAGATTTTGTTGGCGAGCATGCGAGCCTGCAAAATCAGGCGCCGCATCGAACGAGGAGACGCCAAGTGAGGGCGGGGCGGCAACTTAATAGAAAATGCCGTATTCCACGGTGATGATCTCACCCGTATCCTGGTCGATCAGGAGCGCATCGTTACCGACCCGAACCCAGACCGCACCATAGGGCGGCGGCGGCAGGCCGAAATCCATGAAGTCGATCAGCCAGTAATCGCGCGCCCAGAATGCGGCCGGCAGATATTCACCGAACGACCAGCGATGGGAATACCAGCCCGAGGGACGACGATAGCCGTCGGCATGGAAGTGGCGCGGCGCGGCGAAGTTTTGGTGGAATTCCGCGAAGCCACGGAAGTCGTGACGCTGCCCGCCGCCGGATGGACGATTGAATCCGCTGCCCGGACGGCTGGCCAATGCAGGCCCGCTTTGTGAACGGAAATTTCCACTCCCACCATTATCGCCGCCGCCGCCACGGTTGTAGGCCGTGTTGGGAGCCGGCGCGGGCTGGTTGAAACCGCCGCCACCAGGGCCGCGGCTGTAGCCGGGATTGGTCATCGTTGTGGGGCGGCCGGACTCGGCGTTGGTAGCGCCGCGGCTGTAGCCGGGATTGGTCGTCATTGTGGCGCGGCCGGACTCGCCGTTGGTGGCGCCGCGGCTGTAGCCGGGATTGGTCGTCACTGCGGCGCGGCCGGACTCGCCGTTGGCGGCGCCACGGCCGGGCGCCGGATTGGTGGGCACGGGCTGGGGATGCGGTCCGCCGCCATGGTCGGGCTGGCCGCCGCCGGGAGGCCCGCCATGCGGTCCGCCACCATGCTCCTCTTGCCCCTGGCCGCCACCTTGCGGCCCGTTGCCATGGCCGTGATCGTGATCGGGCTGGGCCCAGGCAAAGGGGGTCGCCAATAAGCCAATAGCGGCAATGGAAATCAGCATTTTTCGCATATCACATGTCCTGAAAATGGCAGGAAGATAACCGGCGTGGACAGTTTAAGTTCCCTTTGCTGCGATGCAATCCTATGGTCGGCGCATGAGCGATTCTCACATTCGCCCTGCGCGCCCTGCCGATGCGCATTTCATCGTCCGCCTGCTTCGGGAATTGGCGGATTATGAAAAGCTGCACGAAGGTTTTTTGCTGACCGAGGATCAAGTGAAGCGCGACATGATGGGCCAAGCCTGTCATTGCGATCTGGTCTTTGCCGGCGATGAAGCTGCGGGCCTTGCCTGCTGGTATTGGACCTACAAAAGCTTCCGCGCCCGCCGCGGGCTGTTCATCGAGGATCTTTTTGTTCGCGCCAAATTCCGCGGGAAAGGACATGGCACGGCCTTGCTTGCCAGCCTGGGCCGAAAGGCCCGCGCGGCGGATGGCTTCCTGGAATGGCAGGTGCTGGACTGGAACACGCCTTCGATCGAATTCTACAAGAGCCTGGGGGCGCGGCAGTTCGGGCAATGGCTCAACTACCGGCTGGAAGGCGAGAACCTGGAGAGGCTCGCATCATGAGCGAGATCGTGCTGGTGCTGGCGGTGGCCGACAATGGCGTGATCGGCAAGGATGGCGGTATTCCCTGGCATATTTCCGACGACATGAAGCGTTTCAAGGCGCTGACCATGGGCCATACCGTGGTGATGGGCCGCAAGACCTGGGAAAGCCTGCAGAAGAAACCTCTTCCCGGCCGGGTCAATGTCGTGGTGACACGCCAGGTGGATTGGCAAGCCGAGGGCGCAACGGTGGCGCATTCGCTCGGCCAGGCGACGTCGGGCACATCCGGGACAGTAATGATTATCGGTGGTGCGGAAATCTACGAACGTGCTTTGCCGATGGCCTCGCGCATCGAGTTGACGGAGGTGCATCACGCCTTCAATGGGGATGCGTACTTCGCTTTCGACCGCGCTGGATGGAATGAGACCGCGCGCGACGACCATGTCACGCCTGACGGCATTCGCTATAGCTATGTGACACTCACTCGATAACGATCTTCGGCGCCGGCCTTGAAGCGGTCTGCAGTGACGCCGCGACTTTTCTTGCCAGTTCCAGGAATGCTTTGGCTTCCGGGCCGTCGGGGACCGAGACACTGACCGGCTGACCGGCATCGGAGGTCTCGCGGATGCGCGGCACCAGCGGGATTTCTCCCAAAAAGGGCGCCCCCAGCCTTTCCGCCGTCTCGCGCGCGCCGCCATGGCCGAAGATGGCGTGCGACGAGCCGCAATCGGGACAGGTAAACATCGACATGTTCTCCACCACGCCCAGGATCGGCACTTGGGTCTTGTTGAACATGGCGATGCCTTTGCGCGCGTCGATCAGGGCGATATCCTGCGGTGTCGACACGATCACCGCGCCCTTGAGAGGCACGCGCTGGGCAATGGTGAGCTGTGCGTCGCCGGTGCCCGGCGGCATGTCCAGCACCAGCACGTCCAATGGAGCCCATGCAACATCGCTCAGCATCTGCGACAGCGCGCTCTGCACCATGGGACCGCGCCAGATCATGGCTTCGTCTTCTTTTACCAGGAAGCCGATGCTCATGGTCTTTATGCCATGGCGCTCGATCGGAATGAGCATATGACCGTCACTGCCGGGCTTTTCGGTGATGGCCAGCAACCGCGGCACCGAAGGTCCATAGATGTCGGCATCCAGGAGCCCGACTTTCAGTCCCAGGCGCGCCAGAGACAGCGCCAGGTTGACCGCAATTGTGGACTTGCCCACGCCGCCCTTGCCGCTGGCTACCGCGATGATGTTCTTCACTCCGGGAATGCCCGCAGGCGCAGGCGGGGGCTGCCGGTTTACCGCCGGTTTCGGTCGGCCATGATCGTGACGATGGTGCTCGTGCCCAGCCTCGGGGCTATCCTCATGCGATGTCAGGACCGCGGTCACGGATTTGACGTCCTTCACGCCCAGGACCATGGCCTCGCAAATCTTGCGCAAGGGTTCGGATTTCGGCCCCTGGCCGGGGGCCACTTCCAGCACAAAGCCGACATGACCGTCCCTGACCACAAGGCCCTGGATCATGTCCTGCTGCACCACTGTGCGCCCGCTCACGGGATCGATCACCTGATCGAGCGCCTTCAACACATCGTCGCGTAATGCCGTCATGGCGTTGGATATAACCCCCACCTTCGCCAAATCCTAGGGCGGAAGGGTTCCGGCCGGGAAACGGCTCGGAATATCAATAGGGAGGGCCATTGACCCCGTCCCACCATGAAAATACCAAGCAACTTGTGCTTTTGCCTGTTTACGGCCGCGTCCCTCTCCTAAACTGCCGCCGATTCCAGATTCCGCGTTCTCAGGAACGAACCTATGCCTGCCATGCCTGCTCCTCGCGCCTTTTTTACCTGCGCCCTTTATGGGTGTGTCATGCTGGCGCTTGTCGCTCCGCTGCCGGCGCGCGCGCGGGGGGCGCCGGATTCCTTCGCCGAACTGGCCGACAAGCTCCTTCCCACCGTCGTCAATATCTCGACCAGCCAGACGCTCAAGGCACCGCCGCAGAACGCGTTGCCCGAGCTACCACCTGGGTCGCCGTTGGAGGACTTGTTCAAGAATTTTCTGGGGCCAAAGTCCAATACGCCGCGCCATGTCACCTCGCTGGGCTCCGGCTTTGTCATCGATCCTACCGGCTATATTGTCACCAACAATCATGTGATCGAGGACAGCGACCAGATCACGGTTTCCCTGCAGGACGGCACTCAGCTTCCGGCCAAGGTGATCGGGCGCGATACCAAGACCGACTTGGCCCTGCTGAAAGTGACACCGAAGAAGCCCTTGCCGGCCACCCATTTTGGTGACAGCGATCATGCGCGCATCGGCGACTGGGTGATCGCTATCGGCGATCCCTTCGGCATCGGCTCCACCGTGACGGCTGGTATCGTTTCTGCGCGCAACCGCAACATCAATGCGGGGCCTTACGACGATTTCATCCAGACGGACGCACCGATCAACCGTGGCAATTCGGGCGGTCCGCTGTTCGACATGGACGGCAATGTCGTGGGCATCAATTCGCAGATCTACACGCCCTCCGGTGGCAGTGTCGGCATCGGCTTCGCCATTCCTGCAAATCTTGCGCGCGAGGTGGTCGGCCAACTGCGCCAGTTCGGTGTGGCGCGCCGCGGCTGGATCGGCGTGCGCATCCAACCGGTGACCCAAGAGATCGCGGAGGGATTGGGACTTCCGACCACCCAGGGAGCGCTCGTTTCGGACGTGACGAAGGATGGGCCTGCGGCCAAGGCCGGGCTTATCAATGGCGATCTGATCACCGGCTTTGACGCCAAACCTGTGCCGGACGACCGCGCCCTGCCGCGTATCGTGGCCGATACGCCGATCGGCAAGAGCGTCAACATCGACGTGCTGCGCAAGGGCAAAAAGCAGACCATGCGCATCACTGTTCAGAAGCTTGCCGACGACATCAAGCCGGACAAGCCTGTGAAGGCGGCGCCCCCGCCCAAGAACCAATCCAAGCTTTCGCAGCTCGGCCTGTCGCTGGGTGTGTTGGATCAGGGCGCGCGCGCCAAGTTCAAGATTGGTGGCGGCGTCCAGGGTGTGGTGGTGTCCACCGTCGATGCCGGCAGTTCGGCCGCCGAAAAGAATGTCAGGCCCGGCGACGTGATCGTGGAAGTGGCCGGGCAGTCCGTGAAGACGCCGGACGATGTTTCCAAGAAGATCGATGGCGATGTGAAGGCTGGCAAGAAGGTCGAGCTATTATTGATCAACCGCGGGGGCGATCTGACCTATGTCGGCTTGCGGTTGAACTAGAGCTCTAGTCAGTCAAGCCTGGCGATTTCGTCGTCGCCGTAGCCCTGCAGATAGAGCAGGGCGGCGAGGTCATTGTGGTCGATGGCGGCACCAGCCGTGGCAGCGACCACCGGTTTGGCGTGATAGGCCACGCCCAGGCCGCCATTCTTGTCTGCCTTCTGGATCATGGCGAGATCGTTGGCTCCATCGCCGACCGCAAGGCTTTCGGCGAAATCGATGTCCAGCCGTGCAACGGCTTCCTCCAGCGCTTCCAACTTGGCCGCACGGCCCAGGATAGGCGTACCCACCTCGCCGGTGAGCCTTTCACCGTCATCCAGCAAGGTGTTGCCGCGCTCGGCATGAAAGCCCGCGGCCTCGGCGACGCGGCGGGTGAAATAGCCGAAGCCGCCCGAGACCAGCAAAGTATGAGCGCCATGCGCGCGCATGGTGGCGATGAGGGATTTCGCGCCCGGGTTGAGCCGCACGCGCTCGATCCAGGCTTTTTCCAGCGCGTCCAGTTTGAGGCCCTTGAGCATGCCCACTCTTTCGCGCAAGGCGGACTCGAATTCCAGCTCGCCGCGCATGGCGCGCTCGGTGATGGCAGCGATCTGGGCTTTGAGTCCGGCCATGTCGGCCAATTCGTCCAGGCATTCGACATTGATGATCGTGGAATCCATGTCGGCCACCAGCAGTTTCTTGCGGCGCTTGTTGGCACGAACCAGATTGATGTCCAGGGCGAAACTTTCCGCGCGGCTTCTTGCTTCCGTCAGCGCTTCGTATTCGGCCCCAGAATTTGGCAAGGGCAGGTCGAAGGCAAAGGAAGGCGACAGGATTTTCGGCGGTCCGTTGTCCAGGCCGCGGAACAGGCCGGGCTCTGCGCCCTTGCCGATGACGTTCAGAACAAACATTGTAGCATCATGGAATTCGATGCCGTGCTTATTGCAGGCCCCACCGCCAGCGGCAAGTCGGTCGCGGCGCTCGAACTGGCCGAGGAAATCGGCGGCGTCATCATCAATGCCGACTCCATGCAGGTCTATCGCGAAGCACCGATCCTGACGGCACAGCCCAGTGCTGCGGAAAGAGCGCGCGTGCTGCATCTGCTCTATGGCCATGTCAGCGCCCACGAGCCATATTCGGTCGGCCGTTGGCGCGAAGATGCCGCGGGCGCCTTGGCTGAGGCGCGCGCTAAAGGGCGGCTGCCCATCTTTGTCGGCGGCACCGGCCTTTATTTCATGGCGTTGACGGACGGCCTGGCCCACATCCCGCCCACGCCGGAGGAAGTGCGCGACAACGCGCGCGCGCTGATGGACGATATCGGCGTGGAAGCGCTGCACGCGCGGTTGAGCGAGCGCGATCCCAGGACGGCGTCACGCTTGCGCCCCAGCGATCCACAGCGTGTGTTGCGCGCCTATGAGGTTTTCGAGTCCACAGGGCGCCCCCTGGCCGACTGGCAGAGCAGGCCGGCCGAGCCGGTGCTGAAAGATGCCAGGCTCGCTGCTTTTGTGCTGGACCCGCCACGGGACGCACGGCGCGCACGCATCGCCGAAAGGTTCGAGAAGATGCTGGATGCCGGCGGGCAGGAAGAAGCGGCGAGCCTAGACGGTCTAGATCCGGCCTTGCCTGCCGCCAAACTGCTCGGATTGCGCCCTCTTCAGGCCCTGGCCGGGGGAACCTTGACCAGGGCTGAAGCACTGGACGCCGCCATCACCGCCACGCGGCAATTTGCCAAGCGCCAGATGACGTGGTTTCGTCACCGTATGCCACATTATATCTGGTTTGACCCCTATATTAGCAATTTAATTACAGAATTTAGGCATATTTCTGCATGAAATTGCTTGACGCCGCGATGCAGCATCTTTAGGTTCCCGCGCCATGAGGAGTTCGCTCGTACTTTTGCGGCCGCTGGCCATCCGAAGCTGACGCTTCGGGAGGCATGGTGGCCATGCGGACAAGGGGCGGAAACGCCCCTTTATCTTTGGTGCAATTGCGAGCATTGAAATTCGAAGGACGGACGATGGACAAGGACGACACGCTGACGCTGGGAGGGGCCCGCAAGGTTGGGCAGACCGCCGCCGAAACCATGACCGGCGCCCAGATGGTGGTCCGCGCCCTCAGGGACCAGGGCGTCACCCATATCTTCGGCTATCCCGGTGGCGCGGTGTTGCCGATCTATGACGCGCTCTTCAAGGTCGAAGGCATCACCCATGTCCTGGTGCGCCATGAACAGGGCGCGGCCCATGCCGCCGAAGGTTATGCCCGCTCGACCGGCAAGCCCGGCGTCGTGCTGGTCACCTCCGGTCCAGGCGCGACCAATGCGGTCACCGGCCTGACCGATGCGCTGATGGATTCCATTCCGCTGGTGGTTCTGACCGGCCAGGTGCCGACGCATCTGATCGGCACCGATGCCTTCCAGGAGTGCGACACCGTGGGCATCACCCGGCCCTGCACCAAGCACAATTGGCTGGTGAAGGAGGTCGGTGAGCTGTCGCGCGTGCTGCATGAGGCATTCGAGATTGCGATCAGCGGCAGGCCCGGCCCGGTGGTGGTGGATATTCCCAAGGACGTCCAGTTCCAGACCGGCGCCTATCACGGACCCCAGGCGGTCCATCACCGCACCTATAGGCCCAAGACCGACCCCGACACCGCTTCCATCGTGAAAGTGGTGGAGATGATGGCGGCCGCGAAAAAGCCGGTGATCTATACTGGCGGCGGCATCATCAATTCGGGACCGGAAGCCGCCAAGCTGTTGCGCGAGCTGGTGGACCTGACCGGTTTTCCCATCACCTCGACCTTGATGGGGCTGGGCGCCTTTCCGGCGTCACGTCCGGAATGGCTGGGCATGCTGGGCATGCACGGCACCTGGGAAGCCAATCATGTCATGCATGACTGCGACCTGATGCTCAACATCGGCGCGCGCTTCGACGACCGCTGCACCGGCAAGATCAGCGCCTTTTCACCGGGCTCGAAGAAGATTCACATCGACATCGATGCCTCCCAGATCAACAAGATCGTGCGCGTGGATCTGGGGATCGTATCGGACGCCACCAAGGCACTGCGTGAAATCGTCCGCTTCTGGAAGGTGCAGAAGCACCAGGTCCAGGCCGAGGCGCTGAAGGCCTGGTGGAAGCAGATCGATCATTGGCGGGCCAAGAAGTCGCTGTCCTACCGTTATTCCGATGCGATCATCAAACCACAATAT
Organism: Rhizomicrobium sp.; assembly: GCA_035512055.1. Taxonomy (GTDB): domain Bacteria; phylum Pseudomonadota; class Alphaproteobacteria; order Micropepsales; family Micropepsaceae; genus Rhizomicrobium. Next base: position 49,135 of record DATKEP010000048.1, read on the forward strand.
GCCGTTGACCGGCTCTATGCGCTGACCCGGGATTACAAGGACGTCTTCATCACCACCGAAGTCGGCCAGCACCAGATGTGGGCGGCGCAGCGCTTCAAGTTCGAACAGCCCAATCGCTGGATGACCTCCGGCGGACTGGGCACCATGGGATATGGCCTGCCGGCGGCGGTGGGCGTGCAGATCGCCCATCCCGATGCGCTGGTCATCGATATCGCAGGCGAAGCCAGCGTGCAGATGACCATGCAGGAAATGTCGACGGCGATGCAGTACGACCTGCCGATCAAGATCTTTATTTTGAATAATGAATATATGGGCATGGTGCGCCAGTGGCAGGAGATCCTGCATGGCGGCCGTTATTCCCATTCCTATTCCGAGGCGCTGCCCGACTTCGTCAAGATGGCGGAAGCCTTTGGCTGCGTAGGCCTGCGCGCCGACAAGCCGTCCGAGCTGGACGACAAGATCAGGGAAATGCTGTCGGTGAAGAAACCGGTGCTGTTCGATGTGCGCGTCGATCCGGCCGAGAATTGCTATCCCATGATCCCGTCAGGTGCCGCGCATAACGAAATGCTCCTGTCGCCGGATGACGGGGGCGAGATCACCGACGCCGGAAAGATGCTGGTTTAGGGCCGCCTTCATGCACGACACCAAAATCAAGCTCTCCGGCGAAATCGAGCGCCACACGCTCACCGTGCTGGTGGACAATGAGGCGGGCGTCCTTGCCCGCGTCGTCGGCCTGTTCTCAGGTCGCGGCTATAATATCGAAAGCCTCACCGTGGCCGAGGTCGATCCGATGGCGCGCACCAGCCGCATCACCATAGTCACCTCCGGTACGCCGGCGGTGATCGAGCAGATCGAGACCCAGCTGCGCCGGCTGGTGCCCACCCACAAGGTCACCAACTGGACCAGCCAGAAGGCCGGCCTGGAACGCGAGATGGCGCTGATCAAGGTGGCCGGCACCGGCGACAAGAGGGTCGAGGCGCTGCGCATGGCCGATGCCTTCCGCGCCCGGCCCGTCGACACGACCCATGCCAGTTTCGTATTCGAGATCACCGGCGCGCCGTCCAAGATCGACAGCTTCGTCGAGCTGATGCGGCCTCTGGGGCTGGTTGAAGTCTCGCGCACCGGCGTTGCCGCCATCAGCCGCGGTCCGGAGGCGATGTGAACAGGGCCGCGGCACGCGCCGCTGCCGGACTGTGCCTGATGCCGCTGGCATCGCTGGCAGAGGATGTGCCGGTCCGGCGCCTCGATGACAGCAGGCTGAGCATCGAATTGACCTGGGGCATTGGTGACCGCGGTTCGATCGTTTTCGTCAAACTCGGTGCGCAAGACGAAAAGGTCGGATTCATCAAAGTCAGTGAAATCAGTTCCGGTAATTTTGTCTTTGCGGAAGGTTATGCGCTGCTGGACGCAAAGGACCTCGCCCAACTGCTGCGGCTGGAAAATACAGCGGATTTTGAGGCCTTTCCCAAGAGCGTGTCCGAGTATGGCGACGGCCAAGTCATTGACAACAAGGGCGTCGAGGCCATCGTGTTTTGCCGTAACTACCTGACGCTATCTGAGGGGCGAGGGGACAAGAAAAGGACTGTACAGCGCAGCTGTACCCGCGATAAAGCCGATCCCGCTGTACGCTATGCCAGGACGCTGGTCCGCTTTGCGCAATTTCATTTTTCCGATCTCGCCAGGGGCCCCAACTGGCACGAGGCCCTGCAATAACCGTTTTTGAATCCCCTAGTTTCAACGTCGAAAGGTCCAAGACATGCGCGTCTATTACGATCGGGATGCCGATCTTAATCTGATCAAGAACAAGAAGGTCGCCGTGATCGGGTTCGGCAGCCAGGGCCATGCCCATGCCCAGAACATGCGCGACAGCGGCGTCAAGGAGATCGTGATCGCGGTCCGCCCGGGCGCATCGGCCAGGAAGGCGGAGGCCGCCGGCTTCAAGACCATGCCGGTGACGGAAGCCGCCAAATGGGCCGACGTGATGATGATGGCCACGCCCGACGAGTTGCAGGCCGACATCTGGAAGGACGAGCTCAAGAACAATATGAAGCAGGGCGCCGCGCTGTTGTTCGCGCACGGCTTCAATGTCCATTTCAAGCTGATCGAGCCGCGCCCCGACCTGGATGTGGCGATGGTCGCGCCCAAGGGGCCCGGCCACACCGTGCGCGGCGAATATCTCAAGGGCGGCGGCGTGCCCACCTTGATCGCGGTGCATCAGGATGCATCCGGCAATGCCCATGACCTGGGCCTGTCCTATGCCAGCGCCATCGGCGGCGGCCGTGCCGGCATCATCGAGACCAATTTCAAGGAAGAGTGCGAGACCGATCTGTTCGGCGAGCAGGTGGTTCTGTGTGGCGGCCTGGTCGAGTTGATCCGCGGCGGTTTCGAAACCCTGGTCGATGCCGGCTATGCCCCGGAGATGGCCTATTTCGAATGCCTGCACGAGGTGAAGCTGATTGTCGACCTGATCTATGAAGGCGGCATCGACAATATGAACTATTCCATCTCCAACACCGCGGAATATGGCGAATATGTCACCGGTCCGCGCATCATAACGGAAGAGACCAAGACGGAAATGAAGCGGGTGTTGAAC
>DATKEP010000049.1:0-14464 GCA_035512055.1 Rhizomicrobium sp.
CTTCTTGGTCTCATACTCCACATGCGCCGTCGAAATCGTGATGCCGCGCGCCTTCTCTTCCGGCGCCTTGTCGATCTGGTCATAGGCCGTGAACGTCGCCCCGCCCGTCTCCGCCAAAACCTTCGTGATCGCGGCCGTCAACGACGTCTTGCCATGATCAACATGGCCAATCGTCCCAATATTGCAGTGCGGCTTCGTACGCTCAAACTTTGCTTTCGCCATTGTTCTTCTCCGTAAATCCTTTGCTTAGGCGTACTTCGCCTTGACTTCGTCCGCGATCGCCTGCGGCACCTGTTCATAGTGATCGAACTGCATGGAATACTGCGCGCGCCCCTGGGACATGGAGCGAAGCGTGTTGATGTAGCCGAACATATTGGCAAGCGGCACCATCGCGGTGACCACCTGCGCGTTGCCTCGGCTGTCGGTGCCCTGCACCTGGCCGCGGCGGCTGTTCAGGTCGCCGATCACGCCACCCAGGAAGTCTTCGGGCGTCACGACTTCGACCTTCATTATCGGCTCCAGCAGCTTGACGGCGCCCTTGCTCGCCAGCTCGCGGAACGAGGCGCGCGCAGCAATGTCGAAGGTGAGCGCATTGGAGTCGACTTCGTGGTAGGCGCCGTCCACAAGGGTGGCCTTGAAATCGATCACCGGGAAACCGGCGAGAAGACCGGATTCCTTCTGGGCCTTGAGACCCTTTTCAACCGCCGGAATGAATTCCTTCGGTACGGAGCCGCCAACGACTTCATTCTCGAACACAAAGCCCGAACCTGGCGGCAGCGGTTCATATTCGATCTTCACCCGCGCGAACTGACCCGAACCGCCGGTCTGCTTCTTGTGGGTGTAGTCGATGTTAACCGGCTTGGAGAGCGTTTCGCGATAGGCAACCTGCGGAGCCCCGACATTGGCGTCCACCTTGTAAGTGCGCTTCAGGATATCGACTTTGATCTCCAGATGCAGTTCGCCCATGCCCTTGAGGATGGTCTGACCGCTTTCCTGGTCGGTGGAGACCCGGAATGACGGATCTTCCTGTGCCAGGCGCACCAGCGCCATGCCCATCTTTTCCTGATCGGCCTTGGTCTTTGGCTCGATCGCAACTTCGATGACCGGATCGGGGAATTCCATGCGTTCCAGGATCACAGGATGGTTGGGATCGCACAGCGTCTCGCCGGTGGTGGTGAGCTTCAGGCCTGCCAACGCCACGATGTCGCCGGCATTGGCTTCCTTCACGTCTTCCCGCGAATTCGCGTGCATCAGCAGCATGCGGCCGACACGCTCGGTCTTGTCCTTCACCGAATTAAGTGCGCCGGTACCGGAGGTGATGGTGCCGGAATAGACGCGCACAAAAGTGATGGAGCCGACAAAGGGGTCGTCCATAATCTTGAAGGCGAGCCCCGCGAAAGGCGCCTTGTCATCGGCGGGGCGTTCGATTTCATGGCCCTTGAGGTCGGTACCCTTGACGGGCGGAATGTCCAGCGGCGACGGCAGATAGGCGACCACCGCGTCAAGCAGCGGCTGCACACCCTTGTTCTTGAAGGCGGAGCCACACATGATCGGCACGAACTTGAAGCCCATGGCGCCCTTGCGGATCAGCTTCTGCAGCTCCTCGTGCGACGGCTCCTTGCCGTGCTCGAGATAGGCTTCCATTGCGGCATCGTCTTCCTCGACCGCCATTTCCACCAGCGCGGCATGCAGCTCAGCGGCCTTGTCGGAATACTCAGCGGGGATTTCGACTTCGTCGAACTTCGCGCCCAGTTGCTCGTCATGCCAGATCAGAGCCTTCATCTTGACGATGTCGATGATGCCCTTGAACTCGGATTCGGTGCCGACCGGCCAGGTGATCACCATGGGCCTGGTGCCCAGGCGGTCGATCATCATGTCTATGCAACGCTGAAAGTCCGCGCCGGTACGGTCCATCTTGTTGACGAAGCAGATGCGCGGCACATGATACTTGTCGGCCTGGCGCCACACGGTTTCCGACTGGGGCTCGACGCCGGCAACGGCGTCAAACACCGCGACCGCGCCGTCCAGCACGCGCATGGAACGCTCCACCTCGATGGTGAAGTCGACATGGCCGGGAGTGTCGATGATGTTGATCCGGTGCTCTTTCCAGAAGCAGGTCGTGGCGGCAGACGTGATGGTGATGCCGCGTTCCTGTTCCTGTTCCATGAAGTCCATGGTCGCGGCGCCGTCATGGACTTCGCCGATCTTGTGAGACTTGCCGGTGTAATACAGGATACGCTCGGTTGTCGTCGTCTTGCCGGCGTCGATATGCGCGGCAATCCCGATATTCCGGTACCGATTAAGGGGCGTCGTGCGTGCCATGGTTGGGTGTCCGGATTACCAGCGATAGTGCGAGAAGGCGCGGTTGGCGTCGGCCATCTTGTGGGTGTCTTCGCGCTTCTTGACGGCGGAGCCGCGATTGTTGGCGGCATCCATGAGTTCGCCTGACAAACGGCCCTGCATCGTGGGTTCGTTGCGGCCACGCGCGGCCGTGATCAGCCAGCGGATGGCAAGCGCGCGGCTGCGGTCGGTGCGCACTTCGACCGGCACCTGATAGGTGGCGCCGCCGACGCGGCGGGAGCGCACTTCCAGTGCCGGCGAGACATTGCGCAGCGCTTCATGGAAAACAGCCAGCGGATCCTGCTTGGTCTTGGCGGCGATCGTATCGAACGCGCCGTAGAGGATGCTTTCGGCAGCCGACTTCTTGCCATCATACATCAGGGAGTTCATGAACTTGGCGAGGACGAGATCGCCAAACTTGGCGTCCGGGGTGATCTCGCGGCGTTCTGCGCGGTGGCGGCGGGACATCTAACTCTCCTTACTTCGGACGCTTGGCGCCATAGAGCGAGCGGCGCTTCTTGCGGTCCTTCACGCCCTGCGTGTCCAGCACGCCGCGGATAATGTGGTAGCGCACGCCCGGAAGGTCCTTCACGCGGCCACCGCGGATCAGGACAACGCTGTGCTCTTGCAGGTTATGGCCCTCGCCGGGAATATAAGTCAGGGCTTCGAAGCCGTTGGTCAGTCGCACCTTGGCGACTTTGCGCAGCGCAGAGTTCGGCTTTTTCGGCGTCGTGGTGTAGACGCGCGTGCAGACCGCGCGCTTCTGGGGGCACTGCTGCAGGGCCGGAACCTTGTTGCGCTTCGGCTTGGCGCCCCGCGGCTTGCGAATGAGCTGATTGACTGTCGGCATTCCCACTTCCCTTTTGCCTCTCGCGGACGCGCGAGGCTGAACGAAAACCAAAAACCGGACGCGGGAAGCACTCTCCCCGGTCCGAACTTGCGGAGGACTGAGGCAGAAACCCCTGCCTGAGTCGCGCGTCTTGAGCTCTTAAACTGGCTTCCCAGCAGCGTTTTTGCGGAATTTCCCGCAGACAGCCTGCCCTAGAAGGTGGCGGCTTATACCCATAGGGGTCCGGGGGGTCAAGCAGCGAAAGCCCGGCTTTTTCGGCCTTTTGGCCGGCCGGTCGATGTGACACATGTTTCCAGTGGAAATATATTCGAATCCAAGGCGAATTCGTCAGCCAAAAAGGTCCAGCCGGGTACCGCAGACCCGCGCCTCGTGCTCCAGCAGTTTGCGCTTGAGCGGCAGGCCGCCACCATAGCCAGTGAGGCTGCCATCCGCCCCGATCACCCGGTGGCAGGGCACGACCAGGGCAATCGGGTTGGCGCCATTGGCGGCCCCGACCGCACGAGCCGCCTTGGGGGCACCGATCCTCTTGGCCACGGCGCCATAGCTGGTGGTGGTGCCAAAGGGGATCTCCAACAGCGCCGCCCAGACCTTCTTGTCGAATTCCGGCCCGTCGGCCAGCAGCTCGAACTCGAACTCCCGCCGCTTGCCTTTCGCATATTGGTTCACCTGGCGCTGTACCTCGGCCAGCTTGCGAGGATTGTTTTCGGCCTCGCGGTCAACCCTGGCGGCACCTGTGGCGCGCAGATTGAAGCGGAGCAGCCTGCCCTCTTCATCCACCCAGGCCGCGAACTGCTGGAAGGGGGACTCGATCACGCTCCAATAGCGCCTGGTCATGCGGCCTCCTTGAGATAGGTCCATAGATGCATGGTTGCGATGCTGCGGTGGGGCGCGAACTGGCTCATCAGCCGCGCGGTTTCATCGGCATCCGGACGCTCGGGCAACCGGTGCAGCCGCTGCAAGGCCGTGGCCAGCGCACTGTCGCCCACTGGCGCCGCATCGGCAAAGCCGCCGCGCAACATCACATAGCGTGCCGTCCAGGTGCCGATGCCGCGCTGGCCGGTCAGCATTTTTTCTGCCGCAATCGCAGAGCCCTCGCTGAGGTTTTCAATGTCCAGCCGCCTTTCGGCCACGGCCTTTGCGGCGTCGATAAGATATTGCGCCTTGGACCGGGAATAACGTCTGGCCGCCAGCACCGACACGTCGATGTTGGCCACAGCGGCCGGCGTAGGAGGGGCCCGCATATCGCCCACCTTCTCGCCTGCCAGTTCCACGATCTCCCGGCGCAGGGATGAGGCGAATTTGACATTGATCTGCTGACCAATAATTCCCCAGCATAGTGCGTCGAAGCCGGTAGGAAGCAGCGGCAGGCGCAATCCCCGGCGCGGCGCGGTGAAGGCGGCATGGCGGGACTCGAACTGGCTGACATCGAGACTAAGACCCAGGACCCGCAAAGCCGCGCCATGCAGAAAGGCCATCGCATCGCCGCCCAGTTTAAGTGAAGCATGAACCTTCACCCAGGCCTGGCCGGATTCGATGCTGATTTCGATCACAGCGGGTCCGTCCGCGGTGTGCAGTGCCTTCCAGATGCGGTTGCCTTCGCTTTTCTCGCTCAGGCCCAGCGGATCGCGGGCGTGATAGGCCAACACTTCCTTGGGCCTGTAGCCCACGGGAAGCTGCAGCATGAAGACTTCCGCACCGTCCAGCGCGCGGTAGGCACCCGGTGTCATGCGCATCTGGTTGAGGAACTGGCGGTGAAAAACCGATTCCGATTCAAAGCCCGCGCCGAAGCCGATCTCAGCCACCTTGTCCCTGCCCGCAAGCAGTTCCCGCGCCGCACGCTTTACCCGCACGCGTCTCAGCCACGCCGCCGGCGCCAGATGGGCATGGTCGCGATAGAGGTCGCCCAGCTTGGTCAGGCTGACACCGGCCGCCCTTGCGAGCGATGACGCATCGGTGAACTCCTCGGGCCGCGCCGCAACCCGAGCGGCCAGGCCTTCGAACAGGGCCACATTTTCATCCTCGCCGCGATAATAGAGGTCAGGCCGGCAGCGCTTGCAGGCGCGCAAGCCCGCCGCTTTCGCCTCGGCTTCGGTAGTGAACAGCCGCACATTTTCAGGCTTTGGCGGCCGCGCCGCGCATGACGGCAGGCAGTAGATACCGGTCGTCATCACGCCGATGATGAATCGGCCGTCGAATTTGCCTTTGCGGGCTTGCGCGCGGTCCCAGGACATGGGTTGAGGTAGTTTCATGGGTGGATACTAGCTCGGCCCGATGTACCGCGCCTCCTGATTTACCCGTTGGATATAGGGTCCCCGTACCTGAAATCAATTTGCGCGAAGGCGGACTCAATTAGCGGGAGCGGTAGGCCGCATTCGCCAACGAAAAAGGGCCACCCTTTCAGGCGGCCCTGATTGCGTTGCGCCGCGAACAGCTTACTCGGCTGCAGGCTGCGGCGCTTCCAATGCCGCGATCGGCTGTTGCGCGGCCTGCTCTGCCTGGATTGCCTTGTCGCGTTCGGTGGCGATGTGGCGCAGGCGGGCGATGGCGCCGCCGGTGCCCGCCGGGATCAACCGGCCCACGATCACGTTCTCCTTCAGGCCCTCCAGCATATCGACCTTGCCATTGACCGCGGCGTCGGTGAGGACGCGTGTGGTTTCCTGGAAGGAGGCAGCAGAGAAGACAGAACGCGTCTGCAAGCTGGCCTTGGTGATACCGAGCAGGATGGCGCGGCCCTCGGCCGGCTTGTGGCCCATTTCCTCCGCCTTCTTGTTGGCGGCTTCCAGTTCCGAAGCATCCACATGCTCACCGGCAATCAGCGTGGTTTCGCCGCCGTCGGTGACTTCCAGCTTTTGCATCATCTGGCGGCAGATCACTTCAATATGCTTGTCGTTGATCTTCACGCCCTGCAGGCGATAGACGTCCTGGATTTCCTTGACCAGATAGATTGCCAGTTCTTCCATCCCCTTGATGCGCAGGATGTCATGCGGCGACGGATTGCCTTCGACGATATAGTCGCCCTTCTCCACATAATCGCCTTCGCGCACGCTGATGTGGCGGCCCTTGGGGATCAGATACTCGCTCGGCTCCTGCTTCTCGTTCCTCGGACGAACGATGACGCGGCGCTTGTTCTTGTAGTCCTTTCCGAACTCGACAAAGCCGTCGGTCTCGGCCAGCACGGCCGCTTCCTTGGGCTTGCGGGCCTCGAACAGTTCCGCCACGCGCGGCAGACCGCCGGTGATGTCGCGGGTTTTCGCACCTTCGGTCGGAATACGCGCCAGCACGTCGCCCGCACGCACCGTGGAACCGTCTTCCACCGACAGAATGGCGTCGGGCGAAATCGCATAACGCGCCTCGCCACCGGCCGGCAGTGCGACGACTTTGCCCTTCTTGTCCAGGATGACGATGGTGGGCCGGATGTCGGGCGCGTTCTTCGAGCCCGTGCCGCGGCTGTCCATCACCACCTTGGACGACACGCCGGTCTTTTCGTCCGCGACTTCGCGCACCGTGACGCCGAAGATCAGATCTTCATATTTCGCGGTGCCTTCGACGTCGGTCAAGATCGGCAACGAGTTGGGGTTCCATTCCGCCAGGCGGTCGCCGCGCTTGACAGTCGCGCCCTCGTCCACCCGCAGGCGCGCGCCATAGGTGATGCGATAGGTGGCGCGTTCCTGCCCCTTGTTGTCGGTGATGACGATCTGCATATTGCGCGACATCGCGATCAGCTCGCCGTCGGAATTCTTGACGACGTTCTTGTTCACGATCTTGATCTTGCCGTCATACGACGCCTCGATCTTGGACGAGCCCGCAACCTGCGCCGCGCCGCCGATATGGAAGGTACGCATGGTGAGCTGGGTGCCCGGCTCGCCGATGGACTGAGCGGCGATCACACCGACAGCCTCGCCGATATTCACCGGGGTACCCCGCGCAAGGTCGCGGCCATAGCACTTGCCGCACACGCCCTCCGGCAGGTCGCAGGTCAGCACCGAACGAACGCGCACCTTCTGGATGTGCGCCGCCTCGACCTTCTCGGCCAGATCCTCGGTCACTTCCTTGTTGCGCTTGATGATGATCTCGCCCGTGTCGGGGTGCTTCACATCTTCTGCCGTGGTGCGGCCCAGGATGCGCTCGGTCAGCGACGCCACCACCTGGCCGCCGTCAATCTCCGCCTGGACCGTGACACCCTTCTTGGTGCCGCAGTCTTCGGACGTGATGATGCAGTCATTGGCCACGTCCACCAGACGGCGGGTCAGATAGCCCGAATTCGCCGTCTTGAGCGCGGTGTCGGCCAGACCCTTGCGGGCGCCGTGGGTGGAGTTGAAGTACTCCAGCACAGTGAGGCCTTCTTTGAAATTCGACAGGATCGGCGTTTCGATGATCGAACCATCTGGACGCGCCATCAGGCCGCGCATGCCGGCGAGCTGCTTCATCTGCTGCGGTGAACCGCGGGCACCAGAATGGCTCATCATGTAGATGGAGTTCATCTCCTGCATGCGGCCCGTTTCCGGATCGATGCGCGGTTCGGAGATTTCCTTCATCATTTCGGCCGCCACCATGTCGGTGCACTTCGACCAGGTGTCGACGACAAGATTGTACTTTTCCTTGTCGGTGGTCAGACCGTCCTGATACTGCTGCTCATACTCGCGCACCCGGTGACGGGTCTCGTCGATCAGCTTGGTCTTGGAATCGGGCACGACCATGTCGTCCTTGCCGAAGGAAATGCCCGCCTTGCAGGCTTCGCGGAAGCCCAGTGCCATCAGCGCGTCGGCGAAAAGCACGGTCTCCTTCTGGCCGCAGTGACGATAGACCTCGTCGATCAGCTGGCTGATCTCCTGTTTGCGCAGCAGGCGATTGACCAGCTCGAACGGGATCTTGGGATGACGCGGCAGGATATCGGCGATCAGCATGCGGCCCGCTGTGGACTCCACGCGGCGGGTGATTGGCTTGCCCTCGGCATCGACCGTGCGATAGCGCGCCTTGATCTTGGCATGCAGCGTCACCGACTTGGAGAACAGCGCGTGCTCGATCTCGCCGATGTCGTTGAAGGTCATGCCCTCGCCCGGCTCCTTGGGACGCTCCTGGCTCAGGTAATAAAGTCCGAGAACGATGTCCTGGGTCGGCACGATGATCGGCTTGCCATTTGCGGGCGACAGGATGTTGTTGGTCGACATCATCAGGACGCGCGCTTCCAGCTGCGCCTCCAGGCTCAGCGGCACATGCACGGCCATCTGGTCGCCGTCAAAGTCCGCGTTGAAGGCGGTGCAGACCAGGGGATGCAGCTGGATCGCCTTGCCTTCGATCAGGACCGGCTCGAACGCCTGGATGCCCAGGCGGTGCAGCGTCGGCGCGCGGTTGAGCAGGATCGGATGCTCGCGGATGACTTCTTCCAGGATATCCCAGACCTCAGGCTTCTCCTTCTCCACCAGCTTCTTGGACTGCTTGACAGTCTGGCTGAAGCCCTTGGCTTCAAGCCGCGCATAGATGAACGGCTTGAACAGCTCCAGCGCCATCTTCTTGGGCAGGCCACACTGATGCAGCTTGAGCTCCGGACCGACCACGATAACCGAGCGGCCTGAATAGTCGACGCGCTTGCCAAGAAGGTTCTGGCGGAAGCGACCCTGCTTGCCTTTCAGCATGTCGGCCAGCGACTTGAGGGGACGCTTGTTGGCGCCGGTGATGACGCGGCCGCGACGGCCATTGTCGAACAGGGCGTCAACGGATTCCTGCAGCATGCGCTTTTCGTTGCGCACGATGATGTCGGGGGCCTTGAGCTCGATCAGGCGCTTCAACCGATTGTTGCGGTTGATGACGCGGCGATAGAGGTCGTTCAAGTCCGAGGTCGCGAAGCGTCCGCCATCCAGCGGCACCAGCGGGCGCAGTTCCGGCGGGATCACCGGGATGACGGTCAGGATCATCCATTCTGGACGGTTGCCGGAATCGATAAAGGCTTCCACCACCTTCAGGCGTTTGACCAATTTCTTCTGCTTTTCGCCGCCAGAAGATTCGGCTACGTCGGTGCGGATCTCGTCGCGCAGCTTTTCCAGGTCGATGGCGGCGAGGAGCTTGCGGATTGCTTCGGCCCCGATTTCGGCGGTGAAGCTGTCATTGCCGTATTCGTCCTGGGCCTTGTAGAACTCGTCTTCGGTGAGCAGCTGGCGATCCTTCAGCGGCGTCAGGCCCGGCTCAATGACAATGTAATTCTCGAAATAGAGAACCCGCTCGAGATCCTTCAGCGTCATATCAAGGATCAGGCCGATGCGGCTGGGCAACGACTTCAGGAACCAGATATGGGCGACCGGCGAGGCCAGCTCGATGTGGCCCATGCGGTCACGGCGCACCTTCTGGACGGTGACTTCGACACCGCATTTTTCGCAGACAATGCCCTTGTACTTCATGCGCTTGTACTTGCCGCACAGGCACTCATAATCCTTCACTGGTCCGAAGATGCGGGCGCAGAACAAGCCGTCGCGCTCCGGCTTGAAGGTGCGGTAGTTGATCGTTTCCGGCTTTTTGATCTCGCCATGGCTCCAGCGCAGGATCTGATCCGGGCTGGCCAGCGAAATCTTGATGCGGTCGAAGGCGGGAACCTCCTTCACCGTGCCGAAAACATTCATCAGCTCTTGATTCATGCGAGCTCCTCTAAACCTTGTCATGGCCCGCCAGTCCCAAGGACACGAGCGGGCCACCATTTCGCCACCCATCCGGTGGCACAGAAAATTCCCTGGATTCCCGTGTAAGCGGGAGTGACAGGGGAGTTACGTCGTCGGTCCGTTCACCAGTTCGACATTGAGCGACAGCGACCGCATTTCCTTGACCAGCACGTTGAAGGATTCCGGAATACCGGCCTCGAATGTGTCTTCGCCGCGGACGATTGCCTCGTAGACCTTGGTGCGGCCCGCCACGTCGTCCGACTTCACGGTCAGGATTTCCTGCAGCGTGTAGGCGGCGCCGTAAGCCTCGAGAGCCCAGACCTCCATTTCGCCGAAGCGCTGACCGCCGAACTGCGCCTTGCCGCCCAACGGCTGCTGGGTAACGAGCGAGTAAGGACCGATCGAACGGGCGTGGATCTTGTCGTCCACCAGATGGTTCAGCTTCAGCATGTAGATGTAGCCGACGGTGACCTGGCGGGTGAACGCTTCGCCGGTGCGTCCGTCATACAGTGTCATCTGGCCCGACGCGGTTAGACCCGCCTGCTCCAGCATGTCGACAATGTCGCTTTCCTTGGCGCCGTCGAACACTGGCGTGGCAATCGGAACGCCCAGGCGCAGATTGTCGGCCAGTTCGACGAGGCCCGTCTCGTCGATCTCGCCCAGGCGCTCGTCATTGCCATAGACGCTCTTCAGGTGGCGGCGCAGCGGCTCATGCTTGCCATCGCGCTTGACCTTGTCGAGCACATCGCCGATCTGCCGGCCCAGGCCCGAACAGGCCCAACCCAGATGAGTCTCTAGGATCTGGCCCACATTCATGCGGCTTGGCACGCCCAGCGGATTGAGCACCACGTCGACTGCGGTGCCATCTTCCAGATGCGGCATGTCCTCAATGGGCACGATGCGGCTTATCACGCCCTTGTTGCCATGGCGGCCGGCCATCTTGTCGCCCGGCTGCAGCTTGCGCTTTACCGCCACGAAGACGCGGACCATCTTCATCACGCCCGGCGCCAGTTCGTCGCCCCGGCGCAGCTTCTCCACCTTGTCGGCGAAGCGCTTGTCGAGGCGCGATTTGGACTCGTCATACTGCTGACGCAGGCCTTCGATCTCGGCCATCGCCTTTTCATTGCGCAGCCCGATCTGCCACCATTGATGCTTCGGAATCGCATCCAGCACGCTCTGGGTGATCTTGGTGTCGGCGGCCATGCCCTTCGGACCGCTGGCAGCGGTCTTGTTGAGCAGGATCTCCGACAGGCGCGAGAAGATGTTGCGCTCCAGGATCGAAAGCTCGTCGTCGCGGTCTTCCGCCAGACGTTCTTCCTCCGCACGCTCGATCGACATGGCGCGCTGGTCTTTGTCCACGCCATGGCGGTTGAAGACGCGCACTTCCACAATCGTGCCTGTGACGCCAGGCGGTACGCGCAGGGACGTGTCGCGGACATCCGCCGCCTTTTCGCCGAAAATAGCGCGCAGCAGCTTTTCTTCCGGGGTCATCGGGGTTTCACCCTTCGGCGTCACCTTGCCCACTAGAATGTCACCGGCCTGAACTTCGGCGCCGATATAGACGATGCCTGCTTCGTCCAGGTTTTTTAGATTTTCCTCACCCACATTCGGGATATCGCGCGTGATTTCCTCCGGACCGAGCTTGGTGTCGCGCGCCATAGTCTCGAATTCCTCGATATGGATCGAGGTGAAGACGTCATCGCGGACGATGCGCTCGGAGATGAGGATGGAGTCCTCGAAGTTATAGCCGTTCCAGGGCATGAAGGCGACGAGCGCATTCTTGCCCAGTGCCAGCTCGCCCAGATGAGTCGAGGGACCGTCGCAGACGATATCGCCCTTCTTGACCACATCGCCGACCTTCACAAGCGGACGCTGATTGATGCAGGTCGAGGCATTAGAGCGCTGGAACTTGCGCAGGCGGTAAATGTCGATGCCCGGCTTGGTGGGATCGGTCTCTTCCGTCGCACGAATGACAATACGCGTGGCATCGACTTGGTCCACCACGCCGGAACGGCGCGCCGAGATGGCGGCACCAGAGTCCCGCGCCACGACTTCTTCCATGCCGGTGCCCACCAGCGGCGCCTCAGGGCGCAACAGCGGCACGGCCTGGCGCTGCATATTGGAACCCATCAGCGCGCGGTTGGCGTCGTCATTCTCCAGGAACGGCACCAAGGCCGCCGCCACCGACACAAGCTGCTTGGGCGAAACGTCGATGAACTGCACCTGGTCGGGCGTGGTCATCACGAAGTTTCCACCCTTGCGGCAGGAGACCAGTTCGTCGGTCAAACGGTTGCGGCTGTCCACGGTCGCGTTGGCCTGGGCCACCATGTACTTGGCCTCTTCCATCGCCGATAGATAGACGACCTCATCTGTCAGGTGCTTGTTCACCACCTTGCGGTACGGGCTTTCGATGAAGCCGTACTTGTTGACGCGCGCGAATGTCGCCAGCGAATTGATCAGGCCGATATTGGGCCCTTCCGGCGTCTCGATCGGGCAGATGCGGCCATAATGGGTCGGATGCACGTCGCGGACTTCAAAGCCGGCGCGTTCGCGCGTCAGACCACCCGGGCCGAGCGCGGACATGCGGCGCTTGTGGGTCAGCTCCGATAGCGGGTTCTGCTGGTCCATGAACTGCGACAGCTGGCTCGAACCGAAGAATTCACGCACCGCCGCCGCCACGGGCTTGGCGTTGATCAAGTCGTGCGGCATCACCGTATCGATATCGACTGCAGACATCCGCTCCTTGATGGCGCGTTCCATGCGCAGCAGGCCGACGCGGAACTGGTTTTCCATCAGTTCGCCCACCGAGCGCACGCGCCGGTTGCCCAGATTGTCGATGTCATCGATTTCGCCGCGGCCGTCGCGGAGCTCGACCAGCGCCTTCAAGATGGCGAGGATGTCCTCCTTGCGCAGCACCCGCATCGTGTCGGGCGCATCCAGGCCCATGCGCATGTTCATCTTCACCCGGCCGACTGCCGACAGGTCATAGCGCTCGGGATCGAAAAACAGCTGACCGAACAGGGTCTCGGCCGTGTCCAGGGTCGGCGGCTCGCCAGGGCGCATCACGCGATAGATGTCGATCAGCGCCTGCTCGCGGCTATGGTTCTTGTCGACCGCCAGTGTGTTGCGCATGTACGGGCCGACATTGATGCCATCGATATTGAGCACTTCGATGTCATGAAAGCCCGCCTCAAGCAGCGTGGCGAGATTGTCAGCGGTCAGCTCATCGCCGGCTTCGACATAGATTTCGCCCGTCTCGGGATTGACCATGTCCAGCGCCGAAAAGCGGCCGATCAGCTCGTCCTGCAAGAAGGCGATATTCTTGACACCCTCTTCCTGCAGCTTGCGCAGGCCGCGAACCGTGATCTTGGCGCCAGCTTCCAGCACGACCTCGCCGGTCTTGGCGTTCTTCCAGTCCGAGGTGGACTTGGCATTGCGCATCCAGGTCGAATCGAGCGGGGTTGACCAGCTGCCGTCCTTGTTATGCTTGAAGGCGATCTTGCCGTAGAAATAGTCCAGTATCTCTTCCTGGGTCAGGCCCAGGGCATAGAGCAGCGTCGTCGCCGGCAGCTTGCGGCGGCGGTCGATGCGCACATGCACGATGTCCTTGGCGTCGAATTCAAAGTCCAGCCACGAGCCGCGATAAGGGATGACGCGGGCGGCGAACAGAAGCTTGCCGCTCGAATGGGTCTTGCCCTTGTCATGGTCGAAGAAGACGCCCGGTGAGCGGTGCATCTGGGAGACGATGACGCGCTCGGTGCCATTGACGACGAAGGTGCCGTTCTCGGTCATGAACGGGACATCGCCCATATAGACGTCCTGTTCCTTGATGTCCTTCACCGACTTGGCGCCAGTTTCCTGGTCCACATCGAACACGATTAAACGCAGCGTCACCTTGAGTGGCGCGGCATAGGTCATGGAGCGCTGCTGGCACTCCTCGACATCATACTTCGGCTCTTCAAAGTGGTAGTCGACATATTCCAACAGCGAGGACTCCGAGAAGTCCTTGATGGGGAACACCTGGCGGAAGACCGCCTCCAGCCCCTCGTCCCGGCGCCCGGCTTCGGGCTTTTCCAGCTGCAGGAACTGGTCATAGGACGTACGCTGAACCTCGATGAGGTTCGGCATGTGCGCAATTTCCTGAATCTTGCCGAAGTTCTTGCGAAGGCGTTTGCGTCCGGTGAAGGAGAGAGTCATCCGATAGAGTCCTTTACGGCCGAGGGGCCGAGTTTGCCCGGGGTGGGAACCAGCAGTTTCAAACCAATGGCAAAAACCACCGGTCCCATCGGCGAGTGGTTCGCCGATGGGTGGCGGGTGAACGGAATATGTACGACAGCGCGGTTTTTCAACCCGCGCTGCCTCCTTCGTTACTTCAGCTCGACCTTCGCACCGGCGTCTTCGAGCTGCTTTTTGATCTTGGCGGCCTCGTCCTTGGAGACGTCGGCCTTCACTTCCTTGGGAGCGGCTTCGACCAGATCCTTGGCTTCCTTGAGGCCCAGGCCGGTGATGGCGCGCACTTCCTTGATCACGTTGATCTTTTTGTCGCCGGCACTCGCCAGAATGACGGTGAATTCGGTCTTTTCCGCGGCCGGTGCGGCAGCGGCGCCACCGGCGGCCGGCGCAGCCG
>DATKEP010000050.1:0-8707 GCA_035512055.1 Rhizomicrobium sp.
AGATCGCGCACCGCATTGGCGTATTCCGCGCGGTTCATCCGCCTCACTGTCGCATGGCCAGGATTGGGATGGGCGCTCGCAGCGTCATCCAAGGACTTGGCCAGCCAGGACGTAAACGCCGTGATCTGCTCCTTGGGCGGGCGCGGCATGCCCTTGGGCGGCATCTCTCCCAGGCTCAACCGCTTGAGGATCTTCTCCCAGGTCGCCTGATTGGCCGCCACATCGTTCGCATCCAGCGGCACCACCGACATGCCCGCCGTCTTGGCCTTGTCGTTGTGACAGGCGGTGCAGTACTGCGTCAGCATGTGCTTGTGATCGTCAGGCGTCACCATCACCGGCACCGACGGCGTGGCGCCAGGCGCATTCGAGGCTACCGCACCCGGCGCGGTCTCAGCGCTGGCTCCTCCCAGCAACCCGATCAACCCCGCAACGGCAGCAGCGCCTAGCCCAAATCCGCCAATCCTGCCAAACAACATCTATGCCCATCTCCTGGTGGCGACGCTATTTTTTGCCTTGGACTTGAGTCCAAGCCCATGCTTCTTATGTCTGATCCGTCCCCCAAAGTGAACTGCCACATTTCGATGCAGCCCCATTGCAATTGCAACCGTCTGGTTGCAGTGCAGCATTTGGCTCAAAACCGCCCTGCCCAGAGCGAACAGCAATGGGTTAGCCTTAACCAAAATTGGGAGACCGGAGATGGATAGGCGCACAGTTTTGACGTCCTTGGGAGCGATCGCGCTGGCATCGCCATCGAGGGCGCAAGACGCGCCCCATTGGAGTTCGCCGGTGATCGACATGCATTTCCACATGCGCCGGACATCCGAACTCAACATCGCCCATCAAATAGGGGCGGGCGTAACGGCCGCAAATCTGCTCACTCGTTATGACGACGCGCCCGCGGCCACCGACTTGCAGGCACGGAACCCCGCCATGTTTCCCTGCTGGTTCGGATCAACCGACGTCACCAAACCGGATGCGGAGCAGCTTCTGACCCAAGCCGTAAAACGCGGTGCCAGGGGATTTGGCGAATTGAAATATCCCGTGGCGGCGGACGGTCCGGAGATGCGGCGGGTCTACGATCTGGCGGCGGAATTGGGCGTGCCGGTGCTGATTCATTTCCAGGAAGTCGGCCAGGCCGCAGCCGCGGGCGGCTACAATACCGGCGTTAAACGTTTTGGCGCGATGCTCAAAGCCTATCCGCGCACGAAATTCATCGGCCATGCCGATGCCTTCTGGGCCAATATCAGCGCCGACTATCACGAGGAGGAAGCCTATCCGACCGGTCCGATCGTCCCCGGCGGCATTACAGACAAGCTGCTGTCGGACTATCCCAATCTGTTCGCCGATACGAGCGCCAATTCCGCCAACAACGCGCTGTCACGCGATCCGGCCTTCACGAAGGACTTCCTCAAGCGTCATCAGGACAAGCTGCATTTCGGCAGCGACTGCAATTGCGAAGACGGCAAGGGTGGAGGTGCGGCGCAGAATTCCGACCGCGTGGCCCCGCGCATGCGCGGCAAATGTGTGGCGCAGGAAACGCTGAAGCTTCTGACGGCCTCAACCACACCCCAAATCTTCCGCAAGATCGCCTGGACCAACGCGCACCGGCTAATCGGGCTGCCGGCCTAAAGCGCAATCGGGCAAAGTGGACAGCGCTTCGCCCGAAAATTGCGCGACAATCAAAAATTCAGGGCAGCGCGAACACCACCAGGCTGTCGCCGACCGAAGGACTGTGCACGAATGCCCCACCCGTCGCCACCACCGCGACATACTGCTTGCCGTCCGTGCCCTTGTAGGCGATGGGCGAAGCATGCGCTGACGCGTCCAACTTGTAGGTCCAAAGCTCCTTGCCGGTCTTGGTCTCAAAGGCGCGGAAGCGGCTGTCATCAGTGGCGCCAATGAAGATCAGGCCCGAAGCCGTGGTCAGCGGTGCGCCCAGGTTGGGCCGGCCGGTATCCTTCTTGCCTTCCGGCATGATGTCGCTCACGCCCAGATTCACGCGCCAGACGACCTTGCCGGTGTTCACGTTCACGGCCCAGAGATCGCCCCATGGCGGGTTCTGGCACGGGTAATAGCCATGGCCGGGTATCTCTTGCTCGAAGAAGCTGTCGGGGATGTTGGCTGAAGCCCAATAGCCTCCCTTCTTTTTTTCCAGCTGTTCGATCGAGCCCATCTCCTGGGTATTGACGATGAAGTAGCCGAGCTTTGGATCAAACGCGCCGCCACCCCATTCCGGGCCACCGCCCGAGCCGGGGAAGCGCGCGATCTGGGAATCACTGGTCAATGGCGAGAAAGGCACACTGTCATGCAGATGATGGGTGGCGATTAGCTTCTCGCAGAAGTCATGCAGCTCCGGTGTGATGGTCGTCACATCGGTCGCTGCGGTGAAGCTCTGTTTCGTCGCGAGCGGCGGCGGCGTCACCGGGATCGGCTGGGTCGGCCAGGTCTCTTCACCCTCGACGTTGCTCTTGGGCACCGGCACTTCCTTGACGTCATAGAGCGGCGTGCCAGTCAGCCGGTTGAGAATGAACAGGTAACCGGACTTGTTCATCGCCGCGACGGCGGGGATGGTCTTGCCGTCCTTCGTGACGTCGAACAGCATGGGCGGGGTCGGCTGGTCCCAATCCCAGACCTCATGGTGCAACAGCTGGAAATGCCAAAGCCGCTTGCCGGTATTGGCATCAACCGCAACAAGCGAGTTGCCAAAAAGGTTGGTACCGTGGCGGTCACCGCCCCAGCGGTCCGAGGCTGGGCCGGTAAAAGGCAAGAAGGCAATGCCGCGCTGGTCGTCCACGGTGATCATATTCCAGATATTCACGCCGGAGCGGTCCTCCGTGCTGCCCGGCGCCCAGGTGTCGTAACCAAACTCGCCCTTGCGTGGCACAGCATGAAAGGTCCAGACCAGCTTGCCTGTGCGCACATCCCAGGCACGCTCGTCGCCGGACACGCTGCGCGGTTCTTCCGGATTGGAAGCACCCGTCATTATAAGGTTGCGGTAAATGCCGGCCGGCGAAGTCAGCGCATAATTCTTGTCATAACCGCGCATGACATCAGGCGTGCGCAGGTTGACAAAACCGTGATCGCCGAACTTTTCGGCCGGCTGGCCGGTCTTGACGTCGATCGCCGCCAGTTTGCCGTCATTGGTGCCGAACAACAGTTCCGGCGCAAAATCCTTGTCGCCTGGCCAGTAGGCGATGCCGCGGGGCGCGGGACGCGAGTTGCCGGGCAGCTTGTAGTTCCAGATTTCCTTGCCGGTCGTGGCGTCGAGTGCCACGATGTGCCCATAAGGCGAACCCAGATACATGACATTGCCCACCACCAGCGGCGTGGTCTCGGATGTCGCAATGCGCGTCGCGTCCGCCGGCTTCATGTGATAGGTCCAGGCCACCTTCAACGAGGTCACATTGGCAGGGGTAATCTGAGCCAAGGGGGAGTAGCGCATCGCGCCGCGGTCGTTGCCATAATTGGCCCAGTCCGTGCGCGGAGCAGCGGCTGCGCTCGCCGCGAGCAAAGCCACAATACTCGCGCCCAAGGCGCATACCGACAGAATCTGCTTTGACATGATGGTAATGATTCCCCTCTGCATCGATCTTCAGGTCCGCGCCCCAGGCCTTCTCTATAGCGAATCAATGCATTTGGCGATGGGATTTTCGACCCGGAAATTTCAGCCGTCTGCGGCACGTAATCGGTAGCCCACACTCTGCTCGCATAGTAATTCCATATGGAATAGCGGCCAGAAAAATAGTGGCACCTCCCCTGGCTTTTGCTTTCAACCCATGATGGATCTAATTGTGCCGCCATCGTCGGCAAGAAAGTCCATGGGGCTTGCCAACTATTTAAGAAATGCGAGGTGCTAGATCGCGCCCGTTTTGACCAGTTTCACGGCATGATCGGCGGCGCGCGCCGTCAACGCCATGAAGGTCATGGACGGATTGACGCAAGCCGTCGAAGCCATTTGCGAACCATCCGTGACAAACAGATTGGCCGCATCATGCGCCTGGCTCCAGCGGTTGACGACCGAGGCGCGCGGGTCCTGTCCCATGCAGGCCCCGCCCATCTCGTGAATGGCGTCGCCAGGCACGTGCTCCTCATTGACCGAACCTACATCCGTCAAACCGGCGGCGCGCATCATCGCCTCGCCCTGAATGGCGGCATCCCGCATCATCTTCATCTCATTATCGCGGAAGGTGACGTTGAACACGGCCAACGGCACGCCAAAACGGTCCACCTTGCCGGGATTGAGGTTTAACGTATTGTCCTTGTAGGGAAGGCATTCCCCAAATGCGGTGAACCGGATGGTCCAGGGCCCGTAAGTGCGCAGCGCTTCCTTCATCGCCGCGCCGAAGCCTCGCGGTGCCACGGGCCCCCGCCCAGCCGCACCCTGCATGCCATAACCGCGCAGGAAATCGGCATCTGCGTCCTGGCCGTTGAGATTGCGGAAGCGCGGGATGTAAACGCCATTGGGCCGGCGGCCATAGGCGATGAAGGGATCAAGCGCCGGATCAGACACGGTACCCCAGAAGGTCGTGCGGAAGGCATGATCCATGATGTAATGGCCAAGCAGGCCGCTGGAATCGGCGAAGCTGCGCTCGCTGCCGGGCAAACGGGAATTCAGCAATATCTGCGTGGACGCCATTGCCGAGGCGCAAAGGAACACGATACGCGAGCGATAAATGTGCGCGGCTTTCGTATTGGCATCGACAACGCGCACGCCGGTGACCCGTTTGGTCTTGGGATCATATTCCAGATTGGTCACGACCTGATCCGACAACAGCGTCAGGTTGTTTGTCTTGCGCGCGGCGGGAAGCGTCACGGCCTGGGTCGAAAAATAGGCGCCGAAGGAACAACCGCGCGCGCACATGTTGCGGTCTTGGCAGCGGGAGCGTCCCTGCTCCGGTTTGTCCTCGGTCATGTTGGCAGTGCGGGTCGAAATCACTTTCCGGCCCGGAATGGCCTTTTCCAGTCGCTCCTTGACCCACAGTTCGGCCGCATTCATGGGATGCGGGGGCTGGTATTCGCCGTCCGGAAGCTGCTCCAAGCCTTCCTTTGAACCGGCGATGCCCGCGAACTTCTCGACATAGGAATACCAGGGCGCGATCTCGTCATAGTCGATGGGCCAAGGACTGCCATGGCCGTCGCGCTTATTGGCTTCGAAATCGATATGGCTCCAACGCAGTGCCACCCTGCCCCAGATCAGCGACTTGCCGCCGACCTGGTTTGGGCGAACCCAGCGGAAGGGCTTGCTGTTCTCGAAATCGATCGGGTTCAACCGGTCATTATTGTAGTAATGGGTCTGCGCGGTCAGGTTCGCTCCGCCCCACTTGGCCATGATAAAGTCGCGGTCGGTCTCGGCCGGCGGCAGGTTGCCTCGATAGGCAAGCTGCCAGGGGCCCTTGCCCTCGGTAATATAATCCTTGCGATGTTCGACCATACGGCCGCGGTCCAGCATCAGGACCTTCATGCCTTTCTCGCACAGCTCCTTGGCAGCCCAGCCGCCGCTGATGCCCGAACCGATGACGATGGCGTCGAAATCATAATTGGCCATGCGCCACCCGATCAGGACGAAAACACGCGCCGAACTTCGGCATAGGGATATTTGCCGTCATAGTGGCCGGGCACCGGCAGGTAGACGCGTTCCTGTTTGCAGCCGACTTCGGAGGTGTAATAGCCCAGCACTACCAGCTGCCGGCAATGCTGGAAGAACTCTCCGCCCAGCGTCTGGATGCGGCCCTGCATTGCCAGGGTAAGGATTTGGTCCTGCTGCTCCGGCGTCAGTGCCGCGAAGGCCTTTTCATGCTGGACCCGGGCATAGCCATCGACGACGCCCAGGCTGTTCATGAAGTCATCGCGGTCGCCCGGCGCGTACCAATCCGCCAGCATCATCTCGATGAAGGCAGGCACGCCGGCTGTGACGGCGCCCGGTGTGTCCGTGGTAGGAATGATTCGTTCACTGATGGCAGAGACCAGGGTGCGCTGATCGGGCGTGAATTGGACCTGAGAGGCGGAAAAGCCCGGCACCGCATCGGAGGCCAGCGCCTTGGCCAATGGCGCCACCACTTCGGCACCCAGCAAAATGCCCGCACTTGCCAGCAGGCCGCGCCGGTCCAGAACCGTCATGCCTTCCTCCTCGCATGGGCTCTATCTCGAACGGCCCGAAACGATTATGGCCGGATGGTAGGTGACTTGTCCGCCAATGAAAATAGCGGAGCAAATGCTCCACAATCCTGCTGGAACCCGAAGGCATTGTCCCCGGCCCGAAGCACGTCTCTCGAGCCGGAAATGCGAGGCCCTTGCAGGTGCCGAGTTCCCTATGGTCTAGAAAAGGCCATGAACCCGGACGGCCTATTGCGCCAGGCGCTCGCGTTTCACCAGACCGGCAATCTGGTGGAGGCCGAACGGCTTTATCTCGAGCTGATGCGGGCGGCGCCGCAGGATGCCAGCGCTCCACATTTCTTGGGCGTGGTCCGAGCGCAGCAAGGACGCAATCGCGAGGCCCTGGCGCTGATGGACAGGGCACTGGAGCTCAATCCTGATGCGCCTGAAATTCTTTCCAACTATGGCAATGTGCTGAGGGCCGAATGCCGCTTGAGCGAGGCGCTCGTCGCTTACGATCGTGCACTTGCGATCAAGCCGGATTATGCCGCCGCGCTGAACAGACGCGGCCTGGTGCTGCGCGACCTTGGCCGGCTTGAGGATGGGCTTGGCGCCATTGACCAGGCACTGGCTCTGAGACCTCACGATTTGGAGGCCCTGAACAGCCGAGGCATCATCCTGACCGATCTCAAGCGCCATGTCGAAGCGCTCGACAGCTATGACCGGGCACTTGCCGTGGAGCCGGGCTTTCCCGACACGCTGAACAATCGCGCCCTTGTGCTCAAGATCCTCAAGCGGCCCGACGAAGCGCTGGCAAGTGTGGAACAGGCGCTCAACGGCCATCCCGCTTTGGCCGAAGCCTGGAACAATCGCGGCATCATCCTGTTCGACCTGAAGCGCATGGGCGAAGCGATTGCCAGCTACGAGCAGGCATTGGCGCTCAGGCCCGATTATGCAGAGGCCTTCAACAACCGCGCCGCGGCGTTATGGAGTCTGAAGCGTTTTGCCGAGTCCCTGGCTGACTGTGACCGTGCCATCGCTCTCAAGCCTGGATTTGCCGATGCGCTTTACAATCGCGGCAACGCCCTTGCCGAACTCAACCGTCCAGGCGAAGCACTCGCGAGCTACGAGCAGGCACTGAAGATCGAGCCCGAACATCCAAGCGCCCTGAGTGGACTTGCCAATGCCGCCATGACCATCGGCGACTGGGTGCGCACAAAGGATCTTGCGCCACGGGTCAAGGCTGCGGTGATGGAAGGCAAGTCGGTGATCCAGCCCTTCGTGGTGATGGGATACTGGGACGACAATGCATTGCAACTGCGTTGCTCCAGGAATTATGTCCGTCAGGCCGGGCCGGGTTCCCTGCCCAGGCTATGGAACGGCGAACGCCATGGCCATGACCGAATTCGCGTGGCCTATCTGTCGGCGGATTTCCATCAGCATGTGACGGCCGCGCTGACAGCGGAGATGTTCGAGTGCCATGACCGTGCGTCCTTCGAGATCACAGCGGTCTCCTTTGGTGCTGATGATGGCAGCGCCATGCGGCAACGGCTGATGAAAGCCTTCGACCATTTCCACGATGCACGCCAGCAAAGCGACCGCGAGGTGGCGGAACTTTTGCGGCAATGGGAAATCGACATCGCCATCGACCTTGGCGGCCATACCAGCGGCGCGCGCCCCTGGGTGCTTGCCCATCGCCCGGCGCCGGTTCAGGCCAAATATATGGGCTATCCCGGTACGTCGGGCAGCGACTTTATCGACTACTTGATCGCTGACCGGATCGTTGTGCCGCAAGACCAGGAACAGTTCTTCAGCGAGAGAATCGCCGTCCTGCCCGACACGCTGTGGGTGACCGACACCAAACGCTCGGTGCCGCCACCGCCTACCCGCGCAGAAGTTGGATTGTCGGAAGAAGGCTTCGTCTTCTGCTGCTTCAACCATAATTGGAAGATCACACCGCCTCTTTTCGACATATGGATGCGATTGCTGAAACGCATACCGGGTAGCATACTTTGGCTGCTCGAGGGTAACGCCAGCATCCGCGACAATCTTCGCAAGCAAGCCGCCGTGCGTGGCGTGGAACCCGAACGCCTGATATTTGCCGCCCGCACCACCCCCGAACAGCATCTGGCGCGACAGCAACTGGCGGACCTGTTTCTCGACACCCTGCCCTATAATGCCCACACCACCGCCAGCGACGCGCTGTGGGTTGGACTGCCGCTGATCACCACGCCAGGGCAATCCTTTCCCGCGCGCGTTGCTGCGAGCATCTTGACGGCAGCCGGACTTGCGGAATTGGTCACAAACAGCCTTGACGCGTATGAAGCCCTAGCTCTCAAGCTTGCCGGCGATCCGGTGGCATTTCGTGCGATCCGCGAAAAGCTCAAAGCCAACCAGTCCCGCGTTCCACTTTTCGACACACCTCGCTTCACTCGCAATCTGGAATCGCTCTACCGGAAAATGCTGGAGACGGCATGAGCGATATCTCGGGACCAATAAAACTCTCGATTGCCGCGCCTGCATATAACGAGGCAGAATGCATCGCAGCCGTTGTGGCGGAATGGCACGATTTTCTTTCCACGCAAGCCCTGGCAGATTTCGAAATCGTGATCTG
>DATKEP010000051.1:0-14730 GCA_035512055.1 Rhizomicrobium sp.
GCGCCGCTTTGGTTACAAGGATTCCGGCGGCTTGATCCCCGGCCATGGCGGGGTGCTGGACCGCATGGACTCCATGTTCGCGGCCAGCGTGATCCTGGCGCTTCTGATATTCGGGCTGCATCTTAACCCGTTATTCGGGGGCCACGCATGAAGCCGATTGCAGCCACACGGATATTCGACGAATTGCCCCCGCTGGACGATGTGCTGGAACGCAAGGTGACCGTGCTGGGCTCGACCGGCTCCATCGGCGTCAACACGCTGGATGTGATCGCCCATGTGCGCAAGGTCCATGGGGCGGACGCGCTTCCGATCACGGCGCTAACCGCCGGCAATAATGTGAAAATCCTGATCAATCAGGCGCTCGCAATGCGGCCCAGGCTTGCGGTGATTGCCGACGAGGCGCAGTTCGGCGAACTCAAGGCCGCGCTTTCGGGCAGCGGCATCGAAACTGCCGCCGGCCGCCAGGCGGTGATCGACGCGGCCGCGCGTCCGAGCGATTTCGTGATGGTGGCGATCATGGGGGCGGCGGCCATTCAGCCGGCGCTGGCCGCCATCCGGCGCGGCGTGGTGGTCGCCCTGGCCAACAAGGAGTGCGTGGTGGCGGCGGGCGAAGTGTTCCGCGAGGCCAAGGAGAAATCCGGCGCCCAGGTCCTGCCGGTCGACAGCGAACACAATGCCATCTTCCAGGTGCTGGGATCGGGCGACGCCTCCGAAGCCGATCTTGTAACCATCACTGCGAGCGGCGGCCCGTTCCGCGAGTGGACCCTCGAACGGATGCGCGCCGCCACGGTCGAGGAAGCGGTTGCCCATCCCAATTGGGTGATGGGCCGCAAGATCTCGCTGGATTCCGCCACCCTGATGAACAAGGGGCTGGAGCTGATCGAGGCGCATTTCCTGTTCGCGCTGGCGCCGGAAAAACTCGGCGTGGTCGTGCATCCCCAGTCCATCGTGCATTGCCTTGTGTCCTATGAAGACGGCACGACCATGGCGCATCTTTCCGCGCCCGACATGCGCACACCGATTGCCCATGCGCTGGGCTGGCCGCGCCGTATCCCGTCACCGTCGCGGCGCCTGGATATTGCGGCGCTGGGTCAGCTCGTTTTCCAGCCACCGGCGCACGACCGGTTCCCGGCACTGGGCCTGGCCATAGGGTCGATGCGTTCGGGCGGGCTCGCTCCCACCGTGCTCAATGCCGCCAACGAGATTGCGGTGCAGGCATTCCTGGAGCGCCGCATTGGTTTCCTGGATATTCCGCGCGTGGTCGCTGCCGCGCTCGACCGGGACTTCGGCAGCAACGGAATTGCGGGCGATCTTGAAAGCGTCCTTGGAACCGATGCGCGCGCGCGCGTCGTGGCCGAGGAAATCTGTCAACGGGTAGGAACGTAAGACTCATGCTGGATGCACTACGCGTATTTGTTTCCTGGACAGGCGCTCCTGCTTTTCTGTTTGTCATCACCGTGGTGGTGTTCTTCCATGAGCTGGGCCATTTCCTGGTGGCGCGCGCTTTTGGCGTAAAGGTCGACATTTTCTCCGTCGGCTTCGGCAAGGAGATTTTCGGCTGGACGGATGGCCGTGGCACGCGCTGGAAAGTGAGCTGGCTGCCCATTGGCGGCTATGTGAAATTCGCAGGCGATGCCGATGCAACCTCGCGCCCCGATTCAGCAGCCGCCGCACGCATGACATTGGCGGAGCGGCAAGGGGCGCTGCTGTTCAAGCCTCTCTATCAGCGCGCCCTGGTGGCGGCGAGCGGCCCTCTGGCCAATTTCGTTCTGGCCATCGTGCTCCTGACCGGCATCCTGATTTCAACCGGCCATTCCGTGGTCGCTCCGCTTATCGGTGAAGTGTCCAAGGGAAGCCCCGCGGCGCTGGCCGGAATCAAGACCGGCGACCGGGTCACCCGGCTCGACCAGTCCCCGATCAACGACTTCGAGCAGCTGCCCGAGATCATTTCGGTTTCCAGCGGCGCGCCGATCGCCTTAAGCATCAATCGCGGCGGCCAGGACATGACCATCTGGGTCACCCCCAAGCTGACCAAGATTCACGACGTCTTTGGCAATTCCATCAGCCAGATGGTGATCGGCGTGCGCCAAAGCCCCAAGGCCGCGGTCACGCGGCAGGCTTACACCCCGCTGGGCGCCTTTGCCGCAGCCTCCGCTGAGACCTGGAGCATCATCAAGACAACGATTCTGGGGATAGCCCACATTATCGCCGGGCATGGCGGCACCGATCAGCTTTCTGGCCCCGTTGGGATCGCCAAAATGACCCATCAGGTGGCCGAGTTGGGCTTCCTGCCACTCCTCAATCTGGCGGCTATCCTTTCTGTAAGCATTGGGCTGGCCAACCTTTTTCCCATCCCGCTGCTCGACGGGGGGCATCTTCTGTACTATGGATGCGAAGCTGTTTTGGGGCGCCCACTCGGTGAGCGGGCCCAGGACGTTGGATTTCGGCTTGGGCTGGTTTTGGTCTTGGGGTTGATGCTCCTGACGACCTGGAATGACCTGGTCCGGCTGAATCTTTTCTGAAAACCAGGCGTCCGTACGCGGACCCCATAAACGAGTTGGCCGAACCCGGGATGCGGACATTGCGCCTAAGACCAAGCTGGGACCATATTGAACCACTGCGCCGGAGGGATTTTGTGGCGTGGACAGCAGAAAGGCGCAGCCCGTATCGGCAATACGGACAAGCCTTTCGACAAAGCCACGACGCAAAAAAACCCGGCCCTTCGGGTTGCGTTGCGGCGCGCGCCCACGGCGTCGCCGCGCTCGACCGTATTGCCGATACGCCCTTCGCGCGGCTCCTGGCGGATCGCATCGCCGCAACGCAACGCAGTTGATTCAATATGGCCCCAGCTTGGTCTAGAAGCAGGTTGTTGCGCGCGACCTCCGCCGGGATTTGCATGGCGCTGGTGGCCGCGCCGGCGGGTGCGCAGCTCAGGCCGGGAGCGGCCGACCGGGCCAAGGAGCTTAATCAGCAGGCGCCGTCGCCTGAAAATCAGAACAATGCGGCGACCAATGCCGCCGCCAATCCAGCCGCGCAGGTCGCTCCCGCCGCGACCGCGCCCCATGTGGTCCAACACATCATCGTGCGCGGTACCCAGCGCGTGGAGCCGGGCACCGTGCTCACCTATGTGGGCCTGCGCGAAGGCGACAATTTCACGCCCGCGGACGAGGACACAGCCCTCAAGGCGCTGACCTCCACCGGCCTGTTCAGCGACGTCAAGACCGATTTCGACCAGGCATCGGGAACGCTGACCATCCGGGTCACCGAGAACCCGATCGTCAACCAGGTCGTGTTCGAAGGTAATTCCAAGGTCTCCGACAAGGACCTGACCAAGGAGGTCCAGATCAAGCCGCGTGCAGTCTTCACGCGCGCCAAGGTGCAGGCCGATGTCCAACGCATCGTCGAACTCTATCGCCGCAATGGCAAGTTCGCCGCACGCGTCGATCCGCAGATTATCCAGCGGCCCGACAATCGTGTGGACCTGATCTTCTCCATCACGGACGGTCCCACCACGGGTGTCAGCCGCATCAGCTTTGTCGGCAATCACGTCTTCAACG
Source organism: Rhizomicrobium sp. (assembly GCA_035512055.1). Classification (GTDB taxonomy): domain Bacteria; phylum Pseudomonadota; class Alphaproteobacteria; order Micropepsales; family Micropepsaceae; genus Rhizomicrobium. The sequence goes on from DATKEP010000051.1 coordinate 3,558, forward strand.
GCGATACGCTGAAGAGTCAGATCGCCACCGAGGAAAGCCGATGGTGGAAATTCCTGGCGTCCAACGACAATTACGATCCGGACCGGCTGACCTACGACCGCGAAGCTCTGCGCCGCTATTACATCAATCACGGCTATGCCGACTTCAAGGTGTTGAGCGCGGTGGCCCAATTGACGCCGGACCGCACCAGTTTCTACATCACCTTCACGCTGCAAGAGGGCGTGCGCTACCGTTTTGGCGGCGTCACCATCGACTCCAAGATCCGCGAACTGCCAGCCAGCCAGCTCCGGCCGCTGGTGGATGTGCAGGCCGGCGACATCTATTCCCAGGAAGCCGTGCAGAAGGCAATCGATGCGCTGACCAATTCGGCGGGCACAAGGGGCTATGCCTTCGCCCAGGTCCATCCCCGCTTCAAACGCAATCCCCAGACCCACACGATCGACCTCGGCTTCGAGATCGTGCAGGGCCCGCGGGTCTATATCGAAAAGATCGACATCGCGGGCAATACCCGCACCCATGACGACATCATCCGGCGCCAGTTCCGGCTGCAGGAGGGCGATGCCTTCAACCGCGTGCTGGTTGACCGTTCGCGCTCCCGCATTCGCAGCCTGGGCTTCTTCAAGGAAGTCGAAGTCAAGAACGTGCCGGGCAGCCAGCCCGACCGCACCAATTTGACCGTGAATGTCACCGAACAGTCCACCGCATCATTGTCGGTAGGCCTGGGCTATTCGTCCACCACCTCGCTGCTTGGCGAAGTCAGCTATTCCGACAGCAACTGGTTCGGTCGCGGCCAGAATTTGCGCGTGTCGCTCCAGGCCTCCTACATCACCAAACAGGCGGTGTTTTCCTTCACCGAGCCCTATTTCCTGGGCCGCGACCTGGCGGCGGGCTTCGACCTTTACGAGACCCAGACAAATTTCGACCAGGCGGCCTTCCAGAGCAATTCGACCGCCGCGGTCCTGCGCCTGGGTTATCCGATCTCGGAATACAGTACCGTCGCGCTGAACTACACCTACAAGATCGAAAATGTGCGGCCCTATGCAGGGGCGCCGCTGAACGTCGCACTCGCGGCGGGCTCGCTCAACGGTTCGGAAATAGGTTTCACCTACGGCTATAACGACCTGGACGATATCCGCAAACCCACGACCGGTTCGACCTTTGCCTTCTCGCAGCAATTTGCCGGATTCGGCGGCAACCTGAAATTCCTCAAGACCAGTGTCAGCGGCGCCACCTATACCCCCATGTTCGACGGCGCGATCATCGCCACGCTCCAGGGCCGCGCCAACTACATCAACGGTTATGGCGGCTCCTTCGTGCCCTTCGAAGAGCGGCTGTTCGACGGCGGCGATACGTTCCGTGGATTTGCGCTCGCAGGCGTGGGCCCGCGTGATATCGTCGCCCCCAACAACACCGGGTCATTGGGTGGCACGGTGGACGCCATCGGTACCGTGCAGTTGCGTTTCCCCTCGCTGGTGCCGGAAAGCTATGGCATCAATATGGGTCTGTTCAGCGATTTTGGTACCCTCGGGCGGCTGGACAATCTCACCCCGGCCACCCGCATTTGCACCGGGGCGCAGTATTCCGGCATCGGCACATGCGTGAAGGACAATCTGGCCTTCCGTGCCTCGGCCGGCATCAGCGTCCAGTGGAAGTCACCCTTCGGCCCGGTTCAAATTGACCTCGGCATACCCTATGTCAAAGCGCCCTATGACAGAGCCCAGATCATCCACTTCAGTACAGCCACAGGATACTAGACGATGAAGACGATCCTCACCCTCGCGCTCGCTCTTGCGGGCCTTTCCACCGCCGCATTCGCCGATCCGCCGCAGCCCAAGATCGTGGTGCTGGACCGCGCCGCCATCATGCAGTTCTCCAAGGTCGGCCAGGATATTGCCAAACAGATGCAGACCTATTCCGCCCAGGCCAAGGCCGATCTACAGAGCCAGGGCCGCGCGCTCGAGACCGAGGAGAAGAACCTGCAGCAGCAGGTGGCGATCCTGGCGCCTGACCTAAAGGCAAAGAAGATTGCAGCCTTCCAGGCCAAGCAGCAGGCGCTGCAAGGACAGGTGGCCAAGAAGGACGAACAGATGCGCTACGCCTTCGCCCTGGCACGCCAGCAGATGGAAGGTAAGCTTGGTCCGATCCTGCAGGGGCTGGTGAAGTCGCATGGCGCCAACATGGTGCTCGACAAGCAGGCCGTGGTGTTCGCCACTCAGAGCGGTTTCGACATCACGGGCGACGCCATCAACCAGTTGAACCAGCAGCTGCCATCCCTGAAGGTCAACTTCAATGTGACGCCGCCGGCCGCGCCTGCGCCTGCGTCGAAAAAATAAGACCCCGAAAGGCAGGTCATGGCCGACCCCCGCTTTTTCAAAAATCTCGGGCCCTTCACCCTGGCGCGGATTTGCGAAAAAGCCGGGATCGCCGTTCCAGCTGGCGCCGAGGCTCAGCGGGAATTCTTCGATCTCGCAGATCTGGCGGGATCCGACAGCCGGCACCTGACATTCTTCTCAGGCAATTACGGCCTGCGCGACGCATTTGCCGCCAGCCGCGCGGGCGCCTGCCTGGTGGCGGAAAACGCCAGGCGTCCCGTCGCACCCGGCGGCATGATTGTGCTGGAGACTTCTTCGGTCGCCCACGCCTTTGCCGCGGTCGCCGCCATGTTCTACCCTGAACACTCCCAGCCGCTTTGGCAGGCGGGCGAGCCTGCGATCTCGCCCAAGGCGCGGATCGGCGGGAACGTCATGCTAGCCCCCGGCGTGACAGTGGGCGCGGGCGCGGAAATCGGCAATGACACCCGCATCGGTCCAGGCGCGGTGATCGGTCCGGGTGTCGCGATCGGGCGCAATTGCGAAATTGGGGCCAATGTCTCCATCAGCCATGCCTATATCGGCGACCGGGCGATTATCTTGCCGGGCGCGCGTATCGGGCAGCCGGGGTTCGGTTTTGCTTCCCGCGGCGCGGAATATCTCAAGATTCCGCAGCTGGGACGTGTGATTGTGCAGGACGATGTAGAAATCGGTGCCAATACGACCATCGACCGTGGCGCGCTGTCCGACACCGTGATCGGCGAAGGCTCCAAGCTCGATAACCTGATCATGATCGCGCACAATTGCCGCGTCGGCAGGCATTGCGTGATTGCGGGCCAGACGGGGCTCGCCGGCAGCGTGATACTGGAAGATGGCGTGGTGCTGGCCGGGCAGGTGGGTCTGGGCGATCACAGCCGGGTGGGCGCGGGCGCTCGCATGGGGGCGCGATCCGGAACCGGATCCGCCATTTATCTAGAGGGCGGGGTCGATTATGGCGGGGCTCCCGCGAAACCTGTAAGAGAATGGGCGCGGGAAATTCACGCCCTCGCCCGGCTGGGCAAGCAGCGCAAGCAGGACAAGAATGAGTGACGTGGGCCTGATGACGGAAGATGTCGTGCTGGATGTGGAGCAGATCAAGAAGCTCCTGCCGCACCGCGCGCCCATGCTCTTTGTGGAGAGGCTGGCGGACATCGTGCCCGGCGAAAGCGCCACCGGCTATAAGGCCGTGAGCTTCAATGAGCCTTTTTTCCGGGGCCATTTTCCAGAACGCGCGGTGATGCCGGGCGTGCTGATCGTGGAGGCCATGGCCCAGACCGCGGGCGCGCTGGTTGTACATAGCCAGAAGGGGTCGGCCGCCGCGGTCGTCTATTTCATGACCATCGAACAAGCGCGCTTCCGCAAGCCCGTCGTGCCAGGCGACCTGCTGCGCATGCCGGTCAAGAAGCTGCGCCAGCGCGGGCCTGTGTGGAAATTCTCCGGCCAGGCCTTTGTCGGCGATGATCTGTGCGCAGAGGCGGAGTTCGGTGCCATGATCCACAACGGCTCGGCTGGATGAGTGTGCATCCCTCGTCGGTGGTGGAAGACGGCGCCGTCATAGGATCCGGCGTCGAGATCGGACCATTCTGTCATGTGGGGCCAAGGGCTGTGCTGGAAAACGGCGTGCGGTTAAGGTCGCATGTGTCGGTCACTGGCATCACCAGGGTTGGCGCCCGGTCCGATCTATATCCAGGCGTGGCACTAGGCGGCGATGGCCAGATCCGCGGTAATGATTTCACCGAAGGCCGTCTGGAAATCGGGGCCGATTGCGTGCTGCGCGAAATGGTTTCCATGCACGTGGGTAGCCGCAAGGGCGGTGGCCTGACCAAGGTCGGCGCCCACGGCTATTTCATGTGCAATGCCCATGTCGGGCACGACTGTCATGTCGGCGATGGTGTCACTTTTGCCAATTCCGTCGCCCTGGGCGGTCACGTGGAGATTGGCGATGGCGTGATCTTTGGCGGGTTGGCGGCGGTGCAGCAGTTTTGCAGAGTGGGCAAGGGCGCGATGGTGGGAGGCCTCACCGGCGTCAACCGTGACGTGATCCCCTATGCAATGGCGTTCGGCGACCATGTCGAGCTGGCCGGGTTGAACCTGATCGGGCTTAAGCGCCGTGGGCTGCCGCGGGAGACGATCAATGCCATGCGCGCCACGTTCCGTGCCATCTTTCTGGCGGCTGAGGGCGGCCTCGTCACCGACCGGGCGCGGGCCGCGCGGGCGCGCTATCTGGATATGCCGGAAGTGGGGGAGATCGTGGATTTCATCCTGGCCGATGCCAAACAGGAATTGTGCCTGGCGCGTCGTCGCGGGGAACGCAATTGAATAAGCTGGGCCTGATCGCGGGCGGTGGTGAACTGCCGCGCGCCGTGGCCGAAGCCGCGCGCAAGGCGGGACGTGGTGTGTTTGTGGTCCCGCTGGCCGGAAGCGTGAATGGGGATTGGGTCAAGGATTTTCCGCACGAAGTTCTTTCGCCGGGCGAACCGGGACGGATCATCAAGGCTTTGAAAGCTGCGGGCGCCGCGGACGTTCTGCTGGCAGGACGCGTCGACCGGCCCAAATTTTCCGAACTGAAGCTTGACGCCAAAGGCATGATGCTTTTGCCCAAGGCTGTGGCGGCGGCAAAACAGGGCGATGACGCGTTGCTGCGCTTCATCGTCGGCATTTGCGAGGATGAGGGCCTGCGTGCGGTCAGCGTGGCGGAGGCCGCGCCCTCGCTCGTGGCGGACGAAGGTGTGCTGGGTACCGTCTCCCCCAGCAACGAGCACAAGGCCGACATCGAACAGGCTTTTCGCATCGTGCATGCGCTGGGGACGCTGGATGTGGGCCAGGCGGCGGTCGTGTGCGAAGGACTTGCGCTGTCGGTGGAAGCGGCCGAAGGCACGGACGCCATGCTGGCGCGCGTGGGAGCCTTGCGCGAGAATCTGCGCGGCACGGCGGGCAAGAATCGCGGTGTGCTGGTGAAAGCGTTGAAGCCCACGCAGGACGCCAAGACCGATATGCCTGTGGTGGGTGTCGAGACGGTGAAGAACGCAGGTGCCGCGCATCTGGCGGGTATCGCACTGGAAGCCGGTGCGGCTCTGATCCTGGACAAGCAGGCGGTCGCGGCGGAAGCGGACCGGTTGGGCCTTTTCATCGTCGGCGTCAGGCCGTGACCCGCGCGGACGCGTCCGCGGACGCGCAATCAAACGGACCGTTGAACATCATGATCGTCTGCGGCGAGCCCTCGGGCGATGCCCTGGGCGCGCAGCTGATGGCGGGCCTGAAACAGCTGGCCGGCGATCGCATTTCCTTCAGCGGTGTTGGCGGGCTGGCGATGGCGCAGAAAGGATTTCAAAGTCTCTATCCTCTGGATGCTACAGCGGTGATGGGCCTGCGCGAAGTCGTGCCCGCCATTCCCAAAATTCTGCGTCGTGTGAAACTGGCAGTGGATTTCGCAAGCAAAACCCGGCCCGATGTGGTTGTGGTGATCGACAGCCCTGACTTCACCCACCGTGTCGCGCAGGCGATCAAGAAACGCGATCCATCCCTGCGCACGGTGGATTATGTCGCCCCGCAGGTTTGGGCCAGCCGGGCCTATCGCGCCAGGAGGATGGCCGGTTATTTCGACCTGGTGCTGGCGCTCTTTCCCTTCGAAGTGCCGTTCTTCGAGAAATATGGATTGAAGGCCCGTTTTGTCGGCCATCCGGTGATCGAGCGCGCCAAGATGGTTGGTGGAGGAGCGGTGCTGCGTGCGCGGCTGGGCATCGCGCCGGGCGCGCCACTGCTCGCGCTGCTGCCCGGAAGCCGCACCAGCGAGATCCGTTTCATCCTGCCGGTGTTCCGTGACGCGGTGGAAATACTTTCAAGGGAAATTCCCGGCCTGGTGACCGTCTTGCCGACCGTGCCCCATGTCGCAGCCAAGGTGCGCGCGGCGACTGGTGGCTGGCCGACGCCACTCCACATCACCGAGGGCGAAGTCGACAAGTATGCCGCCTTCGATGCGGCCGATGTGGCCCTGGCGGCCTCCGGCACGGTGACCGCGGAACTGGCGCTGGCGCATAGGCCGATGGTGGTGGGCTACATGGTCGGCGGGCTGACCTTTTTCCTGTCCAAATTCCTGATGACGGTGACCCACATCACCCTGATCAACATCCTGCTCGATCGTGCGGCGGTGCCGGAATTCCTGCAGGCAGACTGCACGCCGGGAAAGCTGGCCAAAGCGGTTGCGCAACTTTTCGCCGACGCGGATGCGCGTGCTGCCCAGGTTCAGGCAATGCGGGAATTTGGACGGCTGTTGGGAGAAGGCGATGAAGCACCATCGCTGCGGGCGGCAAGAGCGTTGCTGGAATTTGTGGATGGCCGGCTCGGAGGCCGGCCATGACATGAAATATCAGCCTGTTCTCTCATGTCTTGCCCGGGCCCCCCGAACCGCGCCCAGCGCGGTTGGAGGGCAAATTTCACAACCCGGCCATCCATCTACGATTTCCGATCACGACTCAAAAGCTTCGCAAACAGTGCCGTCACCAGAACGCCGGCCACGCCCAGGGCGACACCGACAGCCAAATAGGCCAACCCTTCGAGGTTCACTTCCGGCCAGGATGCGGGCTTGATCTCCTTTAGCCCATTGTCGGGCTTTCGCCGGATCAACCGGTTTGAGGGCAGCTCCAGCCGCATGGTTTACTTCCGATTCGCCATCGGCACGTAGGAACGCTCGGTCGGGCCGGTATAGATCTGGCGCGGCCGGCCGATTTTCTGGTGCGGATCTTCCAGCATTTCCTTCCATTGTGCGATCCAACCCACAGTGCGCGCCAGCGCGAACAGGACGGTGAACATGGAAGTGGGAAAGCCAAGTGCCCGCAAGGTGATCCCGGAATAGAAATCGATATTGGGATAGAGCTTCTTGGCGACGAAATACTCGTCCTGCAGCGCGATGCGCTCCAGCTCGATCGCCACCTTCAACAGTGGATCATTGTGCAGCCCCAACTCGTCCAGCACCGCATGGGCCTGGACCTGCATCGCCTTGGCGCGCGGATCGTAATTTTTGTAGACGCGATGGCCGAAGCCCATCAGACGAATGCCCTGGGACTTGTCCTTCACCTTCTTCACATATTCCGGAACCTTGTCGACGGTTCCGATCTCCATCAGCATCTTGAGCGCCGCTTCGTTGGCGCCGCCATGCGCCGGGCCCCAAAGGCAGGCGATGCCGGCGGCGATGCAGGCAAAGGGATTGGCGCCCGACGAGCCGGCAAGCCGCACCGTCGAGGTCGAGGCGTTCTGCTCATGATCGGCATGCAGGATGAAGATGGTGTCCAGCGCCTTGGCCAGGACCGGATTGACCACATACTCCTCGGCAGGGACCGAGAAGGTCATGCGCAGGAAATTCTCGGTATAGCCCAGTTTGTTCAGCGGATAGACGAAGGGTTGGCCGGTCGAGTATTTGAAGGCCATGGCCGCGATGGTCGGCAGCTTGGCGACCAGCCGGTGGCTGGCGATTTCGCGCTGCACCGGATCGTTGATGTCGGTTGAATCGTGATAGAAGGCCGACAGCGCGCCCACCACGCCACACATAATGGCCATGGGATGTGCATCGCGGCGGAAACCTGAGAAGAAGCTCGCCAGCTGTTCATGCACCATGGTGTGACGGGAGATGGAGTGGGTGAACTTCTCCATCTGCGGCTGGTTCGGCAGTTCGCCGTACAGCAGCAGATGGCAGGTCTCCAGGAAGCTCGAATGTTCGGCGAGGTCGGCAATGGAATAGCCGCGATACTGCAGAATGCCCTTGTCACCGTCGATGAAGGTGATGTTGGACTCGGTGGATGCGGTGGAGGTGAAGCCGGGGTCGTATGTGAAGATGTCGACCTGGTCGTAGAGTTTGCGGATGTCCACGGCATTGGGGCCCTGGGTGCCGGCATAGACCGGAAATTCATGGTCCTTGCCCTGGTAGTTCAGCGTCGCCTTGCCGTCCGGCCTGATCTTGCTTTCGCGCATCGTATTGTCCCTTCCCCACCGCTATCTTGCGCTGCAATATGACGGGCTTTTGACGGCCCGTCACCGGGGGGATTGAGGTAAAGGCGAACTATTTCAACTGACGGCGCAAGACCTTAATCGGATAAGGGATTCTTCGCGTCCGAGCAGCGCCAACATGGCAAAGAGAGGCGGCGAGCTTGTCTTGCCCGTAAGCGCCGCGCGTAGTGGCTGCGCCACTTGCCCGAGCTTGAGACCATTCTGTTCTGCAAAGCTGCGGGCCGCCGTTTCCAATTGCTCGGCGGTCCAGTTCGTGGCTTCCAGCACGGGCAGGGTTTTGGCAAGCACGGCGCGCGTCTCGGCCGTCAGCAATTTGGAGGCCGCGTCATCGAGCGTGCGCGGTCCGTCGTTGAACAGGAATTCCGCGCCCTGGATCAGTTCGACGAGGGTCTTGGCGCGCTCTTTCAGGGCACCCATGGCGGCTTCCAGGCGTTGACGCGCCGGCACGGAGAGGATTCGCGGTGGTATTTCGCGTGCCAGGAAAGCAGTGACTTCGGCCGCCAGCACGGCATCGTCTGTCTCGCGGATATAGTGTCCGTTCAGATTGTCGAGCTTCTTGTAGTCCATCCGCGCCGCGCTCTTGCCGATGGATTCCAGGTTGAACCATTCGATCGCTTGCTCGGTGGAGATGATCTCGTCATCGCCATGGCTCCAACCCAATCTGAGCAGATAGTTGCGCATGGTTTCGGGTAGATAGCCCATGTCGCGATAGGCTTCCACCGCCAGGGCGCCGTGGCGCTTGGAGAGCTTGGCACCATCAGGCCCGTTGATCAGGGGCAGGTGGCCGTAAGCAGGCACCGGCCAGCCCAGCGCCTCGATCAACTGGAGCTGGCGGGCGGCGTTGTTGAGATGGTCGGCGCCGCGGATCACATGGGTCACGCCCATGTCATGGTCGTCCACCACCACAGCCAGCATGTAGGTGGGCGTGCCGTCGCTGCGCAACAGCACCATATCATCCAGCTGGTGATTGTCGAAACGCACATCGCCCAACACCTTGTCGTGGACGATGGTCTCGCCATCCTGGCGGGCCTTCAGCCGCACGACAAAAGGCTTGCCTGCCTGTTCGAGGCCCGACGCGCGGTCGCGCCAGCGGCCGTCATAGCGCATGGGTTTTCCAGCGGCCTTCTGTGCCTGGCGCATCTGGGTTAGTTCTTCCGCCGTCGCAAAACAGCGATAGGCCCTGCCTTCGGCCAACAGCTGTTCGGCCACCGTGCGGTGGCGCCCGGCGCGGGCGAACTGATAGACGACGTCGCCATCCCAGTTCAGCCCCATCCAGGCCATGCCGCCCAGAATGGCGTTTACCGCTTCCGGCGTGGAGCGTTCGCGGTCGGTGTCTTCGATTCGCAAAAGAAAAGTGCCGCCGGTGTGGCGGGCAAAGAGCCAGTTGAACAAAGCAGTGCGTGCACCGCCGATATGCAGCATGCCTGTGGGCGAGGGCGCAAAGCGCAGGACGGGCTTTGTGTTTTCCGGCATGGTGCAGGGCTTTAGAACATAGGGTTGGGGTTGGTAAACAGGTTTCTGGCGGCGGAGCGTGACCGCTGGCCGCTTTGGCTGCCGGTCATGCTGGGCGCGGGCACTATTTTGCGCTGCCTGTCGAGCCTCTCTCGGCCTGGGGATGGGCGGCATTCATTGCAGGGCTCACCTTGGCGGCAGTTGTCATCCGTGGCTGGGCGCGTTGGCCGCGGGCGCTGGCGGTAGCGCTGCTATTGGGTTTTGGCACAGCCAAGCTCAATGAGATGCGGCTGGCCACGCAAGTCCTTAATGCGCCGGTCGTGAACCATCTGACGGGGAGGGTGGTGAGTCTGGAGCCGCGCGGGACCAATTTGCGCGCGGTGATGGACCAAGTGCAATCGGGTGGTCCCAGCCCGTTGCCCAAATGGATTCAGATCGGCTTTCGGGGCAACGCGGACATCGGTGAATGGCTGAGCCTGACCGTGCGGCTGGATACACCGCCTGCGCCAAGCGAACCTGGCGCCGCCGACTGGGACGCAAGCCTTTTCTTCCAGTCCATCGGCGCGGTGGGATTTGCCTATGGCCGCGCGCATCCGGTCCCCGCGGCTGATCCGCCGGGACTAGGCGAGCGGTTGGGCGCGGCAGTCGAGACATTGCGCCTGGAGATGACCCGCCGCATCCAGAATGCCTTGCCCGGTAGCACCGGTGGTATCGCCAGCGCGCTGATCACCGGGGAGCGCGGCGGCATCAGCGAAGAGGATGAAGCGGCCTTACGGGACGCGGGCCTGGCTCACGTGCTGGCGATCGCGGGCTTGCATGTGGCGCTAGTGGGCGGCGGGTTATTCTGGCTGCTGCGTGCCGGACTTGCCGCCGACCCGGTGCTTGCGCTGCGCTATCCGATCAAGAAATGGCCGGCGGCGGGCGCGCTTTCAGCATCCTGTTTCTATCTGGTGATTAGTGGCGCCTCGCCTTCGGCGGTGCCCGCCTTCGTGATGCTGGGGATGGTGATGGCGGCGATACTGCTGGACCGTCCGGCGATGTCCATGCGGTCCTTGGCGCTTGCAGCGGCGATCCTGCTTCTGGCGCGGCCGCAGGACATCGCCGAGCCGGGCTTTCAAATGTCATTCGCAGCGGTCGCGGCATTGATCGCGGTGGCCGAGTGGGAACAGAACCGCGTGCGGATCAAGCCCCGCGGCATGGTCAGCTCACACGTCCGGGGCATCACGATGACCAGTCTGGTGGGCAGCTTGGCGACCTTGCCCTTCGCGCTGTTTCATTTTGGCCGCGCCACGCACTATGCGGTGCTGGGGAATCTAATCGCCATGCCGGTGATGGGACTGTGGGTGATGCCCGCTGCCGCGCTGTCGGTGGCG
>DATKEP010000052.1:0-25671 GCA_035512055.1 Rhizomicrobium sp.
GCATCACCTGCAACAAAAACGCCGTGCCGTTCGATACCGAGAAGGCCGTGATCACCTCCGGCATCCGGCTCGGCAGCCCTGCCGGCACCACCCGGGGCTTCGGCGCCGGCGAATTCCGCGAAATCGGCAAGCTGATCGTGGAAGTGGTCGAGGCGGTCGCCAGGAACGAGGCCGGCGATGCCCAGGTTGAGAACAGCGTGGCGCGTCGCGTCGGCGATCTCTGCCGTCGATTTCCGATTTATCCATAACAAGAGGTAAGCATGCGCTGCCCATTTTGCGGACATGACGACAGCCAGGTGAAGGACAGCCGTCCCTCGGAAGACAATTCTGCCATCCGCCGCCGCCGCCATTGCCCGGAATGCGGCGGACGCTTCACCACCTTCGAACGCGTGCAACTGCGCGAGCTGGTCGTGATCAAGAAGAATGGCCGCCGCGAATCGTTCGACCGCGACAAGCTGGAACGCTCCATCAACCACGCCCTGCGCAAGCGCCCGGTGGAGCGCGAGCGGGTGGACCGGATGGTCACTGGCATCGTGCGCCGGCTGGAATCCATGGGCGAAAACGAAATCCCGGCCAATGTGATCGGCGAGCTGGTGATGCAGGCGCTGGCCTCGCTCGACAAGGTTGCTTATGTGCGCTTCGCCTCGGTCTACAAGAATTTCCGCGAGACCCGCGATTTCGAGGCGCTGATCGGCGAGCTCGAGGGCGACGACATAAAAGATTAACCCGTGAGGCCGATAAGCGAAATGTCCAGTGGACCTCTTGCCGGCCGAACGCCCTTCGCAGTGTAAACGTTGCTACGGGCACCTCCTTTTGAGGCATGTGCCGCGCCAAGGGGGAGGCCGGGCCTGAGATCGGCATGAACATCCTTTTTGTCAGGGCTTTCTGCGATGACGTCCCAGGCCGATGAACGGCGTGCCGCCCGCCTCGCCGCGGTGCAGGCGCTATATCAGATGGAAATGATCGGCTCCGGCGCCGAAGAGGTTGCGCAGGAATTCATCGAGCATCGTTTCGGCGAGTTGCCGGTGACGCCTGACCTGGATTTCTTCTGCGCCGTCCTGAATGGCGTGCCGCGGTACCAGATGGAGATCGACCGCGCCATCGCGGGCGCCCTATCCGAAAAATGGAAGCTGGAGCGGGTGGATTCGATTCTGCGCGCCATCCTGCGCGCCGGCGTGTTCGAGCTTGTGGCGCGCCGCGATGTGCCCGCCAAGGTGGTGATCGATGAATATGTTGCGGTGGCGGCCGACTTCTTCGGCGGCGACGAGCCCGGCTTTGTGAATGCGGCGCTGGATGCCATTGCGCGCCGCAAGCGGGCTTCCGAATTCGGCCTTCCGGCTACGGATGGCGAGCTGGACTTCTAGGCGCTTGCGTAACTTTTTGTCGAAGTGTCGCAGCGCACGCGTGACCAAATCGCGCAGGTATTTGTTTTCGTGCGGGAAAGACATTCTTCTCGCAGTTGCGAAGGTGTTTTTTCCTGTACGCAGCGCCGCCTGCCGGTACAGTCTCGCCAATCCAATTCCTCAGGGGGAACGAAGTCCATGGACATGAAGAAGAGAGATTTCCTCGGCCTTGCGGCCGGCGTCGGCGCTGTGGCCGGACTGGCGGCAGCCGCCGGGCAGGCCGAAGCGCAACCGCGCCGTCCCAATCTCAACGGTCCGATCGACGTCAATCAGCGCGGCATGGTCAGCCAGAATGTCCAGCCTTCGACGGTGGACTGGAACTACAAGCCACGCCGCGTCAACAAGGCGATCGAGCTGTGGGAAGACGGCCAGCCGATCTATTACAACGGCTCGGGCCTTGGACCAGGTGTCGATCCTTATGCCCAAGGCGTGAAGATGGCGCGCACCTGGTACGACGCAATCAATGTCGAAATGGAGCATGGCGCCCTCGACTTTTCCCAGCTGCGCGAGTTCATGCGCGGCCTGGTCGATGGCGGGCCGACTCGTTCCGGCCACCGCACGCCGGCCGTGTTCGTCGAAACCGGGATCATCGGCCTGGATGAAACTTACGCCCGCTGCAACACCTGGGTGATCGAGCAGCTTCTGGATTGCGGCATCCATGGCATCCATCAATGCCATGCGCGTGATACCAAGGCGGTGGCGACCACCATGCAGATGGGTTGCCGCTATCCCTTCCCGCGTCCGGGCATCAACGTGCCGATGCGTGGCCTGCGCGGGTCGGCGGCCGGCTATGCCGCCCAGATCTGGGGCGTGAATCTTTACAAATACAACCATATCGCCGATCTGTGGCCGCTGAACAAGCAGGGGGAATTGATCTATGGCGTGAAGATCGAGGACACCTATGCCGACCAGCAGGTGGATGGGACCCTGGCGCTGCCGGGCCTGGCGATGGCGGAATGGGGCCCGGGCGATCACAGCTACTGGCTCTATGGCCTGGATGTGATGCCGGAAGACGGGCAACGCCCGCCCAACATCATCGACATGCCGGAGATGGTGAAGGTGCGCCAGAAGGTGCTGGACCTGTGCAAGCAGCACAATGTCAAGTTCCTGAATGCCGCCGACACCAACAAGAATTCGTCGGATTACATCATTAAGCAGCTGACGGATGGCGCGATGGTGTTGGAGTGCGGCGAGGATGCGGCGATCGTGGGCCGTGAATATACAAAGCGTAAAATGCCCGTCTAAAAAGGGTGGGGCAAGACGCGAGGGGCGGCCTGAAGACGGGCCGCCCTGTTCGCATTTATGAGGATCAACGCTGTCCGAAAAGGGGCGAGAGGCGGCCGACAAGAATTAAGCCCGTTCAATCGAAAACGGTCCGGTAATGTCGGGCCGCGACCAGAGGAAAAGAAAGCATGAAGCGTATTCTGTCTGCCGCCGCCGTTGCGGCGCTGCTGGTGCCCCTGTCGGCATCGGCGCAATCCTTGGGCAAGGAGGACATGGCGGTCACCCAGCCCAAGATGAACGGCCAGTTCTGGGCGCCCAAGCCCGCCAAACTGACACCCTATGTGGCGCCCAATAAGCCGCACTGGAAACTGTCGGAGATCCTTGCTGCCCATAAGGGCCAGGGCAACTGGGTGCAGCCCATCGTGCGCAACAAGGATCAGGTCGCCGATTACATTTCCATGGGTGCCGGCCAGAAGACCAAGCTGAAGATGTATCCCGATGACCGGGTGGTCTTCATCGTGTGGGATGGTTCGATCAAGGTGTCGATCGACGGCTACGCGCCTTTCACGGCCACCAAGGGCTTCATGGTGAATGTGCCCTTCCGCCATCTGTTCACGTTGGAGAATGTGGGCTCCACGCCGGCGCTGCGCTTTGAAGTGCGCCAGAATGGCTCCGAGCCGATCTATCCAGCCAGCGAGACGCCCGATCCGGTCAAGGGAATGACCTATACCAAGGTCACCGAACAGCCTGGCCCCTCCAAGGAGAAGGACACCAATCCGATCTATGTGGATTACATGAAGGAGTTCAACGGCACGGATAAGCCCTATGGCGGCAAGTTCGTGTGGGACGATCACTTCACGTCCAACATCCTGCGCGGCAAGGGCGCGCCGGTCCCGGACGACAACGGCAAGGGCGGCAAGGGCCATTTCCATATCGGCTGGACCGAATTCTGGTTCATCATGGAAGGCCATATCGGCATGAAGGTCGAAGGCGAGAAGTATTTCGTCTGCGACCCGGGTGACGTGATGATCGCCGCCCAGGGCCGCTGGCACCGCGCCGGCGACGACCCGAGCGCGCCCTGGTCGACCCGCGTGCCGTTCAACCCGCGGCCGCCGATTTTGCACAATTTCGAAGTCACCGGCGACTGATGCGCGGTCGCGCCTGATATGAATCAGCGGCGGTGTCGAAAGATGCCGCCGCTTTTTCTTTGATACGAACAAGAATGGGGAGGGAAGCATGGACATCAAGAAGCGCGATTTCCTACTGGCCGGCGCGGGCGTGGTGGCGGCGGCGGCATCGGCGGGGAGTGCGGAGGCGCAAGGATCGCGCGCGCGGGCTCCCGGGGCGATCCAGGTGGGCGACCGTGATCTGGTCAATTCCCATGTCCAGCCTTCCTCTGTGGACCGCAACTACAAGCCGCGCCGCATCAACAAGGCCATCGAGCTGTGGGAGGATGGCCAGCCGATCTATTACGGCATCTCGGGCCTTGGTCCAGGCGTGGATCCCTATTCCCAGGGCGTGAAGATGGCGCGCACCTATCTCGATGCCATCAATGTGGAGATGGAGCATGGGGCGCTGGATTTCAGCGCCTTGCGCGAATTCATGCGCGGGCTGGTGGATGGCGGGCCCGCGCCATCGGGCCATCGCACGCCCGCGGTGTTCGTGGAGACCTGCATCATCGGCCTGGATGAAGCCTATATGCGCGCCAACAGCTGGGTGCTGGAACAGCTTCTGGATTGCGGCATCCATGGCATCCATATGTGCCATGCCCGCGACACCAAGGCGATACAGGTGGCAACCCAGATGGCCTGCCGCTATCCCTTCGACCGGCCGGGCATTCCCAAGCTGCCGATGCGGGGCCTGCGCGGATCGGCGGCCGGTTATGCGGCGCAGTGCTGGGGCGTGGAGCTTTACCAGTATAATCATCTCGCCGATCTGTGGCCATTGAACCCCAAGGGCGAACTGATTTTCGGCGTCAAGATCGAGGACACTTTCGCCGACGAGCGGGCGGAATCCACCATCGCGCTGCCCGGCATTTCGATGGCGGAATGGGGCCCGGGCGATCACTCCTATTGGCTCGACGGGCTCTCTATCATGGAGGACAATTCCATCCTCGGCGACATCACCAAACTGGCCACGCGGCCGGAAATGGTGAAGGTGGGCGAGAATGTGCGCCAGCTTTGCAAAAAACATAACGTGCGCTTCCTGCACATCAGCCCCAGCAACGATCCCAGCAATCCGTTTTACGTCAACAAGGAGATCGACGAGGGCGTGATGGTGTTCGAGTCCAATGACGAGCCGTCGGCCATAACCGGCAGGGAGCACAGCAAGCGGAAGATGCCGGTGTAGGCGCGGTTCTTTTGCGTCCTGGGTTCGTCGCGCGTGCTCACGTGCATTTCGCACGCTGCGCGCGTTGCCTACATTGCCGCTAGGCAACCCTGCCCAGGTTGCAAAACTTCTCGCGCCAATTCGAGTGCTTGGCTACACTCGACCAATGGACGAGTTCGAGATCATCGCCCGTTTCTTCGCACCATTGGCGGGGGAGGGTGCTTTTGGGCTCAACGACGATGTCGCGCTTCTGCCGCAGCGTCCCGGTCATGACTTGATCGCCACCACCGACACGATCATGCAAGGCATCGACTTTTTTGCCGCCGATCCGGCGCACACGGTCGCGCAAAAGGCGCTCAGGGTGAATCTCTCCGATCTCGCCTGCAAGGGGGCGGAACCGGCGGGCTACCTGTTGAATCTGTCCTTGCCGCGAGACGTGACAGGTTCGTGGCTCGAAGCATTCGCCTTGGGCCTTGCCAATGACCAGAAGGAGTTCGGACTTGCGCTGCTGGGCGGCGACACCGGCGCGACGGACGGACCGCTTTGCGTCGCCGTGACCGCGTTCGGCCATGTGCCGCATGGCAAGATGGTCAAACGCAGTGGTGCGCGCGTGGGTGATGCGGTCTATGTGACCGGGACCATCGGTGACTCCGGTGGAGGGCTTGCGATCCACAGGGGTGAGGCGAAGGCGGGTCAGGACGATCTGAGTTATCTGACGAGCCGGTACCGAGTGCCGCAACCGCCGGTGAAGTTTGCCTTGCAATTACGAGACGTGGCGCATGCCAGCGTCGATATCTCCGACGGTCTGATCGCCGATCTCGGTCATACTGCGTCAGCTTCAGGCGTGCGTATCCTGGTGGAAGGCGAGCTTGTGCCGCTGTCCGCGCCGTTGAAGGCGCTGTGGGGCAAGGATGCTTTGCTGCGGGCGGTCGCAGCCGGGGACGATTACCAGATCGCCTTCACCGGGCCAGCCGATCTGATCGGTCCGTTCACGCGCATCGGCAAGGTCGTCGCCGGCGACGGTGTCGCGCTTCTTCTTGCCGGACAGGAAATCTCTATTCCCAAAATGGGCTATCAGCATTTCTAACGCGATTGTCCCGATGTCTACGCCACGCTATCCATCCCGAACAAAGGTAGAACTGTGCGTGGAGCGCGATGATCGTGCGATCAATGAAGGCAATAGCACTGGCTTGTCTCCTGGCCGGTTGATTGGCAAGGGCCCAAATGCAGCAAGATCAGGATGCAGCGCCGAAAGTCTCGGCCTTACATTTCGCTGAAATTCGGCGGACTTTTTATCAAATATCCCATCAACAGGACGTGGGTGGACGGAAGCGTGGCATATCGGGCTGGTTCTGATCTGGGCCGGTATCGCGCTCAGGCTATGGGCGGTGCAGGCGCTGGGCCGGTATTTTCGCACCACCGTCATCGTCCAGGATGAACACCAGCTGGTTGAGACAGGCCGCTACCGGCTGCTGCGGCGTCCTTCCCATACCGGGACCCTACTGACGCTGCTGGGCTTTGGACTGTGTTTTGGCAACTAGATTGCATTGGCATTGGTGAGCGTCGGTCCGCTGCTTGCCTACAGCTACCGTATCGCGGTGGAAGAACGGGCCCTGTGCTCGCGATTTGGGCCGCAATACGAGGCATTTGCCCGGGACCGCTGGCGGCTGATCCAGTTTGTATACTGAGCTGTTAAGGGATTTGTAACCACGTTTTGCCAGCTTCTTGGCATGAGCAAAGCGGCGATCCTCGTCCTATTGGCGGCCATGGCGATTCCCGCGCAAGCTGCCGACGAGGCCCAGAAGGGCGGCAAGCCCGGTACCAATGTGGAAATGCCCTTCCTGATGGCGCCGCTGAGCAATGCCGACGGCAAGCTGATCGGTTATGCCTATATCTCAACCCGGCTCACGGCGATGTCCGACACTTATGCGCTCGCCGTGCGCGACAAGCTGCCCTTCATCCAGGACAGGATGGTGCGTGACGTGAACAACCAGACCGTCACTACACCCGAAGACCCCGAAAAGGTGGACGTAGAGGGTGTGGAAAGACGTCTGCTTGCCGATGCCACGCAAGTGATGGGTGCGGGCAAGGTCAAGGTGATCATGGTCTGCATCGTGCAGATCTCTCCGCTTCACCCTGTTCAGACGCCGGCGCTCAATACCCCGCCCGAAGAGATGGCTCCCGGCAGTGCCCCGCCAAAAAACCCGGTCAAGTCCCGCTGCGAGAGCTAAGGCTCTGAAAAGACGGGCTATTTTTTCGCAGGCGCGACATTGCTTCGGGTTGCCTAGCAAACAGGCTTTTGGCAGTCTGCGCCCGCCCTTGAAGCGGCGAGTCCGGCGTTGACGCTGTGACACCGGCCATGGGGATCGGCGCAAGCCCTTCCTCTCTTCGAGCGAGGGTTTTCTCCGACCCACCAAACGTCATTCCACGAGGGGATGTGATGCAGCTTACCATCGTTCTGGCCTGCGGACTGCTGGCTTTGCTTTACGGCCTATGGACCATCAAGTCCGTGCTGGCGCTTCCTGCCGGCAACGCCCGGATGCAGGAGATCGCGGCTGCGATCCAGGAAGGCGCGCGCGCCTATCTGAACCGCCAATACACCACCATCGCCATGGTGGGCGTCGTGATTTTCTTGCTCGCGCTGTTCTTCCTGGGCTGGCAGGTGGGCGTAGGCTTCCTGATCGGCGCCACGCTTTCGGGCGCAGCCGGCTATATCGGCATGTATGTCTCGGTGCGCGCCAACGTGCGCACCGCCGAGGCCGCCCGTTCGGGCCTGGCCGGCGGCCTGTCGGTTGCGTTCCGCTCCGGCGCCGTCACCGGTATGCTGGTGGTCGGTCTGGGGCTGTTGGCGGTGGCCGGTTATTTCTGTTTCCTCACCTCCGGCCTCAAGCTTGATCTCGCCGATGCCGGCCAAAGCCGCATCATCGTGGATTCGCTGGTCGGACTTGGCTTCGGCGCCTCGCTGATCTCGATCTTCGCGCGTCTTGGCGGCGGCATCTTCACCAAGGGCGCCGACGTCGGCGGCGACATGGTGGGCAAGGTGGAAGCCGGCATTCCCGAAGACGATCCACGCAATCCAGCCACCATCGCCGACAATGTCGGCGACAATGTCGGCGACTGCGCCGGCATGGCGGCCGACCTGTTTGAGACTTTCGCGGTGACCTCCGTGGCCACCATGGTCCTGGCCTCGATCTATTTCTCGGGCGATCTCAAGCTGCAGCTGATGATCTATCCGCTGGCGATCGCGGGTATGTCGATCATCACCTCGATCATTGGCACCTTCTTCGTGCGGCTGGGCAAATCGGGCAACATCATGGGCGCGCTTTATAAGGGTGTCGTCGCCACGGTGATCCTGTCGCTGATCGGTTTGTGGCCGCTGACCAACTATCTCATCGGCCTGGACACGGCGCTGAATTCTGGCGGCGTGGACTATAGCGGCGTCACCTTGTTCTGGTGCGGCGTGGTCGGCCTCCTTGTCACCGGAGCGCTGATCGTGATCACCGAATATTATACGGGCACCAATTTCCGCCCCGTGCGCGTGATCGCCCAGGCTTCCGTCACCGGCCATGGCACTAATGTGATCCAGGGCCTGGCCGTGTCGATGGAGGCGACCGCGCTTCCGGCGATCGTGATCTGCGTCGGCATCATCACGACCTATCTGATGGCGGGCCTGTTCGGCATCGCCATCGCGGTCTCCACCATGCTGTCACTGGCGGGCATGGTCGTGGCGCTCGACGCTTTCGGCCCGGTCACCGACAATGCCGGCGGCATTGCCGAAATGGCAGGCCTGGAAGGCGATGTGCGCAAGACCACCGATGCGCTGGATGCGGTCGGCAACACCACCAAGGCCGTCACCAAGGGCTATGCCATCGGTTCGGCGGGCCTTGGCGCGCTGGTGCTGTTCGCCGCCTACACCCAGGACCTCAAATATTTCGCGGCCCAGAACACCGGCTTCTTCGCCGGCATCGAACTGCCGACCTTCAGCCTGGAGGATCCCTGGGTCGTGGTGGGCCTGTTCTTCGGCGGCATGCTGCCTTACCTGTTCGGCGGCATAGCGATGACCGCGGTGGGCCGCGCGGCGGGTGCAGTGGTCGAGGAAGTGCGCAAGCAGTTCCGCGAAATGCCGGGCATCATGCAAGGCACGCAGAAGCCCAATTATGCCCGTGCCGTGGACCTTCTGACCCGGGCCGCCATCAAGGAGATGGTGGTGCCCTCCATGCTGCCGGTGTTTTCGCCCATCGTCCTGTTCGTGTTCGTGGACTGGATCGCAGGCAAGACCCAGGCCTTCGACGCGCTGGGCGCCATGCTGATGGGCGTGATCGTAACCGGCTTGTTCGTGGCGGTGTCGATGACCTCGGGCGGCGGTGCCTGGGACAATGCCAAGAAGTACATCGAGGATGGTCATTTCGGCGGCAAGGGCAGTGACGCTCACAAGGCCGCGGTGACGGGCGACACGGTGGGTGATCCCTACAAGGACACCGCCGGCCCCGCCGTCAATCCGATGATCAAGATCACCAACATCGTGGCACTGCTGTTGCTGGCCACGCTGGCGCATCTGTCTTGATCTGATCGGTTGAAAACGGAAAGGCGCGGGGAGACCCGCGCCTTTTTTCTTTGCGCCGGTGCGCCTAGTCCGTCACACCGTCGCGCGCCAGCGATATCCGCACGCATTCGCGCATCATGTCCATGACGCGCTGATAGGGCTGTTTGCCGATCACGAAGGGATTCCTGCTGCCTTTCGGCAGATAGCGCAGCGTCTCCAGCCGCATCGGGCCGTCGAAGTGCAGCGGGTGATTGCCGATCTGGGAATCCACACCGGCCGCCTTGCTCATCTCCATCCAGTGGGTGAGCGACTGGATCTGCTCGTGCTTGAGATCGACGGTGCGCGGCATGCCCATGCCACCATACATGCCCACCACATGGTGCGTGCCATCGTCGGTAACATCGAAATAGAGCGACAGCGTGCCGGGCGTGTGTGCCGGTGTCAGCGCGAAGTGGATGGTCTCCCCGCCGAGCGAGAGTGTGTCGCCGTCCTTCACGGCCATGTCATCGGGCCCGCGCTTCGGAGGCGGATCGAAATGCGCGCGCGGAGTTGATGGCTTGGCCATCTGGTCCCAATCGATGGCGGATGCCACCAGCTTGGCGCCGTAATTGTTCTTGAAATACTGTGCCCCGCCATAGTGATCGCCATGCGAGTGCGTGATCACCACGTATTTGATGTCCTTGGGATCGAGCCCCTGCGCGGTCAGGCCGGCCACCATGATGTCTCGCGCCTCGTCGGCATTGTCGAGCGCATCGATCAGGATGATTCCAGCTGGCGTCTTGATCGCCCAGGCGGCAACCGACATCTGGCCGAGATAGTAGAGATTGTCGAACACCTTCTGGGCGGGAATGATGCCATTATATTGCAGGCCGTTGATGCGCTGGGCGTAATAGTCCGGCATGCAGATGGTATCGAAGAAGACATAGAGATCGTTGCCGGCAATCGTTTTGGCGCGGTTGAAATGTTCCGCGATGGCGGCCTGGTTGGCATTGGGGAAATTGCCGGGCTTGGGATAGCCCGATACGGGCACACGAGCATCGGCTGGACCGGGCGCCGGGCGCGCATCTTGCGCAAGCGCCGGAAGGATGGCCGTGGCAAACAACCCGGCAAGGATCGATCCCAACAATCTGGACTTCATCTTTCCCCCTCCCGCGCAGGTATGGTTGTTATGGCCCAATTATAGGGCAATTCACGCCGCGACCCGACCAGAAACGGTGGGACAAGCGCAAGATTTCCGTCAAGTCCCGGCGGTTCTGTGTCAGGCGGGACACCCATTAGCCGGACCGGCTGTTGCGCTCCAGGCGCATTTCCAGATGGCGTTTCACCGTCGGCCATTCCTGGGAAAGGATGCTGTACATTACCGTATCGCCAATGCTGCCGTCCTTGCGGCGACGATAATTGCGGATGACCCCGTCCTTCCTGGCACCCAGCGCCTCGATGGCGCGCTGGGAGCGGAAATTGAAGCCGTCGGTGCGCAGGCCCACAACGCCGCACGTCAGTGTTTCAAAGGCATGGGTCATCAGCATCAGCTTGCACAGCGTGTTGACCTTGCTGCGCTGCCGGCTTGCGGCGTACCAGGTGTAGCCGATTTCCACCCGGTCGATCTCCGGCAAGATGTCGTGATAGCGCGTGCTGCCGATCACCATGCCGCTTTCAAGCTCGCGCACCGCCCAGGGCAGCATCAAACCGTTCTGCTGGCCCGCCAGCGCGGATTCGATGTAGGCGCTCACGCCTTCCGGTTCGGGCACCGCGGTGAACAACAGCTTCCACAGCTCGCCATCGTTCACCGCTTCTGCGAGGCCCGGGCCATGGTCAGGCGACAGCGGCTCCAGCCTGATGCCGTCGCGCTCCAGCGTGACCGGATGAAGTATGATCATGGACTTTCTACTGAATTTGAACCTCGAATGGCCCGGCGGGAAGCGCCGAAGCATCACTCAAGGTACAGACGGGACTGTCGCCCCAGCAATAGCGTATCCGGGTTGCGTTTCCTGCATCCGCCAGCGTCACGTGATCGCCTGCCAATGTGGCGCGCGCCCAGCGGCACGCCGTGGCGTCGCACAACTCGAATGCGTTGGGCGGGCCGTTATAGGCGGTCAGCTGGCCAGTCACGTCGCGGAAGGACACCGTTACGCTATCGCCATTGCGCCGGGCCGACATCACCCGCGCGCCCGACGGCGCGATCGGCTCGCCATAGACGAGGTGGCGCGCTGCGATCGAGAGCCTGCGGCCGACATCCTGCTTGTTGGCGGGGTGCAGCAGCTTGGGATTGCCGATGTCTATGGTGACCACCAGCGCAGCGTTGGCGTCGGCTTCAGCGGCGCGGCGCTGGGCTTCGCGCACATCCGACCAAAGAGACTCCGTGGGCTCGGTGGGTATCGGACCGTAATCGGGAATCTGCACGATCAAGAAGGGCAGGCCGGCGCCGAATTGCTTGCGCCAGTCCGCCATCATCGCGGCGAGTTCGGCTTGGTAATGCTGGGCGAAATAAATATTGGATTCACCCTGATACCAGATCGCCGCTTTCACCCCGTAAGGCCCGATAGGCGCGATCATGCCGCCATATTGTAGCCCCACGCCATGCATCGGGCCCCAGGGGATTTGTGGCGCGATCAGCTTCTCCACAGGCTTGTAATGCCAAGGTTGGTCCAGTGCCACGCTGGAGCCATCGGCGAAACGAATGGCTCGGGTGGTGTCAGGTCCCGTCAGCCCGCAATTCCGCCAGCTGCAGAAAATATTCAGCGTGATGCTGTTGTCGCCTTGATGCAGAAGTCCGTGCGGCAGATCGTGGCGTGCATCGGGCTGTTGCGAACTGCCGCCCACGCCCTGGCCGTTGACCCAGCTTTTTTCCTCCTCATTGGCGCGGCCCAGATCGAGGGTGGCGGCCTGCGCAGCTTGGGCCGCGGTCAGACGCGCATGCGTGGATAGCCACATCTGGCCGACAAAGCCGACACCGGGCTCGGCACTTCCTTCCGGAAGCGACAGGCCGGGCCAGTCATTCCACGGGCCGAGCCCGGCCGGCGCCACGGGCCAAGAGGAAGCATCTTCCTTCCAGGGCTCGCCTTTGCCGTTTGCGTGCCACCAGCTTTCCCAGGCGGCATCCCAGCGCCGCGAGGCACCAGCAGGGTCATGCTGGTCGAGTGCCAGCATGTCGAGATCGTCGTTGAAGAAACCTTGCGCGCGCAAGGTTGGCCCGCTGACCCAGCCGCGCACCCGCGTGCCGCCCCAGGCCACGGTGATCAGGCCGACCGGCACTTTGACATGCTGGCGCAATTCGCGCGCAAAATAGAAGCAGCTGGCCGAGAAGTCGCCCGCCGTCTGGGGCGACTCCACTTTCCATGAGACTGGCGAAGGGAATGTCGACAGTGCTGCGGCGCTGGGAACGCGGTCCACCGAGAGCTCGCGCACCTGGTCGTCCTTGGCAGCGGCAATTTCAAAAGTGGCGTTGGCGGCAGCACGCACGCTCAACTGCATGTTGGACTGGCCGGTGCAGAGAAACACGTCGCCGACCAAAATATCTTGGATTTCCTGCGCGGTGCCCCCGCTGGTCACGCGCAAGGTATAAGGCCCGCCGGGCGGCATGGCGGGCAGGGTGCCGCGCCACTGGCCGCTTTGGTTCGCGTGCGCCGACACGGTGGCATTGCCCAATTGCACACTGACATCTGCGCCGGGCGCCGCCTGGCCATAGACCGGTATGGGCCGGTCGCGTTCGACCACCGCATGGTCCGCGAACATGGGATGCAGCAGGGATTGGGCGTGCGCCGGCGCGGCCGCCAGCAGGGCAAGTGCAACAATCAGCTGTCTCATAGTCCCCCGGAGCACGGTCTCAGTTGCAAATCTCGTTGATGAAATAACCGCTATAGGGCTCGGCTCCATTCTGGACCTTTACTTTTACGCAGGCCATGGCGGCATGATTGACGGTGCGGGATTTTTCCGACGGCAGGATGGTCTGCCCGTCCGCGCTGATGTCCTTGCCCGCCTGGTAAAGCGATGCCCAGACCCGGTTGCGCTTGCAGACTTCCGGACCCAGCAGCCGGGAGTCGGGTAGGGCTTGCGGCTTGCGGCAGACGATGGCGTGGGGATCGCCTTCGCCCTTGGGTGTGTCTACCAGTTCCAGCGGGGGCTGGTCCTCGACAGTTATATTCTCGACCCCGTTCTTGAAATAGTTGGCGGGGTTGATCTCGTATGGCGTGCCGCGCGCTGCCTGGATTTCATCGGTTGCGGCATGGTTGGCGACCGCGATGGCGCTGTCGACCTGATTATGCAGGTCGTCCATGCGGGCATTGGCCTGGTCCGTGATCTGCTTGATCCGGGCATTGGCGGACACCTCGATCTTGGCGATTTCCGCGCCCGCCTGCTTGACATAGTCCTTCACGCAAGCCCGGTAACCTTGTTGCTGCGCATCGAATTGGGCGGTACCTGCGGCGCTGGTGGATGTGCCCTTCTTGCCGCGCACCGGCTTGACAAGTGCCGCATCGGGGATAGCGCAATCGGAATCGGGATATTGCCAGTCGGCAAGATCGGCTTGCGGATATGAAGCGGGAGCGCGACCGGCAATGGCGGCCTCCATCTTCTCGGCTATGTCTTTTGACTGACGGTTTGCGGTTTCGGCTACTGACTTGATGGCGGTATTGCCATCATCACGGACGCGGTCGATCTCTGCATTGTTGCTGTCGATCAGCTTGCGCGTACAGCCGTTGAAGGCGCGCGCCTGTGCGTTATAGAGCTTGATCTTATCGTTGTCCGCCATCTCCATCCGGCCGGCATAGCCACCGCGAGACTTTATCAGGGCATCGTCGGGCCTTTGGCAAACTGCCGAAGCAGCCGGATTTACAGCTGACGGTTGGGCAAAAGCAGCACCGCCCAGCAGCGCAAGAGCTGCAAAGCCCGCAAGCAGCATGAACCGGCACAGCCCAGCCATGCCCGATCATAGCACGATTTTAACCTGGGGCCGTCACACGCCCATGACGGCTTTTTGCTATCCTGGCCGCGTGGCGCCGAGGTAATTGAATCATGACCGCCAAGCCCCTGCTTCTTGCTGCGCTTTTCATGGCGTCGGGCATTCAACCGGCTGCGGCCGATCCGCATCCGCGCTGCTTCTCAGTGTCGGAGATGAACGGCTGGCGCAGTCCCGACGGCAAGACCATCTATTTCCGCACCGGCGCTGACCACTATTACCGGCTCGATCTCGCGCGCGAGTGCAGCACGCTGAAAAGCATCAATCCGCATCTGGTGCTAGGGAACCGTGGAGGCAGCCTGATCTGCTCGGCGCTGGACATGGACGTGAAGGCCGCCGAAAGCCCGGGTGGCATTGTCGAGCCATGCTTCCCCAAAAAGCTCAGCGAATTATCGGGCGCGGAAGCCGCCGCGCTGACGAAAGAGGTGAGGCCTTAATCGCAGCGGCAGAACGCGCGGCTTTGACGTCAATCCCGGTTCCGCTTTTCGGCTGAAAAATCTTTGACTAACGCCCGCTTCAACTGAAAACTGGGCTGCTGTGGCACAGGCCGCCGCGATGCTCCCAGATCCACATGCCGGCCTGGCGAAAGGTATTGAAGTCGCCCAGTTGGCGCCAGTTCTTGCCGTCGGGAAGTTCCGTCATGCGATAGCAGGTCTGGTTGGTCAGATCCTCAACCACCAGCCAGCGACCGCCATAAGCGCTTGCAACGCCGCCCGCCGTCAGCACCTGGCCCACTACGATCAATGCCGCGATCTTGTGCATGGCTGCATTTAAACAGAAAGCCGGATCGGATGCACCTCGGTTGATCCACCATCGTAAAGATGCCCGCGAGATGCTTGTTTTTCCATGAATTTTCGCAGTCCCAGGTGCGCGCGCGCACCCGAGACCTGGTGCACAATGCATATCCCCCGCTTCGGTATCATGGTGAACGGTCTTTCAGAGCAATCCTGGCATTTTTTGATGCCCTGAATGCAAAACTTTCATCTGCTTGCCGTCAAATCGACGGCTCAACCGACTTGAGTCCATCCGTTTGCGGAGGCGGCAATGCCTGACTATGAAATTCGCGTACTCGGTGACGACCGCTATAGCGCCGTGAAGATTCACGAATGTTCACTGACGGATGACGAGGCCGCGGTTTCTGCCGCCTTGCTGTATGCTGAGGGCGCGCCCTTCGAAGTGTGGCGCGACCTTCATTGCGTCTATGGGCTGGCCTCGGAGCGGCCGCAGTCGCAGGGCGTCCTTCGCTTCGCCGGCTAGAGCAAGGTTATGGTACTGGGCCGCCGCCGTTACCTGGATTGGTTTCCTGGATGTTGGTGGCATTGCTGCCCGGCGTGGCCTTGAGCAGTTCCTGCAGGAAGGTGGTCTCGCGGCCGCGCGCGGGAGTCTCGCGTGATTCGAACGCGATCACATGGCCGTCCCTTAGGCCGTAATGGCGCACGTTGGTCACCTTGTTCTCCTTGTCGAAATAGACCGCAAGGACTTGCCGCTTCAGCACCACGGGTCTGAAGAAGGCGACCTGCTTTTCGGTGGCGGAAATGTAATACCAGCTGTCGTTACCGAATGTCGCAGTGGTGGAGGCGTAGCCCAGCCGTTCCTGCACGCTTGTCTTGGTGTCCTTGCCCGACTTGATGGTGGCTTCGCTATCGGGGTCGGGCAGATAGCCACGCTGGCTGATCACAGGTGCACAGGCGATCAGGGCGGCGGCGGCGGCAAGCGGCAAGAGGGCGTATTTCATGGCGTGTTTCACACTGGAAGACCTTGGTCTGCGGTGACGTGCTATCGTGCCCCTGACCGGGCGGCAAGCCCTTCCGGCGTACAGGGACTCTCGATGCTAAATTTGCTCAAGGATTTCGCGGGACGCAAGCGCCAGACGCGCCATCTTTATGACGGCTTGGTAAGCCGGTCGCGGGAACCCGTATTTTTCGCGGATTTTGGCGTGGCCGACAGCCTGGATGGACGCTTCGATGTGCTGGCTTTCCATGCCTGGCTGGTGCTGAAGGAACTGAAGGGCACCGAAATGGCGCAAAGTCTGACCGACACGATCTTCACGGGCTTCGACGAGGCGATGCGCGAGCAGGGCGTGGGCGATATCGGAATCGGTCACAAGCTCAAGGCCATGGCCAAGGCTTTTTTTGGCCGCATGGCCGCGTATGACGGCGCCCGCAATGAGGATGAGTTGGCAGCCGCCCTGGCCAGGAATTTGTGGCGGGGAGCACCCCCCGATGTGCGCGCGAGGAAGCTGGCGGCCTATGCTTTTTCGGCGGCCCCCCATCTTGCCGAAAGCTTGCCCAAGGCGCTCGATTTCGGGCCGCTGCCCACCATATAATTTTCGATGACCGACGGCCTTCCGCTTACGCACAGTTACAATCTTGCACGTCTCGGCAATGCCGGTGATCTGGTGGCGTTTGCCGCCGACGAGGCCGAGCGCGCCGCGATCGCCAGATGGTCCGGCATCGTCTCGCTGGAAACGTTTGCGGCCCGGGTTGAGATCGCCAAGCTTGCGCCCAACCGCTTCGGGCTGTCCTTCCTGCTGACCGCGAATGTAACCCAGGCTTGCGTGGTGACCTTGGAGCCGGTGAAGAGCCGGATGGAGCGTCGCTTCAACCGGGAACTGCAATTCCATGGGTCGGCGCGCCACCGGCCGGCCGTTGCCGATTCGCCCCCTGAGCTGGTTCTGGACAGCGAGGAGGAGGGTCCTGAGGAGCTCGAGAGCCTGCACTATGACCTGGCCGGCCCGGTCCTGGAGGAATTTGTCCTGTCGCTTGAGCCTTATCCCCGCTGCCAAGGCGTGGAATTTTCCGCCCAAACCCCAACCCAGGACCGACCGCAAAGCCCGTTTGCCGTGCTCAAGGCCCTGAAGTAGGGCTATTAACCGCGTTAACCCCTTCCAGAGCCGGGCTGTCGGGGTTGAAACCGCCCCGGCTTTCCTGCTACCCACGCCGCCTGTTTTCGGCCCCCCCGTTCGGGGGTGGGCTTTATTGCTTGCCGCGCGGCTAACCGGGACAAGGGGTCCAGGGTGGCTCGCGCTCTGATGGAGTCTCCCGCCATGGCGGTCCCGAAGAGAAAAACCTCGCCGTCGCGCCGCAACATGCGCCGCTCACACCACGCCCTAACAGCGGCCGCCCATGGTGAATGCCCGAATTGCGGCGAGCCCAAGCTTCCGCACCATGTCTGCGCTTCCTGCGGCCACTATGCCGACCGCGAAGTCGTGAAGGCAAAGAGCTAAAGCCTGCGCTTCCGAAAGGCGGCCGTGACCCGGGCCCTGACTGTCTCGATTGATGCCATGGGCGGCGATGCCGGCCCAGGTGTTGTCGTGAGCGCGCTGCTCAAGACCATCCAGCGCCATAGCGACGTCCGGTTCGTCCTGCATGGTGACGAGGCACAGCTGAACAAGCTGGTTGCTCGCCATGCGGCGCTGAAGGCCCGCTGCGCCGTCCGCCATGCGCAGGACCGTGTCAGCATGGAGGACAAGCCGTCCCATGTCCTGCGCCGCGGGCGAGACACTTCGATGTGGCACGCGATCGACTGCGTGAAGGTTGGCGATGCCGATGTCGCGGTCAGCGCCGGCAATACCGGCGCGCTGATGGCAGTGTCGATGTTTGGCCTGGGCATCATTGAAGGCATTTCCCGCCCAGCCATCGCCACAATATGGCCCACCCTGAAGGGTCAGACTGTGGTCCTCGATGTCGGGGCCAATGTGAGCGCCACCGAGGAACAGCTGGTGGATTTCGCAGTCATGGGTGAAGCCTTCGCGCATGTCCTGCTTGGCCTGGCCAGGCCGACCGTCGGCATCCTCAATGTCGGCTCGGAGGAACAGAAGGGCAATGACGGGGTCAAGGGCGCCGCGCAGATCCTGCGCAATTCCAATCTGCCCATGGCTTTTCACGGCTTTGTCGAAGGCGATGACATCGCCAAGGGCACGGTGGACGTGGTGGTAACCGACGGCTTTACCGGCAATATAGCGCTCAAGACCGCCGAAGGCACGGCGCGGCTGGTCGGAGCCTATCTGCGCCAGTCGCTGAAGCGTTCGCTGATGTCGCGGCTGGGCGCGCTGGCTGCCTCGGGCGCGCTCAATACGCTGCGCCGCAGGCTCGATCCGCGTGCCCAGAATGGCGGCATTTTTCTGGGCCTGAACGGCGTTGTCGTGAAGAGTCATGGCAGCGCTGATGCCGTTGGTTTCGCCAGCGCCATCGATACCGCCATCGACATGGCCCGCGCCGACATCAATGCGCGCATCACTGCCGATCGCTCGCGCATCACCGCCGAAAGCCTTGGCGCCCGGACAGGGGAATTATGATCCGTTCCCGCATCATCGGTTTGGGCACCTATCTGCCGTCCAACATCGTCACCAATGACGATCTGGCCAAGAAGGTGGATACGTCGGACGAATGGATCCGTGGGCGCACCGGCATCCGCCAGCGCCATATTGCGCTTGCCAGCGAAAAGACGTCTGACCTGGCGCTGGCAGCCGCGCGCGCCGCGCTGATCGATGCCGGCATAGACGCGGGCGAGTTGGACATGATCATCCTGGCCACGACGACGCCGGATGAAAGCTTCCCCGCCACCGCGACGATCGTGCAGTCGCGGCTCGGCATGTCCCATGGCGCGGCATTCGATCTTCAGGCGGTGTGCTCAGGCTTCATCTATGGCCTGGCGGTGGCCGACAGCATGATCCGAACGGGCGCGGCCCGCACCATCCTCCTGATCGGTGCCGAGACGATGTCGCGGCTGCTCGACTGGAGCGACCGCAGCACCTGCGTGCTGTTCGGCGATGGAGCCGGGGCGGTTGTGCTGCAGGCCCATGAGGGTATCGGCGACAATTCCGACCAGGGTGTCCTGAACGCGCGCTTGTTCTCGGACGGCAGGCTGCACGACCTGCTCTACACCGACGGGGGCGTGTCCTCGACCCAGGATGCCGGCAAACTGCGCATGCATGGCAAGGAAGTCTTCAAGCACGCCGTCGCCAATATCGCGGCGGCCATCACCGCATCCCTCGAGGCTTCCCGCATCCCGATCGGCCAGATCGACTGGTTCGTGCCGCACCAGGCCAATCAGCGCATCCTGGACGGCACCGCCAAAAAGCTGGGCATCGATCCGGCCAAGGTTATCTCCACCGTGGCGCTTCATGGCAATACCTCCGCCGCCTCGGTGCCGCTGGCATTGGCGGCCGCGGTCACGGACGGCCGCATTCGCCGGGGTGACTTGGTGCTGCTGGAGGCCATGGGCGGGGGGTTCACCTGGGGCGCGGCGCTGCTGCGTTGGTGACGAGGCCAGGTGCCTTAGCCGCCCAACTTTAGGGGATTCTCTCAAGTCATTGATCTTGACGGGCTTTCAGGCCGGTCCTACCGTGCTGTGGATAAACAAAAGAGTCGCGGGGCCATGACAACGGGAACTTTGACCAGAGCTGACCTGACCGAAGCGGTATTCCAGGCCGTGGGGCTATCACGAACCGACTCCGCCCAAATGGTGGAAGACATGCTGGAAGAGGTGTGTGGTGCGCTCTCCAAGGGAGAGACGGTGAAACTGTCTTCTTTCGGGACATTCGCGGTGCGCCAGAAATCCCAGCGCATGGGCCGCAATCCCAAGACTGGCGATGAGGTGCCGATTGCGCCGCGTCGTGTGCTGGTGTTTCGCCCCAGCCATGTACTGAAGGCGGTCATCAATGGACAGACTCCAACACATGAGGGTGATGATTGATGTCGTCGGCGGCATACGCCTGTCCGCAAAAATCTGCGGAAGCCTTCCGCACCATCAGTGAAGTCGCCATTGAATTGGATGTGCCGCAGCATGTGCTGCGTTTCTGGGAAAGCCGATTTGTACAGGTGAAGCCGGTGAAACGCGCCGGCGGCCGCCGCTATTACCGGCCAGAAGACGTCGATCTGCTCAAGGGCATCAGGGCGCTGCTTTACAGCGATGGCCTGACCATTCGTGGCGTGCAGAAGGTGCTGAAGGAACGCGGCCTGCGCCATGTTGCCGATCTGGGCCGTGGCGAGGTGCACCTATCCGTGCAGCCTCAGCCGCCGCCGCCGGCTCCTCAAGTTCAGGTGATCGAAAAGATCGTCTATGTCGAATCGACAAGGACCGTGCCTGTGCCTGTGCTGAGGAAGCCGCGCGCCAGCCATCTTCGCGCTGTGTCCGACACCCTGGATCTGCCTTTCTTTGATGCGCCGCCGCCATCGCGGGATTTTCCGGTACTGGACCGGGCCCCACCGCTGATCGAGGAACCTGTCGCGGAGGTGTCTGAACCGATGATGGATGCAGTGGCGCAAAGTCCGGAGAGTGATGGCCTGCCGGCGGAGGATCTGGAGCGGCTGGAGGAATTACTCGACGAGTTGAAGGGTCTCAAGATACGGCTGCAGGCGGCGCGCGAGCGTCTTTAGGGTTGCGAACGGCAGGTCCCGTGAGCGCACGGATTTCGTCCAGAATGCCGGGCAAATTGCCCAAAAACCCATGAGATGCGGGGCTTGCTGACGGGTAGGGCGATCCCTATAGTCCGCCGCCTTTCGTACCCCCGCGGGGCGCATCTGCCCCCAAAATCTAAGTCGGAGCGTGGCGCAGCCTGGTTAGCGCACCAGTCTGGGGGACTGGGGGTCGTGGGTTCAAATCCCGCCGCTCCGACCAATATTTTCCTGCAAGACCGTTAGGTGGAATTCCCGGCCCTTCGCTAAAGCTGGGTGCATTTGTCGCTCAACACGGCCCACTGGATCGTTTTGTTTGCTTCGCAAACCGTTCCTTGCGGATTCGGTTGCCGCTTTTCGTATCCGCCATATCTGCGCTACGCTGAATACAGCGGCTGGTCGAAGGTGAGCATAGAGTTGTCGAAGATCCTCGAAGCGTATCTCGAGAATGAGGTAGCCCTTAAACGCTATCTGAGACGGTTTATCAGGTCTCGCGAAGCTGCCGACGATCTTGCGCAGGAGACCTTCTTGCGCGCCTTTGCCGCGGAATCCGCGCGCATGATCGAGGCGCCAAAAGCCTTTTTATTCAAGGTCGCCAAGAACTTGGCCCTGAATGAGCTCGCCAGGCAGTCTTCAATGGCAATCGAGCCTCTAGGGGATTTCGAGGGCCAGGAGGTCCTAGAAGATAACAGTCAGGCCGCGGTTGATGATGTTGTCGAAAGTCGAGAACGCATGCGTCTGCTTGCGCGCGCGATTGCAGCTCTGCCGCCCCAATGCGCGAAGGTCTTCATACTTCGCAAGATGCGGGGCATGTCACAAAAGGAGATCGCGGTCCGGCTTGATATCTCTGTCAGGACGGTTGAAAACCATGTTGCCCTCGGACTGTCGCGATGCAGGGCCTATATGCGGGCTCATGGCGGTGCAGTCGGGGAGGGGAGCGGGAATTCCCGAATGCCCGAGCAAATCCCAACGGCATTTGTCAAAGCCAAAAAGGCAGAGTAATTCCGTGCTAGGGTCGAAGGCGTAATGACCGACAGGGGCAGAATCCTGGCGTTTCCCGATACGGCAGCCACCGAGGCCGAGGCCGCGGCGTGGGTGGCGCGTTTCGATGCGGGTGACGTCTCGGCCAAGGATCAGGCGGCGTTCCAGGAGTGGCTGAGCCGCAGCGCGCTTCATCGGGAGGCCATTGCGGCATATGGCAATCTCTGGTCGGAATTCGACGCACTGAGGTTGCTCACCGAACCCAGTGAAGACGGGCGGGATGCCAGCGGGTGCGATAGCCATCCTGCCATGCTGGAAAGAGCGAGGCCCTGGCTTGCGGCATGCGCGGCAGCGGTGATTGTGGTGGCGGGAGGGGCTATTTTTTTCCACCCACAGCCCCAGGTTTCCGCAAAGGCCGAGAACCATGCAGTCACCAGGATTTTCCATCCACCCGTCAATCTTTCCTATGAAACAGCGATCGGCGGCCAGAGAAGGATCACCCTGGCTGATGGTTCATCGGTGATCCTCAACACCAACAGCCGGCTGGATGTGGATTTCTCCGGCACGAGCCGTGATGTTCACTTGATGCGCGGAGAGGCCTATTTTGACGTCGTGCACAACAAGGCACACCCGTTCACGGTCCATGCCGACAACTATGTGGTGCGCGACATCGGGACCGCATTCGACGTTCATTTGTCAAAATCGGGTGTGGTCGAGGTAGGCGTCACCAAGGGAAGTGTCGAGGTTGCTCCTGCGAACGGCGGGCATGTTTCCGGGCCTGCGAAAAGCCTGGGCGTCGTCGCCGCGGGGCACAATATCGTGCTGGGCCAGGAAGTCGAACGCGCCGAAGTCGTGTCCAGCGTCGACATGGGACGCAAGCTGGCCTGGCGGCAGGGCCAGCTCATTTATACCGGGCAGCCCCTGGGCGAAGTCCTCGCCGACGTCAGCCGCTATTCGAACATCAAGATCGAACTCGCCGATCCGACGCTGGAGAATCTGCCTGTCGGCGGCGCGTTCAGGACCGATCAGATCGAGGCTATTTTCGCTGCGCTGGAGAACAATTTCGGCCTGCATGCACAGTGGATCGACCCGAAACATGTGCGCCTTACCTCGGGCCGCGAGAAGTCGCCTTAGGTCGCTCTCTTGCGCCGGTCGCGGGCCGCCAACTTATCTGTGTACTGACAAAAAGTCTGACCGATCGCCGCCGGTGCGCGCGTTTTTCACCGCTTGAGACCATGGTCCAACGCGTGAGACCAGGGTGGCGCGGAACGGCGGGACTTTGCGTGTCCGACTTCCCGGCGTCAGGCTAACCGCCAGTTGTAAAAGAGCAACATCGCCGTCTCGATCCAAATTTTTTATGGTGGTCTTAGGTGAATTGGTCTTCATGTCGGTCTCAATCATCACAAGGCCGGTGCGAAGGCAGAATGTTGTGCCAACCCACTGGGTCGGAGAATGAAGTTAAGGGGAGAGTCGCTCGCGGCGGTCGCGCTCTGCGGATGTCTGGCGGTTTCAAGGCCTGCCTTCGCAGAACCATCCTACGCGCAGTCCACGAAATATAAAGTCGATATTTCGGGGGGAGATCTGACGACCGCCTTGCCTGCCTTATCGCGGCAGACAGGGGTGGTGGTGCTTTACCCTTACGAACTGGCTCAGGTCCGGAGCAATCCGGTCAAAGGTTTGTACACTGTCCCTGAAGCGTTGCAGTTGATGCTTCAGGGAACTGGCTTCTCCGGTGACGTCACTGCGCGGGGGGCTGTTTCCATCTCCCGGCAGAGAAAACACTGCGACACAGGGGAGGAAGCCATGCTTCGCGATTCAAAATCCACCGTATCTCTCATTGCACTGCTCGCCAGTCTGTTCAGCGCACCCGTCTGCGCCCAGACGGTGTCCGCAGCGGTAGACGGGCAGGCCGGGCAGGCGGCCGCGGCCGGCACGGACCAAGCCTCGGTGGAGAACATCACGGTCACCGGCTCGCGCGTCATTTCCGATATCGCCAACTCGCCGACGCCCCTGACGGTCGTAACCACCGAGCAGCTACTGAACACGACCCCCACCAATCTCTCGGACGCCTTGAATAAGCTGCCGGTTTTCATCAACAGCGCGACCCAGCGCAACGCGGGCAACGCCGCCTCGAATGGCGGCGGCGACTTCCTCAATCTGCGCAATTTCGGGCAGCAGCGCACCCTGGTCCTGTTGGATGGCATGCGCCTTCCCGCCTCGAATGCAAACGGCAGCGTCGATATCAGCACCCTGCCGCAGGAGTTGATAAGCCGCGTGGACGTCGTCACCGCCGGCGCCTCGTCGGTCTACGGTTCCGACGCCATCACCGGCGTGGTCAACTTCATCCTCGACAAGAATTTCTCGGGCATTAAGTACGACTTGAATTCCGGCATTTCGACCTATCAGGATGGCTTCTCATACAAGGCGCACCTGTCGGCCGGCAGCGACCTGTTCGGCGGCAGGGGCCATATCGAAGGCGCCATCGGTTATCAAAGTCAGGACGGCGTCCTGAAGGAAGCCCGCCCGTCGGGCGCAGAGAATCTGGGCTCCTACAATAGCGGCAGCAACGCGACCGTGCCGAACACCAATATCATAAACGCCGGCCAGACGGTCTCAACCGACAGCGGCAAGATCACTTGCTCAAATTGCTCGGTCAACGGCTACGAGTTCGGTCAGCCCGGCATACCCACGCCCATCTTTTATGGCGTGATACCTGTGACGCCTGGCTCATCATCGCCCAATACCGCGATTGCCGAGGGCTGCGGCGATTGCGCCCATGTGAATCATACCGATATCTTCGGCGCCACAAGGAATGCCACGGCGTTCGGCCGCTTCAGCTATAACATCGATCAGGACACCACCTTCTTTACCCAGATCTCGGCCACCCAAGCCAATATCTTCAACTATTTCTTCCCGGAGCAGCAGGAGGCAAGCCGTCAGACCGTCACCTATTTCAAGAACAATGCCTTCCTCCCCGCCGCCACAAGGGCGTTGTTGGGGGATGACAGCGCCACGGACCCCAACTGGGCGACCGACGGCACCAATACCTTCGCGGTGTCGGAATGGTATGACGCCCCGGGTCGCGTCCGCGCAACCAACAGCGTCACGCGCAACATCATCTCGACCACCGGTGTGAACGGCGTGCTGTTCAAGGATTTTACCTGGGACGCGCATTACACCCATGGCGAAACCCGCCTCTCGGAAAGTGGCTACCACAACGGCAACAACCAGTTCCACGACGCGGCGCAGGATGCGGTGATCGATCCCGCCACCAACAGCATCGTTTGCTGGAACGACACGGCAGCGGCGATCGCCCAGTTCGGCAATCTCTATCCCGGTTGCGTGCCGATCAACACATTCGGCAACAATGTGACGACCAACGCGCAAAATGACTACTGGGGCAGAACCACCCATTTCGCCGAGACCAACATCCTGGATGATATCGCCGCCGACATCTCGGGCGATGTCTTCCAGTTGCCGGCTGGTCCCGTCCGGGTGGCCCTGGCGGGCGAAATGCGCTGGCTCGACTATACGATCGATTCGAACGCCTCGCCGACCGCGGTGGTCAATTGCACCGGCCTGCGCCTTTGCCCCGCGCTGGGCGTCAACCCCGCCACCAGCAAAGCTGCCCAGCTCCCCGGAAACGGCTTCGTCAGCGCCGCCAATCAGCAATTCGTTACCCAGACCTTGTGGGACAACAACACCCTGCCCTCCGTCCACGCCTCCGAGAATGTCTGGGAATTCTCGGGCGAAGTGGGCATCCCGATCCTCAAGGATCTTCCATTGGTCGAGCACTTGGACGCCGATCTCGCGGGCCGCTACACCAATTACAGCATCTCC